>JAFZEX010000034.1 GCA_017560425.1 Alistipes sp.
CAAGTGTCCCTTGATTTGGGAGTGTAGTACTGGGCAGAGGGTAAATGCTTGATATATAGAGTGGAGCACAAAAGAGATAAACTCTCGTTTTGAGTTGGGATAATGCATTCCACTATCTGTAATCGGCGTTATATTAGTACCAAATTACTTCTAAAATGGGCGATAAATGCTTGTCGTTTTTGCAAATAATATCTACCTTTGTCAAATAATAAAAAAAACTCTAACCCCAATAATATGGAGCGCATTGTTAGTGGCAATGATATTTATTATCTAAAGGGATACCAGCTGGAAAGGGATTTTGAGCAAGATGTGGTTGCGAATTACCGACATATATTTGGAGCCAATACGGTTTATATTGAC
Organism: Alistipes sp.; assembly: GCA_017560425.1. GTDB lineage: Bacteria > Bacteroidota > Bacteroidia > Bacteroidales > Rikenellaceae > Alistipes. The sequence goes on from JAFZEX010000034.1 coordinate 361, forward strand.
ATCAAGAAGAAAATCGGAGATAGTATCGTTACTATTCCTGATGGCTACTTGCTAGATTTTACCTTCGTAAACAATCCTCGTTTATATATTGTTGAGAACGAGTTGGGTATTCACGATGCCTACAAGCACATTGGTTCGCAACTTCTCAAATTTGCGATATCATACAAACCGAGTGGTAGAAAGATTAAGCAATTTATCATTGACTATCTTGCTAAGTCCCCAGAGCATTTGACTCTCATCGAGTCAAAGATTTCGGAAATGGGTTATCGAAATATTGATGCGTTACTGGAGTCTTTGATTTTTGAAAAGCCTGTTGCTGCAATTGTTATTATAGACAATAGTTCTGCTGAGTTGGAAAATGTATTGAGCCAACTCACAATGAATACTGATATTATTGAGTTTAAGGCTTTTGAAAATCGCGAGGGAAAGACCTTGTATAAATTTATTCCGTTTAACAACGAGATTCAGGAGTTCGTTGCAACGAGCCATAGCGTGAAGACCGTATCGGTTGATGATATAGATACTATCGTTGTTCCAGCTCAGGAGGAGGGCTTCCAGTCAGCTTTTATCGAGAGTAATGCGTGGTGGCAGATTCGCATATCGGTGTCTATGCTTGACAAGATTAAGTATATCGCAGCCTATCGAACTGCTCCTATGTCAGCAATAACCCATGTCGCTGAGGTTGATCACATTGAGAGGTACAAGGATACTAATAAATATATCCTCTATTTTAAGGAGCCGGCAAAAGAGATTCCGCATATTGAGTTGGACAAAGATAAAAAAGGCGTTGCGCCACAGGCATCACGTTACACTAACTATGCAAGATTGATGTCAGCAACGAAATTGTCAGAGGTGTTTTAACACTAAAATCACATAATCCATTGAAGCAGAGGCCACACCTCTGCTTTTTTGTTATCTATTCGTCTTAAACAGCACCCTTCAACTACCTCTATATGTGGTAATGGCTTACCTGAACCCGTGCGAGGGGATAGTGGCGAGGAGGAGGTAGGCGGCGGATTGGAGCCAGAGGGTGGCGAGTTGTGGGGCGATGTCGGCGAGGGTGGCGGACATCGAGTTTAGCTCGACGAAGGCGAGGGTGGCGGGGGCTGCGGGGAGGAGGTAGTGTGTGGCGTGCCAAAGGGTGGGCAGCAGTTCGAGAGGGTAGGAGATGCCAGCGATGAAGATGAGGCCCACGGAGAAGAAGGTGATGAGCACGACGGGTGCTTCACGTTCGTTGAATAGTCTGCCGAAGGCCTGCCCAAAGAGTGAGGTGGCGAGCATAAAGGGGAGGAGGAGCGTCATCAAATTCAGCGTTGAGGCGAGGTGTGGCAGGTCAAAAATGTGAGGTAGCAATCCAACGAGGAATATGGCGAGCAAGCCATATATCAGGCAGTATGTGGCGCTGCGAGCGAGGGTGATTATCACACGCCCACCAAAGCCTATCTCTCTGCCACGTAGCGGCGTTATGCCCATTGCTCCACGTCCACCACTATTCATGCTCACGACCATGACCATCGTCTGAAATATGATAATCACGAAGACCACGGGAATAAGGTAGTCGGCATAGCCCTTTGTGGGGTTGAAGAGTGCGTTGCCAACGACATCTGCTGTCGTGCGATTGCTGAGCGCCTCTTGCAGTGTTATGGGGAGTGTCCACAGCATATCCTCTCGGGTGTCGCTGTCGAGGGCGAGCATGGCATCGGCGATAGCCTCGGCGGTGGCTTCGTAGTAGAGGAATGTGGCTGTGGGCGAGAGTGTTACGAATATGGCTTGCTCGCCTCTACCTATGCGTCGGCTCATGTCGTGGGGTAGATACAAAATAGCCACTGCCTCGCCACGGCTTAGCATCGTGCGTGCCTCGCCAAGGTCGGCGGTGGTCGCCACAACCTCGGCGCTGGGCGAGGCATCGGTGAGGCTTATGAGGTGGCGGGATAGGTGTGTGCGAGAGTTGTCCACCACCACGATAGGGGCTTCGTGCACTATATTGGGGCGGTACAGCAGGTTGTAGAGTATGCCATAGGCTATCATGCCACCAACGATGAGTATCACGGCTGATAGCGAGGTGGCGGTGTCCCACAGCTCCTTGCGAAACGTGATATTGAAGAGGCGTATAGCTCTATTTGCTCTTCTCATAGCTTCCCGATATTATGCTTTTGCGCATGCGTGTGGCGGTGATGAGTGGTAGCAGACAGAATGCAACAAGCACTACGACATGCTCCCACACAGCCTTGTATCCGCCTTCGGTGTAGAGCATATTTTGCGTTATTATGGTAAAGTGCCTAATTGGTAGAAGGGGTGCCACATGGCGGAAGATAGGGTACATCGAATTAATGGGAAATGTCACGCCCGAGAGTGTTGCGCCGAGCGAGCCAATCATCGACACAAGGCTGAGTATCAGTGCCATATGTGGGTATAGCGAGTAGAGGAATATCGCCAGCGATATGCTTGCCATGACCAGCCCCACCATTGCACCCACCAACCCCCACGAGAGGGTGAGGTTGCCTATACGACTCATTATGCATAGCGCCGCCATGCCACTTGCCACGAAGCAACAAACATATGGTGCGGACTTGCCCACTATGGCGGTGAAGATGTTGTCTTTGGCTGCCGTGAGCCACTCCTTGCCGTGAGAGCGCTCGGTGCCGAGGACGTAGACCATTGTTATGAGCATAACTATCTGAAACATAATGAAGAAGAATGGCTCGGTGAGGTATGTGCCATAGTTTAGCGAGGCGTTGCCTATGGGGTGTATGTCGCTGGTGGTGGGCTCTAAAAAGCTCTCCACGACGTTCTCCGAAACGCCCATCTCGTTTGCAGTAACCACTATGGGGTCGATGCTCACGATGGTGAGGAGCGTGCGCAGCGTAGACTCCACTTGTGCCCCGACGCTCATAAAGGCGTAGTGATAGTAGTAGGGGATTGTTACCCGTGAGCCCTGTGTTAGGTTGCGTGTCAGGTTGTGTGGCAGAACGAAATAGCCATATATCTCTCGTCGCTTAATGGCTGCGAGGGCTTCGGTTGAGGAGGCAAAGTGGTGGGTTACGGCGAGCGTGGGCGATGAGTCGATGGTGCGGATAATGCTGCGAGATGTAGACGTAAACTCCTCATCTACAACGCCTATGCCTATATTTTGCATTGCTCCACTGCCAAAGATTGTAGACATGAACACTGCCGAAAATAGTGGCAAGCCGATGGTGGCAACCCATAGCAGTGGGCTATGTGCAATGGTCAAAACCTCTCGGCGTGCGACACTCCAAAAAGCTCTCATCGCTCGCTGTTCTTCGTTGTTAGCAATAGGCTCATGCCGGGGTACAAGCCCTCTATCTGCTCTGTTGGTCGAGCATGAACCTCGAATGTACGCATGTCGTAGCCCTCGGCAAGGTGTGTGGTGCGCCATGTGGCGTAGCTACCCAAGGGTGCTATATAGCATATCTCCCACTCGATGTCGGGCGTGGCAAGTGCTGGCACGTCGCCATGTATTGTTTGACCCAGGCGGAAGTGGGGCATCATATCCTCACGTACGTTGAGCACGGCGTAGGGCTTGGCTATATCCACAATCGTGAGCAGGGGCGTGCCGATGCCCACAAGCTCGCCCTCGGCGGGGTATATCTCGGCAACAACGCCATCTATGGGCGACGTGAGGTGGCCGTCGTCGAGCACCGCCTCAACGCCACTCACGCTGCTTGCCGCCGCCACAGCCATGTATCGAGCACTCGCCTTATCTTGTTTCTGCGCCCCTTTGCGTGCAAGAATATACTGCTCGTATGCTGCCCTCTCTCCCGCTGAGGCTGAGAGATATAGCGCCTCTGCCTCCTCCTTGCGTTGTAGCGATACGATGCTATCTTGCCATAGGCGCACCACCCTATGATAGGTGTTCTCGGCAAGCGTGCGCTGAGCCTTTGCCCCCAGCCATAGCTGCTCTGCCGAGGCAATAACCTCGCTACGTGCACCCTCGTCAATCTTGTTGCTCTGCTCCTGGGCTGCATTTTCGAGGGCAACAGCCTGCGAGTGTAGCGCCTCGGTCTCGGGCGAATGTATCACTATGAGGGTGTCGCCCTTTGCAATGATGTCGCCCTTGCGCACACATATCTTAGCCACCCTGCCAGCGAGCTTTCCCGATATGCGTATCTCGGGAGCCTCTATGGTGCCTTGCAGTGGCGGTGTGGCGTGGCGAGATGTGAGAATGCCCACTATGGAGAGTAGGGCAATAGCCAAGACAATTGCCACGAAGGCGATATAAGGGAATTTCTGTTTCATTACTATTGAGGGGTGAAAAATGTTATTAGCTCATCGGCCTTGCCAACCAACATAAGCAGTGTGGCGAGCGATGTGTCTATGGCATAGAGCGTTGCAAGCTGTGCCAGCCGAACTTCGGCGAGGCGCTGTGTGGCATCTACCACCTCTGACGATGTTGCCATGCCCTCGGCAAATGCTCGCTGTTGTGCCCTCACCAGCTCCTCGGCAAGCACGAGCGTTGTTTGTTGTGCCCGATACTCCTCTAACGATGTTGTGAGCATGGCGTAATACCTCGCCACGGCTGTGTGTAGGTCGGTGTTGGTTTTTTGAAGCGTTGTCTGTGCGCTGCGCAGTGTCGATTTCGAGCGTGCTATGGCGCTTTCACGTGCGAGTCCGTCGAAGAGTGTCCACTCGAGCCCTACGCCCACTATTGTGCGTGGAAATATGTTTTTGTCTAACCCCCACGACCATAGCTGCTGGTGGCAAATAAGGCTGATGGTGGGTAGGTAGCGGCTACGCTCGGCATTGAGTGCGAGCGAAGCAATCTCCGAGCCTCGTTTTAGTGCGCTTATGGTGGGTGTTGTCGGGATAAGAGATATGAGCTCCTCCCAGCTCGGTATGGTGCGAGGAGTGGATAGTGGTGTGGTGGGGACAATAGCGAGCGAGTCGGTAGCAAGCAACGAGTTAAGACACTCCTCGGCTACTCGTTGGTTGCCCTCTGCCGAGGCGAGCAGTGTTACACCCTGGTCGTATGCCACCTCGGCAATAAGCCTCTCGGCACGATTTATCATGCCCTCCTCTTCGAGTCGTCGTGCCTGGCGCAGGTGCTCGCCATGCTGCTCGAGGGTGCTACGCCTCACACGGGTCAGCTCTCGGGCAAGTGCTAAGCCCCAATATGCCTCCGTAACGGTGGCTACGACCACATCTTGCGTGATGCTATACCTATCGTTTGCCACCGATAGCAGAGCCTTTGATATGCGTGATGCCGCAACTCTGCGACCGCCACTAAATACCACCCATATTAGTTCAGCACCCACCTCGGCACTGTTGCGTGGCACTATCGGCAGACGTAGCTCACTCTTGCCTATGTTGTTTATGAGCTCCCCGATTACGGGGTTTGCCTCGATGATGGGTTCAAGGTTGCCAAGCAGCTCGCTGCCCATCTCGCCGAGCGTCGTTGTGGCCGCAATCTCGGTTGTGGTGTGCGAGTACTCGCCCGTAACCATAAGCGAGGGATACCATAGTGCATTTAGCTCTCGGCTCTCTGCCTCAGCTCTTACGACCTCCTCATGAGCAAGCTTAAGCGTGAGGTTTTTGTTGCGAGCAATCATGAGTGCATCCTCGAGCGAAAGAGGCGCCTCCACTCGCTGACAAAGTGCGCATAGCGGTGTAAATATTGCTAATAGGCAAATCAGATATCTCGACATAGGATCTGTTTTTCGATACCAAAACAAACCCTATACCAAACAAAGACTACCCCAAAATGTTAGAAAAAAATAGGCCCACAAAAGTTCGTTACAACTTTTGTGGGCTATACTCTGCCAAGTGGCGCTAAGTGCCTCGTTGGTAGCTACCGTGCCGATGTTATTCTTCGACGGCACTATCGCTCTTTAGCATATTCGAAACTAATTTTCGAAGTCTGTACATCACTATTACAAAAACCAATAACAGCATCTGTGCTCTTGTTTGTTGTGCAACTCATGGCGAGTATGCAGTTTGCAGAAGATGTAGATCTGCTATGGTTGTATGCAGTGAACTAATTATTTGAGGAGGTTAAGCATGTCGCCAGCAAGCTCCATTGTCTTGCCCGCAACCTCCAAAGCTGCCTCAGCATCCTTTAGGTCATCCTCAAGGTCATCATCGCTAAGCTCAGCAGCCTCCTTCAAAAGACCGCTCAATGTGCCAGACTTCTTCTCCTCCTTCTTTGCCTCAGCCTTAGCCTTTGCCTCAACCTTTGTAGCATCCTTGCGCTCCTCGTTCTCCATGATAATTGAGGTTACACGAATGCTCGCAGCATCCTTAAGACTCTTGAAGTAGTACTTAATAGTTGTAGTCTCCTCAGGAAGAAGCTGAATTGCAGCAGTCATCTCGTCCCAAGAGTATGGTGTTGCATTGGCATTCTTCTTGTCGAGAACGTTGCCATCGGCATCCAAAATCTCGATACCAAAGCCTGCGCAATACTTTGCTGATGACTTGTGAGAATCAGGGAAGATGGTTATATCCTTACGGTCGTGTGGAAGCTTCGCCGATGTACGCTTAAGCTCAACATTGACAGCATATCCCCAGATGTTATCATACTTTGGCTTGTACTCTTTATCAACAAGCTCGTAGCAGCCCTTAAGCTCGCCCTTGATCTCGGTCTGTGCTGCCTTTAGGATAATAGGCTTCTGCTCCACCACCTCGCTGTCGCCACCGCCGATAGATGAAAGTAGTGAGATAAGAATAAGTACGCCAATACCAATGAGGATGTATTTTTTCTTGTTGCTCATAGCTTCAATGTTTTAATGATTAGAAGTTGCCCAACATATCCATTGCGTTGCCTACTGACTCAGCTGCGCTCTCCAAGTAGAGCTCTGCCATGAGGAAAGGAAGGCAAATTGCCACAACGCAAAGTACCAAGCCGACGATAGACTTAACGAGGTTCTGCGACTTAATGAGTGCCACAACACCGCAGATAATGCCAACAGGTGCCAATACATAGTTTACAGTTGTAAGCAACATAAACCAAGCGCTTACAAGTGGCAACAAAGCGAATACCACAGAGATAATGCCCAATACCATAGATGCCTTGCACCATCCGCCTTTTACATTCTGGTTTTCCATAATAATTTAAGTTTTTTAATGGATAATAATAGTTTAACAATAGTCCTGTATTTGTTGCAAAAATCGTGATTCTGAAGAGCCTCGATCTTGCGCTTAGTGGGCTATTGCAGTGGCAAAGGTATGTAAAAAGCGATTACAAAAATTTGTCTTTTATTGTCTTTGCTTCCTCCTTGCTATATGGGCGATATGGTAGGCCATTACGTCTTAGCAAGTTATAGAACAATTTTTCATCAGACGACATGTTGTCGAAAGAGAGGAATGGAAGCTCCTCGATTTCGTCTACCAACTTGTTGGCATATATACTATATAGATGCAGATATGAGCTATTGGCAAAAGTGGCCAATTCTATATCAGTAATAGTATCTATGCTATCATTTTTATACTTGACAAGTTCATTGGCGAATCTGTTGTAGCCACTTGCGCCAAATTGCTGGTAAACAGAGTTAGATACTGAGTCTGATAGTGCGTTGTAGAGATTAACTATCTTATTTTCAATGCGTGCGTACAACAGTTCTCGTGTCTTCGCTTTGTTCTCAATATCACTCTTGAGCTCTTGATATTTTTGTTCGGTATTGATATAGTGGCTACGTGCCTCGTCGTATTGCTTTTGAACATTGCTATACTGCTTCTTTGTTGAGAAGTAGAGCATTGTCAATGTTGCTATAAGCGCTATGCAGATTATTGCCACTATGTGCTTCCAACGATTGTTGCGCCTGTGTATTGCGCTCTGCAACGCCTCCACATTATCATAGCGTTGTGCGGGATCTTGCATCAGACAGCGAGCCGTAATAAAACGGTATCTTGTGCCAAGCAGCTGGCGCAAGATGATGCCCAACGAGTAGATGTCGCTACGAGCATCGAGCGTGGTGCAGCGATTGCTAAGCTCGGGCGAGGCATATGCGGGAGTGTAGCCAAGTGTGCGCATAACAAAGTGAACATCGCTATCTGCCAAGCCAAAGTCTATGAGCTTTAGCGAGTTATCGGCTCTGCTTATGAGTATGTTCTCGGGCTTAAGATCGTTGTGAATGATACCCCTCTTATGTATGTAGCCAACAGCCGAGAGCAGCTCTTCGAATATGCGTTTGCGCTCCGCTGTTGAGGGATTTTCGGCAAGATATTCGGCAAGTGTGCGACCCTCGATATACTCCATTATGATGCTTGCGCCCATGGGCAGATTCTCCTCATATGTGTATATATGTACGATATGGGGGTGGTCGCCGCCAATTGCAAACTCATACTCTCGTCGTAGCATCGCCACTTGTCGCTCTGAGCCATCTCTCGTAGCCTTGATAAGAAAGAACTTTCCGGCCTTGCTTGCACGGTATAGCGTAGCATATGCTGTGCTTCTTAACAGCACAATATCCTGAAAACCCTCTTGCTTAACAACTCGTGTTGTTGTGCCGTCGAAAAATTCGCTCTCTACCATTTTAATAAAAGTTTGCGATTTCAAAGATAATTATTTATTTTTGTATCACAATGGCAATTAAAAGTAATATACCTCAAATCTTCGCTCTGCGCAATAGCGTTGAGAAGCGTTTCGGCAAGCCACTCACTGTGCATGCCGACTTCCTGGACTTGGTTTCTGCTATCGAGCAGGATCAGCGTCAGCATATCTCGGAGTCTACCCTTGAGCGTGTGTGGGGCTACTCTACACGAGGCTACGACACGGTGTCGCTCCACACTTTAGACCTATTGTCTATGTATGGTGCAGGGTGCTCGTGGAGGCTCTTTTGCTCGGAGCTCTCGGCAGATTGCGAGTCGTCGTTGTTCGACATCGAGAGTATCACCACCTCGGAGCTCGCTGTGGGCGACTGCTTGCGTATAGGCTGGCTCCCTGATAGAGTGTGCGAGGTGCGCTATTTGGGCGATAATCGCTTTGTTGCCGAGCATTGCGAGAATTCGAAGATGCAAAGAGGCGATCGCTTCTCGTGCTTGCATCTCTCGCTTGGCAGGGAGTGTGTCTTTAGCGATTTTAGTCGCCCCAACTCGTCGCTATCGCCAACCTACGTCATTGGTCAGAAGCATGGCATAACCTCATTGACTCATATCCCGTTAAGCTCACGCCAAGATTAAGATTTTGCATAATCGTGATATGGGCGAACATAGCTCGCATCATACTAAAAAAGGATAGCTGCGGCTATCCTTTTTTTGGTATGTATTACTCCTCGTGACGTAGTACCTCATTGTTGTTTCATTGCTATTTATCTCTTTGTTGATGCCCTGAGACCCTCGATCACGCTGTGTGTGAAGCCAGCGGCCTCCATGGCGTTGAGGCCCTTGATTGTCAGGCCACCAGGCGTTGTCACTCGGTCGATCTCTGCCTCGGGGTGAGTGCCATTTGCCTCGAGAATATCGACTGCGCCACGCAACGTCTGCATCACTATGCGCTTAGCGTCGTCGGCACGCATGCCTATCTCCACGCCACCCTCCATTGCTGCACGTATGTAGCGCAAGGCGTATGCTATGCCACACGATGCGAGCGATGTGCCAGCAGGTATAAGTCCCTCATCTACAAGCATCGCCTCGCCCAACTCGTTGAATATCTCGACAAGCTCCGCATCCTGCTCAGGTGTGGTGCGTGCCGAGGCGATAAATGTCATGCTGCTCATGGTGGCAATAGCGGTGTTGGGGATTATGATATATGTCGCAGGTAGCTCTCCGTCGCCCTTGTCGAGCCACTCGCTAAGCTGTGCCGTGCCCAAGCCACCCACCATCGAGGCTACCGCCTGATGTGAGTAGTCGAGGTGTGGCTTTATCTCTTCGACGACCTCTGCTACCTTCCAGGGCTTCACGGCGAGTATGACGAGGTCTGCCGCCGCCGCTGCCTCGCAGTTGTTGGCAGTCGTGTTTATCTCGGGGTGCTCGCTGCGTAACGCCTCGAGCTTAGGTGTCGAGGGGTTCGACACGTATATTTTCGATGTGGCTACCTTTGTGCCACGTGCCAAGCCACGTGCCACCGCACCGCCCATATTTCCTGCTCCAATTATCGCTATTTTCATCTTTATGATCTTTTCTGTGCCCGATAGAGTGGGGCGCAATCATCTACAAATATACGAAGATTTCGGCTAACGCAACTATTTTTTTGCCGATTTTGATTACCTTTGCGATATGAATATCAAGCAAGCATACTCTCGTAGCGAGGAGATTTTGAATACCTCGACACACGCCGTGGGCCTTCTGATGGCCATTGTGGTGTGTAGATTCTTTGTTGTTAAGAGTGCGGACTACGCCTCGTCGCTTGGCATATTGAGCCTTGTAATCTACTTTGTGGGTGTGGCGAGCTCCTATGCCGCATCGACAATGTATCATGCCATACCCGCCGCTCGTGTCAAGGAAAAGGCTCTCGCTCGCAAGGTTGACCATGCAGCGATATATTGGCACATTGCGGGTAGCTATACGCCCGTAACGCTCATAGCCATGCGTGAGGGTGGTGCTCCGGTGTGGGGCATTGCCATCTGCTCGTTTGTGTGGCTCGCAGCCATTGTGGGCACGGCGCTAAGCTTCCGCAAGCTAAAGGCGCAGAGCTATCTCGAGACGGCATGCTACGTGCTTATGGGACTTACAATCCTTGTTGCCTTCAAGCCATTTTACGAGTGTTGTGGCTTAGAGATTGTTCTCTGGGTTGTTGGCGAGGGTATTGCCTATATCGTTGGTGCTGTGCTATATAGCTTCAAGCAGATACCATATATTCATTCGGTGTTCCACGTCTTTGTAATCCTTGGCGATGTCTGCCACATGATTGCCACATGGAAGCTCTTGCAGATGTTTGTGCTCTAAACGTTCGTGGGCTATGCTACACCGTTTTGCTACCGACATATCGCATATCGAGCGCCCGAAGCTCTTCACGTGGCCATTCCACTATGTGCCACACGAGCTCTCGACGCTGGCAGCGGGCGAGGTGCAGCAATACCTAAAATCACGCCCCGAGTGGCACGAGGAGATTGCTCGTGGCAAGATGTTTGGCGTGCTTGTGGTCGAGGATGAGAGGGGCGAGCTTGGCTTCCTTGCCGCATTCTCGGGCAACCTCATGGGGCGCAACCACCATGACTACTTTGTGCCACCTATATATGATATGTTGCAGCCTGGCGACTTCTTTCGCCGTGGCGAGGCAGAGATCTCGGCTATAAATCGTACCATTGCTCAGCGTGAGGCGAGCGACGACTACCGCTCGGCTTATGAGGCGTTGCAGGGTGCTAAGCAGAGTGCCGAGCAGCAACTGTCAGCGCTCAAGGCGCAACTTAAGGAGCGCAAAGCAGAGCGTGATAGACGACGTAAGGAGGGCGAGAATGTTGATAAGCTAATCCTTGAGAGTCAGCGAGATAATGCCGAGCTACAACGCCTAAAGCGTGCCGTGCGTGATATGGTTGCCGAAGCGCAACATCGCTACGACGAGCTACATGCCGAGGTTGAGGCTCTAAAACAAGAGCGTCAGAGGCGCTCATCGGCACTTCAGATGCAGCTATTTGCCGAGTTTCGCATACTAAATGCCCGTGGCGAGGTGCGCAACCTTTGCGAATTGTTTGCCCCCACGCCGCAGCTTGTTCCGCCCGCCGGTGCTGGCGAGTGTGCAGCGCCTAAGTTGTTGCAGTATGCCTATCTCAACCGCCTACGTCCCGTGGCAATGGCTGAGTTTTGGCAGGGTGCATCACCCCGTGGCGAGGTGCGCCACCATGGTGCTTTTTATCCCGCTTGCAACGGCAAGTGTAAGCCTATATTGACACACATGCTCGAGGGCTTAGCCGTTGAGCCTAACCCACTTACGCAGATTACCCCTCCCGAGCCCCGCATATTGTGGGAGGATAGCCACATCGTGGTCATCGATAAGCCCTGCGGTATGCTCTCGGTCGATGGCAAGTCGGGCGTAAGGAGCGTTGAGCAGTGGGCACACGAGCACTATCCCGAGGCTTCGGGGCCAATGATTGTTCACCGCCTCGACCAATCTACATCGGGAATACTGCTCTTGGCAAAGGATAAGGATACGCACAAGGCTATGCAGCAGCAGTTTGTAACACGCTTAGTGTCAAAGCAATACACGGCACTTCTCGACGGCGTTGTCGAGTATGAGATTGGAATTATTGACCTGAGCATGAAGCTCGACTACGACAACCGCCCACGCCAGATGGTTGCCCCCGACGGCAAGCGTGCCATCACGGAGTATCGTGTTGTGGCAGTCGAAGAGGGTCGCACACGCATACATTTCTATCCGCTCACGGGGCGCACGCATCAGCTGCGTCTGCACTCAGCCCACCCCGAGGGGCTTAACACGCCTATCGTGGGCGATGATATTTATGGTCATGAGCAACGTGCCGACCTTAGCGATGGCCACCGCCTCTGCCTCCATGCCTCACGCCTCGAGTTTAGGCACCCACATACTAAGGAGCGCATTGTAGTAGAGTGTGATGCGGAGTTTTAGATTCCAGAAATAGAGTATCTTTGGAATATATTAAAATGAGTAATTAGTAATGAGTAGTGAGTAGCAAAAAAATACTACTAATTACTCTCTACTCATTACTCATTAAGTCCGTGCGAAGCACACCATACTTTTCACCTTTCACTTTTCACCTTTTCCCTTAAAAATTAGGGTGTCACAACTGACGTTGTAACACCCTTTACTCTCTATGGCAATCACTTATCGTTTTACTTTGCTGGTGCCCACTTGCAGCGCACAGGCGACACGATAGCGCCCTCCTCCTTGAGCTCCTTCATAGCCTTGTCCACCTCCTTGCGGTCGATGCCACTAAGCTCTGCGATCTTACCTGCGTTTAGAGGCTCACCTGCCTCAACCATTGTTGCCAATACTTTTGCTTTTGTCTCCATAATTATCTCTGTTTTAATTGTTTCGTAACTCTAATGTTATCTCTAAATATTCACGTCGCCCCTCGATGTAGTCGGCGTAGAGCCTCTCTTCATCTCGCCCTCTAAGTATCGAGCACTTGCCACACATCTCGCAGCTGAGCAAGCACCGCCACTCGTTGAGCACAAACTCACGCCTCTCATCTCGGGTCGAGTCCTTAATGCTCGGGGCTTTCATTTCTACTGTTGTTTTCTTTTCCTGGTGCAAATATCGTGATAAAATTGTTACCCACCAAAAAATTGCCAACGGAAATAATTATATGGTTATAAGCAGAACTGATAGTGGGGTGGTGAGAGGGTGATATTTTATGCTGATGATTGCTTTTTAAATAATATTTTGTACCTTTGTATAGATCTGAACTTAAAGAATATGCGTCTTATTAAATTTTTAGCAATATTGGTTCTCGGCATGGTGTCGAGCGTGTTTGTGTGTAATGCTCAGTATGATAGCTATTATAAGCCAGATAATGGGCTTACTGTTACCACTAAGCCTAATGCCGAGCTATATCCGCTGCCCGAGTCTTACCACGCAGCAGTTGCCTCGGGTGAGGCTTTTAGCTATGGTGTTCGTGATGTTGTGAAGCTTGGTGATGACAAGCCCAAGGTTGTGCGTAAGCCTCAGACACTCAATGTTATGCGATATACCAACATTGCCAAGAAGGAGAGTTTTGATGCCTATATTGTTGAGTATAAGGAAAAGTTGTGGGTTTTGAGTGAGGAGCATGTGACGCAAAATGATGCCCTCGTGGCACGCTCCACAAAACTTGCTAACTACGGAGATGACCTAAAGCAGAGGTATCAGGCTAAGCATGACAGGGTTGTGGAGCTCAATGGTCAGAACGCAAGCACTAAGCGAGAGCTCGATAGCTTGATAGACAAATTTTCTGCTACATGCCGAGATAGCATAGAATACTATCGTGAGCTCAAATCGCGCCTACCACATTTGCGTGACTCGCTCATTGCTCAGGCTCGAGCTCAGGAGCAGGCACGAGTAGATGAAGAGTATAATAAGTGGTACAACTCTCTGCCAGCATCAACACGTGCAGCGTTGGGGGCTATAGAGATTACCTATTCAGAGTTAGATACCCCAAACTCAGTTGGTGGTTGCGACTATACGTTGGCATATGTCAACAAGTCGCCAAAGACCATCAAGTACCTCTATTGGACAGGTGATGTGTACAATGCTGTAGATGATATTGTGCCTTGTGATATCAGTGGTTATGAAGATATTAAGGGTAAGGATACAGGTCCTGTATACGAGGGACAAGAGAGCGGTGGTACGTGGGAGTGTGTGATATACAACTACACAGCTCGCTACATGGTTCTAACCAAAATTCAGATTATATACATGGACGGCTCAACATTGAGCTTTACGGGTGATGACTTATATAGAATGAAGTCCGAGCCATCGCGCGATGTATATGTCGACACCGCCGAGGTCACAAGCCACTTGGTGTCTGAATCTTTTTATCAGGGCAAGATAAATTACTGGAATGGGATACTCTGGACGCTGAAAAACAAAACATCATATAAAGGCTTTTGGAGCGAGCTAAATGATAGCAAATATAACGAGCTGGTTGGAAGTATAAGCACTCTTGCTAAGCAGATAAGTGGAGCTTCTGCAGAGGCTTCCGATGCAAAGGCTAAGGTAGAAAACTTCGAGAAGTTTGTGGGCTATCGCATCTATGCTACACCTAGTAAAACAAGCTATGCATCAAAGAGTAGCGCAGGTGGTACTACAGCCCAGACTTATACTACCACAACAAAATCACCCTTTGTGACCTTTGGCCTCGAGGGCTCTATTGAGGGTTTAAAGTCCTTCTCAACAGGTGTAGGTGTTATCATGCGCATAGGTCGATATAACTCATTGTTTAATGCCACAGTAGGAGTAAAGTACCAATACACAACTTGTAGCAATGAGATTAATTATCAAGGTAGTGGCGGATTGGGAAATCTCTATCACCCCCCTACAGACCCAAGCTGGGATGTTATATATGAGCAAAATGCTCACGAGGTTGTAATCCCAGCGATTCTAAATTTGAATGTTAGTAGAGGTGACGATATTGCCTTTTTGTTGGGTGTTGGATATGAATATGGTATTTCATTTTCTCAAAAAGCAACGTTTCAGCAGTATACCAGCTATTTTGACGAGTCGAAATTTTGGCAGATCGTAGACGCCTCTGATCTAAAACATCTGTCGATACCAACTCGTGCAGTTGTGCTTCAAGTTGGTTTTGGTAGCCGTGAGTGTGACTGGAAGTTCTATTATAAGATTTATACGAATAAGTCTAAGTATGTCAACGGAACACCTGGAGCTATCGGTACGTCCATGACAATCTATTTCTAAATTTATTGGAGCATAGAGATCCTTGAGCAAAAAAAAATATAGGCTGACCCAATGGGTTAGCCTATATTTTTCTAAGACAAAATCTTATTAAGCCTCAGGAGCGATAGCCTCTGATGGGCAAACGCCTGCGCAAGTACCGCAATCGATACACTTGCTAGGATCGATGCAATAGATATCACCTGCTGAAATAGCCTCAACTGGGCACTCGTCGATACATGTACCACATGCAACGCAAGAATCTGAAATTTTGTAAGCCATATTACTTTTAGTTTAAATGAGTGTTTTCTCTGTTTTCAAATGCAAATATACAAATTATTTTATAAAATCAAATCCTGTGTAAGGAATTAATACCTCAGGTATGCGAATTCCCTCCTCAGTCTGATTGTTCTCGAGCAATGCTGCTACGATGCGTGGCAATGCAAGAGACGAGCCATTTAGTGTGTGGCACAACTGATTTTTGCGGTTCTCGTCACGGTAGCGTAGCTTGAGGCGGTTAGCCTGGAACGACTCGAAGTTAGATACTGACGACACCTCCAACCAGCGCTTCTGTGCCTCAGAGTATACCTCGAAGTCGTAGGTGAGTGCCGATGTGAACGACATGTCGCCACCACAGAGGCGCAAGATGCGGTATGGCAAGCCGAGTGATGCGACGATGCTCTCCACGTGTGCTACCATAGCGTCGAGTGCCTCGTACGACTTGTCGGGATGCGACACCTGCACAATCTCCACCTTGTCGAACTGGTGCAAGCGGTTAAGGCCACGCACGTCCTTACCATAAGAGCCAGCCTCACGACGGAAGCATGGGGTATATGCAGTCATCTTAACAGGAAGCTCGCTCTGGTCGAGGATAACATCACGGAAGATGTTTGTCACAGGCACCTCGGCAGTAGGCACAAGGTAGTAGCCATCGGCAGTTGCGTGGTACATCTGACCCTCCTTGTCGGGTAGCTGACCAGTGCCGAAGCCCGATGCCTCGTTCACCATGATTGGTGGCTCAACCTCCTGATAACCAGCCTTTGTGTTGCAGTCGAGGAAGTAGTTGATGAGTGCTCGCTGAAGGCGTGCGCCCTTGCCTTTATATACGGGGAAGCCAGCGCCTGTGAGCTTCACGCCAAGGTCGAAGTCGATGATGTCGTACTTCTTGGCAAGCTCCCAGTGGGGTAGTGCCTCGCCAGGAATCTCGGTGTAGTTCTCCACGAGCTTAACCACAACATTCTCCTCGGCAGTGCGTCCCTCAGGCACGATGTCGGCAGGGAAGTTAGGGAGCTTAACGATCTCGTTCTGAAGCTCCTCGGCCACACGCTCCGACTCCTCCTTGAGCTCGTTTGAGCGGCTCTTCAAGGCTGCCACCTCCTGCTTCTTAGCCTCAGCCTCCTCCTTAAGACCCTTGCCCATGAGCATGCCAATCTGCTTTGCAGCCTGGTTCTGCTCGGCAAGACAGCCATCAAGCTCATTTTGCAGAGCCTTGCGCTTGTCGTCGAGAAGCTCGATTGTGGCGATTATTGGTGCTGCATCAACACCCTTCTTTGCAAGGCGGCGGATAGCCTCCTCTTTATTGTCACGTAGTTGCTTTAATGTAAGCATATAATTAATCTTGGAATAAAATTTTCAACGTCACTTTTGCTTTCAACTCACAAAGATACAACAATATTAATTATATTGTACAGCGTAACGCCAAATTTTTTGTATCTTTGTGCGATAACCTTCACACAAGATGAGTGATAAGAAGCGAAATATAGAGCTGCTATGCCCTGCACGTGACTATCGTGCGGCGGTGGCGGCTGTCGATTGTGGTGCCGATGCCTTGTATATCGGCGCTAATCAGTTTGGTGCTCGTCGTGGCGCTACAAACTCTACCGACGACATAGCACGTGTTGTGGCATATGCCCACCTCTTTGGTGTGCGAGTATATGTCACGCTAAACACCATTCTCTACGAGAGCGAGCTCGCCGATGCTGAGCGCCTTGCACGTGAGCTTATCGACATAGGTGTCGATGCCCTTATCGTGCAGGATATGGCATATCGAGAGATGAACCTTCCCGTGGAGCTACACGCTTCGACGCAGACGTGCAACATGACCCCTGAGGGCGCTAAGTTTTTTGAGGATAGCGGCTTTACACGTGTTATCTTGGAGCGAGCCTTGTCGCTCGACGAGATTAAGGATATTCGTCGTGCTACAACTGTCGATCTCGAGTGTTTTATCCATGGCGCTATCTGCGTGGGACATAGCGGCAGATGCTACCTCTCACGCTCGCAGTCCTCACGCTCGGGCAACCGTGGCGAGTGCTCGCAGCCATGCCGCCTAACGTACGACCTTGTTACGGAGCGTGGCGAGAAGATTATCAAGGGCAAGCACCTGCTCTCGGTCAAGGATTTCGACCTCTCGGAGCGCATTGGCGAGCTTATCGATGCGGGTGTCATGTCGTTTAAGATTGAGGGCAGACTCAAAGACGACAACTACATAAAAAATGTTGTCAGCTACTACCGTCAGAAAATTGATGAGGCTCTTGCCTCACGCCCCGACTGCAAGCGTATGTCGGTGGGTCGCAGCGAGATAGAGTTTACGCCCGACCCCAAGAAGAGCTTTACACGTGATGGTGGCGAGTATATGTACTCGGGTAAGCGCCCTGGCGTGGCATCGTTCCATACGCCCAAGGCTGTAGGCGAGTATGTGGGCTGTGTGGCTACTGCCGACCGCCGCAGCTTCAAGCTGGCAGGACGTGTGGCGCTAAATGCAGGTGATGGACTATGCTTCCTCTCGTCAGAGGGCATCATCGGCACAAATATAAACCGTGTCGAGGACAATATTATCGAGCCTAACCGCATGGACGGCATCAAGCCGGGCATGGAGGTGTATCGCAACTACGACCACCAATTCTCGCAGATGGTTGAGCGCAGCCGCACACGTCGTGCCATCGATGCCGAGTGTGTTGTGCGCCTCTCGGCCGAGGCTATCGAGGCTGAGTATCGTGACGAGGCGGGTGAGAGTGTTGTTGTGCGACGCAGCGTGGTGCTCGAGGCCTCGAAGAGTGCAGAAAAGATGCGCTCTGTTGCCGAGGAGCAGATGGCAAAGAGTGGTGATAGCATCTTCCGTGTTACGAGCGTCAGGGTTGAGGGTGCCGAGTGGTTTGCCACAGCCAAGCTCCTTGCCGAGGTGCGTCGTGAGGCGCTGTCGCTAATGGCATCGAAGCGTGCTGAGCTGCAAGTTGAGCACGACATACGCCAAGATAGTGGCGAGGCCCGCTACCCCGAGGTGCGCCTATCGCCTCAGCATAATGTTGTTAATTCGCTCTCTCGCAGCTTCTATAAGCGTCATGGCGTGGAGCATATTGTCGAGGGCCTCGACTCGTGGCGTTCGACACATGGCGAGAGGGTTATGGAGTCGAGC
Source organism: Alistipes sp. (assembly GCA_017560425.1). Taxonomy (GTDB): domain Bacteria; phylum Bacteroidota; class Bacteroidia; order Bacteroidales; family Rikenellaceae; genus Alistipes. Next base: position 19,008 of record JAFZEX010000034.1, read on the forward strand.
TACTGCATACGTCGTGAGATTGGCGAGTGCCTCAAGCAGGGCACAAAGCTGCGTGACAGGCTCTACTTGGAGCATGGTCGCCACCGCTACCGCCTCGACTTCGACTGTGCACGTTGCAGAATGAACCTCATAGATTGTTCGGAGGCGATGGAGAGAACGACGAAAAATTAAATTAGTAATTAGTAGAGAGTAATGAGTAATATTTTTCGTTGCTACATATACCTCACTGACAATGTCATTCTGAACGTAGTGAAGAATCTCTCAGTTAGTGCTAACATTGAAAGTACGTGCTCTCTGCGAGATGTTTCGCCAGGGCTCAACATGACAAATAAATTACTAACTACTAATTACTCTTTACTCATTAGACAAAACCTTACCGTTTAGTTTTAACTTTTCATTTTATGATAAAGCAACTTACACCCAACATTCCTGATTACGAGCTCCTTGACACGGGCGATGGCGAGAAACTTGAGCGCTTTGGTCGCCATGTGGTGCGCCGCCCCGAGCCTCAGGCTATCTGGCGCAAGAGCCTCAGCGAGCGAGAGTGGCTAAGGGCAGATGCCTCGTTTTTGCGTGACTCGAAGAGCGAGGAGCGTGGCGAGTGGAAGCTCAAGCCCGAGATGCCATCACGCTGGATGGTGGGCTTCGACCATAAGGATATGCACCTTCGTATGCGCCTGGCACTCACCTCGTTTAAGCACGTTGGCATCTTCCCCGAGCAGGCTGCCAATTGGGAGTTTATCTACGACACGATTGAGGATCTCAAGCAGTCGGGCGTGGAGCGTCCTAAGGTCTTGAACCTCTTTGCCTATACGGGTGGTGCTACGCTCGCAGCACGCTCGACAGGAGCCGATACTACACACGTAGACTCTGTGAAGCAGGTAGTTACGTGGGCACGTGAGAATATGGAGTCGTCTGCGTTGGATGGCGTGCGCTGGATTGTTGAGGATGCTATGAAGTTTGTAGAGCGTGAGGTGCGTCGTGGCAACAAGTATCACGGCATAATCCTCGACCCACCAGCCTATGGCCGTGGCGCTAATGGCGAGAAGTGGATATTGGAGGAGCACATCTGCCGTATGTTGGAGTGCTGCGCTCAGTTGCTCGAGAAGCAGAATGCCTTCTTGGTATTAAACCTCTACTCTATGGGCCTCTCGTCGATGCTTGCCCGCACGGCTGTGCATCAGGCATTTGGCGAGCCTAAGATGGAGCAGATGGGCGAGCTATATTTCGAGGATAGAAGCTCGAAGCAGATACCTTTTGGCACATATTACCGATTTAGACGTTAGTCGATGCGAGGGTTGCTCGAGATATTTTGGTCGTTTCTGAAGATTGGTGCCTTCACCTTTGGTGGCGGCTATGCCATGATACCCCTTATCCAGCACGAGGTGATACATAGGCGTGGGTGGATCGAGGAGCGCAACTTCCTTGATCTGCTGACACTTGCGCAGACAGCACCAGGCCCTATTGCCCTAAATACGGCGGTATTTGTGGGTTATAAGCGTCGTGGCTATCTCGGTGCTCTAAGCGCCATCTTGGGCGTTATCCTGCCCTCGTTTTTGGTTATCCTTGTTGTCGCAATATTCTTTGCGTCGATACGCAATAACGCATATGTCGATGCAGCATTCAAGGGTATGCGCCCCGCCGTTGTGGCGCTTATCGTAGCCCCTATCGTGGGCCTAACTAAGGGCATGCGCTGGTGGCTTGTTGCCGTGGCATTGGCAGTAGCCTTGGTGGTGTGGTATTTCGGCATATCGCCCGTTTGGTTCTTGATAGCAGGCGCTGTGGTGGGCGCTTGTGTGGTAGCACGGAGAGGAGGTGAGCAATGCTAATGACGCTCGCTCAGCTCTTTGTGAGCTACCTGAAAATCGGCTTCTTTGGCTTTGGTGGCGGCTATGCCATGCTCTCGCTCATTCATAGCGAGGTGGTGGTTTCTCACGAGTGGCTCACCAATGGCGAGTTCTCGGATATTGTGGCTATCTCGCAGATGACGCCTGGTCCAATCGCCATTAACTCAGCAACATACATCGGCTATGAGGTGGCTGGTATCTGGGGCTCGGTGGTGGCCACCGTGGCGGTGTCATTGCCGGCTCTCACGCTCATGCTCCTTATCACGCACTACTTCCTACGCTTGCAGCATAACCGCTACGTGACGGGTGTTGTTCGTGGCATGCGCCCCGTTGTTGTCGGCATGATTGCCTCGGCGGCATTGCTCCTTATGTTCCCCAAGTCGGACGATGGTCGTAGCTTTATCGACGGCTGGAGCTGGGCGATATTTGGTGCTACGCTTCTCGGCTCGGCATATAAAGTAAATCCAATCCTGCTTATCGTGCTCTCGGGCATTGCGGGAGTGGTTATCTATGGATTGTTGTAAAATACTTATTATGAGAAATATACTGCTTTTTGCTGCGCTAATTCTGGTGGGTTGTGCCGATGCAAAGACTAAGTCAGAAGACGACGTGGTTGCAACGTTTAAACATCGTCACGAGCTTATGCTTAAGGCGATGCAAAGTGGCAACATTGATGAGGCGCAGCGCCTAAGCAACGAGACAAATGCATGGCTCGAGACGCTGAGCGATGGGGATCAATTCCTGATTAGTAAGTCGCTTACAAAGTAGTAGAAAAATCGATTTTTGAGGCAACCTCGTAGCCCTCATTGTAGAGTGCTAAGAGCTTGTTCGAGTCACGCTCCATACGTCCCACGACAATAGGTCGCTCGGGGCGTATTACTATTATACGACCCTCCGTCTCGAGCCTTTCGATAAGCTCCATGTCGCTGTTATAACGCATGTTACGTGTGCGGATAGCCTCACGCAGAGCGGGGTATTTGCGATATGCCCAAAAGGGTACTCGCTGCTTCTCAGGCTTGCGGTAGCCCTTGTTGCGTGTTAGCACCACCACCAAGTTGTCGTAGCCTAAGTCCATGGCATGGCGCACGGGGATAGAGTCGCTGATGCCACCATCGAGCATCGCCACGCCATCGACATAGCTAATGGGCATGACAAAGGGTAGGCTGCTCGATGCCTTCACAATGTCGATGATGCGCTTCGGGTCACGCTTCTCGCTGAGGTAGCACGGCTCGCCCGTAAGGCAGTCGGTGGTGACCATCTCGTAGTGTGCGTCGTTAGCCTCGTAAGTGGCATAGTCATAGGGGATTATGCGCTCGGGAAACTCGTGAAACAGAAGGTCGAAGTCCATGATGTTTCCCTTGGTCAGAAGGTGGCGAAAGCCTATGTAGCGATGCTTTTCGAGAAGGTCGATGTTGCTGAATTTTGCACGTCCTCGCTGCGACGACATATACGACAATCCGTTGCACGCACCAGCACTCACGCCAATGGCATAGGGGAAGCGAATGCCTCGATCCATCAATGAGTCGAGCACGCCACAAGTGAACACGCCACGCATGCCACCGCCCTCGAGCACAAGTCCCGAGCGAGGAGTGATATTGTGAGTTAGGTTTGCCATAGTAGGATAAGTGTCAAAATTCTCGCCAAAGATAGGGGTTTTTGGCAAAAATCCCATGGTTACTCCTATAAAAGGAGTAGTTCTTCGGTATAATATTGCACTTTTTTGCGTTATCATAGCGCCAAGAGAGTCTACTTTTCGATTTTTGTATTACCTTTGCGTATTCATTTGCATATAATTTTATTAACCATAAACGTGGGCTACGGCTCCCAAACTTTTTGAATGAGTATGACACTTAACTCACTACGCAAACTAATTTGTCGTGTAGCGCTTGTTGCTATTGCCGCTTTCAGCGTTAGCGCCCTCTCGGCACAGCAGGGCTACGAGAAACAGAACGAGATCTTCCGCATTGGCGTTGAGGCACGTTTCGACTACCTTAATCAGGCTGTTGCTGGCAACCACAGCACCGCTGGCTCGGGCTTCAACGTGCGTTACTTCAACCTCCGCATGGAGGGTCAGATTACGCCTAAGTTCTCTTACTCATGGCGTCAGCGCTTCAACCGTGCTAACTCAATCAGCGAGTTTGCGCAGAACACCGATTGGTTTACTTTGACCTATAAGCCTATCGAGAACATCTCTATCTCGGCAGGTAAGCAGGTGCTTATGATTGGTGGTTGGGAGTACGACCGTGCACCTATCGAGCTCTACTTCTGCTCGGAGTTCTGGAACAACGTAAACTGCTATCAGATTGGTGCAAGCGTGGCATATACCACTAACGAGGGTAACGACACTATCCTCTTCCAGGCATGTCAGAGCCCTTACGACACTGTGTCTAAGGATGTAGATTACTACGCCTATAACCTCTATTGGAGTGGCTCGCATGGCTGCTACACAGCACTCTACTCGCTCAACTTCATGCAGTATGCTCCAGGCAAGTATGACACATATGTCGCCCTTGGTAACCAGTTCAAGTTTGGCGATGCAACACTTCAGCTCGACCTTATGAATCGTGGCCCTAAGGCAAAGGCCTTGTTGTTCGACAACTTCTCAATCATGGGCGAGTTCTCATACCTTATCGCTGACCGTGTAAACGTATTTGCTAAGGCTACCTACGACAAGATTGGCGATAGCGCAATCGCTGCATCGGGTCTTATCCCTGGCACCGAGCTCACTCGTGTAGGTGGTGGTGTTGAGTACTATCCATTGGGTGGTAGAGGCAACCGTGATATCCGCCTTCATGCAGCTTATGCCTACAACTTTGGCGCAAACACAAACGTTGCTGGCACAGCCCTTCCTAAGGGTTCATTCTTCACCGCAGGTCTTACATGGAAGATTGACGTGATGGAGGGCATCACAAAGCTTCTCAAGAAATAAATATCTAATACTTAATACAATATGGAGAACAAAGAGAAGGGCATTAAGAAGTATCTTGCAGGTATCTTCTGCCTACTTATCGTTGTAGCTATCTTTGGCGGTATCGGCTCAGTTATGGGCTTGCCAAATATGCTCAACACAATCATGAAGACGGCGCACGACCTATTGCTCAACACCGTATTCTATCTCATGGCAATCTGCGTTATCACAGGTGCTTTGGGTGCTATCTTCGTTGAGTTTGGCGTGGTTAATCTCCTTGAGCGCATCTTGCGCCCTATGATGAAGCCACTCTTCAACCTTCCAGGTGTTGCTTCGTTGGGTGCTGTGATGACATTCCTCTCGGACAACCCAGCAATCATCTCGTTGGCTAAGGACAAGCGCTTCAGCTCTTACTTCAAGAAGTTCCAGCTTATCTCGCTCACCAACTTCGGTACAGCATTCGGTATGGGACTCCTCGTTATCGTGTTTATGATCTCGCAGGGCTACTTTGTTGAGCCATTCATCGGCTTTCTCGGTGCTTTTATCGGCTGTATCTGCTCAACACGCCTTATGCAGCGTTTCGTGGTTAAGGCTCACCCTGAGTTCCAGAATGAGTTTGCCGCAGTCCTTGACGAGAATGATATGAAGGCAAGCGACGAGGTTAAGGAGACATCTATGTTTACTCGCATCCTCAACTCGTTGCTCGATGGTGGTAAGACAGGTGTTGACGTAGGTTTGTCAATTATCCCTGGTGTGCTTATCATCTCTACTTTCGTTATGCTTCTTACGTTTGGTGCTGGTGCTAACGGCACATACGACGGTGCTGCATACGAGGGTATCGAGTTCTTGCCTTTGGTATTTGGCAAGATTAACTTCATTTTCGAGTGGTTGTTCGGCTTCGAGCACCCAGCACTCATGGCATTCCCAATCACATCGTTGGGCGCTGTAGGTGCTGCGTTGAGCCTTGTGCCTGAGTTCGCAGCTCAGCATATTATCAACGGAAACGCAATTGCTGTGTTCACTGCTATCGGTATGTGCTGGAGCGGTTACCTCTCAACACATACTGCTATGCTCGACGCTCTTGGCTACCGCAAGCTCACCTCTAAGGCTATCCTCGCTCACACCGTGGGTGGCTTGGTGGCAGGTATCTCTGCACACTGGCTCTTCGTGCTCTATACACTCGCCTTTGGTGCTCCTGCAGGCTTTGAGGGTGGTGCTGACCGCTACACTACCTCTCCTGTGGTTATCGAGTTCGTTAGCGAGAACCAGGTGAAGGTTGGCGACCGTGTGTTTACCGACGAGGCTGGCGACACTCCTGAGGCGGAGGGCTCATTGGCACAGGTTATCAAGGATATGTTGCTTGAGGGCGACGACGACCTTGAGATTGTTGATGGCAAGAAGATCGACGTTGCAAGCTATGTAGACGCTGAGAAGCTTCCTGCAGCAGCACGTGAGAGCCTCGAGAACGAGGTTGAGGCAGCCTTTGCAATGTATCGTGAGGAGTTTGCTGAGGAGAAGTTCGGCAAGGCTCTTACCGAGCTCTCAGCGGAGGAGCTCAAGGCTCTCGACGAGGCTATCCCTTTCAAGGTTGAGCTTGATGCCGACGACAAGAAGGCTGAGGAGTAATCATTATATATATAATATATGTGTTGGGGTGTTCGTTGGCGAGCGCCCCAACTTTTTATTATGGCTCAATTTGTGGTGGCGAATAAAAATTTTTCGCCGAGGGTAGTGTTTTACGAAAAATTTACTATCTTTGCACCCACGAACAATAATTCGTTGGACCCATAGCTCAGTTGGTTAGAGCAGCGGACTCATAATCCGAAGGTCGTGGGATCATGCCCCTCTGGGTCCACCATAGCTTGTAGCTCCTCAGTTTTGAGGGGCTATTTTTTTGTGTATACCCCAACGCAAGTGCGTATAGCTACAAACAATAAGGTCGCCCCATGTGGAGCGACCTTAGGTTAGTACGTAATCGGGATTATCGTCCGAGATCCGAGATGTTGAAGCTACCGCTCATCTCCTGCACCTCACGCTTACCTCTTAGAATGTCGAAGAAGAAACTGCGAATGTTGTCGAGGGTTAGCAACGCAAGGTTGCCGTTGCTATCAGGGCCAAGGTCGTAGGTCTTGAGCAGCTGTGTGCCAAGGCTTGCTGCTGTTAGCAAGAAGTGGTTCTGGAACTTGTCGGTGTCGATAAGGTCGGCAGCAAGCACCTTGCCCACAACGGTGTAGCTACGCAAGGTTTTCTGCTCGTTCTCGTCCACAAGCTTGCTCTTAACCTCGTCGATGTTGATGTCGATAGCGATGCGACCCGAGTTCTCTGCCTGAGGCATGCCACGGTAGAGCGAGCCGAGGTCGGCAAGGCTGAGGTTGTAGAGCTTGGTATCTGCCGCAGCAGTAATCTTCTCGATAGAGAAGGCGCTTGGCAATAGTAGGTAGTTGATGCCCGAGAGGCGCACCACAGGCGAGTTGAACGTGCCTATGATCGAGTTTGAGATCTCAACCTCCTGGGTTGCAAACACACCACCAACAACCACGCAGTTGTCGAGCTGCACCTCGTCGGCATAGATGCTACCTGCCACAAAGGCGTTGTGAAGAGTCACGCTCTTAGCATTTACGTCCGAGGCGAAGCTAAGCTCGCAGTTGGCAGCACGTGACACGATAGAGTTTGCCGAGCCCACGCTCTTCTTAAACTGCACCTTGCCCTCAACATCGGCGCTCACGTAAAACTCGTGCTGAGCAAAGGCTGCACCCTGCACCTCAAGGTCGCCCTTGCGCACCTCGATGCGGTGGCCGAAGATAGGGCCCTCGACAACGTTGTTGCCCTGGAAGATGATGTTGCGGTTGAGCTCGGCAATCTTCTCGGGAAGAATTGAGCCACGCACAAGGTTGTCCTGAAGCTGTATATCTGTTTCGTTAAAACGAATCTCTTTGAGTTCTTTCATCGTTACTATTTGTTAATAATGTTACGCTTAAATAGTTTTGTTACATAGTCACGCACACGTGCATCGTGGTCGTTGGCATTGGCATAGTGAGTACCCACCACCTGCTCAAAGTCGCTCTGTAGCTGCATTTGGTTCTCCTGGCTGTTGCCAAGGTCAAGATCACGTAGCTCGCCTACAAGCATCGAGTTGTTGAGGCGTAGCTTATCGACGCTATACGACTTGCGGTCGATGTTCTTGCCCTCCTTAGTCTCGATGTAGCATACAGGGCTATAGTAGGTGCCTGCCTCGCTCTCGGCGATGGCGCTCTCGGCGATAATGTTGTCCGTTCTGCGCTGTAGACCCAAGAATCGGTTGGCATGGCCCAAGGCCTCCATTGCAGAGTGCTTGGCGTTCGACGCTACGATGCGTGCCTCCAAGGCGCTATTCTCGCCACCCGCCACGGCTGCTGTCGATACAAGGTCGTTGCCTGTTGCTCGTGCTGCGCTATGGTCGGTAGTCTGCTTAAACATGAAGGCTGGACGGTCGAGCTCAAAGATGCGGTTTTTGCACTCGTTGTCAAGCTCCGAGAATATCTTCATGTAGCGTGATGTGATGCGTGTGTAGTCGGCTTGCATCTGTCGCTGCTTGTCGGCACACTGCTTCGATAGCTCGTTGAGGCGTAGTAGCGTGGCATCGACGCTCGAGCGTAGCTCAGCAATCTGCTGGCTTATCTCCGAGCTCACGGTGCTGAAGAAACCCTTGACGATTGTCGAGCCAATCTGCTCTGCATTCTTGCGTATTGCCGCAACCTGCGCTGCGCTCATCGTAGCCACCGAGGCGTTCAATCCTGTAAGCTCGCTCTTGCAGTCGCTCACGCTACGCTCGAAGGGGTCGCTATCGACATAGATGTTCACATGAACAGTCTCATACGCTGTACCACTATAGGATACGCTGCCGCCCGATTGCGAAGCGGGGAATGACACTGAACCAGAGTAGTGAACACTGATGGTTTCAGAAAAACTTCGTCGGTATCCCATAATACTACTTATTTAATGTTTCGAACGTGTTGGCCAAGAATAGCTTCTCTGCCAACGCCTTGACACGCTCCGATGCTCTTGACTGAGCCTTGATGCGGTTAAACTCGCTCTTTAGCTCGATGTCGATGCCCGAGCTCTGCTGCCAGCTAAACTCAGTGTTTGTCACAGCGCTCTTGATGATATCACGACAACCCTTCTCGAGCGCCGAGTCGTTGATGGCGATATCCACTTTGCGGCTGTCGTTGCGGTCGAAGTTCGATTCGCTGATGATAACAGGAATCATCATCGGGTCGGCGTTATGCTCCATGCGCATAGGCAGAAGCACGCTGTGTGTAAGCGCATCCTGCTGCTTAAGGTCGCTAAGGAAGCTGTTCATCGAGCTTATGGCACGCATGCTTCGGTTTTTCATGTTCGAAGCCACGATGCGCTGGCTGGTAGTAACCGACTCGAGCTGCGCCACAGGAACTGTTGCTGTGAGCTGCTTGGTGCGGTTTGAGAGTGTGTTTACATCACGCACAGCGAAGTTGATAGTTGGCTTGTCGAGCTCGAATACTCGCTGCTGAAGATTCTTGTTGATGCCGCTGAAGAGCTTGACATAGCGTGAACATATCATGCCATAGTCACGCTCCATGCGGTTGCGTATTGCAAGTAGCTGCTTCGTCTGCTGGTTGAGGTTCATCATATGTGAATCAACCTCGCTACGTAGGCGTGCTACCTTCTGAGATATCTGCGATTGTATGAGGGTGTAGAAGCCTCGATTTACATTCTCGCACACTTGGTCCGCTGCTTGTTGCTCGGCGCAAATCACCGCAGCCTGCATGGCAACAACAGCAGCACGTGTTTGTTCAACTTTGTGTGACACCGAGGTTAGGCTTTGCGCCATAGGCATGGTGTCCACCTCGCAATGAATAGTTGATGACATAGCTCTGCGGTTTATTAGTTATTATTCTCGATTATTGCCTCGATGGCTGCATCACGGTCGAAGTTGTCGGCGTCGTAGTCAAGACCCATAGCCTCCATAACGCCCATGATGTCGTCATCGCTCATGTCGTCGAAGTCAGATGCCGAGATGCCACTCTCTGCAACCTCTTCCTCCTGCTCCTCAACTTCAGCTGGCTCCTCTGCTGGCTCCTCAGTAGCCTCTTCTGTGATAGGCTCCTTAGCTGGCTCCTCGTAGCTAACGCTCACAGGCTCAGCCACTACCTCGGTAGCCTCCGCTACTGCCTCCTCCTCAGAAAGCGAGATGTTGTTAAGCTCGTCGAGGGCGCTCTGTGCCACTGCTGGAAGGTTGATAGAGATCTGCTCGTAGGTGATATCCTCGACACTTGGCTCTGGAGGAAGCATCGATGTCTTGGCAAAGAGTGGGTTTACCGTAGCGAGCGACTTGCGACGCTCGTCGAGGGCGTGAATCTCGCTGGCAGCCACAGCCACCTCGTTAGAGTAGCCATCACGAAGCTTGGCATCGTAGTACTCCACATATCCAAACTTCTCGGCCTTGCGGTCGATGTCCTCCTTTAGGCGCTCCATATACTCCTCGAAGTCGTTCTGTGCCTTCTGGAACTGCTGCGACTGAAGCTCAAAGGCGCTGATGGTGTCTACCGAGTTATCGACAACCTTAACCTCGGCTGAAGCAAGGTCGCCACCCGAGTTCTTCATCGAACCCATGGTCTTCTCCAACGATACAAGGGTGTTGTAGGCAGCAACATACTCTCTAAGGCTCTCCTGCATGAGGTTGATGATGTCGGCACTCTCGGCACGGTTGGCACGGTAGAATGCCTCAGTATCCTGATGCCACTTATTCAGATATGATATCTTCTGATCCTTGATGTGGTTGTATATTTTGAGGCGCTCGATGCGTGTTTCGGCCATGAGGTTCTGCACGATAGGTGCTACAATCTCCTCGTGGATCTGATGCACGCCGAAAGGCATGTTGGTGATGCTGCCGTCCTCTGATGTCCACATGCCGGTGAGTAGGTTGAACTTAACACGTGAGCTTGCACGGAGCTTAAATGGCTCGTAAGAGTGTACATCCTCGCCATAGTCGAAGTTCTCGTTCTTGATGCGCTCAATCTCCTCGTACTCGAGCTGTGGTGAGTAGTGGTTGTAAGGTGCTTTAAGAATGTTTAGCAACATCTTGTTCGACTCCAAAACCACCTTATCTACTGATGCTACCTTGAGCGTAGAGATCTTCTGCACCGAGCTTGCCATATTGACCATCAACGACTTAAGCACATCCTCAAACTGCTGTGTCTTTGTCGATAGCGAGTCCTTGAGCTTGTTGAGCTCCTGGAACATGTTGATGCTGTTGTCATACTGCTCGCCCTTGAATGCGTTGATAACAGGAGCACCCTCAGGAATATCCTTTGTGGCGAACTCACGCAAGAAGCGTAGCTGAGCGCTGTTGTTGGCAATGAGTGGCAACGACACCGACGATGTCTCGAGGTCGTTCATGCAGAACGAGATGGTGCGTAGCGAGCGCTCCAAGCCTCCGAGGTAGTCGTGCTGGTTGAGCTCCTGGATAGATGTAGAGTAGCTGTCGGTAGCAATTGTCTCGATGTCGTTCGAGCTCTCGACGATAGGTGCCTGCTCCGACTGCTGTTCGAGGCGGCTAATGGTATCTGCCAAGAGGTCGTTTTGGCGTGACACCTGAAGCACAACATCTGAGTTAGGTGTCGAGCCGGTATAATCCACAATAAAGCTGCGGTCGTCATACTTAACCTGGTTTGCCACAGGTACATATGCCACGCCGAGCTTGGTTACCTTATAGTCACGGAAGATCTCGCCATGGAGCTTCTTAAACTCCTTGATGCGACTATCGATGCTTGCTATATTCTTCTCGCACTCGCTCTTCTTGATGAAGTACATGAAGAAGAGTACGATGGTCAAAAACCAATACCATAGCTTCGACATCTGCTCCTCGACTGCGGCACGCTCAGCCTTGAGCTTCTCAATCTCGCCCTCGATGCGCTCCTCCTCACGGACAATCTTCTCAGCTGCCTGCTGGTAGTAGTTGAATAGAATCTTCGCCTGATCCTGATAGATGTTGTCAGACGATGCAAAGACCTTACCTTTCATATGGTTAGTAGTTTAATGTTGTTAGTTCGAATAAGTTGATTTGCGCTTTTGTATTAGTCGTGCGCCCTTCTCGATGTTGTTGTTTATGAGCTCGTTGTTTAGCTCGTAGCTGCTAAGGAGCGAGCGTGTCTGGTCGAAGAGCTCCATAATCTGACTCTCCACCTTGCGTGACTCGTCTGAGTTAGAGGGTGTTACGAAGCGTAGATCCTCGCCCAGACGCTTAATCTTTTCAACCACCTCATCAGGTGCCGATGCGTCGTAGGCAGCCTCCAAGAGCGAGTCCTGAGCCTGGCGCACAAGCTGCAAGCAGTCGATGGTGTGGCTTATCGCACGGCTCACCTCCTCGATCTTCTCGCCCGAGCCCTTTGCTGCGGCGATGCCAAAGATTAGGAGAAGCAGAAGTCCACACTGCAAGAATATCGATACCTCGAACTGAAGGTTGGCAAGGTTGCAGATGATAAGAAGTGCGATGGCAGTAATAGAGTAGCCATACTGCACAAACCAGCGCATAGCCAAGTTGCCTATGCGGCGCTGAGTCTTCTCACGGAAGTTGCCCCAGGGTAGTAGTACGTCGATAAACATCACCACATATGCAATCACAGAGATAGCGATGTTTAGTGCGAATATGTTTGTCTGGCTCTGGTCGCCCCAAAGAAACCAGCCTGTTACCACGAGTGCCAAGCCGAGCACGGTGGCAAAATATGCAATCCAATTAGTCATGATAGGTTATCGTTTTTAGGTTGTTACTATCTCTTGTTGCCACAAATAGGGCAGAACTTCACCGCAGGTGAAAGGGCGTTGCCACAGCGTGAGCATACGTCGGTTGAGCCTATGCGTGTTCCGCAGTTGCCGCAGAACGATGCGCCCGCAGGTAGTGGTCCGTTGCAATTTGGACATACGGCATTGCCACCCTGAAGCTGTAGGCCACAGCCGATGCAGCGACGAGCATTCTGGTCGTTGTCGGTGCCACACTTAGGGCAAGGGTTGTATGGGTCGCCACACTTAGGGCAGAAGCGCATAGAGTTAGGGTACTTGTTCGAGCAGTTCGAGCAATATACCATCTTTGTTGGCTGCAAGCCCTGCTCAGTAGGTGCGCCACCCTGCATGTTGTTGTTGCCGCTGAACGCTGGCTGGTTGTACTGTGGCTGCATCATGCTCTGTGCCATGCCGCCGCCCATGCCAGCACCCATGCCGCCGCCCATGCCATTCATCATGTTGATGGCGAGGATGCCACCAAGGATGCCACCAGCACCGCTGCCACCACCCATGGCGTTTGTGAAGCCGTCGATGGCGTTGTTTGCTGTGCCGAACATCTGCTCCTGCTGCCATGTGCGACCTGTGATCGACATCTCTGCCTGCTTGGCGATAGCCTCCTTAATGCGTACGCCCTCGGGTGTCGAGTCATCAACCTCGATGGTGTTGATGTAGAACTTCGCAAGGTTAAGACCCAGCTCGTTGCAGAATGGTGCCATGCACTCCTTGAGGTAGTCCGACATCTGCGATAGGTATGCCGATATCTGCTTGAAGCTTAGGTTGTTCTGCATCATATACTGCAAGATTATCGACTTCACCTTTGTTGTGAACTCGCCCTCGAACTGCTGTGTGAAGTCGCGCTCGTTGAACTCGTGCTTTGTGCCCACCATCTTGATTATGAAGCGCTCCGAGTCGATGATGTTCATACCATACTGACCACGTGCTGTGATAGGAATATGGGTGTTGTAGCCCGCATCGTGAATCGACATGCTGTCGATCGCCCACTGAATGCTGTATGTCTGAATCTTGTTGATAAACCACACCTCGGCAGTAAATGGGTTATTGCCACCAAAAGGAATGCCGAAGAGCGAACGGAGGATAGGAAGGTTCTCGGTGTTGAGCGTGTGCTTGCCTGGTCCGAACTTGCCTACAAGCTGACCCTTAGAGAAGAGCAGTGCCTCCTGCGACTCCTGCACAATAAGCTGAGTGTATGTGCTAAGGTTGGTCTCGGGGTGTCGCCAAGCGTAGATAGTCTCGCTGCCTTGAGGAGCCCATCTCACAAAATCAATAATTGCCATGTCCTAAATATTTTTTAAATTATTCTATACTATGTTATCAACTGCCCATCATGGGCATAACCCTATTGCGAGCGGGTCTATACAATGTTGTGGTAATTTTTTTAATTATCCGAGGCACGATGCTTTAAACTTATCATCGGCAAGTAGTCCGAACCTCACGACAGCTGCCGCTAATGCAATTTACTTTACAATTTTATTGCGCTCTCTGCGTGCTAATTCATTGGATAAATTATGTCTGCCATCTCCTTCCAAACATCTGCCGATCTATAGTTGAATAGGGCATTTTCCGGAACGTAGATTATGACATCAACGTCATCAGTAGTACGCCATTCACCCCATGTGTTACGGTACCAATTTTCAAATCTTCCACCCAACGCAGGAGGTGTAATACTCTTCATATAGATATAAAACGTTCCCCAATCTTGGTCACGCTTAAACGCATCTTTGCCAATATCAATTACGTTCTCTAGTATAGTGATGCTTGTTAAGCGTCTGTAATCCTCAAAAGCACTCTCGCCAATCTCTTTGACACTTGCAGGTATGGTGATTGAACCTAAACTACTGCAACCATAGAACGCACTCTCTCCAATCTTAGTTACACTATTAGGAATAGTTATGCTTGTTAGGCTTTTGTTGTCGCAGAATTGTCCATCAGCAATCTCAGTCACGCCATTAGGAATAGTGACATTGGTAACCAATTTGCCATTATGGTACAACTGCCACGAGCTGCAATACGACATATCTACGCCCGAGCGCAACCATAGGTTTAGGTCAGCAACATTTACATTCTTTATGTATTCGCAACCTGCGAATGCCTTTGGATGAATCGACTTCACGGTTGCGGGGATAGATACCGACGAAAGTCCTCTATCAACCCACACGAGCTTATCTCCAAGGAATTTAAACACTCCGTCGGTGATTATCTCCTTGTCGTTTATTGTTTTTAGACCTGCGAATTTGTCAAATGCATAACCTATCCATCTCTCAGCTGTTATCTCTTCTATATTACTGCAACCATCGAATGCATCAGATCCAATCGAAGTTACGCTATCGGGAATAGTGATGCTTGTTAGGCTACTGCAACCCTTGAATGCACCCCATTCAATCGAAGTTACGCCATCGGGAATAGTTATGCTTGTTAGGCTACTGCAATCACGGAATGCATACTTTCCAATCGAAGTCGGTGCATTTGTAAAAACCAGAACACCTACTCCATCACAAAATAAGTTTTGGTCTGCAGGATTTTCAGCAATTTTTTGCCCATCGTTAGTGGTATAGTGCATCACTCTATCCGAAATATCAACAACCTTACCCGATGAATCTACAAATATCCATTTGTCGCTAAGTAGTGCATATAGACCTCCATCGATACACTCAATCGCCTTATACTGAGGCTCTACAATTACTTTATTTGTTTTATCAACAATGCCCCACTTATCACCTATAGCAACCACGTATGCATTTATATCTAAAACACTTATCGCATCGTATTTTATTGGGATAATTTCCTTATTCTCGCCATCTACCACACCATACTTATCACCAATAGCAACCACGTATGCATTTATATCTAAAACACTTATTGCATCGTATTTTATTGGGATAATTTCCTTATTCTCGCCATCTACTACACCATACTTATTACCAATAGCTACCTTATATGCATTACCTAAAGCACTTATCGCATCGTATTTGATAGGTAGAATCTCCGAACCCGACTTATCAGCCAAGCCTTGCTTACCATCAATGGTCAATTTATACTTGTGATCATAAATATCTATCTTATCATATTTGATAGGAAGAATTTCTTTGCCAACCTTATCAGCTAAGCCATGCTTACCATCAATGGTCAATTTATACTTGCCATCAAAAGTATCTATCGCATCATACTTAATTGGTAGAATTTCCTTGCCAACCTTATCAGCTAAACCGAGTTTGCCATCAATGGTCAATTTATACTTGCCATCATAAGTATCTATCTTATCATATTTGATAGGAAGAATCTCCGTACCTAACTTATCAGCTAAACCGAGTTTACCATCAATGGTCAATTTATACTTGTCATCAAAAACATCGATCTTATCATACTTGATGGGAAGAATCTCTTTGCAAGCTTTATCTACCAAGCCATACCGCCCCTCGATTTTCAACTTATACTTGTCATCAAAAGCATCTATCGCATCATACTTAATTGGCAGAATCTCAGTCAAGCTACGTAAGTCCACAACGCCATATTTGCCGTCTTGGCAAACACGATAGTGATCATAACCCAAAGCAAATGCCTCGGAATAGGTTGTTGATAAAAGAGCCTTTCCGTCGTTGCCGATGATATACCACGCACCATTTACACTAACAAAGGCGTGACCATTCACAAACCTCTCTGCCTTGTCGAATTTTGGCTTGATAATAAAAGCTTTGTCGCCATTTTTCTTTGTGCCCCAATAGCCATATAAGCCACTCTTAGGGTTTACCTTAGGGGTGAGGTTTTGTGCAGATGCCACAGGAGCCGAGAGCAGCATGGCAGCGACCATAAGCGCAAGGGCGAGGAATATGTTTTTAGTTCTCATAGCAGTAGCAATTTAAAATTGTTCAGTAATCTTCAGAGAGGTTTTGTAAATTCAATTTGTCATTAGCGAGTAGTTGCCTTTTTATGGCAAAGGGCAAATGTGATTTTGTTTTACAAAATTAACAAAACTTTTTCTAATTCTTGCGTAAATCTCAATGTTTTTTTAGCGTGCGATTGCTCGACCACCAACACGGGGTCAATGGGGCGACGTAATGCATTGCTATTGCGTTATGAGGTTTTCGGGTTGCCCTCAAGAATGGGGCGAGATATACCAAAAAAATCCTCTTAGAGGTATGCTCTATGAGGATTGCATTACTTGAAAACCTGATGTGATGATATTCGTAGGGCTATGTCGCCGTCGTGCCAATCGAGAATGCCTTGCAGGGTGCACCTTGCGTCGGGCAGCTCCTCGCCAGCATAGCTACACCTGCCATCTGTGACTATGCGCAGCGTGTCGCTCAGGTCACAAAAGTGGCGCACGGTGGTTTGATACTGCTCGGTAGACTGCTCCATGGTGTCGCACCACGTCATGCCACGCTCCTCGGCGATGGGGAGCATGTTGCTCAGCGCCACGTAGCGCAGCATTTTGTCGCTCGAGATCTCATCGGCAGCGAGCCTCTCGCCCTCGGGCATTGTGTCGTGGTTGTCGATGATTGTCAGGTAGTTGAGTAGGTCGCCCTCGGCAATGCGATCTACGACATACTCTGCCGTAGGTGCTTTGCCTATCACCGTTTTGCCACCCTCACGTCCGATGTTTAGCCCCGAGCAGCGCAGCCTAACACGGCTAAATAGGGGCACATCACGATCTATGTTTGTGCCCTCCACCTTGAGCTCTATGCCACCACTGCCGTCGTCGATGACTAAGGCATTGTTTTTTTCGCCAAGCCTGTCATTAGCAACAACATAGCCAACGATGTATATATCTCTTTTGATTGTCACGGAGCGCCTCTCCGAGAGCGACCATAGATAGGCAACGCTCACCTCGCCACGGGGTAAGATAAGGCTCTCCGTAGTGCACGAAACGAGCGACAGCAATAGGCTGAGCGTTAGGCTAATATGCAGTGCAGTCCTCGCCATATCGCATCTTTAGTTGGTAGTACTCTCTGCCGTTGCGGTGCTTGCCATGTTGCACTATGCCTCGTAGCGCACTGACGGAGTGCGGAATGGCGTTGTTGGCATATGTGGCATAGTCACGTGTGAACACAAGCAGTGTGTCGTCGTGCTCGTCGCAGAAAAGGGCGTATCCCCGCCACCTGGCATTGGCGAGGCTCTCGTTACGAAGTGTGTCGATAGATGTTGATGCTACGAGGCGTAGGTTGCTTATCTCAGCATATTCGCCACACATATCCCTACGTAGCTCAGCAATTGTGCGGGGCGTGGGCTCTATAATCTCGATGTCGCTGCTTCGGGCGATAACCCTATGGGCATCAATTTGTGAGTGTAGGTAGTCTATGTCGTAGCTCTCGTAGCTTGGGGCGGTGCTTCCAACTTGCAGAGTGCCATAGCGATAGCCGAGCGTGCACCCCTTGAGGCTCAGTGCTACGAGCAGCCCTTCGGGGTATGTGGTGTGTAGCCTGTCAAGCCCCACAACAACCTCGATGCCGCCACTTTGGTCTTGAACTATCATCGTGCGGTAGAAGTTATCATCTCTGTCCGACGATGTCACTCGCCCGACAATCACGCTGCTCTCGTTAATAACCTGATATCCACCCTCATTGACGCTCTCACGTAGCTCGCTCACAAGGCAGTTTGCCACGGGTAGCTCCGTGGCGATTATTGGCGGTGTGGTGCTATTGTAGCAGCCGCCAAGAAGCAGGGTGGCACATGCCGATATGAGCCTGAGGCGCATGGCGTTATGCTTTAGGCTCTACCCACGAATCCTTCAAGCCAAGGAAGTATAGAATGCCGTCGAGACCTACGGTAGATATCGACTGACGGGCTGTGGCACGCACCTTGGGCTTGGCATGGAACGCAATGCCGAGGCCAGCGATGTTGAGCATAGGAAGGTCGTTAGCACCATCACCCACAGCCACCGACTGCTGAATGTCGATATTCTCGAATTGGCAGAGCAGGCGAAGTAGCTCGGCCTTGCGTGCGCCATCAACAATCTCGCCGGTGTAGCGTCCTGTGAGCTTGCCATTCTCCACCTCGAGCTCGTTGGCATAGACATAGTCGAAGCCAAACCTGCGCTTAAGGTAGTTGCCGAAGTAGTTGAAACCACCCGATAGAATAGCTGTCTTATATCCCACACGCTTTAAAATTGTCATCATGCGATCAACGCCCTCGGTGATAGGTAGGTTTATGGCGATATCCTCCATCACATCTACGTCGAGACCCTTGAGCAGTGCTACACGCTGCTCGAAGCTCTCTCTAAAGTCGATCTCGCCACGCATGGCACGCTCCGTAATCTCTCGCACCTGAGGACCTACGCCCGCACGGTCGGCAAGCTCGTCGATAACCTCGGTGGTGATTAGCGTTGAGTCCATATCGAAGCATATCAGGCGGCGTGAGCGACGGAAGATGCCGTCCTTCTGGAACGATATATCGACCTCGCCCTTCTTGGCAAGCTCCATGAGTGCTCGCTGGAAGTGACCCTTGTCCGAGAGTGTGCCACGCACCGAGAACTCGATACTTGTCTTTGGCGTGCGCTCGTCCTCATCGAGAGGCATGCGGCCCGTTAGGCGGTTGATGTCGTCGATGTTTAGCCCCTCCTCCGATATTGCACGTGTCACGTTCGAGATATGCTCTGCCGTAATCTTGCGGCCCACCATGGTGATGATATATCGGTTTTTGCCCTGACCACCAACCCAATCGCAATACTGCTCCTTGGTGATAGGCTCAAAACGAATGGTCATGTTCATCTCCGAGGCCTTAAACAGCAGCTCCTTCATAATCTGTCCTGAGCGCTCGGGAGAGGTCATAAACAAAATTCCGAGGGTCATGGTGCGGTGAATATTCGACTGACCGATGTCGAGGATAAAGGCATCGTGGCTGGCGAGAATGCCTGTAAGCGAGGAGGTTAGGCCTGGCTTGTCCTCACCCGATATGTTGATCTGAATAATCTCGATGTTATCACTCTTCATACTTGTGCAATGCTTTAATTGTTTACGACGCTGAGAATATATTTCGATATCTCAACAACAAATATACGAAATTTTCCAAAAAATAACTATCTTTGTTGCTGTAATTTTTAGAATTATACCAAATTCCCTGATATGAAAAACCTATTGTTTATATCAACTCAGGCTCAGGAGGGTGCAGCAGCTGCCGAGAGCGGCGCTGAGACAGTTGCCGAAGTAGCTAAGGAGTCGCCTCTTGCTATTCATAGCGTTGAGGATGTTAAGGAGGGTGTCGAGCAGCTCTTTAGCATCGACTATGCAGGGCTTGTAGATAAGCTCTTGGAGAGCGCTTTGGTTGTAGGTCTAAAGATTGTCGCAGCCCTCGTGCTCTTCTACATTGGTCGCTGGATTGTGCGCCGTGTGATGCGTATTATGGATAGGGTCTACGAGAAGAAGAGCGTCGAGAAGTCGTTGCGCTCGTTCCTCTCGGGTGTGGTCAAGGTGTTGCTATATGTTGTCATCGTACTCGTTGTGGTTCAGGTGCTTGGCATCAATACCACGTCGCTTGTGGCAATGCTTGCTTCGGCAGGCTTGGCTATCGGTATGGCTCTTAGCGGCACGTTGCAGAACTTCGCTGGTGGCGTGATGATCCTTCTGTTGCGTCCTTATCGCATCGGCGACTATATCGACGCTCAGGGCGAGGAGGGCACAGTGCGCAAGATTGGCTTGTTCTCAACCGAGATTATCACCAACGACAACCGCATAATATATATCCCTAATAGCACTATCTCGACATCGGTTATCGACAACTACTCGACTCAGGAGATGCGCCGTGTGGATTGGACCATCAGCGTGGAGTATGGCACCGACCCCGAGAAGTTGCGTCAGGTGGTTACCGAGATGCTTAAGAGCGACAGCCGTGTGGCTTCGGACCCAGCACCTTCGGTGTTCCTCGTAAACCTTGCCGATAGCTCGGTAGATTTCTCGGCTCGTGCATGGTGCAAGAATGGTGACTATTGGGGTCTTAAGTTCGCAATTCAGGAGCGTATATATGTTGAGTTGCCAAAGAGTGGCATTAACTTCCCATTCCCACAGCTCGACGTAAACTTAAAGAAATAACTAACAACTAAATAATAGCAGAATAAAACTATGGAATTGAAGGATATTTTGGCTATCTCAGGTCAGCCAGGTCTTTACAAGTATGTAGCGCAGTCAATGCGTGGTGTTATCGTTGAGTCGCTTATCGACGGCAAGCGTATGAATGCTGCCGCAACATCTCGTGTTAGCGCACTCACCGAGATTTCTATGTTCACCGAGGGTGAGGATATCGCTCTTGCTGACGTGTTTACAAACATCTGGAACTACACAGGTGGCAAGCAGGCTATCTCTCACAAGGAGTCGGCAGACAAGATCGAGGCAGAGTTCGCTAAGGTGCTCCCAGAGTACGACCGTGAGCGTGTTCACGTATCAGATATGAAGAAGTGCTTCGCTTGGTACAACATTCTCGTGGAGGTTGGTTTCACCGAGTTCAAACTCCCCGAAGAGTAATTTGTTGTGATAAGGGGTCATCTTCGACCTATCCCAAAAAGTTGAGCACCCGAGGCTGTACGTTTGAGTACTATCCTCGGGTGCTCACTTTTGCGATAAGCCAAATCTAACCCCTTCTAACAACAAATTTATTTCTTGTGATAAGGACGCATCTGCGCCCCTTCTGACAACAAATTGGTGCGCTGATTGATGTGGTAGATTAAGGAGTTTAATGAATTTAAGGAGTTTAGTGATAGCCTTTCCTTAATCTCCTTAAATTCCCTAATCTCCCTATTTTAGCGCTCCTCATCTATCCCATTCGTCCCATCTATCCCATCTTTCTCCTCTCACCTCTCACTTTTCACCTTTCACTTCTCACTTTTCACCTTTCACATCTCACTTTTCACTTTTTTTCGTATCTTTGCCAAGATATGAGCAACGAGTTTTACATAGCTAAGCGCCTATCGAGCCGCAAGCATGGCGAGCGTGCCGGGGTCATGGAGCGTGTGGCAACCATCGCCACAGCCATCAGCCTCATGGTGATTGTCGTCACCGTGTCGGTTGTTGTGGGCTTCAAACAGAGCGTTGATGCTATGCTTAGCGGCGCCTCGGCAGATATAGTGGTGACAGCGCCCCAGAGCATGGGAACGCTATCGCCCGTGTTGCTCGAGCGTAGCAGTGAGCTCGTTAAGATGCTTGACAAAGAGCCTGTTGTGCGCTTCTCGCCATACTTGGCAAAGGAGGGCGTGATAAAGAGCGACGACAACATTGTTGGCGTGGTGCTGAAGGGCGTAGACTCATTGTACGACTTTGCGTTCTTCGAGAGGTATCTTGTCGAGGGTGCGCTGCCACGCATAGGCCGTGAGCCTCGCTCACGTGATGTGATGCTCTCGGTGGACGTTGCCCAAAAGATGGATATTGGCGTGGGTGAGCGCATCGAGATGTTGTTCGTAGACCCCGACGACGGCATGCTACGTGATAGGTTTGAGGTGTGCGGATTGTACAAAACGGGACTCGATGTTATTGATGATGCGCTTATTATCAGCGACATACGCAACGTCGAGCGCTTCTATCCGAATGGCAAGAGCGCTGTTACGGGCTACGAGTTGTGGCTAAGTCCCGATGTCGATGTTGAGGCGAGTGCCAAGCTGCTAAACCAGGAGCTTATCGGGCTCTACTACGACCACGAGATAAATGCCGAGGCATTCACCATGCAGACCATCTATCCCAACCTCTTTGGCTGGTTGGCGACGCACGACGTGAATGCGCTATTTATCTCGATAATCATGATTATCGTGGCGCTACTTAATATGGCAACGGCACTGCTTATCATCGTCCTCGAGCGTCAGACGATGATTGGCGAGCTACGTGCCATGGGCATGAGCCGCTGGTCGGTAGTCAAGGTCTTTGTTTTCCGTGCGATGTTCATCGTCATGCGTGGCGTGGGCTGGGGCACGTTGTGTGGCATTGTGCTCGTTACGGTGCAACACATTTTTGGCGTTATGCCACTCCCTGCCGAGGGCTATATCCTCAGCACCGTGCCTGTGGCTATGTGCTGGAGGCTGTGGGCGTTAGCCGTGGTGGTGGCTACTGCCGTGACTATGCTTGTGCTGATACTTCCGTCGCTATATGCAGCACGGGTGTCGCCAGCCAAGGCAATAAGATATGAGTAAGTGAGTTATAATTATAAGAGCTGTAACTATGAAACCTTATAACGAGGAGCAGTCAAAAAAGGAGCAGGTGGAGCAGATGTTCGACAACATTGCTCCGACCTACGATAGGCTTAACCACGTCTTGTCGTTCAACATCGACCGCATATGGCGTAGGCGTGTTATGCGCATTGTGCGCAACGAACAACCAAAGGTTGTTATGGATATTGCCACGGGCACGGGCGACCTTGCCATAGCCATGGCTAAGCGCATAGAGCAGGCCCGCATCCTTGGCGTAGATCTTTCGGAGGAGATGTTGCGTGTGGCGGAGCTCAAAATATCTAAGCTCGGCTTGACGGGGCGCATATCGCTCACGAAGGGTGATGCCGAAAATCTCGACATGGTGGCTGCGGAGTCGGTAGATGTTGTCACCGTGGCATTTGGTGTTCGCAACTTCGAGAACCTCGAGAAGGGACTAAGCGAGCTATATCGCACCCTTAAGCCTGGAGGCAAACTCGTCGTGTTGGAGTTCTCCATTCCTCGCAACCGCCTTGTAAGGTGGGTATATGCTCAGTATTCGCACCGCCTGCTACCACGCATCGGGGCGATGATTTCGAAGGATAGAAAGGCTTACGACTACCTCCCCGACTCGGTCGAGGAGTTCCCATCGCCTGAGCGCTTCGCCGAGATGTTGCGTGGCGTGGGATTTGCCAGCGTGAAGGCTAAGTCGCAGAGCTTTGGTATAGCACATATTCACGTAGCAATAAAATAGAGTATATGTCTAAGTATCTGCGATATATAGCAACCATTGTCGTGCTCCTATTCTCTGTTAATAGGGCACATGCCGACATCCTCGATAACTTCCACTTCGAGAGGTTTGTTGCCGTGACGCACCTATCGTCGTCGGGCGCAAACATATGGGTTGATGTGCGCAACGATTGGTCGCATGCGTTGGTTATCAAGAAAGGTAAGGTCGATGTGATGATGCATGGCAAGAAGGTTGCTACTATCGAGCTACGTGACAAGATAGTTTTGCCTAAGCGCTCGACATCACGCATACTCATACCCTTGCGCTTCGATGCTCAAAACACGTTGAGCTTTCAGCGCATATTGCGCAATTTGGTGGATAAGCGAGGCTTAGGAACAACGATCGACTATCGTGTTCGTGCGGGAACAAAAGCCCTAAAACTCACTTTTTCAGACAAAAATGTTGCTGTTTCCGAAATTTTAAATAACTTCGCATTATCAAACGATAGTTTGAAGGAGTTGATTGAGTTGATATAACGAAAGATTAATAGATGAAAAGAGCTTTATTTTTAGTTGTTGCAATGCTTGCTATGGCGCTCACAGGTGCCTCAGCGCAGCATATTGCAAATGTTAGAAGTTCGATTGGTCGTTCTGCTGCCAATGGTGGTGTTGTTAAGATTTCCGAGGACGAAGGCGTTAAGACTGCAATCTCGAGAGTTGAGGCTACAACCGCTACACCCGCAAAGGCTCCAGGCTACCGCTTTGTGATTTACTACGACAACACGCAGTATGCCGATGAGCGTGCCGCTAAGGTGTTGAGCAAGTTCCGTAGCAAGTTCAAGGATATTACATCGTATATCTCTTCTGAGAGCCCATCGTTCCGAGTAGTCATCGGCGACTGCTTTACCTACGAGGACGTGGCTATCATTCGCAACCGCATCATCGACGACTATCCAGATGCTGCACTTAGCGACGCAAGCATTCCTTATCGTGTGTTGTGCCGTATCAAGGGCTCTAACAGCATGCGTATCGAGCGTAGTGGCTATGTGACAGGTGGTGTCGAGCTCGAGGATATCTTCTACGAGGAGGTCGATCTCGAGGGCAATGTTGTTACTGCTGCCGAGACCCCAGCAGAGGCTGAGGTTGAGGTTGCCGCTGAGGCTGCGGAAGAGGTGCCTGCCGTTGAGGTGCCTGCTGTTGAAGTACCTGCTGTTGAAGCTGCGGTAGAGGTACCTGCAGTTGAGGAGGCTCCAGCCGAGGCTGCAGAGTAGAAAATCACGATTTGATTGAAAGTCAATGTCTAACTAATAAAAAGAATCGATTATGAAGAAGTTATTGATCGTTGCAGTATTGTTTGTTGCTGCTACAATGGTTGCTTGCTGTGGTAATCAGCAGACTAAGGATTGCGATAAGTCTTGCTGCGAGAAGAAGACTGAGTGCTGCGAGAAGCAGGAGTGCGAGAAGGCTGCTGCTTGCGAGAAGTGCGCTGAGTGCGACAAGAAGGCAGAGTGCGAGAAGAAGGATCAGTGCTGCAAGAAGGCAGAGTGCGAGAAGCGTGCTGAGTGTGAGAAGAAGGCAGAGTGCTGCAAGAAGGAGTGTGAGAAAAAAGAGGAGTGCAAGAAGGAGTGCGACAAGAAGGAGGAGGCTCCTGCAGCTGAGACTAAATAATCTGATTGGAAGATTAGATAAAATTTGGTCTAAAAATCTATATGAAACGAGGGGGCGCTTGGTGATTTTCCGAGCGCTCTCTTTTCTTTTTTTGTCTTAAAATGGCATTTTCCCTCAATTTTCCTATGCAGAAATAGGCGGTTTTAGGGGGCGATTCTGCATATTAATGCTATAAATAAGTATTTTTCTGCATATAACGTTGCTACTATAGAAATAAATACCTATATTTGCGTTACGAAATTTTTAAACAACTGTTTAATTTAAACTTTATAATTATGAAGAAGATCTTTACACTTGCAGCTATGTTTGCTGCTGTTGCTCTTGTATCTTGCGCAGAGCAGGCACAGAAGGAGAACGCTGAGGAGACTACTGCTCCAGCAGTTGAGGCTGTTGAGGAGGCTGCTCCAGCAGCTGAGGAGGCTCCAGCAACTGAGGAGGCTCCAGCAACTGAGGAGGCTCCAGCAACTGAGGAGGCTGCTCCAGCTGAGAAGGCTGAGTAAGTTTATAACTCAGAACGAGAAAGGCGATAGGTTCTCCTATTGCCTTTTTTTATAACCTAACATCTATAACCTATGAAGAAGATTTTTTCATTTGCACTTATGTTTGCCGCATGCGCTCTTGTGGCTTGTGGTGGCACACAGCCGAAGTCGGTAGCTGATGACTTCGAGGAGGTAAAGGAGGCTTACGACTCAGTTGAGGACGATGCTGAGGAGCTTGAGGAGGCGCTTAAGGCTGCTGAGAATATCATCGAGAAGTCGATGAGCGAGGCTGAGGCAGAGACCGAGAAGTTTGTCATGAAGGCTGAAGCTGAGGCAGATAAGCTCGTGAAGAAGACCGAGGAGTTTGCTAAGAAGGCAGAGGTAAATGTTGAGAAGTTTGCCGAGAAGGCAGAGGTTGAGGCTGAGAAGTTTGCCGCTAAGGCAGAGGTTGAGGCAAAGAAGCTCACCGAGAAGGCTGAGAAGAAGATGAACGACCTTGTAAAGAGTGTTGAGGATTGGGGCAGTAAGCTCTAAGCAACAACTTACCAAATATTATGAGTCTGCTTAATTTTTTTAGGCAGACTTTTTTTTTGTGCCTTGCGCTTAGCATGAGCCTAAATTTTTGTAAATTTGTAGAGCGGATAAACCCACTACAATCAAATGAAGCTCACCCTTATACGATATTTGGCTCTGCTTGCCATGCTTCTCCTCTTGCCACAATATGTTGTGGCACAGGAAGATGTGGAGGACTATCGCCAATATAAGTTCTATAAAGAGGAGGATGACGACGTGTTGGAGCTTATGGCTCGTGATGCCGATTCGCTATATATGCTTCGCTCGAGCGAGGCTACGACCTATGCCCAAAGTTGGGACTATGCCCTACGTTCGTTGGGCTATGCTCCTCGTGGCGAGGTGACGTATATGAATAGCTATTTGTTTGAAAATCTTGATATTAGCAGCCGTACCTCTCGCCAGCTATCGAGGCTTGGCCTCCACGACGATTATGCGCTGGGCATAAGTGGAGTCAGAGGCTCGGTGGGTGGTAGGCATCATCACACCTATCATGGTCATGAGCCTCGCAATCTACGCCACGAGCTGAGTGCCAACCTCTCGGGCCGAAGCACGCTTATGTCGCTGAGCCACAGAGCATCGTACCGCCTCACTCATGGCGATGTTGCGCTCGACGATGATTGGCAACTCGCCGAGTATCTGCGTGTTAATACAGGTCCTGACCTATATGTCGATGGTCTGTTTTCGAATGGTGCTGAGGCGGGGGTGTCGCTTAGTCGCCGTTGGTCAAACAACTCGCTAATCCTCTCAGCCATGCTTCCGTGGTCACGGCGCAGCGTGCGTCAGGCAACCACAGAGGAGGCTGTGGCGCTAACGCAAAACTATGGCTACAACCCCGCATGGGGTTTGCAGGGTGGCAAGATGCGTAGTAGCCGCATTAACAGCATGTTAGCCCCCACGCTCGTTGGCTCGTGGCAACGAAGGCTCGGCATGTGGACAACAATGCGCCTAAGTGCTGCCATGGAGGTTGAGCGTCGTGGTAGTACCGCTTTGTCGTGGTGCGATGCCATGAGTGCCATGCCCGACAACTACCGCTACATGCCATCATACTACACCGACGACGACGCCTCACGTGAGCTTGCCGAGGCATGGCGCTACGGCGATGTGCGCTACACACAGATTGCCTGGGACGAGCTATACCACACCAACGCCATTCAGAGCGATGGCCATGCCGCTTACTTTGTAGAAAATAGGCGCACACATAGTCAGTACTATGCTCTAAATCTCGATTTTACAACTATGTTTCGTGGTGTCGATTTAGAGTATGGCGTGCGTGCGGCGCTAAATTCGGATAGATGCTTTAAGGTTGTAGATGATCTTCTTGGTGCGGGCTATCTGCTTGATATAGATTACTTTGTGCGTGATAATGCCACCTATGCTACCAAGTATCGTAACAACCTGCAGTCGCCAGGGTTAGCAGTTGTCGAGGGCGAGCGTTTTGGCTACGACTACCGCCTGTCGTATCTTGATGTGTCGGCATATGGCATTGCACGTTGGCGAATGTGGGATATGGATTTCGAGTTAGGTGCTGAGCTCTCAACCTCGGCCATTCGTCGCCGAGGCTACTTTGAGAAGGAGTTATTTGCTGGCAACTGCTCTTATGGTCGCTCACATGCCGTTAATCTTTTTCCCGCACGCCTAAGCCTATCGTGGAACTACGACTTTGGCTCTCATGGCCTTGATGCTCAGCTACTTGTTGCGGGTAACACACCTAATGCCGAGTCGCTATTTCTACAACCGCAGTATAACAATCGCCTCGTTGATAACCCCTCGCTTGCAAGGTGCTTTGCCATGGAGCTGGGCTACGGCTTTGTGCGCAACCGCTTTAGCCTCGATGTCACGCTCTACGCCTCGTACTATGCCAATGAGTGTGACGTGTTACACTACTACGATGACCTTGCCGACGAGTATGTCGATGCCGTGGTTAGCGACGCCAAGCGCCTAAATTGTGGCGTGGAACTTCGTGCAAAAGCGCAGTGGTCGCAATACTTTAGCTCAAAGGCGCTCTTAAATGTTGGTCGTCACCGCTATGTGGGTAGTGCCATGGTTGCGACATATGCTGATAATGATAACGATCTTATTGCCATATCTCGCTCAGCCATTGGTGGTTGCAACACTGCACAGCCCGAACTTGCCCTGTATGCTGATGTTGCCTATCGCCGTATGGGGTGGCAGGCGATTGTGTCGTTTAACTATGTCGATCTGAGGTATGCTGCGCCCTCGTTTGTGCGACGCACCGAGCGAGTCTACACCTATGCTCACTCGCCCGAGGAGCAAGAGGCGCTACTCGGTCAGCATAGCTTAGGCGCTGCAACATCGCTCAATATATCTCTGTCTAAGCGCTTCAAACTCGCTGATAATAAGTCTATTAGGGTAAGCCTATCGCTCGATAATCTGCTCGGTGCCAAGAACATAGCGAGTGGCTATGAGCAGCACCGCATTCGTGAGGTACAGATAGCACAAAGAGAACATGTGCGCCCATTTGCCAACAAACTGATGTATGGCTATGGACGCACATGTAGTCTGCGTGTAAGCTTCGGATTTTAATCTGAGGCTACTCGTGGTGGTGACCCTCGTGGTGGTGCTCATGGTCAGCACCGAGTGTCACGCCATACTCATGTGGCGATGTTAGCTTCTTGCCTTGATACTCGCCCGTGAGCGTGCGTAGGAACGCCACGATGTCGTTAATATCCTGCTCGCTGAGCCTTCTATCTTCCTGATAATAAGCCATGTCACGCACTGCCTCCTCCAATGTTGGGCGTGTGCCGTCGTGGAAGTATGGCCATGTTAGCTCCACGTTGCGAAGACCTGGAGTCTTGAAGCGGTGCATATCTCGCTCGAGCTTTGTCTCCTTGTTGCGACCATTATCCTCGATGTTTGGCTGGTGCTTAAGCTTAGTGTCGGCATCGCGATCGGCGAAGTAGTCGTGGTAAACACCCATAAGCTCATACGACTCGCCACCAAGGTTTGCACCGACATGGCATGTGGCGCAGCTATACTCCTTGAAGAGCTCGTAGCCACGCTTCTCTTGCGCTGTTAGTGCCTCTTCGTCGCCACGCAACCACTTATCAAACTGCGAGTTAGGTGTTACAAGTGTGCGCTCGAAGGCTGCAATAGCATTTGTTATGTTTGCCTCAGTGAAACCCTCTGGATATACCTCCTTGAACTCGGCAACAAACTTAGCATCTTTGTTTAGCTTGGCGATAATCTCGTCGAACGAAGCCGACGCCATCTCGATAGGGTTGAGCGGAGGACCTGCTGCCTGCGCCTCGAGGGTCATGGCACGGCCGTCCCAGAACTGCACGAAGTTGTACGACGAGTTGTAAACCGTAGGGGCATTCACTCCACCAAGCTGGTCGTTCACGCCGTGTGAGTATTGATGGTTATCAACGCCACCAGCATTAAGGTCGTGACACGTTGCGCACGACACACTGTTGTCCACCGATAGGCGTGTGTCGTGGTAGAGCTTGAAGCCGAGCGCTACTCGCTTCTGGTCTACGTTGGTTGCCTCGGCAATAGGGCGCACGGGCTCGCCACCCAAGCCGTCGTTGTAGTGACTCTTGCGCCACTCCTCTGCCCACGCCTGAGCAATGCTGCCCTTAGCCTTTGTGCTCTTGCTGCCCCAGTGCATGAGGAAGTACTTAGCAGCAGGCATTGTGCCGTCCAAGATAACCTTCTCGACCTTGGCTACATCTACTTCTGATAGCTTCTCGCCACTCTTCAGGGCATTGTACATGGGCATGATGTCGAAGGTGTGGTAGCCCTTCTCGATATCCTCCTTTATGAGCTTGCCCGCAACGGGTAGGTTAGCGTAGAATGGTAGTTCGGCATCCTGCTGGTGACAGCTAAGACAGCCGCCCTGCTCCAACATAGCCACCATGCGTGCATCGGGCGCAAGCTCCTCAGAGGGAGGGGTGAGCTGCATGCGATAGACCACTACAAGAACAATGGCGAGTAGCAATGTCGCAATCGACAGACGCTTAAATGTAAATAACTTCTTCATAGTTTGTAGTTTTTATTGTTGATTATATGTATGTACACTCTCTTTTGCCGAGGGCAGGTAGTTCACGCCATACCAGCACATCTGTAGCGTGAGGAAGGCGGCGATGACTATGGCGTAGTATGCCACGTTTGCACGACGTGTTGAGCGTGCGGGTAGGTGTATGGCAAGTAGAAACAAGCCCCATGTTGCCGCTGCCCAAGCCTCCTTGGCATCCCAGCTCCAATATGCGCCCCACGCATCTTTTGCCCATAGTGCCCCCGTGAGCATGCCCACGGTAAATAGTCCTATGCCGCCGTAGAGTAGCTTCTCGATGACGTCACGTAGCTCGAGCTTGCGGTTTACTAAGCCCGATAGTGCAAGCAGCGTGGCACAGCCGAGCAGCGAGTAGGAGAACATATATACCGAGACGTGGGGGATAAACCATGCGCTCTGGAGTGCTGGCATCAGCGACTCGTCGTGGATCTCGGGGCGTAGGATGTTGATAAGGATAAACACCGTTGCCATGAGTGTAGAGAAGATAAGTATCCAGCGGTAGTGCCACCTATGGTATGTCACCGTGCCCGCCACGAGCATAAACACAGAGTACCATAAGCGTGTCTCGCCCATGGTGCGTAGCGGTGGTCGCCCAAGTGTATGCCATAGCATGCCGACAAACAATGCCATGACCACGATAGCCGACACCGATAGTAGGGTAGCTACCGAGCTGCGCTCTTTGTGTCGAAGCGCCACGACAGCACCCATGGCTGAGAGAACAACAGCCACGGGGGCGACATACGCAAATATGTTCCAGCCAAGTTCCATGCTACTTATTCACCTTTTTTGGTCCCATCGCAAACATCATCACAGCACCCGCAAGCAGCATCACGATACCCACCAATGAGAGGTAGTGCCATGGCTCGTCGATAACCTCGATTACGGCGTAGCCATCTCTACCATCGTTGATGATGTATATCTTTGTGCCGAAGCCCTTGCTTGCAGGGTGGTTTACGCTCAGCTTTGCACTCTTGCCATCTACCACTACATCTGCCTCGATTGCCGTGAGTCGTCCTGCGTCGTCACGCTCTGTACGTATCTCGCTAAGCTCTATCTCGTAGCCGAGGTTTTCGGCACCACCACTTGTTGAGTAGGCGATGCTGCTACGCTCACCCCTCTCGAGTGCCATGCGCACAACGTGGCGGTCGGGCGCACCCCAAAAGCCTGCGCCGAGAAGGAGTATCAAGCCACAATGTAGCAAAGTAAATCGCCAGCGTATGCCCTTAGCATTGCGCCAGCCACGAAGAGTTATAAGCGAGAGATGTGTGAGGGTGAAGAGTATTGCCGTGATAACCGAGAGCGATGTTGTGCGTGGCTCAGCCTGCGTGCCGAGAACAATGCCCACAATCGCCATCAGGACGAACGATATTTTAGTTGCCTCAGCCGAGAGCATAAACTCGCCCGCAGCCTTGATGCGCTTGCGCCAAAGGTGTGCCACGCCTGTAAGCCACAATAGCGCCAGGAGCACGTTGAGCGGAAAGGCAAACAGAGCGATATCAACACCCCTTACGATGGTGTCGATTGTGACTAACGCTATGGCTATAATGCTAATTATCAGCCATCTATGTTTGCACACGTTCATGCTACTCAGACTATTCTCCGAAATTCTTTGATAAAGATATTACTATTTTTTGAAATTGAAGCTCTTTTCGACAAAAAAATCATGTTTTAGGCCAAAAAAATATTTAGTGCGTCGTTGAGCCGTAAAACAATTAGGGCTGTCCGACATTTGCCGAACAGCCCTAAAACGTATAAGAGTTTAAATATTAATGCACTCGGGTTTTAGCTGCGTATGAGATGCTATAAGCCTCAGCACGACGCAACTCCTGCTTAACATCGGTAAGCTTACCTACTGTAGCGGTCTTATCGACACGCAAGTTGATAAGCATCTGCGATAGTGCCATGCCCTTCTTAGCGCTGGAATCGTGCACAAGGTCCTGAATGTCAGAAACCTCGCAGATCTGATCGTTAAGCTGAATCTTTAGCGCATCACCTTCGCCACGCTGCAAAGGCTGACCGATCCAGATGTTCACCAAACCCTTCTTATCAAGCTCTGTAATCTCTCGAGCCTCTGGCATATTGACATTCACCAATGGATCTGTATCACGCATGGTCGTTGCCGCCATGAAGAAGAACAGGAGCATGAAGACGATGTCAGGAAGCGACGAGGTCGACATTGCGGGCACTTCTTTCTTGCCCTTTTTAGCCATTACTGCCATAATTACTATCGTGTTTGATCGTGTGGTTCGGCCTCAGAAATCTTCACAGGGACTGCCTTGCGAATGTTTCCTGCCTGAATCTCATTCAAATCGTTAAATTGCTTACCATATGCCTGAACAGATACCATATCACGGTATACGTTGAAGGCGTGTGTAAGCTCGTCCTGCACCTGCAAGTAGATATTGTACTTGGTCTCGTTATCAGCCTTAAGCGAAACAACGCCCTGGCTAATGTCGCAGCTAATGCCTGGCTCAACCTCGGCTGCCTTCTTCTCAGAGCGGTCTGCTCCTACGAGGAAGTCAAGCACCTCTCGAGACATTCGAGAGTGGTCGCCTCGACGGTTAAGGTCGGCAGGCATGTACTCCTCAGCGCCAACCATGATACGACCCTCCTTAGAGACGTTTACCATGAGAACGTTACGCTGCTTGAGCTCTACATCCTGCTGCTGCTGCTCGTTGTCGGCAATAGGAGGAAGCGTACGCTTCATACCTGAATCGACATCCATAGTAGTAGTGACCAAGAAGAATATCAACAGCAAGAATGCAATATCCGCCATTGAGCTGGAATTAATCTCTCCAGCCTTTCTCTTTGCCTTTGCCATACACTACTATTTAAAAATACCACGTACTGATGAATAAAGAGCAGCAACTGCTGCACCAGCAAATGCAAGATAAGTAATCCAGATGCTAACATCAGCAATCATGTAGTCTGTTGCTGAGAATACTGAGCGTGTCTCAGGATCGTTACCGATACCGAATGGGATAGGCTCACCAGCAGCATCCAACATAGGCTGACCAACACCGTTAGTAACGTAAAGAACTGCACCATCAACCCAACCGTGGTTAGTAGCGATAAAGTATGCAGCACCTACGCCCAAAACAACAACTACGCAAGCAACGATAGTCTTAACGATACCGCCTGAGTTCTGTGCGAAGTTGAGAAGGAAGCCAACGATAACGAAGAAGATAGCCAAGCCCATGAGTACCTCCAACCACAAGAGGTTGAAGTAAACAGCCTTACCAAGCTTCATAAGGTTCTGCTGATCTGCCTCAGCCTCCTTGATAGCCTTCTCAAGCATAGGGATGTTAGCCTCGTATGCAGTCTCGTTGTCGAGAACTGTCTTACGCTCGTTAGCAAGCTTCTGGTAGTCAGCGATAGTAAGCTTAACACCGAGAAGCTGACGGCGCTGAAGAGCGTTGATTGACTTAGATGCGAGCAACTCGTCAAGTGTTGCAGCGTAGTCCTCACGACCCTCAACAACAGCGATCTTGATGTTTGCTACCTTGCACATATCCTCAACAACCTTCTTAGCTGGATCGAATACTGCCTTCTTAGCGTCGATAGCCTCAGTAGCCTTCTTCACCTGCTCCTGAACAGCCTTAAGCTCGTTCTGAGCATATGCGATAACCTTCTCGTCGTCAGATGCGTTTACGTCCCAAGTAAGCTTAGCCTCGAGCTCCTTCAAAGTCTCAGGAAGCTTCTTAAGATCCTCGATAGTCTTGTTAAGGTTAGCAAGCTCGTTCTTCTCGGCAGCGCTAGCACGGCGACCCTTGAGAACGATCTGAGTTCTCTTAGCCTCAGCCTCCTTAAGTGCCTTGTTCTCCTTGTCAGCAAGCTTCTCCTTGCAGTCAGCGATCTTGCCCTCAAGGTTCTTAATCTTCTCGAGTGTAGTACCGTAGATTGTAGCATCAGACTTTCTCATCTGATTGATAGTAGCGGTACCCATTGCCTCGATACCCTGCTCCACAGATACTACTGGGATTGGGTTACCAAGTGTATCCTGCTTCTCGTTACCATTCTCATCGTACTGATAGCTCATGCCCATGATGCCGGCGATCTTGTCTGAATCTGGAGCAGACATACCGACAACAATAGTCCATGCCATCAAACCGACTGAGATCAGTGCGAGGACGAGGAATACTATTCTATGTAATTTTTTCATAATAGTCTTCTCTATTGTTATTGTTATAGGTCTAATATTTACTTCTTAATTACTTCTTGCTGTATGCAGTAAGCATATCTACCAATGTAATAGAAGTATCCTCCATATTAACTACCTGAGACTCGATCTTAGAGAGAATGTAGTTGAAGAACACCTGAAGAATAACAGCAGAGATAAGACCCATGATAGTTGTCAAAAGCGCAACCTTGATACCACCAGCTACAACGGTTGGAGACATTGTTGCAGAACGCTCGATATCGTCGAATGCCTGGATCATACCAACAACGGTACCCATGAAACCGAGTGATGGTGACAAAGCGATGAACAATGAGATCCAAGAAAGACCTGACTCCATCTGACCCTGCTGAACTGAACCGTAAGATACAACAGCCTTCTCAACAGCCTCAAGACCCTGGTCGTAACGCATAAGACCCTGGTAGTAGATTGAAGCGATAGGACCACGTGTGTTACGGCAGTACTCCTTAGCAGCCTCAACGCCCTTAGAGTTAAGGAGCTCCTCAACCTTCTCAACGAACTTCTTAGTGTTGATCTGAGCGAAAGTCATGTAAAGGATACGCTCGATTGAGATTGCCAAACCAAGAATCAAGCAGACAAGCACTGGAAGCATCCAGCCCCAACCACCCTCGAGGAACTTCTTCATGAGGGCGAAGTGCATAGGCTCACCAGCAGGCTCCTCAGTTACAGTCTCAGCCTCAGCTACCTCAGCAACAGCCTCAGTCTTAGCAGCGTCGTTTGCAGGAGCCTTCTCTGCAGCATCCTGAGCATAAGCAGCGCCGAATGAGAGAGCAGCAGCTGCCATAACCAAAAATAATTTTTTCATAATGATTTGTTTAGTTAAAATTTGTAATTTTTAGTAGTTGTTTTTCTCTATATTTTTCGTTTTTGTAAAACTTTTCTCTCGATATCAACCTCATTGCGCACACCTATCGCCACTCCCTTGGGAGTAGTTTTCGATGTGCAAACTCAATATCACTCAATTCGTTACACCCTTTAGTGGTCAATAACATGCTCTGTTTTGCCCCCTACTAAGGGATTTTACAGAGCGAAATTTACAATTAATTTTCTAAAAAAGCAACGCTTTACAAAGTAAATTCACCTCGAAGTGGCTTTCGCATCAATTCGACTGTTTCCGATAATGGCAAATTTTTGCCTAAAACGTACATTAGCTTTGTTGCTGCTGCCTCCACTGTCATGTCGTGTCCCGACACCACGCCAGCCTCCTGCAACGCAAGGCCTGTCTCGTAGAGATGCATCTGCACGGCGCCATCTTTACACTGCGAAATATTCACCACAACAACGCCACGTGACACCGCCTCCTTAACCAAATCTACAAACCACTCCGACGTAGGTGCGTTACCTGCGCCATAGGTCTCGAGCACCACGCCACGTGCGCCACTCTCGAGGAGCATGGCACGGAGTGTTGCGGGACGAATGCCTGGGAAGAGCTTCACGATAACAACGTCGTTAGATAGCGACTCGCTGATGAAGAACTCACGCTCGGCGTTGTCGATGTATGGTGCGATGTTTGCTGTGTTGTACTGAATATTTACGCCGACATCTGCCAATGGGTGGTAGTTGAACGACGCAAAAGCATTGAGGGCCTCGGCACTAAACTTTGTAGTGCGGTTGCCACGGAACAATCTATTTTGGAAGTATAGGGCCACCTCGGGCACAAGGGGTTTACCCTCCTCGGTGCGGGCACCAGCAATCTCAATGGCGGTGATTAGGTTCTCACGACCATCGGTGCGGAGTATGCCGATAGGAATTTGGCTACCTGTGAAGATTACGGGCTTTGCGAGGTTCTCGAGCATGAAACTGAGTGCCGATGCCGAGTAGGACATGGTGTCGGTGCCATGCAGAATAACAAAGCCGTCGTAGCTCTCGTATTTATCACGAATAATGCGGGCGATGTCCACCCAATTCTCTATCGATACGTTCGACGAGTCGATAGGGGGCTTGATGGTAAATACCTCGATATCTACCTTAAGGCGCTTGAGTGAGGGAAACTCCTCATATATACCACTGAAGTCGAATGGGACGAGAGCGCCTGTTGTCTCGTCAGTCTTCATACCGATAGTACCGCCGGTATATATTATAAGTATCTTTGGTCGCTTCATAGCCGAAGGATATAGGGCCTTAATGCCGATATATCCTTACAAAGATATGAATAATTTGTTAAGGTTGTTGCTCTATATGTAAAAAAATGGGGGTTAGCCCCCAATATTTGTGCATAAAGCCATTTAGTTTATGCCAAAAATGTGTTTGGCATTCGTCGTTGTTATGCTATCTACCACCTCAAAGTCGAGCCCCTTTATCTCGGCAATCTTGCGACATACGTGTTCCACAAAGGCTGGCTCGTTGCGCTTGCCACGGTGTGGCACAGGGCTGAGATATGGCGAGTCGGTTTCGAGCAGTAGTAGCTCCATGGGCAACTCTTCGACAACTTTATTAAGTCCTGAGTTCTTGAATGTTACAACGCCGCCAATGCCAAACTTAAACTCGCCCATGCGCTCGAGTTTGAGTGCTGTCTCTGCGCTGTCGGCAAAGGCGTGAAAGACACCTCGTAGGCCTCGTCCACGATATGTGGCTATGGCATCGAGCATCTCACGATATGCCGAGCGTGTGTGGATTACCACGGGGAGGTTGTGCTGCAATGCCAGCTCAAGTTGTGCGTGCAACACCTCACGCTGCTCACGATAAAAGTCCTGACTCCAATACAGGTCGAGGCCTATCTCGCCCACGCCCCAAAGCTTTGTGGGCGCTGAGTGAAGCAGCCTCTCTACCATGTCCAACTCGCTCTGCCACTGAGGGTTGTCATTGACCGATGTGGGGTGTAGTCCCGCCATGGCAAGGCAGCGATCGGGGTGCTGCTGTGCCAATGCAAACATGCGGTCACGGCTTTCCGAGTCGATATCGGGTAGAAGCATCAGCTCGACACCAGCGCTCCAAGCACGCTCCAGCGCCTCGTTGCGGTCGGCATCGAACTCCTCGGCATAAATATGTGAATGTGTATCAATCATAGTCTTGTGTTATATTACCTCGTAGCGCTTGCCTGGCAAGGTGCGTATTGCTCCCTTTAGCTCGAGCTCCATCATGGTCATGGCAAGCTCGCCCATGCTCATTTGTGTGCTCGCCAATAGCTCCGACCAGTCGAGTATCGACCCCTCTTTGAAGGCGTTTAATACTCTCTGCTCCTCGTCGGTTAATGCTATTTGGGGTTGATTATCTTCGAGTTGTGTGGCACGATGCTCGCTACGTTGCAAGCCAGCATCCTCGATTATGTCGTTGGCGGTGAGCACTAAGCGTGCCTTGCCTGAGCGTATTAAGTTGTTAGTGCCGAACGAGTTAGTGTCGGTTATGCGCCCTGGCAGTGCCAGCACCGTGCGTGAGTAGCTGTCGGCAATGTCGGCTGTCGAGAGCGAACCGCCCTCGGCTGGCGACTCCACCACGAGGGTGGCAAGGCTCATGCCGGCAATTATGCGGTTGCGAGATATGAAGTGTGAGCCATTGTTGCGTGTCTGCGAGCTTAGCTCCGAGACTATTGCACCGCCCGCCTTGATAATCTCTGTGGCAAGCTGAGCGTGTGCTGCGGGGATGATGCTGGGTAGGTTGCTCGGTATTATGGCTACGGTGGTTATGCCGTTGGCGAGTGCGGCACGGTGACATGCGCTATCTGCGCCATAGGCAAGCCCACTTACTATGCAAAGGTCGCTAATCTCGTCGCCAAGATCCTTGATGAGTATGTTTGCCGAGTGTATTCCCGAGGGTGTTATCTCACGTGTGCCCACCATCGCCAAGCACTGCTTGCTAAGTGCCTCGACGTTGCCCAGCACAAAGAGTATGTGGGGTCGATCTATGGTAGCACGTAGCGCCTCGGGGTACTCCTCGTCGGTAGCAGATATTATGCGTATGTCGTGCTTCTGGCAATATTTTATCTCCTGCTCTGCCTCTCGCATGCCCTCGTGCGCAACTATGCGCTCGGCAATCTCTGTGCGTAGCCCAGCACCGTTGATAAGCTCCGAGCGTGATGCCTCGTATACCCTCTCTGCCGAGCCAAAGTAGTCCACGAGGTGTGCTGCACCTCGGCTGCCTAAGCCTTTAGTGAAGTATAGAGCAAGATCCTCGATAGTCATTTTTGAGGGGTATTAGTGCGAGAAGTGCATGTCGTGCTCCATGCGTCGTAGCTTGCGAATTTGTAGCAATAGTAGCGTTCCTGCCACCACCACCGAGCACGAGTCGGCAATAGGCATCGACATCCAAGCGCCCATTGCGCCAAACTGCTTTGGAAGGATTAGCAGCATTGGAAGTAGGAACAGTAGCTGACGTGTTGCCGATAGGAACATGGCAAGTGGCGCACGGCCGATATATTGGAAGAAGCTACCCGCAACAATCTGGAAGCCGACGAGTGGGAATACCATCATTGCTATGCTAAGTCCCTGTGCCACAACCTCAATCATCGCCTGGTCGATGTTGCTTGTCGATGCATCAACAAAGGCTGCTGCCACCTCACGTGGGAAGAAGAAGCCGATAAGGAAGGCGATGGTTGTCACTGCCGTGGCGCAGAATATAGTATACTTAAGTGCCTTGAGCACACGGCCATACTGCTTTGCTCCGTAGTTGAAGCCCACGATGGGCTGCATGCCCTGGTTGAAGCCCATGCCCACCATGATAAAGAGGAGTATCACTCGGTTCATGATGCCGTAAGCACCTACGTACACGTCGCCCACCTCGCTACCGAACGTGGCTGCTGAGATAACATCGTCAGCACCATGACCACCATACTGAAGCAGTGCGGTGTTCATGAAACGTGTTACAAATGAGGCACATACGTTGAGAATGAATGGTGCCATGCCTATCGAGATGATAGCGCCAATGATCCTCTTGTTGAACTTGAAGCTCGTGCGCTTGAACCTTAGGAAGCTCTCCTTAGAGGTGTAGTGGCGTAGCTGTATTGCAAGACATATGCTCTGCGAGATTACCGTAGCCCATGCCGAGCCCTCGATGCCCCACTCGAATACGAAGATGAACAGAGGGTTGAGAATAGTGCAAAGTGCTATGGATGTGAGCATTATGTACATCGCCTTCTGCGGATATCCCGAGGCACGTAGCTGCTCGTTAAGACCCAAGTAGAGGTGTGTGATGATGTTTCCGAACATGATTATTCGCATAAAACGGCGAGCATAATCGAGTGTTTCGGCGCTTGCATCACCGCCCGAGAAGAATACCAAGATGGGGTCGAGGAAGAACAAGAAGGTGAGCATTATCGAGATGCCGAGCGTGAGGTTAAGTAGTACGGCATTGCCCAGGATGTGCTCTGCTGCACGCTTGTTGCCCTCGCCTAAGCGTATCGATATGCGGGCGGCAGCTCCCACACCCACCATAGCGCCAAATGCCGCTGAGATGTTCATGATGGGTAGTGTGACTGCCATGCCAGCGATAGCTGCGCCACCCACGCCATGACCGATAAATATGCTGTCGATGATGTGGTATAGCGACGATGATGCCATAGCGATGATTGCAGGTATGGCATATCGGGCAAGTAGCTTGCCAATAGGGTCGGTACCTAACGATATTGTATTGTTCTGTGTTTTCGACACGTAACTATCTAAGTTTATGTTGTTTATACTATTCGAAATATGCCACTGCCACCACTGCGTCGTCGTTGTGTAGACTTACTTCCACACGTGCCTTGGTCTTTGCTCGTAGCAGCGCACTTATCTCGCTCTGTGTAGGGTTGTAGGCGGTAAGTACGATGTCGCACTTTAGGTCTAAGCCTCGCTCACCATATAATTTATATAGTGCCTCCTTCGCCGCCCACACCATCGCTTGCCACTCCACGGCTGACGACAGCGCTTGCTCCTCGGCGCTCATATATCGTGAGCTTACGCAAGCAAAATCACGCTCCAACGACTCGATGTCGATACCTACTCTCTCGTCGGCTATCGCCACAGCCACACGCCCAGCACCATGTGCCACGCTGATGTGCGTCTGCTCAATATTTACGGTGGGTGCTCCCACCTCGTTGTAGCCTATCTCTACGTCACGCCCTAACTCTCGGCGCACCACACGTCGCCATGCAAGGTGCTCGGTGCGGCGGCGCTCGTTCTGAAAGCGTGATGCCGAGGCTACATCTGCGGCGGTAATGTAGCTATCGCAGCAGGCATATAGCCAAGGGATATCTTCGATAATGACTCTACGCATTCTGCTCGCCTTTAACCTCCACCTTAATCTTATCGACACGGCGGCCGTCCATCGTGGCAATGAAGAACTTCACGCCATGCGACTGTAGCTCGTCGCCACGGCGTGGCAGGTCACGCTTAAGCTCCATCATCAAGCCTGCTAAGGTCTCGGCATGTCCCTCGACATCTGCAAAGGCCTCCTCGTCGTAGCCTATGGCACGTATAAACTCGCCGATATGTATCTTAGCATCAAAGATATAGGTGTTCTCGCCAATCTTCTCGTAGAGGCGATCCTCGTCCTCGTCGCTCTCGTCGGTAATCTCGCCCACAACCTCCTCCAAAATATCCTCCAACGAGATAAGTCCCTGCGTTGCGCCATACTCATCAACAACGATGGCGATGTGTATCTTCTTCTTTTGGAACTTCTTCAGAAGGTCGTCGATCATCATGTGCTCGGGCACGAAGTAGGGCTTGCGAAGCAGCCTCTGCCACTCGAAGTCGTCGCTTTCGGCGATATGTGGAAGGAGGTCCTTGACGTAGAGCATGCCTCGCACATCGTCGAGGTCCTCGCCATATACAGGTATTCGTGAGTATCCCGTTCTGACGATTGTGCGGCGCACCTCGTCGAACTTGGTGTCGAACTCAATACCCGTGATGTCTACACGTGAGTGCATGATCTCCACCACCTCGGTCTGTCCGAACGAGATAATTCCCGAGAGCATCTTCTGCTCCTCCTCCGAGCCCGTGTCGGTGAGGTCCACAGCGTCGGCAAGCTCCTCGATAGATATCTCGGCACTCTTCGATGCCATGCGGCTCACGCGGCTGCTGGTGCGCATAAGGATAAAGGCAAGTGGGTATACCAGCCAGCGCAACACCTTGAGCGGTGCCGAGAAGAAGAGCGACATGCGCACGGCATTAGCCTGCGTGAAGACCTTGGGCATAATCTCGCCAAAGAGCAAGAGCATGAAGGTGATCACGATGGTCTTAAATAGAAAATCTCCTATGCCCGTGAACGTGAATATGTTATCGACAATCTGCGTGGAGATGATAACTAAGCAGATGTTCACCATGTTGTTGGCAACAAGGATTGTGGCAAGCAGACGGTCGGGGTTCGACATTAGGTCTATGACACGTCGTGATGCCGAGTCCGACCTCGACTCGAGCTCCTCCATATCTCGCTGTGTGAGCGAGAAGAAGGCCACCTCCGAGCCTGAAGCTATTGCCGAGAGCATTAGGAGTATAATAGAGATAAGGCTGAGCACAACGACTGTGCCCAGCTCAATACTCTCTTGTAGTGCTATTGCGCTCATTCTATATTAGAATTCTAACATGCCATTCATGTTGCTTGGAGCAACATCCTCCTGCCTCTGTGTTGGGCGGAAGTTTGTCTTTGTCTGCGTGTCGCTTACGGCCAATAGCTGAACCTTCTGGCGAGTGTATGCAGGATCCTTCTTCTGTAGGTGTACAAGCTTGTAGCGATCCTGTGGAGGGTAGATTGTTGGGCCATCGTTTGGTGGACGGCGGAAGTCTGGTCGTGGCTGGCGTACAGGCTGCTCAGGCTCATCGATTGTTGGCTTTGTGCCAACAAAAGGAGTAGGATCAACAATAGGCTCTGTATAGGTAGTATCTATCTTGAGCTTGTCGCCATCCTCGAAGCGTGTTGCCACAACAACCAACTCTAACTCGTCGTCTGCCAACGACTTCTTCTCGCTGGCACCCCAAATAATGTTGGCAGCATGAGTGTTGCCATCATCATCCTTGAAGCTTGCATGTCGCTGGATATACTCCACAGCATCATAAACATCGTCGTGAGTAAGGTTGTTGAGGTCCGACACGGCGAAGCTTAGCAATATCTCCTTAGCTCCGCTGATGTGGTTGTCGTCGAGAAGCGATGATGATAGAGCACCCTC
Source organism: Alistipes sp. (assembly GCA_017560425.1). Taxonomy (GTDB): domain Bacteria; phylum Bacteroidota; class Bacteroidia; order Bacteroidales; family Rikenellaceae; genus Alistipes. The sequence continues at coordinate 61,425 of JAFZEX010000034.1, forward strand.
AGCCACCTGAAGTGCACGGTTGTCGCCCGAGGCATTAACCACAGACATGTGAGCACGGCCACTGCCACGCATCACGGTCTCCACATCGGCGAAATCGACACGCACCAACGCAAACTCAACGGTGATAAGCTCGGCGATACCCTTTGTTGCCATGCCCAACACGTCGTCGGCCTTGCCAAATGCCTGGCCAAGAGGTAGTTTGCCATAGAGCTTGCGAAGACGCTCGTTGTCGATGACAAGCAACGAGTCTACATATTTGTGAAGCTCCTCAACACCCTTCACGGCACGCTGGTAGCGGTTAGGACCCTCCATGCGGAAAGGCATGGTGACAACGGCAACGGTGAGGATGCCAAGGTCGTGGGCGATGCTTGCGATGACAGGCGAGGCGCCGGTACCTGTACCACCACCCATACCTGCTGCGATGAAGAGCATCTTCACGCCCGAGGTCTCGAGTAGTGAGCGTAGCTGCTCCTCGCTCCCGATGGCGAGCTCACGACCACGGTCAGCGTTGTTACCTGCACCAAGACCAGGACCCATCTGTATCTTGTTGCTAACCTTGCAGTTGGCCAATGCTGCGGCATCGGTGTTACATACCACAAAGTTTACACCCGTAATGCCCATCGTCTGCATGTGGTTTACGGCATTACCGCCCGCACCACCAACGCCAATAACCATGATTATTGACTCGGCATCGAGTTGTAGGTTCGACTTTGGACTATTTGCCACAAGCTGCGAGTCGAAATCGTCAGCTGCGTTCATTGTATTTATGTTATTGTTGTTCATAGTTCAATCCTCCTCTAAACATGATTTTATCCTGACGAACTAAAAGTCACCCTCCTCGCTATCGCCGATAAACGTGTTGCCCATATCACTGAACAACTTGCGAAGGCGTCCACCAAGCGACTTTTTCTCCTTCTGCTCCAATGGATCGTCGTCATCGACGAATGTTTTCTTTGGCTTTTCGGGGTTCTTCAACTCATCTGTTGTGGGTGTCTGCACATGTGTCTGCCCACTGCCCTTATTCTCGTTAGGTGTGACGTTGTCGTAATCAGAAAGACCCTTTCTGCTGATGTTATCATCTTTTGGTTGCTCGGGGCGCCATGAGCCAAGCTTTGCGCCATATACCAACAACGAAGCCACGGTAGCATCTGCTGGCGAGGTGATATGCTCGAGCATGCTCTCCTCGGTAAAGCCATACTCAGGGTGTACCACACGCACCTCTGCAATGTCGAGCTCACGGCCAAATAGGTGCTCGATGTCACGCATCTGTGAGCCACCACCCGTAAGCAACAACGTAGGCATGAACTTAGAGCCACAGCCCGCCTCCTTAATCTCGTTGCGTATCCACTCGGCAATCTCCTTGAGGCGTGCCTCGATAACTATTGCAAGGTTTCTGCGAAGCACAGTCTTTGCCTTTGCATGCTTCGATGCCTGGAACATGATCACATCATCCACGGCACGCTCTGCCACAGCCGAGCCGTGCTGTATTTTGAGATCCTCGACATAGCTTGCAGGGATAGCCAGGGTCTGAATGTCGGCGTTGAGCGAATTAGCACCGATAGGAATAGATGCCACATAGCGCACCTTGCCTTTATAGAGCACTGCCACGTCGGTAACACCGCCACCAAAATCAACAATAACTGAACCGTCCTGCATGTCGTCGGTCGAAGCCACGGTGTTGTGAAGGATCATGGCGTTAGGAATAATCTTCTTCACGCTGATCTCGTTGCGCTGCAAGCATAGGCGCAAGCGGTCGTACATAGCCTTGTCGCAGAGAATGAAGTTGTAGGTGGCAGATAGTCGATGGCCATAAGCACCCACAGGCACAGCAGTCTCCTTGTCGTCGATCTTGTAGAGCAGAGGCTGCATGTCGATGATTGTCTCCTGCGAGTCGGGGAGCTTCACCGACTTCATGCGGCGGTCGAGCTCATCAACATCACGCTCTGTAATCTGGTTGCTACCGTTATTAAGTTCGTCCTGAACATATACAAGGTCGGTAACCTGCACACAGCGCACAAAGTCGCCCGAAAGACCTGCGTAGGCCTCCGAAATCTTGATGCCCAACTCCTTCTCGATACGTTTCTTTGCTGCGATGATAGCCTTGCTCACTATCTCGCTGTTCTCGATGCGTCCGGCATTGACACTCTCAACAGGCTCGGAGACAATGCCCTGTATTGCTACAAGACCATTCTCCTCGACCTTGCCGACAGCTATAACCACGTTAGACGAGCCTACGTCTATTGCTACAATCTGCTTCTGAATCATCTGCTTCTGAATCATGATATCTTAGTTTTTATCTTATTTCCTTCTTAGTTGCGTGGCTGGCATACCACCTGACCATCATAGCGCACGCTGATGCGACTATACTTGTCCCAACCAACATTGTGCAACACCTTGTCGTAGAACTCCCTCATGTTGTGGAGCTTCTCCGTAAGGTTGTGCGTGTCGCCCAACTCTACGAGGTAGTCGCCCGAGCGGGGCACGATGGTTATGTTTATAGCGCCCTTGTCGCCCGATGTAAGCACCAGCTGCGTAATCTCGGCACTCCAAAAGCTATCCGACAGCGTGCTCTTGATAAACTCGATGAAGCGCTTGAGGTCTTCATCGGTGCTCTTGAGCGTTGTAATCTTCTGGCTAAGCACACTCTGCATTGATGTGAGCTTGTCGAGCTGCTTTACCAATTCGGCATCTTTTTTCAGATACTTCTGGTTGTGAGCCTCCTTGAAGAGCTTTAGGTCCTCCTTGCGAGCCTCGTGCTTCTCCTTCGACACCCAAAAAGGCTTTCTAATGGTGCTATCACTAACACTCTTGTTACGCTCCTTGATGCGCTTACGCTCGCTGTGGATAGGGTATTTCTTGTGCTCGAGCTCCACCATGCGGCGCTCCAAAGCTACCACCGAGTCGGAGATAAACTCATATATGTTGCCCGAAAACTCTCTATCTACAATCGCCGCATAGCTGCCCGTGATAACGGGAACATAGGCGGCATAGCCATCTGAGGCACGAAACAACACGCCGTCGCTGGCAATGTAGTGGTCGTAGCCTCCGTCGAGGCGTAGGCGTGCTATTGGCTCTCGCTGCATTATGGTCATCTCGATACGACCATCATAGCTAACAAAGGCGTTGCAGCTCTCCACAGCACTATGCTTCAAGGCTACCCCCTCCAAAGCGGCAAGGTCGAGCTCGGCGATACTCTTGTTCTTAGGGCTCACGCCATGCTTCGAGAACCACTTGAACATCGACTCTGCGTCGATAAGCATGTGGCTACCAGCGCCATCAATATGAATGTCAAAGCCGGTAATTCGCTGGTTTTCTCTGTGGTCACGGGCTCCGATATGTGCATAGCATATCACTACGACTATTGCCACAAGCAACAATCCGTAGCCCAACACCATGCCTATCTTCTTAAGCCTGCTCACTATGCCTCGATGCTCTTATTGCGTAATACCTCGGCGATGCCTGCACACGTAACGTCGATGTTGCCAGCGCCAAACGTAACAACAACATCGGTATCCATCGTTGCCAATACCTCCTTAAGTTCCTCACGCTCGTGGAGTGTCCAGCTAACCTTGAGCATGCGGCCAATCATCTCGGAGCATACACCCTCGATAGGTAGCTCACGAGCAGGGTAGATTGGAACAAGCATCACCTCGTCGGCAAGCGATAGTGCCTCAGCAAACTCCGTAGCCAAATCCTTAGTTCGTGTATAGAGGTGTGGCTGGAATATAGCAAGCAGCCTACGACCTGGGAAGATGCCACGTAGCGACTCGATTGTTGCACGTAGCTCCTCGGGGTGGTGGGCATAGTCGTCGATATATACCTGCTTAGGGGTGTTCACATATACCTCCATGCGGCGCTTAACGCCCTCGAACTCACGCAACGCCTTGCGTACAGCCTCCTTGTCGAATGCTTTGCCCTCGATCTGCGCTGCACACCATAGCATAGCCACGGCAGCCACAGCATTCTCGATGTGCACCTTGCCCAAGATGCCGAGCTCGCAATCCTCGATGCGGCCGTCAGGAAGAACAATGTCGTAGAGGTAGTGGCCACCCTCAATGAGGCGAATGTTCTCGGCATGGAAGTCGCCGCCCTGGTCGCATGAGTAGCGATAGAGCTTGCGCTCCGAGCTATCGAACTTAAGATCCACACCCTGCTTGAGGATAAGAGCTCCGCCCGCCTTAATCTGCGATGCGAACTCCTCGAATGCCTCCTTCACAGCCTCCACAGTGCCGTAGATGTCGAGGTGGTCGGCATCAACAGCAGTGATAACGGCGATGTCGAGGTGTAGGCGCAAGAACGAACGGTCGTACTCGTCGGCCTCGACAACAAGTCGGCGTCCCTCGCCCAAGACGAGGTTTGAGTTAAAGTTGCGAGATATACCTCCCAAGAAGGCGTTACCCTCGCCCGCTGCGGCGTGGTTGAGCCATGCAGCAAGTGTCGATGTGGTGGTTTTGCCATGTGTGCCCGCTACGCCCATGCCAAGCTTGCCCTCCGACAATACGCCGAGCATCTGCGAGCGCTTCTCGATTGTAAAGCCTCTCTCTCGAAGCCATGCCCACTCACGATGGTCGCCAGGAATGGCTGGCGTGAGCACCACAAGGGTATCCTCTGCCGAGCGCATGCTCTCGGGGATAAGCTCGGGGTCGTCCTCGTAGTGTACCAAGGCGCCCTCCATCTCGAGCTCACGTGTTAGGGGTGTTGCCGTGCGGTCGTAGCCCGCAACAGCGTAGCCCTCATGCATAAAGTATCGGGCAATGGCGCTCATGCCAATACCGCCGATACCGAGAAAGTATATGTTTTTCAACTCCTTCATAGCTCTATTTATGAGCCTTGTTTAGCTCGTTTTCAATCTCCTTAACAACTCGCTCTGCTGCGTCAGATATTGCAAGCTTGGCAATATTCTCACGCAACGCCTCGAGCCTCTCCTTGTTTGACACCAACTCCAAAGCCACAGCCATAGCCTTGTCCGCAGCCTCGCTATCTGCAACGATGGCTGCTGCGCCCTTCTCTACGAGTGCCATGGCATTCTTTGTCTGATGGTCTTCTGCCACGTTGGGCGATGGCACAAATATCGTAGGCTTAGCCACAAGACATAGCTCCGACACGGTGCATGCGCCACTTCGTGAGATAGCCACGTCTGAGGCTGTGTAGGCGTAGTCCATGCGGTCAATAAATGCTCCCTGCCAAATATTCTTTGTTGGGTGCTCCTTGAGGAATGCCTGCATCTCACGCTCGTAGTACTTTCCTGTCTGCCAAATAACCTGCACGGGGGCCTCGCCATTTAGCGTGAGGATCCACTTTTTCATCATCTCGTTGAGGGTGCGTGTGCCGAGCGAGCCACCAACACACATGACAACGGGCAGCGTGTCGTTGAAGCCGTAGTAGGCGAGTGCCTCCTGCTTGTTAGAGGCATCTGCCGAGAAGCGGCCACGGAGTGGGTTGCCTGTCATCACTATCTTGTCGGCGGGGAAGAACCTCTCCATCTTGTCGTAAGCCACGCAGATGCGCTTAGCACGCTTCGCCAAGAACTTGTTGGTGAGTCCTGCGTATGAGTTCTGCTCCTGAATGATTGTTGGCACGCCAAGGCTCTGCGCTGCACGCAACACGGGTGCTGAGGCGTAGCCACCAAAGCCCACAACGATGTCGGCACCAAACTTGCGAATTATGCTCTTGGCACGACGCATGCTCTCGATAACCTTGAATGGCGCCTTGAGGTTGTTGATGATGTTGCGAGGGTTTAGCTGGCGCTGAAGACCAACCACCGGAAGACCCTCGATGCGATAGCCCAAGGCGGGAACCTTCTCCATCTCCATCTTGCCCTCGGCACCCACAAACAAAATCTCTACCTCGTCGCCAAACTTGCGCTTTAGCGCCTCGGCAACAGCAACAGCTGGATATATGTGACCTCCGGTACCACCACCAGAGAGAATTACTCGTTTCATCTGTTCGAAATTTTTGGAGCCGTGCCGTAGCGTTGTTACGCCACTGCTCATTGTGTAACAATGTGAATTACAGTGTATTGCAATTTTAGGCAATGACATTGGGGGATATGTCTGCAATTTCACCCTACAAAATTATGAATTATCGGCCGAAAATCCAAGACGATTTTAATTCTTTTTTCAAAAAATATTTAGCGACGCTAAGCTGGGCTATGCGTAGCATAAAAAAAGACGAACACCGACAAAACGAGTGTCGATGTTCGCCTTTTTTATATTCTCGTTCGACAAGATGCCTTGTCGTTAGTCGAGTTACTATTTGAGCATTGCCTTAACCTCGGCAGCTACGGTTGTGCCGTTGTAGCCGAACTTCTCGTCAAGCACCTTGAAAGGAGCTGAGTAGCCGAAGTGGTCGAAGCCGTGGATAAAGCCATTCTCGCCAACCAAACCAGCGAGGTTTACTGAAAGACCTGAGGTCATACCGTAGCGTGGAAGGTTGCCAAGAACCTCTGCCTGATACTCCTTCGACTGGTCACGGAACAAGCCCTCAGAAGGGATTGAAACAACACGTGTTGCGATGCCCTCAGATGCCAAGATCTCAGCACCCTCAAACAATGTAGAAACCTCTGAGCCAGTGGCGATAAGGGTTACCTTAGCATCCTTGTTCTCGAGAACTACATAACCACCCTTCTCAGCCTGCATAGCCTCCTCACGGCGTGACTTGCCGCTGATGGCTGGAAGCGACTTGATGTTCTGGCGAGAGAGGATAAGAGCTACAGGGCGGTTCTCCTCCATAGCCATCTTCCATGCAGCCACAGTCTCCTCGCTATCTGCTGGGCGAAGAACGAGCATTGAGCGCTCGCCCGAGTGGTTGCGGAGGTGCTCCATAAGACGGATCTGTGCCTCGTGCTCAACAGGCTCGTGGGTAGGGCCGTCCTCACCAACACGGAATGAGTCGTGTGTCCAGATGTAGATAACCTTCTTCTCCATGAGAGCCGAAAGGCGTACTGCAGGCTTCATGTAGTCAGAGAATACGAAGAATGTACCGCAAGCAGGAATGATACCGCCGTGAAGAGCCATACCGTTCATCACGCAAGCCATAGTAAGCTCGGCAACACCAGCCTGGAAGAACTGACCTGTGAAGTCGCCCTTAGTGAATGCCTTAGTCTTCTTGAGGAAGCCATCGGTCTTATCTGAGTTAGAGAGGTCGGCAGACGATACCACCATGTTCTCAACGTGCTGGGCGAAGTATGAGAGCATGTTTGCTGAAGCAGCACGTGTAGCCTGGTCTGGCTTAACCTCGATTGCTGAGTAGTCGATCTCAGGAAGCTTGCCAGAGTAGAAGTTATCCATCTTCTCAGCAAGTGCTGGGTTCTCGTTGCGCCATGCAGCCTCGGTAGCCTTAATCTGCTTAGCCCAAGCACGCAACTCCTCGCGACGTGCAGCGTAAACCTCCTTCGACTCCTCGAATACTGCGAATGGCTCGTCAGGGTTACCACCGAGGTTCTTGATAGTTGCTGCGATGTCTGCGCCAGCAGCTGTAAGTGGCTGACCGTGAGTAGATACCTGGTTCTCGAAGCTTGTGCCATCAGCCTTGCGAGCACCATAGCCCATGATGGTCTTGCCGATGATGAGTGTAGGACGCTCGGTCTCAGCATTTGCAGCCTTCAAAGCGGCACGAATCTCGTCGATAGACTGGCCATTAACGGTGATTACGTTCCAGTTCCAAGCCTTATACTTCATCTCGATATCCTCGGTATCAACCTCGTCGCACTTTGTTGATAGCTGGATGTTGTTCGAGTCGTAGTACATGATAAGGTTTGCCAAGCCGAGGTGGCCAGCGATACGACCTACGCCCTGTGAGATCTCCTCCTGAACGGCACCGTCAGAGATGAAAGCATAAGTCTTGTGAGCCATCCACTCGCCAAAGCGAGCAACCATGAAGCGCTCAGCAATAGCAGCACCAACAGCCATGGCGTGACCCTGACCAAGAGGGCCTGAGGTGTTCTCAACACCACGCATCACGTCTACCTCTGGGTGACCAGGAGTTACGCTGCCCCACTGACGCAATGACTGCAAGTCCTCAGTTGTGTAATTGCCTGCAAGTGAGAGCACTGCGTAGAGCATTGGTGACATGTGACCTGGGTCAAGGAACAAGCGGTCACGGTGTGGATAAGCCATGTTATCTGGGTCGTAGCGAAGGAACTCGGCATAGAGCACGTTGATGAAATCTGCACCGCCCATAGCGCCACCTGGGTGACCCGACTTTGCCTTCTCGACCATCGAAGCAGCCAAGATACGAATGTTGTCGGCTGCACGCTGAAGTTTGTTGTTCTCCATAGTTTTATGTAATATTAAATTAAAATTTTATGTCCGTCATCGGTGGAAACCTTGGGTTAGGTTTACAATCATACAAAGATAAGTAAACTTTTGCAATGATAGTCATTTAATCGACGATTTTTCTCGAAAATTAATTTTTGACACGATATTTGCGCATTTGCCTTAATTATTATATAGGTATCGTGACGAGTGTTCGAAAAAAAATTATAACTTTGCGACGTATATGTGCTTATTATAAACTAAAAAATATTTATTATGTTTGCTATTGACAACTACAATTTCGCTGGTAAGCGTGCTATTATCCGTGTAGATTTTAATGTGCCTCTCAACGCTGAGGGTAAGGTTACCGATGATACACGTATCCGTGCCGCAATCCCAACTATTAAGAAGGTATTGGCTGGCGGTGGCTCAGTAATCCTTATGTCGCACCTCGGTCGTCCTAAGAAGAACCCTGATGCAAAGTACTCTTTGGAGCAGATTGTATATGCTATCGAGGAGCGCCTTGGCGAGAAGGTTCAGTTCGCTGGCGACTGCATGGGCGAGAAGGCTGCCCAGATGGCTGCTAACCTTAAGCCTGGCGAGGTGATGCTTCTCGAGAACTTGCGTTTCTATGCTGAGGAGGAGGGTAAGCCTCGTGGCTTGGCTGAGGACGCTTCTGACGAGGAGAAGAAGGAGGCTAAGAAGGCTGTTAAGGAGTCGCAGAAGAAGTTCGTTGAGCGCCTTGCATCATATGCCGACTGCTACATCAACGACGCATTCGGTACTGCACACCGTGCCCACGCCTCAACAGCACTTATCGCCGATTACTTCCCCGAGGATAAGATGTTCGGCTACGTAATGGAGAACGAGCTCAAGGCTATCGACGGCGTTATGGAGAACCCTGAGCGTCCTTTCTGCGCTATCATCGGTGGCTCTAAGGTATCTACAAAGATTACCATCATCGAGAAGCTCATGGAGAAGGTCGATTCTATCATCATCGGTGGTGGTATGACCTACACCTTTGCTGGCGCTGAGGGCGGCAAGGAGGGCAAATCAATCTGCGAGCCTGATATGTTCCCAGTGGCTCTCGAGATCTTGAAGAAGGCCGAGGAGCGTGGCATTCAGATCCTTCGCTCACCAGATGCTCTTATCTGCGACGACTTCTCTGAGGAGGCAAACACTCAGGAGGCACCTGCAAACAACATTCCTGATGCATGGGAGGGTGTCGATATCGCATCGCAGGGTAAGGCAAAGTTCCGTGAGCATATCCTTGGTTGCAAGACTATCCTTTGGAATGGCCCTGTAGGCGTGTTCGAGATCAACAAGTTCTCAACAGGCTCACGTGCTGTGGCTGAGGCTATTGCTGAGGCAACAGAGAAGAATGGTGCTTACTCACTTATCGGCGGTGGCGACTCAGTAGCTTGTGTAAACAAGTTCGGCTTGGCTGATAAGGTGTCATACGTATCAACAGGTGGTGGCGCCTTGCTCGAGTATATGGAGGGTAAGGAGCTACCAGGTGTGGCTGCCATCCGCAAGTAATTTGTTGTGATAAGGGGGCATCTACTGCCGCTAACGAAATATTCGCCAATGAGCAGTACTACTTAGTACAGCCCATCGACGAATATTTCGCCGAGCGTTGTATCTACCCCCTTCTAACAACAAATTGTGCTCTTTGGAATGTGCGAGAGCTTGCGAAGCAACCTAAGACATAGTATAACCAATTACTAAATAAATAATGAAACGATTAACACTAATTCTTGCAACTGCACTTATGATGACAGCTTGCCAGGAGGCTGGCGTTCCAGCTATCAACAAGAACAACTTCGACGAGAGTGTTGCTCTTAAGGACAACTTCTACCAGTGGGCTACTGGTGGTTGGCAGAAGAACAATCCACTAAAGCCTGAGTACTCACGCTACGGCTCATTCGACGTACTTCGTGAGAACAACGAGATTCGCATCAACGAGCTCTTCGAGCAGATGTCGAAGACTACAGCTAAGGCTGGTAGCGTTGAGCAGAAGATTTCTGACCTCTACAAGATGGGTCTTGACGAGGAGCGCCTAAACCGTGAGGGTGCTGAGCCTATCAAGGCTGCCGTAAACGAGATATTGGCAACTGCTGAGCGTGAGGCACTTATTGCCTCTATCGCGCAGCTTCACACCGATGGCATCGGCGTATTCTTCGCAGCATACCCATCTGCTGACCTCTTGGACAGCAACATGACTGTCCTCTACATGGAGCAGGCTGGTCTTGGCATGGGCAACCGTGACTACTACGTTGATGAGAAGAATGCTGAGAAGAAGGCTGCATACCGCACATACCTCGCTAAGCTCTTCACACTCACAGGCGTTGAGGGCGACGTAGAGAAGATGGTGGATCAGGTTATCGCCATCGAGGATAAGATTGCTGCTAAGCACTGGACAAACGTAGAGTGCCGTGATATTCAGAAGGGCTACAACCCATTCACATATGCCGACTTCAAGGCTAAGTACCCAACAGTAGATTGGGATAGCTACTTCAAGCCTCTCGAGCTTAAGGCCGAGGATAAGATTGTTGTGAGCCAGCCATCATCATTTGCTAACACCCTCGAGGTGCTTGCAACAGCCGATGTTGAGGCATTGCGTAGCTATGTTGCTGCTCACTACATCAACAGCGCATCGTCATACCTCAGCGAGGAGTATGCTGTAGCATCGTTCGAGTTCTTCGGCAAGACAATGTCGGGTACTCAGGAGATTCGCCCACGCTGGAAGCGTGCTATGGGCGTGCCTAACAACATACTCTCAGAGGCAGTTGGTCAGATGTACGTTGCTAAGTACTTCCCTGAGAAGGAGAAGGTGCGTGTAGAGACCATGGTGCGAAATATTCAGAAGGCATTTGCTAAGCATATCGACCAGCTCGACTGGATGGGCGAGGCTACAAAGGCTAAGGCTCACGAGAAGCTCGAGGCATTCACCGTGAAGATTGGCTACCCTAACAAGTGGAAGGACTACTCAACACTTACTATCGACCCTGCGAAGAGCTATTGGGAGAATGTTGTTGAGGCTAACCGCTGGTATACTGCCGACGCTATGTCGGAGGTGGGCAAGCCTGTAGACCGTGAGAAGTGGTTGATGCCACCTCAGATGGTTAATGCCTACTATATGCCTACAACAAACGAGATCTGCTTCCCTGCAGCTATCCTCCAGCCTCCATTCTACAACCCTGAGGCTGACGACGCTGTAAACTATGGTGCTATTGGCGTGGTTATCGCTCACGAGATGACTCACGGCTTCGACGACCAGGGCTCGCAGTTCGATAAGATGGGTAACATGAACGACTGGTGGACAAAGGAGGATCGTGCAGCATTCGAGAAGAAGACTCAGGTGCTTGTTGATCAGTTCAACGCTATCGAGATCCTTCCAGGCTTGATGGCCGATGGTAAGTTCTCGCTCGGCGAGAATATCGCTGACCAGGGTGGTCTTCGCCTTGCCTTCACAGGTCTTGTAGACCACGCATGGACAGAGGGTCGTCCTGAGGACATCGACGGCTTCACAGGTGAGCAGCGCTTCTACATTGGCTATGCTACACTTTGGGCACAGAACATCACCGACCAGGAGAAGGAGCGCCTCACAAAGGTAGACGTTCACTCGCTCGGCATCAACCGTGTAAACGCAACATTGCGCAACATTCAGAGCTTCTACGATGCTTTCGGCATCACAGAGGCTGATAAGATGTATATGCCTCTTGAGGAGCGTGTTGTCATCTGGTAATTTGTTGTGATAAGGGGTCATCTTCGACCTATCCCAAAAGTTGAGCACCCGAGGCTGTACGTTAGAGTACTATCCTCGGGTGCTCACTTTTGCGATAAGCCAAATCTAACCCCTTCTAACAAGAAATTTAGTGCACTGATTTAGGCGAAATTTCTGGGGAAAATAGGGAGATTAGAGACAACAAGGACGAAAGGGACGAAAGAGACGACAACGAAACTCGAGTATCGACTTTTTAATTAGTAACGAGGAATTAGTAATTAGGAATATTCTTTCAGTACAAGATAGTGGCCTCTGCTCTCTCTGCTCTCTCTGCTCTCTCTGTTGTCTCAGTGGTCTTAGTGGTCTCAATGGTCTCCGCTCTCCCTATTACTCATTACTCACTCCTAATTCCTAATTTAATCTCGTGCGAAGCACACCTCCATACCTTTCACTTCCTGCCTTTCACCCTACAATGGTACGATAGTTGTCCTTAGGGCTATACCCTCACACCATAGTGGGGGTATAAAGCATAAAGCTCTATGAAAAGATTTTTACAACTATGTGCCGTTGTTATGCTTCTGGCAGGTGGAGCACAACGTGCCGATGCGCAAAATCTTGCGCTTAAGACCAACCTGCTATACGACGCTACGGGCACGGTGAACTTCGGCGCTGAGGTGGCCCTTGCTCCACGCTGGACCCTCGACATGCCGAGCAACATCTGCGACTGGAAGATGTATAACGGCAAGCAGTGGAAGCACTTCCTCACGCAGCCCGAGGCACGCTATTGGCTATGTAGTCGCTTTGCGGGCCACTTCATAGGCCTCCACGCCCACTATGGCCGCTACAACATGGGAAACATCTCCAACGACATCAAGTTTCTGGGCACCAACTTCGCAGCGCTCAGCGACAACCGCTTCAACGGCTGGCTTCTGGGTGCCGGCGTGGGCTATGGCTATGCCTTTGCGCTATGCCACCATTGGAATCTTGAGCTCGAGCTCGGCGTGGGTTATGCCTACATGAACTACGACGTGTATGATTGGGATACCGACCAAAAGCTGCAGAGCGATGCCCATCACAACTACTTCGGCATCACTAAGTTAAATGTGGGACTGTCGTACTTGTTTTAATATATGAAGGTTATGAGAAAGATATTTACACTGTGCGTCATGCTTCTCGGCATGGCAACCCTCGTCACAGCGCAGAGCGCACCGAGGCGTGATAATTTCGAGGGTGTGCGCCTTAGCAACGCCAACATCGTGCACAAGCAGGGCATGCTCAAGATTAGCATAACGATGGAGTTTGGTGGCAAGCACCTACACACCGACTACGCCACGATATACACCCCCGTGCTCTATAACGGCAGTAACAACATCGAGCTGCAGTCGGTGGGCATCTTCGGGCGCAACCACTACTATGCCATGCTACGTGACAAGCACCCACGCCTCATGAGCATTCCTGCCGACTGGTGCTTGCGCCGTGGCGACCTTCCGGCAAGCGTCGATTACTATGCCGAGGTGGAGTACGAGCCATGGATGAATGGCGCTTACCTTGCAATATTTGAGCAGCTCTATGGCTGCAACGACGAGCTTCTTGCCGTTGGAGACATTGTCATCGACGAGTACCGTGAGATAGACCTCGAACCTATCTACCTCTTTGTTCTCCCCGAGAGGGTGGAGTGTGGCGTGTCGCATGTCTCACGTAGCGCACACATCGACTTCCCTGTTTGTAAGTCTGTCATCGACCCTAACTTCCACGGCAACCGTCAAGAGATTGCCATTATCGACTCGAGCCTCGACTCGCTAAGTGGCGATAGCAACCTTGTTGTCACACGCCTCGTTGTGCGTGGCTCGGCATCGCCCGAGGGTGGCGTGGCGCTCAACGACGAGCTTGCACACGAGCGTGCCGCAGCCCTTGTAAAGCATATCAAGCAGCACTACAACATACCTCAGGGCGTGCTTGCAACATACTATGATACTAACCATTGGGCAGACCTTAGAGCCTGGGTTGCCAAGTCCGATATCGCCGAGCGTCAGGCGCTGCTTAGGTTTATCGACGAGAACTCTAAGTCGCCAAACTTCAATGCCATGCTTATGGAGCGCTTCCCTAAGCAGTATCAGCAACTCTTGGAAGACTACTATCCGTCGCTGCGAAACGCCTCGTACGACGTGGAGTACGATGTTAAAAACTTCGTGGATGTCGATCGCATCGTTGCCGTTGCCGCCACTGCGCCCATGACGCTGAGTGTCAATGAGCTGAATGTTGCAGCCACCACCCTCAGCGAGGCGTGCCCCGTGTTCGACAACGTCATCATGGCTATCGTTGCTAAGATGCCTAATGACCCTGCGGCAAATATCAACGCTGCGAATGTGGCTATGCGTCGTGGCGATCTACGACGTGCTGAGTATCACCTCGCCAAGGCAGGCACCTCTGCCGAGGCGGACTACGCCCGTGCCCTCTACGCCCTGCACATGGGCGACTATGGCGAGGCAAAGCACCTCCTCAAGCGTCTTGAGTCGAAGATTAGCCACGCCTCAAAACTCCTAAACAAAATCGAGCAAGCAGGGTATTAACCCTCGCCCCGATAAAAGTAATGAGCCTGTCTAACATTCAAAAAAAGTTAGACAGGCTTCTATTTATTATAAAATCAAACATTTCAGGATATTTGCGTTTTTTCGAGATTTTCGCATTAGGCGACTTGCACATGCGTAGCTGAATAGCCAGAATCGTTA
>JAFZEX010000035.1 GCA_017560425.1 Alistipes sp.
CACCTTTCACCTTTCACCTCCTCCGCCCTCCCCTCGGCAAAAACCACAAACTCGCTTAAAACGGCTAAAAAGGGGCAAAATGGGCATGTTTTAGTAAAAAGTTGGGGCAGAAACATCACTTTTTGAGAGCAAAAGTTGTTAGAATCGAAAATATAGCGTAAATTTGCACACCTATATATATAAATATATAGACCCCAACAACAAAGAAAATTTTAACAGATGACCGCCCTCGGGTGGTCCAAAGAGAGTAAATAAATGACTGAACAGGAAAACACAACCGGCTTGACTGGACGCATCGTCCAAGTCAACCTTGAGGAGCAGATGAAGTCGGCATATATCGACTACTCGATGTCGGTAATCGTGTCGCGAGCACTGCCCGATGTACGTGATGGTCTTAAGCCTGTGCACCGTCGTATCCTCTACGATATGGCAGCAGAGCTTAACCTTACGCACAACAAACCTACACGTAAGAGTGCCCGTATCGTCGGTGATGTACTCGGTAAGTTCCACCCACATGGCGACAGCTCGGTATACGAGGCAATGGTGCGTATGGCGCAGCATTGGTCAATGCGCTACCCTTTGGTTGAGGGTCAGGGTAACTTCGGTTCTATGGACGGCGACTCGCCAGCGGCGATGCGTTACACCGAGGCACGCATGCAGAAGATCACTGACGAGGTTATGGCCGACATCGAGAAGGAGACTATCGATTGGGGGCTTAACTTCGACGACACACTCAAGGAGCCTACCGTGCTCCCAACACGTATTCCACTATTGTTGGTGAATGGTGCGAGCGGTATTGCCGTGGGTATGGCAACCAACATGGCACCACACAACCTTTCAGAGGTTGTTGATGCCTGCGTAGCATATATCGAGAACCCTGAGTGCGAGTGCGAGGAGCTGCTCGACTATGTTAAGGGTCCCGACTTCCCAACAGGAGCTATCATCTATGGCTACGAGGGTGTTCGTGAGGCGTTGCTCACAGGTCGTGGCCGTGTGGTTATGCGTGCAAAGACCGAGATCGAGCACACTGCATCGGGTCGTGAGTGCATCGTAATCACCGAGATTCCATATATGGTGAACAAGGCGGAGATGATTAAGCGCATCGCCGACCTTATCAACGAGAAGAAGATCGATGGTATCTCATATATCAATGATGAGTCAGACCGTCGTGGTATGCGTATTGTCATCATCCTCAAGCAGGATGCTGTGGCAAGCGTGGTGCTCAACACACTATACAAGCACACCCCACTACAGTCATCATTCGTGGTGAACAACATCGCCTTGGTGAATGGTCGTCCTCAGCTTCTCAACCTCAAGGATCTCATTCGTCACTTTGTTGATCACCGCCACGATGTCGTCGTGCGTCGCTCGCAGTTCGACTTGCAGAAGGCTGAGGAGCGCCTACACATCGTAAACGGCTTGCTCATTGCTCAGGACAACATCGACGAGGTGGTACACATCATTCGCTCGTCGAAGACCACTCAGGATGCACGTATTAGCCTTCAGGAGCGCTTCGGCCTCTCGGAGCTTCAGACAGCAGCAATCCTCGAGATGCGTCTACGTCAGCTAACAGGACTCCAGCGTGAGCAGCTCGAGGCAGAGCAGGCAGAGCTCAACCAGACTATCGACTACCTCAAGGCAGTGCTTGCTAACCACGATATGCAGATGCAGATTATCAAGGACGAGCTCTTCGAGATCAAGGAGAAGTATGGCGACGAGCGCCGCTCAGAGATCATCTATGCCTCTGAGGAGTTCAACCCTGAGGACTTCTATGCCGATGACGACATGGTTATCACCATCTCGCACATGGGCTACATCAAGCGTACCCCACTTGCCGAGTACCGCACACAGAACCGTGGCGGCGTAGGTGCTAAGGGTAGCGCAACACGTGACGAGGACTTCATCGAGCACATCTATGTTGCCTCAATGCACAACACAATGATGTTCTTCACCGAGATGGGTCGATGCTACTGGTTAAAGGTTTACCAGATTCCTGAGGGCACACGCTCATCTAAGGGTCGAGCAATTCAGAATGTTATTCAGATTGAGCCAGGCGACAAGGTACGTGCATACATCAACGTTAAGAACCTCAACGACAAGGAGTTCGTGGAGAACAACTACATCGTGATGTGTACTAAGCGAGGTATCATCAAGAAGACTACGTTGGAGGCATATTCACGTCCACGTACTAATGGTGTTAATGCAATCGTTATTAGAGAGGGCGACCAGCTCTTGGAGGTTAAGCTCACAAGCGGCGAGGCAGAGGTGATGATAGCAGCACGTGAGGGTAAGGCTATCCGCTTCAACGAGGCCACTGTACGTCCTATGGGTCGTGTCAGCTCGGGTGTGCGTGCCATCTCTATCGAGGACGACGACGAGGTTATCGGCATGATTACCATCGAGCCAAACTCTAAGCAGGACGTATTGGTACTCTCGGAGAATGGCTACGGTAAGCGTACCGACCTTGACGAGTATCGCATCACCAACCGTGGTGGTAAGGGTGTCAAGACTATCAACGTAACAGAGAAGACAGGTAAGCTTATCTCTATTCAGGCTGTTACCGACGATAACGACCTCATGATTATCAACCGCTCGGGTCTTACTATCCGTACTTTGGTGAGCCAGATTAGCATCTCGGGCCGTGCAACACAGGGTGTACGTGTTATCAACCTTCGTGAGGGCGACGCTATCGCTTCGGTTACAGCGGTGCCTAAGACCGACGAGGAGGAGATCGCTGCAGAGGGCGCAGTAGAGGCTACAGCTGAGGTTGTGGCAGAGGCTACAGCACCTGCGGAGAATGCAAACGAATAATAACAAATATTTAGATTTATACCTATGAAGAAGTTTTTGTTTTTGGCAGCAGCGCTCGTAGCACTCGCAGCGCCTGCCGCAAATGCGCAGCGTGTAAACACTGCATCTGAGCTTAAGAAGCTCGACAAGGCTGATGCTACCCTTCTTGACGCAAAGAAGAACATCAAGGCTGCTACATGGAATGCTCACGGTAAGGCTTATACCGATGCCTACATTCTTCCTACTAAGGAGCTTGTACGCGACATCCCTGTTCAGACTCTTCAGATGAGCGTAGGCCAGCCTTTGGAGGTTGTTGAGGGTCAGTTTGGCGGTCAGCCAGTGCTCGTTGCTCGCTACGAGTATGTTGATGTATATGTTAACCAGATGTACTTCATCGTAGGCTGGAAGCAGACTAAGGAGCTTAAGGAGAACTTGGCAGAGACTGCTATCGAGTCATATAAGAAGGCATACGAGCTCGACAACAAGCTTGCACCAAAGATCCAGGTTAATGCAATGTTCCTTGCAAACGCACTTTCACAGCAGGGCGAGGCTCTCAACGACGTAGGTCTTACTAAGGAGGCTGCCGAGGCTTTCGAGCTTGCTTTCCGTGCACAGCAGGTTGTTCCTGGCTCAACAGTTAACGCTGGCTTGATCTACAACGCTGGTGTTCTCAACACTCAGATTGCCTCAACCCTTGGCGAGACTGAGGAGGCTATCGCACTCTTTAGCAAGGCTCAGGACCTCTTTAACGAGGCTATCGAGGCTGGCTACAAGGATAACGGTAGCATCTACTACTTCCTCTACCACACCTACTATGGCCAGCGTAGCGTAAATCGCGACGAGATGCTTGCAAGCGCTAAGCAGGTGTTGTTGGACGGTATCAAGCTCTACCCAAGCAATAGCCTTATCCTTGAGGGTCTTATCGGCCTCTACGCTACTGAGAAGGGCATTGGCGACCCAGCAGAGCTTATCGGCATGCTCGACAACTCATTGAAGGCTACACCAGACAACTTCGACTTGTGGTATGGTCGCGGTATCGTGTACAACGCTTTGGAGAACTACGACGAGTGTATCAAGTCTTTCGAGAAGTGCATCGAGTTGCGTCCTGAGGACTACAACGCTAACTACTATATGGGTTACTTCTTCGTTATGAAGGCTGATAGTCTTCTTAACACACTTAACTCATCATACAACACAAACTACAACGATGAGCTTGAGAAGATTAACCTTGTTTATGCCGAGGCTATTCCATGGTTCGAGCGTGCTCTTGCAATTAAGCCAAACGATGCAGGCTCAATCAACAACCTTACACAGCTCTGCTTCCGTCTTCGCGACATGGAGGGCATGGCTGAGAAGCATGCTCAGTATAAGGCAATGAAGGACGCTCTTTAGTCTGTTGCTTTTAACGAATGATGGCTGCTCCATTGGGGCTGCCATTTTTTGTTGAGAGGCGAAGCGCAAATATGGGATAGATGGGTGGAGCGAAAAGAGGATTAAGACCAATAGGACCTTTAGAACATTTGTCCGCAACCATCTTAATGGTCCTAAGGTCTTAAAGGTCACAAAGGTCATAAAGGGTCATAATACTCTTGTGACCCTTTTTGCCCCTTCTGCCCCTGTAATTAGCGCGAAGATAGGGAGTTTAAGGAGTTTAGAGAGTTTAAGGAGTTTAGGGAGGGCGCTATCATCATTTATTCGTAAAGCACAACCGCTCCCTAAATTCACTATACTCCCTAATTTCACTATATTCACTCTCTGCGCTTTGCCCCTGCCCCCATCACTAAGCGCACTAAATTTGTTGTCAGAAGGGTTGCAGATGTGGCTTATCGCAAAAGAAGCATCCTCGGGATAGTACTTAAACGTACAGCCCGAGGATGCTTTCTTTTGGGATGGGTCGCAGATGCGCCCTTATCACAACAAATTCTCGAGTCGAGAAAGTAATGGTGTAAAGTCCGAATGCGCATCGGCAAACTCATCGTATGAGTGCTCCGAGTGTCCCTCCTCAGGAACATCAGACACGTACTTAACAGCCATCACGGGGATGTTGTCGTAGAGCTCAGCCACCTGGCATATTGCGGCAATCTCCATATCGAACAAGCCACACTCCACGCCGAAGCGCTCCTTAATCTCACGAATGATGTCGGCATTCACAAACGAGTCGCCCGTGAATACTGTCTCAGGATCAGTACCTCGCAAGGTGCGTGGATCGGTAATCTCGGGGCAGAAGCCCTCGGGAATGATAGCATCGTGATGAATGGCACGTGATGGCATCACGATGTCGCCCTGCTTACGGCCAAGGGCAGAGGCTGCGAAGCCGATGACTGCCAACATATCGTACTTCTCCTGAGCAAGCGTTAGGGCACGAGCCACACCTGCCGAGGAGAGCGCCTTGCCGATGCCCACCTCTACAAGGTCGTACGTATGCTTTAGGTTCTGAGCCTTGTCCAAGGCGTAGCGCATGGCACGATACTCACGTGACGTAGGCGCACAAATCAACACTCGCATACTACCACCACCTTTCGTAAACCTGACCTATGCCGAGAGTCTGAGCCTCCTCGGTAGTAAATAGTGTGCGCATATACTCTGCCATGGCTGCATTTGTTGAGTCGATAGCATACAAGCCTGGGTTGCCACACTGAATCTCGTTAAGACCCACAATGTCGTTAGCCGACTTAAGGGGGAATACCTCTTTATATACCTTAGCCAACGCCATGCGAACATCCTCAGCCTCGACATTCTGCATTGTTGATAGGTAGAAGCCTGTCTTGCAGCCCATAGGGCAGAACGACACGATAGACGAGCCTATCTTCTCGTCGAGGCGTAGGTAGTAGGCCATAAGGTGCTCGATGGTGTGCACCTCGCCTGAGCCGAGGGGTGCGTGAGCCATAGGGGCACGGAAGCGCAAGTCCCATGAGCGCACCTGAAGCTCATCGCTAATAGTATATACTGAACGAAGGTATAGTCCAGCGTCGAGCGTGCGATGGTCTACATCGAACGACGAAACAATATTTTTCTTCATACTCTGCGTAAATTTAATATTAGGCAAAGATAGGAATTTTTCGACATATTCCCTATCTTTGTAGATGATTTTTAATCGCTAACAATGCTATTATGGATATTAACAACAAAGAGCGCATAGTTTTCTTAGACTATCTGCGTGTTACAGCCATATTCATGGTACTCTTGGTGCACTCCATCGAGCCCTTCTATCTCGGTGGCGATGGCACATATGTTGCCTCGTGGGGCGATGCCCTATGGGTCACACTCCTCGACTCGGCCCTACGTTGTGCCGTGCCCCTCTTTGTCATGACTTCGAGCTATCTTCTGCTTCCCGTCGAGGGCAGTGGATTAGCCTTTCTTCGTCGAAGGTTTGTGCGTGTGGGAGCACCCTTTGTGGTGTGGACACTCCTCTACGCCATTGTTCCCTATTGGGGCTCTGAGGGTATCGATATAGGAGCTAACCTATCACGACTCGTATTTAACTTCACGCCACATTCAGGGCACCTATGGTTTGTATATATGCTCCTCGGCGTATATATCATCATGCCGATTATCTCGCCATGGATAGAGCGTGTGTCGGCACGTGGACTACGCCTCTTTATCATGGTGTGGCTACTCTCCACGGCTGTGCCCTTCTTGCGCCTTGCAGCATCGGCTACGGGCAATGCCGAGGTGTGGGGCGAGGCGAGCTGGAACGAGTTTGGCATGCTCTACTACACAAGCGGATTTATCGGCTATGTTGTTGTGGCCCACTACATTCGCACATACATAAATTGGAGCGCAAAGCAAACTATTGCCGTGGCAATACCTATGTTCTTGGTGGGCTATGCCATTGTGGCATTACCCTTCTACATGCAGCTTCCTGACACCTATCCCGTAAACGCAAGCATCGACCTTGCAGTAGAGTGGGAGCGTAGCTGGTGCTTCGCAACAACGGGCGTGGCGCTAACGACAATCGCCATATTTTTGCTATTTAAGCTTATCACCAAGCCTTGCAAGATATACCCATTATTTGAGCAACTATCGAAGCTGAGCTATGGCATCTACCTTGTCCACATCTTCGTGCTTGTGGCGGTGTTTAGCTACACCTCGTCGTGGGGACTCGCAACACCCATCGTGATGCTACTCACAGCAGTGATAACATTTGCAATATCAGCCATTTTCGTTAAGCTACTAAAGCTCCTTCCAAAGAGCAAATATTTTATTGGATAGTATGAAATTTCGCACCGAAATAGAGGTTGCTCCATGGCAGCAAAAGATTGAATATGGCGACACCATAATGTGCCTCGGCTCGTGCTTCGCCACAAACATCGGCGAGAGGCTTGCCGAGCGTAAATTCGGCGTGTGCACCAACCCCACGGGAATACTCTTCAACCCCGCATCTATCGCCCACAGCGTGGGGCGTATCAAGGCAAAAAAGTTGGTCACCAAAGATGATCTATTCTTTAGCGACGGTCGCTGGCTCTCGTTCGACTTTCACTCGTCGCTCTCGGGCGCAACAGCCGACGAGGCAGCAGAGAATATCAACTCGCAGATAGCATCGAGCAACGAGCTATTGGAGCGTGCTAACATCTTGATAATCACGCTTGGCACGGCATGGGCATATCGCCTTCAGTCGTCAGGCGAGGTGGTTACCAACTGCCACAAGCAGCCACACTCGATGTTTCGTCGTGAGCTACTATCTGTAGCCGAGATTGTCGATAGCTTGGAGCGCATTTTGAGCACAACATCAGCCCATATTGTGCTTACCGTGAGCCCTATTCGCCACCTTGGCGAGGGCTTGGCAGATAACTCGCTAAGCAAGGCACTGTTGCGTGTTGCTATCGAGGAGTTTAGGCTGCGCCACACCGAGCGAGTGACCTACTTCCCATCGTACGAGATTATGCTCGACGACCTGCGCGACTACCGCTTCTATGGCGACGACCTTGTGCACCCCACAACAATGGCTGTGGACTACATCGCCAAGAGGTTCTTCGAGGCGGCACTAAGCGCCGACGCAAAGCAAAAAATGGAGGAGGTAACCAAGATTGTTAATGCCGCCAACCACCGACCACAAAACCCACATAGTGAGCAACATAGAGCCTTCTGTCGCAAGCAACTTGATGCCATCGAGCGCATCAAAGATGTAGACCTCGAAAAAGAAAGGGAGCATTTTGAGCGAATGTTACAAATAAATTTGTAAATTTGCCGAATATTTTGTTTGTTATGCAGAGAATTTTCTCAATACTTATTTGCGTGCTCATGCTTGCAACAGCGCCACGTGCCGTTGCTCAGGAGCGCCCCACACTTGTCATAAACATCGTCGTTGGCTCGATGCGTGCCAGCGACCTTGATCGCTATTACAGCAACTTCACCGAGCGAGGTATACGCCGCCTCATGGAGAGCGGTGTGACATACACCGAGGCATACTACGACTTCTCGGCACTATCTACCGTAGCGGGTCTTGCAACACTCAGCACCGGCGCTAACCCTGCGGTGCACGGCGTTGTTGGCGAGCGATGGTTTAGCCACACCGACGCAAAGCCCATATCGCTCATTGCCGACAACAAGGCATACCCTGTGGAGTTTAGCACAGGCTCGGGCAACTACTCGCCAAACCGACTAACAGCGCCCACCTATGGCGACATGATGCTAAGCCAAAACTCTGAGAGCAAGCTCTTTACCGTTGCTGGCGACGCACTCTCAGCCATCGTTCTCAATGGTCGTCGTGGCATAGCCTTTTGGGCAGAGAAGAACAAGACCTATTGGACCACATCGTCGGCATATACCGAGCATCTTCACAAGTGGATTGCCGACTACAACAAAAACGAGATAAACAGCGAGTATGCGATAAATCGCTGGACAACACTCTACAAGGCGGAGCACTACCACAACTCGGAGGTTGGCGTGGTGGAGGGCATCAAGGATAAGCCCACACACCTTATCACCAACATCGACCACAAAATTGGCGATACGCTCTACGACCAGATGATGTACACCCCTGCGGGCAACAGCATGATCCTTCACTTTGCCGAGCAGCTATTGCGCAAGGAGTGGTTGGGCAGAGATAACAATACCGATGTTCTAAACATCTATCTCGACCCTGCTCGCAACATTGCCGAGAAGTTTGGCCCCGAGTCTATCGAGTACGAAGATATGCTCTACCGCCTCGACAAGGACCTTATATGGTTTCTCGAGTCGATATATGCACACGTCGAGGATTGCTCACGTGTGGTTGTTGTGCTTAGCTCCGACCATGGCACATCGCCATCGTACAACGCTGCGGGGGGCGAGGCTCGCCACCGCTTCAACCACCGCCAGATGGAGGTTATCGTAAATGCCTATCTTGGTGGCAGATACGGCTCGGAGAGCTACGTTGCGGGATATGCCAACAACAGCCTCTATCTCAACCATGCCACACTTACGAAGAAGGGGCTAAAATATGCTGAAATTTGCGACGAGGTGGCTACATTCTTGCTCCAGCTTCAGGGCATATCTACGGCGATATCGGCAACGTCGATGCGCACAACATCGTTTAGCGAGGGTCGCACAGCACTCATGCAGCAGAGCTTCTTCGGAGCACGCACAGGCGACGTGATGATCGACCTTGTGCCGGGCTGCATCATCGAGGACGACTCACGCCGCTCGCTATCAACGTCGGGATATGTCTACGACAGACATGTGCCACTTATCATCTACCGCCAGGGCATGAAGAAGCGTAGCGTGGAGCGCCGAATATCGATGACCGAGCTTGCGCCAACACTCTGCCACATAATGGGTATCGAGCGCACATGGGCAACCGATAAGCAGACACTCGAAGAGTTTAAATAATTGATTATAAACAAAATATACAACATAATGAAAGATGCTATTCAGGAGAGCATAATCGAGGAGTTTGCAATCTTCGACGACTGGCTCGACAAATACGACTATCTGATAAGCCTCAGCGAGGAGCTATCGGCTATCGACCCTGCTAAGCGCACCGAAAAGTACCTTATCGAGGGTTGCCAATCACGTGTGTGGGTGGCTGCCGAGTTACGTGACGGCAAGGTATATTACACTGCCGACAGCGATGCCATCATCACCAAGGGTATCGTGGCGCTGCTTATCCGTGTGATGAATGGTCGCACAGCCGAGGAGGCTGCCAACATCGACCTCTACTTCATCGACGCAATAGGCCTCGGCGAGAACCTATCGCCAACACGCAGCAACGGCCTACGTGCCATGATTCAGCAGATGAAGCTCTACGCCTTGGTATTCTCGAAGCAGGGCCAAAACTAACATTAAACCACTTGTCAATGACACCAGAAGAGATATTAGCAGTTGAGAAGAACATCGTTCTCACGCTCAAGAACATATACGACCCCGAGATTCCCGTAAACATCTACGACCTCGGCCTTATCTACGAGATTAACTACGACCCAGCGGGCACTGCCGACATCATCATGACGCTCACAGCGCCCAACTGCCCTATGGCAGATATGTTACTTGCCGACATCAACCGTGAGGTGGGCAAGGTTGCTGGCGTCGAGAAGGTGAACATCACCCTCACGTTCGACCCTCAGTGGGACAAGTCGATGATGTCGGAGGAGGCACTCATCGAGCTTAACCTATTCTAAAGAGATCGAGCTATGGCTGCGTGGCAACATACGATTGAGAGCCTTAAGCGTGGAGCAACACACCAGGAGTGCTGCGTGCATATCCAAGGCGTTGATGCTCTTGAGCTTAACGTCCTACTCAGCCACCTCGCCATCGAACGCCTCGACCGCAAGGCACGTGACATAATGCGCACCTATATGGCATGTGGCGAGAGCTGGAACGAGTGTTTCCACTCGACACTTCTTGGCGTGCTTGGTGGCATGGACAATCGTGCTCCGATGCTCCGCCTTGCCGAGCGTGTTACCAACAACATGCTCATGCGTGAGAATAGCTCTATTGTCAAGCTCGAGGCACTGCTCCTTGGTGGCGCAGGACTCCTCGACATATATGGCGATGACGACTACCTACGTCTTTTGCGTGAGGAGTTTGGCCACCTTGCGGCAAAGTATAACATCATGCCGATGATGGCTGGCGAGTGGCGACTAACGGGCATCTACCCCCACAACCACCCCACGCTTCGCCTCACGCAGCTTGCCGCATGCATACTCAATCGTGACTTCACGATGCAGAGCGCCCTCGCCGCTAAGACAAGTAGCGCCGTCTATAACCTCTTCGGTGGCGAGACATCGGACTATTGGCTATCGAGCTTCATACCCCAAAACACCCACTCGGTGACCACCTACCGCATGGGGCACCTCAAGAGCGACCTCTTGGGCATCAACCTCATTGCTCCGATGATGCACGCATATAGTGCATATACCCGCAACAGCAACACAGCCAACGATGCCATTCATCTTCTTGAGAGCATAGCCGCCGAGAGCAACAAATTCACCAAGCCGTGGTCGATGGCGGGGCTCGGCATAGCCAACGCCTTCGAGAGCCAGGCGCTAATTCAGCTCAGCAAGGAGTATTGCTCGACGCTTCGTTGCGAGCGCTGTCCCTTGGGCAGATGCCTACGTGGCGAGAGGTAATAAATCGAATAAAGATAGGCCCACACGCTGGGCACCCACACATACGTGCGCATAAAAACATGCGCACGTATTGCGTATTCCACAAAAAAATAATATCTTTGCACGAATTATGTTTTTTGAACTAACGTCAAACGAAACAAATAGTTAAAAAATGGATATAGCATCAAAAATTCTTAAACTTATCTTCGGTTCAAAGACCGATAAGGATCGCAAGGAGATTCAGCCCTATGTTGAGAAGATCAAGGCTATCTTCCCATCGATTTCTGCTCTCTCGAACGACGAGCTTCGTGCTCGCTCAGCAGCGCTCAGCAAGTCGATTGCCGACTTCATCGCTGGCGACGAGCAGCACATCATCGAGCAGAAGGCTAAGCTCGAGCTTGCCGAGACATCGCTTGCTGACAAGGAGCGCATTTCGAAGGATATCGACGACACGACAAAGCGCATCGACGAGAAGATCGAGCAGAAGCTCGAGGAGATTTTGCCTGAGGCTTTTGCCATCATGAAGGATACCGCACGCCGCTTTGCTGAGAACGAGACCGTGGTGGTTACGGCTAACGACTTCGACCGCAACCTCGCAGCCGTACGTCAGGACTTGGTGACTATCGAGGACGACAAGGCTATCTACAACAGCGTGTGGACAGCTGGTGGTAACGTCATCAAGTGGGATATGGTTCACTACGACGTACAGCTCTTTGGTGGTGTGGTATTGCACAAGGGTCGCATCGCCGAGATGGCAACGGGTGAGGGTAAGACCCTCGTGGCAACACTCCCCGTATTCCTCAACGCCCTTGCACATAAGGGTGTTCACGTGGTGACTGTGAACGACTACCTTGCACGTCGTGATGCCGAGTGGATGGGCCCTATGTATCAGTTCCACGGCTTGTCGGTAGCTTGTATCGACAACACACGTCCTAACTCTGAGGAGCGTCGCAAGGCATATATGGCAGATATTACCTTCGGTACTAACAACGAGTTTGGTTTCGACTACTTGCGTGACAACATGGCATCGTCGCCTAACGACCTTGTGCAGCGCAAGCACCACTTCGCCATTGTCGATGAGGTCGATTCAGTGCTTATCGACGATGCTCGTACGCCACTTATCATCTCAGGTCCTGTGCCTAAGGGTGGCGACCAGCTATTTGCCGAGTTCCAGCCCGCAGCAAAGTATATCTACGACCTTCAGAGCAAGATGTCGTCATCGGATGTTGCCGAGGCTAAGCGCCTCTTCAACGAGGGCGATCATCTCGAGGCAGGTAAGCTCCTGCTTCGTGCCTACAAGGCTATGCCTAAGTACAAGGCACTCATTAAGTTCCTATCAGAGCCTGGCGTGAAGGTACTCTTGCAGAAGACCGAGAACTTCTACATGCAGGATAACGAGAAGCGCATGCACGAGATTACCGACGACAACTTCGTTATCCACGACGAGAAGCTAAACTCGCTGATCCTCACAGATAAGGGTCACGAGGTTGCCTCAAAGCGCTTCGGCGAGGAGGGCTTCTTCGTGCTTCCAGACATCGGCGCTCGCATTGCCGACATTGAGCATGGCTCTCTTACGCCTGAGCAGCGTGCCGAGCAGAAGGACGCTCTGTTGGCAGACTACGCCATCAAGGCTGAGCGTGTGCACACCATGAACCAGCTTCTCAAGGCATACTTCATGTTCGAGAAGGAGGTTGAGTATGTGCTTATCGATGGCAAGGTGAAGATCGTAGACGAGCAGACAGGCCGTATTATGGAGGGTCGTCGCTACTCTGACGGCTTGCACCAGGCTATCGAGGCTAAGGAGAATGTGAAGGTGGAGGATGCTACGCAGACCTTCGCAACAATCACTCTTCAGAACTACTTCCGTATGTACCACAAGCTCGCAGGTATGACCGGTACTGCCGAGACCGAGGCATCGGAGTTCTGGAGCATCTACAAGCTCGATGTTGTTGTAATCCCAACAAACAAGAAGGTTATTCGTGACGACCGCGAGGACCTTGTATATAAGACCGCACGTGAGAAGTACAACGCCGTTATCGCAGAGATCGAGCGCCTCGTTGAGGAGGGCCGTCCTGTGTTGGTGGGTACTACCTCTGTCGAGATTTCGGAGTTGTTGAGCCGCATGCTTAAGCTTCGTGGCATCAAGCACAACGTATTGAACGCCAAGCAGCACCAGCTCGAGGCACAGATCGTTGCCGAGGCGGGTCGTCGTGGTCAGGTTACCATCGCCACCAACATGGCGGGTCGTGGTACCGATATCAAGCTCTCGCAGGAGGTTAAGGATCTCGGAGGTTTGGCAATCATCGGTACTGAGCGCCACGAGAGCCGTCGTGTAGACCGCCAGCTACGTGGTCGTGCAGGACGTCAGGGTGACCCAGGATCATCGCAGTTCTTCGTGTCGTTGGAGGATTCGCTCATGCGCCTCTTCGGCTCTGACCGCATCGCCAAGATGATGGATCAGATGGGCCTCAAGGAGGGCGAGGTTATCCAGGCAGGCATGATGACCAAGGCTATCGAGCGTGCACAGAAGAAGGTTGAGGAGAACCACTTCGGCATGCGTAAGCGCTTGTTGGAGTACGACGATGTTATGAACTCGCAGCGTGAGGTTATCTACACACGCCGTCGCCATGCTCTCTATGGCGAGCGCATCGACATCGACCTCAATAACCTACGTCAGGACTACACCCTTAAGTTCGTGGAGAACCACGAGGGCTGCTCGTTCGAGGAGTTCAAGTTCGACCTCATGCGTGAGGTGGCTATCGAG
Source organism: Alistipes sp. (assembly GCA_017560425.1). GTDB lineage: Bacteria > Bacteroidota > Bacteroidia > Bacteroidales > Rikenellaceae > Alistipes. Next base: position 14,083 of record JAFZEX010000035.1, read on the forward strand.
CCATCGTTCGACGAGGCACAGTTCAACGCAATGAAGCCAAAGGAGATTATCGACTCTATTGTCGAGGATCTCACAAACCACTTTGCTCGCAAGACCAAGGCCATTGCCGACATGGTACGCCCAACAATGGAGAAGATCTACAAGGATCGCTCAGATAACATGGATATGCGCATAGCATTCCCTATCACCGATGGTCGCTTGCGCTACTCTATCCCTGTTGAGTTGCAGAAGTGCAAGGACTCGGACTGCGCCGAGATCTACCGTGTATTTGCCAAGGTGGCTATGTTTACCACCATCGACGATGCATGGCGTGAGCACCTCCGTGAGATGGACGACCTTCGTCAGAGCGTTCAGAATGCTACATACGAGCAGAAGGATCCACTCCTTATCTACAAGCTCGAGTCGTTCCAGCTCTTCGCCAAGATGCTCGAGGAGATCAACCGCACGGTGTTGGCTTTGACCAACAAGTCGGGCATCGCTCTTCGTGAGGATAAGGTTGAGGAGGCTCGTGAGCAGCGCCGCAAGATCGACGTGAACAAGCTCCAGGAGTCACGCATGGCAGCCGCTGCCGCAGCAGGTCAGGGCGAGCGTGGCAAGACCGCACCTATCAAGGTAGACAAGTCGGTAGGCCGCAACGAGCCATGTCCATGTGGTTCAGGTAAGAAGTATAAGCATTGCCACGGCAAACTATAATTTCTTGTGATAAGGCATTATCTGCGTCATCTGGCTTGGCTGAAAAATGCTCATTTACGCCTCAGTAAACTCCGCTTTTTCAGCCTACGACCAGCTAACACATCTAACGCCTTCTAACAAGAAATTCACCGAGCGTTGTATCTAACCACTTCTAACAAGAAATTTGACGACGAGAAGTAAATTAATAAAACTACACAAATGGGATACAAGGAGCAAAAACAGCGTCAGTTCGACATCCGCTACTTGCAGATGGCACGTGTGTGGGCTGAAAACTCATACTGCGTACGCCGCAAGGTGGGAGCACTGCTCGTTAAGGATAAGATGATTATCTCGGACGGCTACAACGGCACCCCTGCGGGCTTCGAGAACGTGTGCGAGGACGACATGGGCAAGACCAAGCCCTATGTTCTGCATGCCGAGGCTAACGCCATTACGAAGGTTGCTAAGAGCGCCAACAACTGCGACGGCTCGACACTCTACGTCACCGCCTCGCCATGTATCGAGTGCGCCAAGCTAATCATTCAGGCGGGCATCAAGCGTGTTGTATATGCCGACCCCTACCGCTCCGACGACGGCATCCAGCTACTGAGAAAGGTAGGTATCGAGTGCGTACAGCTCGATGTCAAGTGTCCCGAGTGTGTGGAGTTTGAGATGAAATAGATGTTAATGAGCCTGTCTAACATTCAAAAAAAGTTAGACAGGCTTCTATTTATTATAAAATCAAACATTTCAGGATATTTGCGTTTTTTCGAGATTTTCGCATTAGGCGACTTGCACATGCGTAGCTGAATAGCCAGAATCGTTA
>JAFZEX010000036.1 GCA_017560425.1 Alistipes sp.
GGGTCAGAAGTGGCAAAAAGGGTCACAAGAGTATTATAACCCTTTATGACCCTTTTAGACCTTTATGACCCTTTGATGAGATTGGTGCGAGCTAAAGCTTGATAGATTCTGAGGACCATTAAGACCTTAGGACCATTAAGATGGTCACGGACAAATGTCCTAAAGGTCCTATCGTCCTAAAGGTCCTATCGTCCTAATGGTCTTAATCCTAAAGGTCCTAAATGTCTTAATCCTCTACCAATTAATAAATGCTGATAGCGCTCCTCCCTAAACTCTCTAAACTCCTTAAACTCCCTAAGCTCCCTATCTCTGCGCTAATTACAGTGCGCAGAGGCAAAGCGCAGATTGTCTTGTACTTAAAAAAAGATGTTACTCTTTCCAAGTCAAACCCTCGTGCGAAGCACACCGTACTCTCTACTTTCTGCCCTCGAAGTAGTAAGGTGCATATCTCCAGCCGTTGGCCTCGTAGAACTTGCGCAAGATGTTCATCTTCTCACGAATGGTATCCTCGTTGCGGCGGTCGGTGGCCCACTGCACCTCGCACATAGCGGCAAGGCGTGGAAGAAGCTGAATCTCGAGGTCCTCCATAGTCTTGAGGTACTCGCTCCACACGTTGCACTGCACGCCGATGATATTCTTGCGAGCCTCGTCGGTGATGCCCTCATAAGGATCCCATGCGTAGACCTTCTCGAAGTTGATATGTCCGCCAATGTGTAGTCCCTCGCCCTCACGGCTCTCGGTCTGATAGAAGTCGAAGTAGCAGATTGGCAGTGGGGTCATCACAACCTCGTTGCCACGCTCAGCGGCATAGACACCAATCTTTGCGCCACGCCACGCCATGACTGTGGCAGTAGGTGTCACGCCACCCTCCAATATCTCGTCCCAGCCGATGATGCGGCGGTTCTTGGTGTTGAGATACTTCTCGATGCGTGCCACGAGGTAGCCCTGTAGCTCCTCCTCTGACTCGAGGCCCTCAGCCTTAATCTTTGCCTGGCAGTGCTCACACTCCTTCCAGCGCTCCTTAGGGCACTCGTCGCCACCAATGTGGATAATCTCCGATGGGAATAGCTCGACAACCTCGTCGAGGACATTCTGCAAGAATTCGTAGGTGCTCTCCTTACCTGCGCACAACACCTCGGGTGTCACGCCCCATGTGGTCCACACATCTACAATCTGCTCGTGGCAGCCAAGCCATGGGTAGGCGTGGAGTGCTGCCTGCGAGTGACCAGGCATCTCGATCTCGGGGATAATCGTCACGAAGCGCTTCTGGGCATATGCCACGATGTCACGCACCTCAGCCTGGGTGTAGTAGCCACCATGAGGTATGCCGTCCCAATGCTCAGGGTTAATGCCATGGCCTATGAGCGTCTCCTTACGCATCGAGCCCTTGGCAGTAAGCTCGGGGTAGCGCTTGATCTCGATGCGCCAGCCCTGGTCGTCGGTGAGGTGCCAATGTAGGCGATTAACCTTGTGTGCTGCGATGATGTCGATATATCGCTTAACCTCGTCTACGCTAAAGAAGTGGCGTGACACGTCCATGTGCACACCACGGTACGCAAACTGAGGCTCGTCGGCAATAAAGCAGCATGGCACAGCGCCGTTATACTCTACGATAAGCTGACGCAAGGTCTGCAAGCCGTAGAAGATGCCAGCCTCTGAGCCACCCGTTACGAAGATCTCGTGAGGCTGAACATATAGCTCGTAGCCCTCCATAGGTACGTTGTTGTCGGTGCGCACCTTGATGCCGTTGCCACGCTTAGCAGTGCGCATAGGGCGCTTACTACCGAAGAATGACTGCATATCCTTGGCAAATACCTCGGCTGCGTCCCACGCCTCGTCGTAGACAACAACCTTTGTATCTGCCGTAACAATAAACTCGCCACTATGCATCTCAACGTAAGATGGCTGTGGCGTGATGTGTGGCTCGGCAGCGTATGCAGTTGCCGAGATGGTCAGTGCCGAAAGGAGCACCATAAACATTGCAAGAAGCTTTCTCATAAATATCTGTTTTATTAATTATTTGCGTATAACTCTACAAAGATAGCACATTTACCGCTATAAAGCAAATATAGATTTTTGTTCAAAATCTGTTTGAGGCGGTGTTTAGCACGATAGTTGCGAGAGTGAGCCAAAACTTTGTGTTATGGAGAATAATGTGACTAATTACTCTGAGCAGCCAATAGGACGTTGGTGGCTCTCGATAATCGTTGGTCTTGTGGCTATTGCCGCTGGTGTCATCGTCTTTATCAACCCTGTGGCAAGCTACCTCGCCATAGCCATGTGGCTCGGCGTGGCGGTGCTGCTTAGTGGTGTCTTCAACCTTGTGCAGTGCTTTAGCACCGATAATAGCTTTGTGCGCAATGTGTGGGTGGTCATCGCCGCTGTCATAGATATAATTATAGGTGTTGCGCTGATGTTCAACACCCTCTTTACCGTTGTTATGCTACCGATACTCTTTGGCATTTGGCTGCTTTGTCGTGGTGGCGTTCTGCTTATCCAGGGAATGGATCTCAGGGGCTTCCGTGTCCGCAATGCGGGGTGGGTTATATTTGGTGCAATCATCATGATCGCCACCTCCTTTGTTGTGCTGCTTATGCCTGAGAGCCTCGGTGTCGAGGTGGTTATCATCTTCCTTGGCATAGCCTTCTTTGCTTATGGCATCTCGGCAATAGTGCTCGGCTTTAAGCTCTACGACGTGTCGGAGAAGATGAAGAGTATTCGTGATTAGGTAAGTATTTTTACCTAATTTTATGAGTTATCTCGCTTTTTTATGTGCTGTTTCGTGTCGTGGTTATCAGAAAATACTACCTTTGCCACTGTGTAAAACATACCTAAATACTTTGAAACAATGGTAGATATTTTTGATCGTTTATCGAATAATGCCGGCGGACCTATTGGTCAATATATGTCGGCAGTGCATGGCTACTTTGCCTTCCCTAAGCTCGAGGGCGAGCTCGGACCGCACATGATGTTTCGTGGTAAGCCCGTACTAAATTGGAGTCTAAATAACTATCTCGGCTTGGCAAACCACCCCGAAGTGCGCAAGGCAGATGCAGAGGGTGCTAAAGAGTTTGGCATGGCATACCCTATGGGTGCCCGCATGATGTCGGGACAGACCAAGTATCACGAGCAGCTCGAGCGTGAGCTTGCTGAGTTTGTGGGTAAAGAGGATTCCTTCTTGCTTAACTTCGGCTATCAGGGCATGATATCTATTATCGACTGCCTGCTCACACCACGTGATGTTGTTGTCTACGACAAGGAGTGCCACGCCTGCATCATCGATGGTCTAAGAATGCACCCCGGCAAGCGCTTTGTCTATGCCCACAACGACGAGGCATCGTTGCGCCTACAGCTAAAGCATGCCACGGAGCTTGCCGAGAAGCAGGGTGGTGGTGTGCTTGTGATTACCGAGGGTGTCTTCGGCATGAAGGGCGACCTCGGCTTCTTGGACGTTGTGGTTAGGTGCAAAAAGGAGTTTTCGTTCCGCTTGTTGGTAGATGATGCTCACGGCTTCGGCACTATGGGTCGTGGCGGTCGTGGCACGGGTGACCACTTCGGTGTGCAGGACCAGATTGATGTGTTGTTTAACACCTTTGCCAAGTCTATGGCGGGCATCGGAGCCTTCGTGGCGGGCCCTCGCTGGCTTATCAACCTCTTCCGCTACAATATGCGCTCGCAGTTGTATGCCAAGTCGTTGCCTATGCCCATGGTCATCGGTGCACTCAAGCGCCTCGAGCTGATACGCAACCACCCCGAGTATCAGGAGAGGTTGTGGGAGATTACCCGTGCATTGCAGAAGGGACTCACCGACAACGGCTTCGACATTGGCGTTACGCAGTCGCCCGTGACACCCATCTACATGAAGGGTGGCAACGAGGAGGGCACAAACCTTATCGTAGATCTTCGTGAGAACTACGGCTTGTTCTGCTCGATAGTCATCTACCCTGTGATACCTAAGGGCGAGATTATCCTGCGTGTCATACCCACGGCAGCACACACCATGGAGGATGTGGAGTATACCATCAACACCTTCAAGGCGGTGCGTGCCAAGTTCGAGGCGGGCGAGTATATAAAGCCTATACCGCAGATGGCGGATCCCGACTTTAGGGTGAAATAATTATAGCCCTACGTAGTAGCTATTTCGAAATATAGTGTTACCTTTGTATTGCCTATGTCGTGCGACGTGGGCAATACTTAATTATGTATATTATGAAGGATAATAAAAGAGTTACGTTGTCGATATTTTTGTGGGTTACACTTGCCATAGGCTTTATCTTTGTTGGTGCCTATGCCTTTAGCAATATGCCTATGGGGGCGTGTGCCCAGGAGTTTGCACGTAATAGCAAGATGCTATCCACGGCGAGCCCCGAGAGCGTTGATATGGATAGCCGTCGCCTTGCTCGCATCGACACAATTGTCGAGGAGTATATCGCCCAGGGTGCTATACCTGGCGCTGTTGTGGGCGTTATGCGTCATGGCAAGGTTGTCTACCGCAAGGCATTTGGCAAGCGTCAGGTGGTGGCGAGCGACGAGGATATGACCATCGATACTCGCTTCGACCTCGCCTCGCTAACCAAGCCCGTGGCTGTGGCAACATCCATCATGCAGCTCGTCGAGCGTGGTGAGATAACGCTTGGCGATAGGGTAGATAGGTATATCCCTAAGTTCCGTGGCTGGGCAACAAAGGAGTCGCCACGTGACACGGTCAATATTCGCATTGCCGACCTTCTCACACATACATCGGGACTTCCAGCATATGTGTCGCCTAAGCGCTTGCAGATGACATATCCATATGCACAGTTTCCCTGCCGTGACTCGGTGATACACTATATCTCAACCTGCGATCGTGTGGCTACGGCACGCACAACGAGGGTATATAGCTGCCTAAACTATATCACGCTGGCATATATCGTCGAGCAGGTTACGGGCAAGCGCATAGATGAGTATGCCGAGGCGAACATATTTAAGCCCCTTGGTATGCACAATACCTGCTACCTCCCTAACGCTGAGTACGCAAAGCAGACAGCACCAACATCTGTTGAGGACGATGTGTTGCTTCGTGGCGTGGTAAACGACCCCCTCGCACGCATCGGCATGGGTGGCGTGTCGGGCAATGCGGGACTATTCTCTACGCTCGACGACCTGATGATATACTCCTATGTGCTGCTTAATGGTGGCAAGTACGACGATGCCGAGATTCTCTCGCCACGTGCTACCGAGGCTATCATGACACGCCCACGAGGCTACGAACAGTTTAATCGCACCATCGGCTGGGAGCACTACGACACATGCTCGCAGACGGGTGGTGACCTTCTTAGCGCCTCGACAATCGGTCACACAGGTGCCACAGGCACATCTATTGTCATCGACCCCGAGAACGACCTTGTCATCATCATGCTCACCAACCGTGCGCACATCACCGACAAGCGCTTCCCCCTCGACTTTAGGTCGAAGATTGCGACGGTGGTAGGGGCTTCGTTACGCTAATTGAGGCGTGAATAAAGTACCTTAAGGGTCAGAAGGGGTATTAAAGGGTCAGAAAGAGAAGCACAAACTGCAACGCTTCTAACCCTTTTGCCCCTTCTGACTCTTCCGATTCTTCATTACAAAATGATGGTTGCGAACAAAAATTTTTGTGAGCCCAGACCTCGTTTTGTCTTTTTTTGTTTCAGCTATCTCTAAAAAGAATCTCCCCATCAAGCTTTAGCCTTATCCATCTATCCCATCACTCCAATTATTATATATATAGGTATGCCCCCAAAAACATACATATTTAGAAAAAAATAGGGGTATACATAAAAAAAAGTATCATTAGTGTTTCACGTTTCACAAAATAGTTATATATTTGCACTCGATTTTCGGATAGAGTCATAAAAAGACCCGAAAATTGGTTCTTTGATAGGGTGTACGAAATTTTTTTGAAAAAAGTTTGCAAAAAATTTGGAAATTAAAAAAATGTTCGTACCTTTGCACTCCGGAATGGTTAATGCCGATGTAGCTCAGTTGGCCAGAGCAGCTGATTTGTAATCAGCTGGTCGGGGGTTCGAATCCCTCCATCGGCTCTTGATTTCGGGCTCCTTATTTGAGGAGCCTAAATATTGGGAAGATACCAGAGTGGCCAAATGGGGCAGACTGTAAATCTGCTGGTTTTTACCTTCGGTGGTTCGAATCCATCTCTTCCCACTTTTTTGACGCCGGTTGGAGTTGCAAAGTTCGTCAATGCGAGTTGATGATGCAGGCTCTGAACGGTGTATTTTTGCGGAAGTAGCTCAGTTGATAGAGCAATAGCCTTCCAAGCTATGGGTCGCGAGTTTGAGCCTCGTCTTCCGCTCTTATGACAAGTGCGATGCGCCTACCACACTTCGGAAACCGAGGGGGTGGTGGTGTTGCGCAATTTGTCGGTTTAACAAAGGATTAAACTTTAAAAACTTAAAACTTATATTACTATGGCAAAAGAAAAATTCGATCGTTCGAAACCACACGTGAACATCGGTACTATCGGTCACGTTGACCACGGTAAGACTACTCTTACTGCTGCTATCACAACTGTTCTTGCTAAGAATGGTCTTTCAGAGCTTCGTTCATTCGACTCTATCGACAACGCACCTGAGGAGAAGGAGCGTGGTATCACCATCAACACTTCTCACGTTGAGTATCAGACTGCAAACCGTCACTACGCTCACGTAGACTGCCCAGGTCACGCCGATTACGTAAAGAACATGGTTACTGGTGCTGCTCAGATGGATGGTGCTATCCTTGTAGTTGCTGCTACTGATGGTCCTATGCCACAGACAAACGAGCACGTTCTTCTTGCAAAGCAGGTAAACGTACCACGTATCGTTGTTTTCTTGAACAAGTGTGATATGGTTGACGATCCTGAGATGCTTGACCTCGTTGAGATGGAGGTTCGTGACCTTCTTTCTAAGTACGACTTCGACGGTGATAACGCTCCAGTTATCCGCGGTTCAGCTCTTGGTGGTTTGAACGGCGAGCCAAAGTGGGAGGAGAAGATCATGGAGCTCATGAGCAACGTTGATGAGTTTATCCAGTTGCCTCCACGTGAGAACGAGAAGCCATTCTTGATGCCAGTTGAGGACGTATTCTCTATCACAGGTCGTGGTACTGTAGTAACAGGTCGTATCGAGACAGGTATCATCCACGTAGGTGATCCAGTTGAGATCATCGGTCTTGACGAGAAGATCCGCACTTCTACATGTACAGGTGTTGAGATGTTCCGTAAGCTCCTCGATCAGGGTGAGGCTGGTGATAACGTAGGTCTTTTGATGCGTGGTATCGACAAGAAGGAGGTTAAGCGTGGTATGGTTGTTGCTAAGCCAGGTTCAATCACTCCTCACACTAAGTTCACTGCTGAGGTTTATATCCTTAAGAAGGAGGAGGGTGGTCGTCACACTCCATTCCACAACAAGTACCGTCCTCAGTTCTACCTCCGTACTATGGATATCACTGGTGAGGTTATGCTTCCAGAGGGTGTTGACATGGTAATGCCAGGTGACCACGTAACTATCACTGTAGAGCTTATCTACCCAGTTGCGTTGAACGAGGGTCTTCGTTTCGCAATCCGTGAGGGTGGCCGTACAGTAGGTGCTGGTCAGGTTATCAAGGTTATTGAGTAATCAATTTCTTAGATATCATCCAAAGAGGCAGGTTCTGCCTGCCTCTTATTTAGGAGCATAGTTCAAGGGTAGAATAGCGGTCTCCAAAACCGTTGATGGGGGTTCGAATCCCTCTGCTCCTGCTAATTAAAAGAGGTATAGATTATGTTTAAGTATTTCAAAGATTCGTACAACGAATTGGTTAACAAAGTAACTTGGCCTTCGTTCCAGCAGCTCGCTGGTTCGGTGAAGGTTGTCATGGTTGCATCTGTTATCTTCGCATTGGTTGTGCTCGTTATGGATTTTGTCTTCAAGGGCATGATGAACGGCATCTACAACTTGTTGGGATAATAATCTAAGAGTTAAGAATCGAAACATGGGAGAGATTACTAAGCAGTGGTATGTAGTCCGCGCTATCGGTGGCAAGGAGAAGAAGGTCAAAGAGTATATCGAGGCCGAGATTCGTCACAGCCACTTAGAGGATTATATATCACAGGTTCTTATTCCTACTGAGAAGGTCTATACCATCAGAAATGGAAAAAAAGTTTCTAAGGAGAAGGTCTCATATCCAGGCTATGTCTTGATTGAGGCTGCCTTCGTAGGACAAATACCACTAATCATTCGCAACGTTCCTAATGTACTTGGCTTCTTGGGTGACACCAAGGAAGACAGCCGAAAGATGATTCCAACGCCTCTACGTCCACAGGAGGTGAGTCGTATTCTCGGTCTTGTTGATGAGCTAAGTCAGAAGGAGGAGGAGAACGAGACTCCGTTCTTCGTCGGCGAGACTGTCAAGGTTACAGACGGTCCATTCTCAAGCTTCCAAGGTACCATTGAGAGTGTCGACAACGAGCATCGTAAACTCACCGTGAGTGTGAAGATTTTTGGCCGCAAGACTCCAATGGAGTTGAGCTTTACACAAGTTGAAAAAGAATAATTAACCAAGGAAAATTATGGCAAAAGAGGTTGCTGCATTTATTAAATTGCAGA
>JAFZEX010000037.1 GCA_017560425.1 Alistipes sp.
GAGCAATAAACCATTCTCTTATCGGCTCAACCCCTCTTTTGTGAGCAGTGCCGTACGCAACGTGATGCTTGGTGCGCTCGATAAGGCGGCATTGCCGAAGGCAAGGCTCAGGTGGTTGGGGACGTGCGGGCTTGCACGCATAAAACACCAACCACCTGAGCCATGAAGCGAAGCTTCCGCCTTATCGTCCAGGGCATAAAACAAAAAAAACGGACAACTCGAAAGTTATCCGTTTCTGGCGGTGCGTAGGGGACTCGAACCCCTGACCCCGTGCGTGACAGGCACGTATTCTAACCAGCTGAACTAACGCACCATTTTAAGAACCTGCAACCCTTTATTTCTTGATTGCGATGCAAAGGTACTACATTTTTTTATATCTGCAAATTTTTCGACAACTTTTTTTTCTAAAAAATTATCATTTTTTGAAGAACGAAAATTGCACACTACCATAACTTCTTAATTGCCAAAACTTTGGATGCTCCGAGAAATCTTGGTCTTTTGAGTGCTCAAAAATAAAAATTCCGTCGTCAGCAAGCAGGTCGTGCTCAAAAACAAGCGAAATTATCTCGGCACTACCCTCCAAGTCGTAGGGCGCATCGGAGAAGATAAGGTCGAATTTCTTGGTGCAGCTCTTCAAATAGAGAAATGCATTCGCCTTCACGGCATAGAAATTCTCAAACTTAAGCTCACGTGCTGTTTGGCGAATGAAGTTGTGGTGCACGCTATTCACCTCCACCGACGTGACGCTACGTGCGCCACGTGATGCAAACTCGTAGCTTATAGAGCCCGTGCCCGAGAATAGGTCGAGAACGTCAATCTCCTCGAAGTCCACGAGGTTTACAAGCACATTAAAGAGGTTCTCCTTAGCGAAGTCGGTCGTAGGACGTGCTCTAAGGTTGCGTGGTGGGTTGATTGTGCGACCACGGTATTTGCCACTTATTATTCGCATTCTATATCCGTAAAGAGGTTTTTCGTAAGCTTAGCAAGGCGCATCTTCTCGCCTTGCGCACGTGCGTGCGTGTTATATATATTGTAGACCTTGTTTATCTGCTCGAGGTAGAAGAGTATGTCGGCATCGTTCTCCACCCTCATGGCCTCGCCAAAGAGCATGCCACCGTTGAAGATGCGCACATACAACACCTCGCCCACGAGATCTATGAGTGTACCCTGCTTGGGGGCATGACCCTGAATTAGGGGCGAGCTAAACTCGACATTTGCGCCGAACTCTGCCACAAGCTTCTCGTAGCACGCCTTAGCAATTGCCATCACCGCCACCTTGCCATCGACAGCAGGGCTATATACTGCCACCTCGTCATAAGCAGGTGCTATGCCCACGAATGCCAAGTACTCAACGATACGCTCCTTGTCGAACATAACCTCGGGCACAAGGGTGGTTTTCTCAGTGATTAGCTCAGCCGCAAGCACACTACCCTCCTTCGCCACAGCCTCAACATCGGCAGGCGAAAAAGAGTGTCCACCCCCCATAAGGCGGATGGACACTTTTGTTGTATTGTTCTTATTAGCGCTCATTACTCCAAGCGGCCATCCTCCCAGCTACCCTTATCAGAGTTCTCCTCGAGGCTACCGAAGGTAACACCAAAGAACTCGATATCCATAGCGATAGGCACGTTAGTACCGATGTAGTACTTAGCTACCTTCTTAGAAGGGTCCTCCTTATCCTCGATCTTCTGAATAGCCTGCTTTAGACCGTCAGCCTTCATCTTCTTCATCTGGTCGCTTGCCTCAGAGTTAGCGATGAAGTACTCGAACTTAGACTCGAGCATGTTCCAGAACTGCTGGTTGTACTCCTCAGTGTTGATGAAGTGAACATAAGGAGCGTGGCAACGCATGATGTGTGACTTGTAAGTACCCATCACGTAGGTAACAGTGTCGAGCTGGAACTCCTTCTTGTTAGAGAATGGGATGTAACGAAGCTCGTTGATCTCCTCATCAGTCTTGTAACCTGCATGCTTGAGGATCTTCTCACGAACAGGAACCTCTACCACCTTCTCGTTCTTCCAGAGCTTGTTCACCTTGCGGATAGAGTCGAGCTTAGCACGGTTGTCAAGGTTGTTCTCGTCGTAGATCTCGCTCTTCTCAACGATAACGCCGTTCTTTGCAAACTCGATGATAGTGTCCCAGTTTGTTGTGAACTTCTTATCCTTTGAAGAGTCCTTGTAGGCCTGCATGAGTTCACGAATAACCTTCGCCTTCTCGATAACAACGCCCTCGCGCTCCTTAATCTGATCCTCAGCCTTCACGTTTGTGTCGATCTGTGCATAGATCCAATAAACAAGTAGGCCGATAACTACAAGCAATAAAAGTTGAATTACCTTTTTCATTTTTGATTATTTGTTATTAAGTTTGTATCGTCGTTTAACAATTAAAAACAGGGGTTGCCATGCTTAACACCCATATTACGGACCAAATTTACGCAAAATTATCGTTTGACGCAACAAATAACCAAAAAAAAATTATAGAAAAGTTATCTGCGTGGCTTTCAGACGATGACTACAACCGTATTTTCGTGCTCAACGGATACGCTGGAACGGGCAAGACAACGATCATTGCAGCCTTTGTTGCAGCACTCAAAGAGCTGGGTATCAAGCCCATACTCCTCGCACCCACAGGACGTGCTGCCAAGGTGCTCACTCGCTACTCGAACCTAACGGCATATACCATACATAAAAAGATATATCGTGAGAAGAGCATCAGCGACTACCAATCGAAGTTCTCGCTCGACTACAACCGTGAGAAGGATGCCGTATTCATCGTAGATGAAGCATCTATGCTCTCGACCTTTGCTGCCGACAGCTCGTTTGGCTCGGGCAACCTACTCGACGACCTTGTGCAGTATGTGCGTCAGGGCAAGCGATGCAGGCTCATGCTCGTGGGCGACGATGCTCAGCTACCACCCGTGGGCGACGACTACAGCCCTGCGCTGCAACCCTCGGAGCTACTACCCTATGGCGACGTTGAGTATGGCACCATGGACGAGGTGGTGCGCCAATCGCACGACTCGGGCATTCTGTTCAATGCGACGATGCTTCGCTGCATGCTCGAGAATAGCATCTACGAGATACCACACTTCGACCTTAAGTTCAAGGACTTTAGGCATGTGCAGGGAGGCGAGCTTTTGGAGGAGTTACAGGATTGCTACGACAGGTTTGGGCGTGACGAGACGATAGTTATCACCCGCTCGAACAAGCGTGCCAACCGCTACAACGAGGGCATACGCCGCCACAACCTCTCTGCCGAGGAGGAGATCGAGAGTGGCGACATGCTGATGATTGTCAAAAACAACTACTTCTATGCCGAGCAGGACAAAGATTCGCCGATGTCGTTCGTGGCAAATGGCGACGTGGCACGTCTAAAGCGCATACGCCGCTTCGAGGAGTTTTACGGCTTTAGGTTTATCGACGCAACGCTACAATTCCCCGACTACGACGACTACGAGATGCAGGCAAAAATCTTGATGGACACCCTTAGCTCCGAGTCGCCTTCGCTAACCCGTGAGCAGAGCAACCAGCTATTCATCGAGGTGGAGAAAGACTATGCCGACATAACCGTTAAGAGCAAGAGATACAAGGCGATACGTGAGAACCCACACTTCAACGCCATGCAGATAAAGTTTGCCTATGCCATAACGTGCCACAAGGCGCAGGGCGGTCAGTGGAAGGCGGTGTTTGTGGATAGGTGTCTATTTGGCGACGAGCTCATGTCGAAGGATATGCTTCGCTGGCTCTACACAGCCATCACACGAGCCACCGAGCGAGTATATCTCGTGAACTTCGACGAGCGATTCTTCGAGTAGCGTTTTGATGTTTCAAACTTTTATCCTACCTTTGTAGGATATTTCACCCGAACAAGATTATGTGCCCAAGAGCAAAAAAGAGTATTATAGATAAGCCTGCACAAGCAGCCCCTGCCGAGAAGGAGAAGCGTTATGTCGAAACGCCACTCATGAAGCAGTACTACGAGATTAAGGCAGTACACCCCGACGCAATACTACTATTCCGTGTCGGCGACTTTTATGAGACCTTTGGCGAGGATGCCATCAAGGCGAGCAGCATACTCGGCATCACGCTAACACGTCGTGCCAATGGCGCTGCGTCGTATGTCGAGCTTGCGGGATTTCCATACCACGCCCTCGACACCTACATGCCCAAGCTGGTGCGTGCGGGAGCTCGTGTGGCGATATGCGAGCAGCTCGAAGACCCCAAGACAACCAAGAAGCTCGTTAAGCGTGGCGTTATCGAGATGGTGACCCCGGGTGTTGTCATGGGCGAGAACCTCATTGCGGGCAAGGAGAACACCTTCCTTGCATCGGTATACTTCGGCAAGAAGCAGACGGGCATCGCCTTTCTCGACCTCTCGACAGGCGAGTTCTACATTGCTGAGGGCAACAACAGCTATATCGACAAGCTAATATCGAACCTACAACCCAAAGAGATAGTCTATCAACGTGGCTACGAGGAGATGTTTGCCGATAGCTTTGGCACGAAGCACTACACCTATCGCCTCGACGAGTGGGTATTTGCCGAGAGCGTAAACCGTGACAAGCTGTGCAAGCAGTTCAACGTGCCCAACCTCAAGGGCTTCGGCATCGACTCGATGTCGGAGGGTATCTCGGCAGCGGGAGCCATACTCTACTACCTTGAGTTCACCGAGCACCACCAGATAGCTCACATCTCATCTATCTCACGCATCGACCGTGACGACTATGTGTGGATTGACAAGTTCACAATCCGCAACCTCGAGCTTTTTGCCTCTTCGGGCAGCCGTGCCAAGTGCTCACTCTCGGAAGTCATCGACCGCACACTCACGGCGATGGGTGGCCGTCAGCTTAAGCGATGGATAGCAATGCCCCTACTAAACATCGAGAAGATACGCCTACGTCAAGATATTGTCGAGAGGCTAACCACCGATGTGGAGCTTGCCACAGCCCTCAAGGAGCAGATATCGCTCATTGGCGACATGGAGCGCATAGCATCACGCATTGCGGCACAGCGCATCACGCCACGTGAGCTTATACACCTCAAAAACTCGCTCCAGGCAATCGAGATAATCAAGGCAATAATGGAGTCTACGGACTACGAGCCACTACACACCATAGCGCAAAACATCGACCCCTTGGCAGATGTGCGCCACAAGCTCGAGACAGAGATATATCCCGACCCTGAGACCAACCAGATACAGAAGGGCGGCATCATCGCCTCGGGCGTATCGGCAGAGCTCGACGACCTACGCCGCATAGCACTACATGGCAAGGAGTATCTCCTCGCCCTTCAGCAGCGTGAGAGCGAGGTTACGGGCATTCCGTCGCTAAAGATCGCCTACAACAACGTCTTCGGCTACTACATCGAGGTGCGCAATACCCACAAAGACAAGGTGCCCGCATCGTGGATACGCAAGCAGACACTCACGGGTGCCGAGCGCTACATCACCGAGGAGCTCAAAGAGTACGAAACCAAGATTATGGGTGCCGAGGAGCGCATCCTACAAATCGAGGCCGAGATATTTAACAACCTCGTGGCATATATCGCCCAATCGTTAGTGGCAATACAGCGTGACGCTCAGGTTGTTGCACGCCTCGACTGCCTTCAGTCGTTGGCAACAATAGCCACCGAGCGAGGCTATGTGCGCCCCGTGGTCGATGATAGCACCATCATTGATATTCGTGATGGCCGCCACCCCGTTATCGAGACCCTCATGCCTATTGGCGAGGAGTATATTCCTAACGACGTGAAGCTCGACGATGACGACCAGCAGATAATCGTCATCACAGGCCCTAACATGTCGGGTAAGTCGGCGCTACTACGTCAGACAGCCCTCATCGTGCTCCTTGCGCAGATAGGCTCGTTTGTGCCCGCCAAGTCAGCACACATAGGCGTCGTGGATAAGATATTTACACGTGTGGGTGCGTCGGACAACCTATCGGAGGGCGAGTCTACGTTCATGGTCGAGATGTTGGAGTCGGCAAGCATTCTTAACAACATATCGCCACGCAGCCTTGTGCTCCTCGACGAGATTGGTCGTGGCACAAGCACCTACGACGGCATATCTATTGCCTGGGCGATGGTTGAGTATCTGCACAACAACCAGCATGGCGCTGCCAAGACCCTCTTTGCTACGCACTACCACGAGCTCAACGAGCTTGAGAATATGCTGCCTCGAGTGAAGAACTACCATGTCACCGTGAAGGAGGTGGGCAAGACCATCTTGTTCCTGCGCAAGCTCAAGCGTGGAGGCACCGAGCACTCGTTCGGTATTCATGTTGCCCGCATGTCGGGAATGCCGCAAGAGGTGGTAGCACGTGCCGAGGCGATACTCTCAAACCTCGAGAAGGTATATGGCTCGGGCGAGATAGTGCCATCATCGAGCGACAAGCAACGCACTAAGCGACAGAGCATTAAGGAGAGCGCCGCTGCCACACAGCAGAACATTCAGCTCTCGATGTTCCAGCTCGACGACCCTGTATTGGTGGAGATACGTGACCAGATACGAGGCCTCGACATCAACTCGCTAACACCGCTCGAGGCACTCAACAAACTCAACGAAATTAAGCGAATAACAGGGCTATAATTAATTAGTAATGAGTAGTGGTTGATTGGCATTTTGTGGTGCGTTGCGACGTAAAAAAGAGCACTGATTACCACTTGCTAATTACTCTTTACTAATGACTAATTGGTATAAAATTAGGTTTTTAGAATTTTTATACTTAACTTTGCACCCTGAATGACTACACAAGAGCAATATATTGAGCGCCTAAAGGAGCTCGTAATCGCCGAGTTTGGACGTGCTATCCTCACGACCGACGACTGCATCGCACTGTCGAATGCCGTCCTCGAGAGCGTGGGCATCAGCATCGAGATAGATGCCCTCGAGCAGCTATTTATCGCTGAGGGCTATAATGCGCCACGCCCACTCATGCTCTCGTCGTTGGCACGCTATGTGGGCTACACCGGCTGGAGCGACTTCTGCACCGCTGGCGACATAACCCCTTCGGAGGATAAAGATGCACTGCCTATCGTGCGCCGTTGGGGCGTTATCGGCCTTACAGCTATCGCCGTTATTATCGTCATCATCAGCATCGTGGCATTGGTCAGCAGCGGCAACAGCAACGATGGCAACGGTAAGATGGTTGATAGCCGCTTCCGCAATGTCGAGCAGGTATGGCTATCACGCACCTCGGAGCGCTGCAACACCTTACGTGCCTACTACAACGAGCGTGAGGCAAGCCGCTACAACCAGCGTGTAGACAAGTTTATCGACCGCTACGAGATAGTCCTCGAGAAGCATGTAAAGAACGACCTGAAGGACTACGCCATTCAGAACAAGATCACGGTAGATAACGACACCATCGACCAAACTGCCGAGATAATCATCGAGAACTGCTTGAACATGTGCGAGAACATCAAGATTGACTAACACCAATCGCCAAACAAGATAGAGGAGGGAACTGTGGTTTCCTCCTTTTTTGTGGTTTAAACGGAGCTTGCTGGGGAATAACAGGGTTTATTTATGGGATAGATGGGGAGAATAGGGAAGATAGGGAATTTAAGGAACTCAGGGAAAGACTATCACTAAACTCCTTAAAGGGACCAAAGAGACCAAAGAGACGACAACGAAACTCGAGTATCATCTTTTTCTCTGCTCTCTCTGCTGTCTTTGCTGTCTTTGCTCTCTCTGCTGTCTCTGCTGTCTTTGCTGTCTTTGCGGTCCCCATTTCTCCCTATCTTCCCTATTATTCCCTATTATTCCCTATTATTCCCAGAAATTTCCACCTCGATTAGCGCACTAATTTGTTGTCAGAAGGGGTTAGGCTTGGTCTATCGCAAAAGAAGATCCCCTCGGGATAGTACAAAAAGTACAGCCCGAGGGGTCTTACTTTGTGTGATGGGCCGAGAATGACCCCTTATCACAACAAATTAATGGACGAAGTGTTCAAGTGACTTCATAATATTTCGTGAGTGAAGAATCATCGTCTTAGTCTCAGTCAATATATTGAAGAATAGCATATTAGCCGATGACGAACCACCTGTGTCACGTAGGCGGCGTAGCTGGTTCTGCATCACCTCGTCGATAAGGTCAAACATCTCGTCACGCATGTTGAGAATCTTCTCCATGCTGTCGAACGAACGTGTGCGGAGCATGGTGTTGATCTCGCCGAAGATCTCCTCCACACGGTCGTTGATGCGCTTAAGGTCGTATACCTGCTCCTTGGTAAGTCCCGAGTGGTTGTTATCGACATGCTTGTAGCATGGGCGGGTGATGTGGAGCAGTGCCTTGCTGGTCTCTGAGATGTAGTCCACCACCTGCACATAGTAGTGACCTGTATTCACGTCGCTATCCTGCAATGTGCGCAACAGAGGCATAATCTCGTACTTCTGCTGGCGTGTAGAGTGGTAGAACTCCTCCGCCTCACGCACCATATCCTTGAGCACCTTTCTATTCTCCTTGAACACGGCAACGATGGTGCGGTCGTATATCAGCGTCACCTTCTCCATCGATGCACACACATGCTCGGTATATGCTATGAGCGCCTCCTCGGGGCTCTTCTTAAGGGCATCGCCAATCTTTGCCACTGCCGACTCCTCAACCTCCTTACTCTCCTTCTCGCCCTTCACGTTGCTCTTGATGATAAGACCCAAGCAAATGAGCGTCACGATGATGATAGCCGCCTTGCCACCATATACCAACACGAGGGTTACGCCAAGGGCAATTACGAAGCCACCCACGGCGGTGATAAACCAGCCCATGATAACCGTAGTCACGCCCGTGATACGATATACGGCACTCTCTCTACCCCACGCTCTATCTGCCAACGACGTACCCATAGATACCATGAACACGACGTATGTTGTAGACAATGGCAACTTAAGCTGAGTACCTATCGAGATGAGGATTGCTGCTGCTGTGAGGTTTACCGTAGCACGAATAAGGTCGTAGTTCACGTCGCCACGCTCCTCCTCGGGCAGCTGCTCGAAGCGACTATCAATCCACTCGTTGAGGCGGTGAGGGATAATCGACTCGATAGCCTCGCTTAGGGCACGTGCACCACGCACAATGCCTCGTGCTGCCACCGTAGCATCGCTATTGATAGGCACCTCCTCGGTCTGCGACGATAGCTTACGCTCGGTCTCGATAACGCGCATTGCCTTCTTCGACGTAAAAAGTGTGATAACCATCACCAAGCCCGCAGCACACATGATAAGGAAGTTAGCCTTTGTAGGGTTCGACAACGCCGCCATCGACTCTATAGGCTCTGCGCTTGCCTGCTGAAGCACGTATGAGTCGTAGCCCGCATAAGGCACACCGATAAAGTTCACAAGGTCGTTACCCGCAAATGCCAACGCCAACGAGAATGTTCCAGCGAGGATTGACACACGCAAGATGTTCACCTTGCAGAGCTGCATGAGCCACAAGAATAGCGAGCTTCCTGCCCACAACACCAAAAGCGATAGTGCTGTGTGGTTGTTCACATATTCGATAAGCTCTGCTGGCACAAGACCCGAGCTTTTCAAGCCCTTGAACACTGCAAAGAAGATGATGCCCGCAAGCGTAATACCGCACCACATAGCACCAAACCTACGGAATAGCTTATGGTAGCGGAACGAGAATATCACACGTGATATGTACATTAGCATATGTCCTGAGAGGAATGCCAGCACCACCGAGAGCAAGATACCCGAGACTATGGCAAGGGCATTTCCCGAGTTGATATACTCGCCAATGCCGTAAGCCGAGGTGCCTCCCCACACGTTATACAACGCCAGGGCGAGTGCCGAGCCAAGCAATCCGAAGACCAACGACACGGTGGTAGATGTAGGCAAGCCCAGCGAGTTGTAGATGTCGAGCAAGATGATGTTCGAGAGCATCATACCCAGGAACAGGATCATAATCTCCTGATAGGTAAACTTGTCGGGATAGAACACGCCACTACGTGCCACATCCATCATGCCGCTCGAGGTCATTACGCCGACCATAACGCCAATGGCTGCAACAGACAAAATAACATTTTTCTTGGCCACCTTCGAGCCAAAAGCCGAGTTAAGGAAGTTTACGGCATCGTTCGAGACACCGACAACGATACCCATTACCGCAAGAAGTGCGAGGGTGATGACTATAAATAGATCCATAAAAAAGATGTTTCTCGACTACAAATTTATAAAATCATTGTTACAAAATTGTTACAAAATTGTTACAATCTGCTCTTTTTTCTGCAACAGCACACATTTTTTTTACGTTTCAAGCTTTTGTCATTAATAAAATTTATGCTATATTTGTATTACGTATAGGGCGTTTTGCCCCTTTTAGAACATTTTTGAAGTATGAGCAAGTTCCGCATATTGGTCGTGGACGACGAGGAGTCGTTGTGCGAGATTCTCAAGTTTAACCTTGAGCGTGCCGGCTACGATGTCACCACCAAGCATAGCGCCGAGAGTGCCCTTGCGCTCAACCTCGCCGAGTTCGACCTGATGATTCTCGACGTGATGATGGGCGAGCTTAGCGGCTTTGGCCTTGCGAAGATTGTGCGTGAGAGGGAGGATACCGCCACCACGCCTATCATCTTCTGCTCGGCTCTCGACGGCGAGAACGACAAGATTACGGGCCTCGACATAGGTGCCGACGACTACATATCGAAGCCCTTCTCTGTGGCTGAGGTGCTGGCACGTGTGCGTAGCGTGATGCGCCGCTCGGGACGCACGCAGCAGACCGACGAGGGCATAATCACATACAACACCCTCGAGCTAAACACCATGCGCAAGCGTTGCACCATTGCGGGCGAGGAGATATTGCTCACACGCAAGGAGTTCGAGATATTGGCTCTGCTGCTCAAGTCACGAGGCACGATACTTAGTCGTGAGCAGATAATGCAGTACGCATGGAGTGGCGAGGTGGTCTTGGATCGCACCATCGACGTGAACATCACCCGCATGCGCAAGAAACTTGGAGAATATGGTAATAACATTATAACACGTACAGGCTATGGCTACGGATTCGAAGCGTAAATTTTTGACCTACCGCAGTGGCACATTCCTACTGCTCGCACTGCTCTTCGCACTGCTCATCGGCGGCTTTATCGTCCACCACTTCTCGGTTGTTGGCAACCTCCACCTATCGGGACATAAGGACGAGGGCACGCTCTATATTATTATAGGTGTTGCCGTTCTTGCCACGGTCATCGCTGCGGTGCTCTACGTGCGCCTTAACCGCAACATCCGCAACCTTAGTAAGATTGCCGATGCCATGGAGAATGGTGCCGACATCGAGTCGATGCCCGAGTTCCCACGTGACGAGCTTGGCGACCTATCACGCAACTTTATCGACCTTTATCGTCGTCTGCGCCTCGCCTCAACAGAGATTGAGCGTGAGCATAACCGTGCCATGCACGAGCAGCAGGAGAAGCTACGCATCAAGCGTCAGCTTACGAACAACATCAACCACGAGCTTAAGACCCCTGTGGCAGCTATTCAGGGCTATCTCGAGACCATCATCAACAACGAGGATATGAGCGCCGAGGAGCGCAAGTCGTTCATCGAGAAGAGCTACACCCACAGCCAGCGCCTAACGCAGCTCCTGACCGACGTATCGACCATCACACGCATGGAGGATGGCAGCAACCGCATCGAGTGCCAGAGCGTAGACCTACGCTCCATCATCTTCGAGATTCGTGACGACGTGGCACTGCTCCCCGACGAGAAGCGTATGCGCATGAACATCTCGTTGCCTGAGCCTATGATGATCAAGGGCAACTCGTCGTTGTTGATCTCTATCTTCAAGAACCTCACCGACAACGCCATTGCCTACTCGGGCGGTCGTGACATATATATCAAGGCTGAGGAGGGCGACAACGGCATGTATACCATCACCGTGGCGGATAATGGCATCGGCATCGACGACGACCACCTGGGCCATATTTTCGAGCGCTTCTACCGCATCGACGCTGGTCGCTCACGCAAGCTCGGCGGCACAGGCCTCGGACTCTCTATCGTGAAGAATGCCGTTTTGTTCCACGGCGGCGACATCGAGGTCTACAACCGCAAGGTCGGCGGCTTGGAGTTTAAGTTCACACTTCCCAAAGCGTAAAACAAAGGGTTGCTCATTCGAAGAGCAACCCTTTGTTTTTAAGGTGAAGGGTGAGAAGTGAAAGGTAAAAAGTGTGGTGTGCTTCGCACTGAATTAATGAGTTGCGAGTATGTCATGTTGAGCGAAAGCGAAACATCTCTCGGTTGGCCCTAACGTCGAACGTCCGTGCTAACTGAAAGATTCTTCACTTCGTTCAGAATGACATTGATAATGAGTAGTGGGTATTATTGTCTTGTGCGGAAATATCCACTCTACCCATCGAAACCCACAACACTCCACCTCCACAAAAAAACTACCCTGAGCCGCAGCGCAGCCCAGGGTAGCCTCTTATACAATACCTCGCTCCTACTTCAAAATAACTTCATACAAACCACCAACCGGGTTGTAGATGCTTAGGTAAGCTGTCTTCTTAACAAGCTGGAGCTTGGTGTGTGGTGCGCTGATGTCGATGCGAGCGAGCACCTTGCCCTTCTTGTTGAGCATCTCGACATAGGCGCCCTCAGCAACCTCGCCGAGGAGCAATGTAGCCTCGGTCTTACCCTTAGGAACAGCCACCCAAAGAGGTGCTTCAGACTTAAAGAACGTAAATGGATTAGCGTCCCAGCCGTAGTCGCACTCCTCAACAGGGTTGATCTCGAACGAGCGGATAGCCAGCCAGTTGCGCTTCTGCGACTCGAGCTTGCGGATACCCACATAGCGTGCCTCAAAACTTTCGCCACGCCACTCAATCTCGTAGACACCCTGCAAAGGCTCGGTGAGGGCTGTCCACGTCTCGCCATCAGCCGAGTACTCCACAACGCAGTGGTCGAAGTAATCGACATCGTCTACCGAGTTACGACCCTGAATGATGCGCACCTCACGCACAGGGCGCACAACACCCATGTCTACACCCACAAAGTGGTCGGTGCGCTGACCCTCACCCGAGTGGTAGTATGTAGTTGGATCGTTGTCGAACATATACTTTGCCTGTGGTGCACCAAGCGAGTTGTAGGTGCCACACGCCTTGAGTGTCGATGACTTCTCGCCTGTAAGCTGCTCGTAGTATGCCGCAGCCATATCGTCCATAAGGCGCTCGTAGAATGGGTGTAGCTTCTGAGTACCCACACGGTGAGCATCGAACTGAGCAACATCCTCCTCCGACATAAGGTTATCGACATATGCATTCCAGAAGCCCTCGTAGTCGCCTGCCTGGAACAACATCAACGCCTCGATAGCCTTGCGACAGCGTGTGCCGAGCTTGCCAAACTCCACCAACCATGGGCGAAGCTCACTGAGGAGTGCCTTGTTCTTCATAGCCTCCATCTGCTCGGGAACAAGCTCTATACGGCGTAGCTCCTCGAGAAGCTTCTCGGCAACTGCTGCGTCGAAGTTGGCAAACGAGAATGTAGTGGTCTCCCACGACTCGTAGCGGCGGTAGCCCGTCTCGGTGTCGCACGAGTGGATAGCGAAGAGGCGGTATGCCTCGTATACCTCAGGTGCAAGAGCCTCAAGGCCACGCTCCCAGCTATCAATAGGGTTATATGCCTCGGTGTTCCATGTGTAGTCGGCAACGCTATATAGCGCCAACTTCGATGCCTCGCCATGCTCCATAGGGTTGCTTACCAAGCCACGTGTCTGGTTCTCGGTGAGCTGTGGCGAGAGGCCATATACAGGGCCCTGCATCATGATGTGGCGAGCATAGTCCGTCACGGGGAAGTTCCACCAGAAGAGCGCAGGACGCTTAATACGCTCAGATATCCACGCCATGGTGCGCTCGGTCATGTCGCTACATACGGCATCACCAGTCCAAAATACGTCTACCGATGGGTCGAGCTCGTTGCCATATACCACGAGGCTACCACGCTCGGTAGGGTTAGCCCATAGGCGTGTATACTCGGTAGGACATACGATGAGTGGTGCTACGTCACCCTTAACCTTCACGAAGTCGTCGTTGAGGATGTTCATCAACTCGGTCTGATAGTATGGGTTTGTGCCGTTACCCTCGATGTCGTCGAAGTGCACAGCGAAGGCACGCACGCCAAGCTGATACATAGCCTCAAACTTGCGAAGGAGGTTCTGAATATCCTCTTCCTCCCACTTGATATCCTTGCCTGGGTGTACCGCCCACACGAAGTTCACACGGTTGCGGTTGCAGGCCTCAACCAACTCACGAATCTGCTGTGCCTCAGCCTCGGGATACTCCTCACGCCAATATGGCGAGCTGTGGTATGGGTCGTCCTTAGGGCCGTAGATGTAGTAGTTCATCTTGTAGCGACCATAGGTGTCGATAAGCGATAGGCGCACCTCGTGTGACCATGGAGTGCCGTAGAAGCCCTCCACAACGCCACGATACTGCAAGTCGGGCCAGTCCACGATGCTCAACGTAGGGAGCTTGCCCTCAGCCGAGATGGGGCTCTCGAAAATCTGACGAAGGGTCTGAATAGCGTAGAACACGCCAAGCTTGTCGTATGCCTTGATGGTAATACCACTCGCCTCGATAGCGAGGGTGTAAGCGCCGCTCTTGAGTGTCATATCCTCTGCCGAGAGTAGTGTTTCGCCATACTCCACGCTAAGTGTCAAGCCCTCGATTGCTGGCTGCTTCTTTCCCTTTTTATTTGCGGGCGCTGGGTTGTGCTTCAAGAAGTCGATGTCTGAGGCAAACTCCTCGGCCTTGCCCGTGAGTGTCACGCCACCATTGATGTCGATAGGCATTGCACGCAACATCTTGACAGACTGTGGTGTAGGGTTGATTACAAGGCCTCCATGGTCGAGCTTCTCACCAAAGAGTCCTCCAAGGTTCTGCGACTCGCCACGCTGCGCCGAGAGATCCTGCGCCGAGAGAGTCGTGATTGCAACAACACACGCTGCAACCACCATAGTTAGGTTACGGATAGTTTTGTACATATTTATATAGGTTTATATTCTTGCGACAAAGATACTAAAAAAAGTGATATGTGAAAAGTGAAAGGGGAAAAGTTAGGTGTGCTGCGCACGGGATTTGAGATAGATGGGATAAATGGGATAAATGGGAAATTCCCATCAAGCGAAGCGTTACCCATCAACCCCATCAAGCGAAGCACTACCCATCAACCCCATCAAGCGAAGCGCCCCATTAATTCCAACCCCTGCCCACCTAAATCAGCGCACTCTTTCTCGCGAAAAGGGTTGCAGATGCGCCCTTATCGCGGGAAATAAATTTCTTGTTAGAAGCCGTGAGATGTGGTGCATCGAAAAAGTAATCACCCGAGGATAGTACAAATAGTACAGCCTCGGGTGATTAGCTTTTTAGATGTGCCGCAGATGCGCCCTTGTCACAAGAAGTAATTTGTTGTTAGAAGGGTTGCAGATGTGGCCTATCACAAAAGTGAGCACCCGAGGCTGTACTAATTGTACTATCCTCGG
This sequence comes from Alistipes sp., assembly GCA_017560425.1. Taxonomy (GTDB): domain Bacteria; phylum Bacteroidota; class Bacteroidia; order Bacteroidales; family Rikenellaceae; genus Alistipes. The sequence continues at coordinate 15,475 of JAFZEX010000037.1, forward strand.
GTGCTCAACTTTTTGGGATAGGTCGCAGATGCGCCCTTATCACAACAAATTAAATGATGTCGAAGGCAATCTTCATCATGTTAGTAAACGATGTCTGACGCTCCTCGGCTGAGCACGCTGTGCCATGCACGAGTGAGTCAGAGATTGTGCAGATGCAAAGTGCGCTCTTGCCAGCACGTGCTGCGTTCATATAGAGGGCAGTAGCCTCCATCTCGACTGCGAGCACGCCCATCTTCTGCCACTGCTTCCAGCTCTCGGCATCGTCGCCATAGAATACGTCGCTGGCGAGGATGTTACCTGCACGGTAAGGAATGCCTAGCTCCTCGGCCTTATCTGCTGCGGCACGCAACAGGTCGAAGTCGGCGATAGGAGCGAATGTTCCTGGGAGGTTGTACTGACGGCCATAGTTCGAGTCGGTACATGAGCCCATGCCGAACACCACGTCGCCGAGGTTGAGCGATGGGTCGAAGGCACCTGCCGAGCCACAGCGAATGATGCGCTTCACGTCGTAGAAGTTGAAGAGCTCGTAAGAGTAGATGCCGATAGATGGGATACCCATGCCATGGCCCTGAACAGATACTCGCTTGCCCTTGTAAGTGCCTGTATATCCGAGCATGCCACGCACGCTATTATACTGCACAGGGTTCTCCAAGAAGTTCTCGGCCATAAACTTAGCGCGCAAAGGGTCGCCCGCCATGATTACCTTATCGGCGATCTCGCCATATTGTGCTCCGATGTGAGGAGTAGGTACTTTTCCTGCCATAGTGTTATTAGTGTTATGTTATACGTTACAATGATACTCCTACAAAGATAGTGAAATTTATTGAGTTTTCACCCCACCACCCCGCTTTTTTCACATATAATTAAAAAATAGGCGCTCGTGTTTGGCGGTTTTCCAATTTTTATGTATCTTCGTATGATTAATGTGCTTTTAACTAAAACTACGATATATGAACTATCAGTTTACTGCAGAGGAGCGTCGTGAGATTATCGCTCTTATGAACCGTGAGATTATTCCTGCTATCGGCTGTACCGAGCCTATCGCTGTGGCATTGTGCGTGGCTAAGGCTACCGAGACTCTTGGCACACGTCCCGAGAAGATTGAGGCACGCCTAAGCGCCAACGTGCTCAAAAATGCTATGGGCGTGGGCATCCCAGGCACAGGCATGACAGGACTACCTATCGCAATGGCTCTTGGTGCACTTGTTGGCAAGTCGGAGTACGAGCTCGAGGTACTAAAGGATGCCGACCAGGAGGCAGTGAAGGAGGGTTGCAAACTCATCGACGAGAAGCGCATCAGCGTATCGCTCAAAGAGGATATTAGCGAGAAGCTATATATCGAGATTGAGGTATCGGCAGAGGGCAACCGTGCAGTAGCCATCATCTCGGGCGGTCACACACGCTTTGTTCACGTGTCGTACAACGACGAGGTGCGCCTATCGCTCGCTGCGGAGGCAACCGCTGAGGGTGGCACAACAAGCGCTGAGCCTAAGGATCCCGAGCTCACACTACGCAAGGTGTGGGACTTTGCCATGACAGCACCCCTCGACGAGCTACGCTTTATCCTTGAGGCTAAGCGTCTTAACATGAACGCAGCCTACGAGTCGCTCAAGGGCGACTACGGCCACTCTATAGGTCGCCTCTTCCGCTCGGAGTCGGAGCGCAACATCATGGGCGACACGCTACACTGCCAGATTGTGGGCATGACAACAGCGGCATGCGACGCACGTATGGCAGGTGCAATGATCCCTGTAATGAGCAACTCGGGAAGTGGTAACCAGGGTCTTACATCTACCGTTCCTGTGGTGGTATATGCCGAGCAGACAAACGCCACTGAGGAGCAGATGATACGCTCGCTTATCCTCAGCCACCTAACCGTAATCTACATCAAGCAGAGCCTCGGTCGCCTATCGGCATTGTGTGGCTGCGTGGTGGCAGCGACAGGCTCGTCATGCGGTATTACATACCTCATGGGCGGTGGCTACGAGGAGGTTACAAAGGCTGTTAAGAACATGATTGCCAACCTCACAGGTATGATCTGCGACGGTGCTAAGCCTTCGTGCGCCATGAAGTGTGCATCGGGCGTATCTACGGCTGTGGTATCGGCACTCATGGCTATGCACAACCGCTGCGTGAAGTCGGTAGAGGGCATCATCGACGACGACGTGGATAAGTCGATCCGCAACCTTACGGACATCGGCCGTGATGCTATGACGCATACTGATGCGATGATTCTAAAGATTATGACCTCCAAGTAATTTGTTGTGATAGCGGCGCATCAGCGACGCTTCAATCAAAGCTCCGAATGAGCAGTACTTTGAGTACAGCCCATCCGGAGCTTTTTCATGTCAGCGCCACTGCTGCACCACTCTGACAACAAATAGTGCGCTTAGTGATGGGGAGTTTTGAGGACCTTGAGACCTTAGGACCATTAAGATGGTCACGGACAAAGGTCCTAAAGGTCTTAATCGTCTTAGTCCTAAAGGTCTTAATCCTCTACCAATCAATAACTGCTGATAGCGCTCCTCCCTAAACTCCCTAAACTCCTTAAACTCCCTAAGCTC
>JAFZEX010000038.1 GCA_017560425.1 Alistipes sp.
CAAACGCTTAGCCTCCTTAACAGCGTTCTGCTCCTTCTGTACGTCGATAACGAACAAAGCAGCTGGAAGACGGTTAAGGTCTGCGATAGAACCGAGGTTCTTCTCGAGCTTAGCACGCTGGCGAGCAATCTGAAGCTTCTCACGCTTTGAGAAATTGTCATAAGTACCGTCGTTGGTCATCTTGTCGATGGTAGCCATCTTCTTAACGGCCTTACGTATAGTTGGGAAGTTTGTAAGCATACCGCCTGCCCAACGCTCTGTAACGTAAGGCATGCCTACTGCTGATACCTTCTCGGCAACGATCTCCTTAGCCTGCTTCTTTGTTGCTACGAACAATACACGACGACCGCTCTTTACGATCTGCTTAAGTGCAGCAGCTGCCTCGTCGAGCTTAATTGCAGTCTTGTGAAGGTCGATAATGTGGATGCCGTTCTTCTCCATGAAGATATATGGAGCCATCTTAGGGCACCACTTGCGCTTCAAGTGACCGAAGTGTACGCCGGCCTCCAACAATACATTAAAATCTGTGCGTGACATAATTGTCTTTGTTTTTTTTGTTTTGTTTAATAACTCTTTAATCAACCCACGAGTAACACCCCATCTAAGGAGTTGTTCTTGAGGGTTTATTCGCAATCGGGCAACCAGCTTAGCAGCACACCCTGCGGCTTGTGGTGGTCATCTGCCACCCTCTATGCCGCCATTGCCTTAGGCAACATATCCGAGGATATAGGCGTAGTCCAAGAGGTTTTGAAACCCTGATTGTGCTTTTGCCAATAAGTAGGTCTCTTGGGCGGATTAACGCTTAGAGAACTGGAACTTACGACGTGCGCCTGGCTGACCTGGCTTCTTACGCTCAACCTCACGTGAATCACGCATGAGGAAGCCGTTCTTCTTCAATACAGGACGCATCTCTGCATCGATCTGGCAGAGTGCACGAGCGATACCCATACGTGCAGCCTCAGCCTGACCCTTGATACCACCACCTACGAGGTTGATAACTACGTCGTAGTTCTCCAAAGTGTTAGTAACCATCAATGGCTGCTTAACCTCATACTGGAGAATGTGCAAGGGGAAGTAAACCTCAAGCTCCTTGTGGTTGATTGTAATCTTACCTGTACCTGGCTTCACGAATACGCGAGCAACAGCGGCCTTACGGCGACCTACGGTGTTTACAACTTCCATAATTCTTACTTAATCTCGTTTAACTTAATCTCCTTAGGGTTCTGTGCAGCGTGAGGATGCTCAGCACCTGCATAAACCTTCAAATTCTTCATGATTGCCTCACCCAAACGTGTCTTAGGCAACATGCCACGTACTGCGTGCTCTACTACGAACTCAGGCTTCTTGTCAGTTGTCAAGAAATCTGCAGGAGTAGCGAAACGCTGACCACCTGGGAAACCAGTGTAACGTGTATAAACCTTATCGGTCATCTTTGCGCCTGTAAGCTTCACCTTGTCAGCATTGATTACGATAACGAAGTCACCGCAATTAGTGTGTGGGGTGTAGCTAGGCTTGTTCTTGCCGCGGAGGATCTTAGCAACCTGCGAAGCAAGACGTCCCAAAATCTCGTTTGTTGCGTCAATCACGAACCACTCCTTCTGAGCGTCCTCTGCCTTGACCGAGATTGTCTTGTAGCTTTTTGAATCCACTTTGTTTACGTTTAATTAATACTTAAAATATTGTAATCCAATTCCCGAAAGCGTTTTTCGGGCTTGCAAAGATACTTATTTTTATTTAGATACAAACTCTTGCGCAACTCTTTTTTTTAGCAAAAACATTAATGGACTCATAATGAGCCCATTAACATATTTTTCGCATCGAAAAAAGTTTGTTTACAAAAAGCGTTGTGCGCTGTAAATCACATCGCCACGAGTCGTTGCAACACTCTCGGGAAGCTCCGAGCGGGTATATACCGACTTATCGCTTGCGTCCGAGGTATTTGTCCACGTCATCGTGGTGTTATTTAGCGTGTAGCGATACGAAGCGCCCCATGCCACGCCATCGGCGTATACTCCCGAGATAACACCGTCGGTGAGTGTCGCCTCGCTCTCAAACATCTGCCAAGCAAGAGTGTCGATGCGCTGATAGAGTAGCACCCTACCCGACTCTTCGATATCGAGATATACATCGAACGATGGTGTTGCACCAGCCCACTCTGTAAGATGCCATACGCCAGCCATTGCCTCGAAGGCAGATGCTGGAGCCTCCTCCTTGAGCTCGAAGGCGCTCATAGGGTGAAGCATATTGCGGTCGATGGTAAGCACCTTATCGGTGCTCTTGGTTGTTACATTACCCTCGGCATCATAGATTTTTACGGTGAAGCCCTTAGTGAGGGTCACCTCAGGGAGCACAAACCAAAATGCCGTAGGCTTGCTCTTATCCTTGCTTAGCTCCACGCCTTCGCCACAGTCCAGCGTAATGGTTGCACTACCCGTGCCGAGTGTTAGCTGAGGTGTGCCGTCATTGGCAATAGTCACCTTTGTTGAGCCAGCAATGGCACTACCGCTATTGTCGGTAAGCTCGATGCGCTTAACCTGAGCCTCGCCATATAGTTGCAGCTTGAGGTAGCCACAGCAGTTCTTGAAGTGCAACGCCTCGCTTTGGCTACGTGCCACCATGGTGTTGCTACCGCTACCAAACGAGTTCTCGGCATAGGTCTGCACCTTAGGGAGGTTCACCCACACGGCACCCTGCCTATCTATCGTCGTGGTGGCGTTGTAAGGGTATACCGCCACATTGTGCTGGAGCGTGAAGCTCTGCTTGGCATCCTCCGAGAGCTTCACAAATGAGCCCTCGACATCGCCCGTAGCACCCTCAAACTGATAGTTGTGATTTACGTCGCCCTTGGCAAAGAGCGTGAGGCAGTCGCCAGCACTCCAACGCAGGGTCATGCCGTCAGCATAGAGGCGAGTGTCAAGCTCGTCGAACTTGGCAAATACCCTCTCGGGCGCTCTGTTCGTAGCCTCCTGCTCGGGGCTCTCCACCTCGGCACCGCAGCCAACAGCAACAAGAGCAACAAGCGACAGAAGGATATTGCTTACTATCTTCATCATTTACAAGAATCTTACGTTGTTTGTCATAGAGCGTGTCACCACCTCGGTCAAGCCCTCAGGAAGCTCCGAGCGTGTGTATACCGAGATGTCGGTAGCATCATTTACATCTACCCATGTCATAGAGTTCTCAGCCACGCTCACATAGTACGAAGCACCCCACATAACGCCATCGGAGTATACACCCGAGATGATGCCATTCTCAATGTCAGCACTGCTAAAGAAGCACTCCCATGCTCTATGCTCAATCTTCTGCCATAGGGTCACCACACCCTCCTCGGTAATGTCGAGATATACCTCGAACGAAGGAGCTGCGCCACGCCACTCGGTGAGGTGCCATGTGCCCGCTATCGACGAGGTGTCGCCACCACCCTCAACAGGAGGCGTTGGCACAACAACATCCTCAGGAATGGTAATCTCGACAACCTCCGACTCGCAAGGGGTATTGTTCACACCCGCCGTGAGCGCCGCCTTAAGCTGGTATGTAGCACCCTTCTTAACCAAGGCGCTGATAATAGTGGTAGATATAGCATCATCGACACGCTCTACATCAATTTTTGTCCATGTGCTCGCATCTGCCTCACGATAGTAGAAGGCATAGTAAGCAGTATATCTGCTCTTGTAGACCTTATCCGATATGCCGTCATAAAAGACCTCGACATTATCAACCGTAGCACTAATGCCATTATCAGCGTCGTAGCTAAGTTCAGGCGTTGCGATAGAGGCTGTAATCTCGGCATACGAGGTCTTAAACTCGCAAACCTGGGCACTAAAGCTCTCGCTTACGCCCTCAGCCGTGAGGGTCACATATACCGTGTAGTTACGATTCTCGGTGAGGTACTCCTCGCCCTCGAACGGAAGCTTCACGCTAAGCGAGTTATCGGCAAGCAGACTACCAGCAAACTCCTTAGCAACACGCTTATTGCTATTTTGTAGCAGATACTCCACCTTAACCGTGCTAATCTTCTGCGCCTCGTCCTCATAGATAAACTGTAGGTTGCTAAGGTTTAGCTCGGCAACGATGCCCTTAGCCTCTGCCACCGCCTTGTAGTTCATGCCGCTAAATGGGATATACTCCTCGTTGGTAGTAAATGGTATGCGGTCGCTTGTGTGCTTGCCATACTTGCCGCCATCAACAACCACATATGCCACATAGTCGGTCGAAGGTGTAAGCTCGTCAAGAACAAAGCTTAGAGCACCCTCCTGAACTGTGTACTCAGCAACTGAGATTGCATCGCTCTGCGCAGCAAGGGTATACTCCACCCAGACATTCACATCGTCGTAGCGCTCACCATCGACAGTAAGATAGGTGTCGGCAACTCGCACCACGGCACTCTTATCCTCTGCCTTGACGATTATCTCGCCGAAGCACGCCTCGACCGTTGGCGTTGGGAAGAAGTTGATAGGCTCACACGCCACAACAGCCCAAACTGCCACTAATAATATATATAGGTATCTCTTCATTTTCGTATCTATTTATTGAGTTTACAACCAACCGCCATTCGCAGCCACCGAGCCACGCACAACAATCTCGAATTCACGCTCCACGAGCATGCCTCCCATAGAGTTGCCACCACCAACAACGCTACCACCCACCAATGCCGATAGCTTGATGCGACCAACACCCGGCTTGGTGCACTTAATCTTAAGCATGCCATTAGTCACAGAGGGCTCAGACTCGATGCCCAAGGTTGTCTTTACATCGTTGCTAATCGAAACCTTCTCGAAGCTAAGGTCCTTAGCGCCATAGCCGAAGTATTCGACAAGCGAGTGCTCCGACTCCTCGCCCGCAGTTGCGTAGAGGCATGGAGTGCCGTCGAGCTGCATAAGAAGGAGATGGGCATCGATATATCCCGAGCCGAGCTTACCGCTATACGACGAGATATTGGTAGACACCCAACGATCGGTGTAGTAGTTATACATAGGGCGCTTGCCTGTCTGATATTGGTTTATGTCGTGTACCGACGTGAGTATCAGATTACGCAACTCGTCTGCAGTGAGCTTATAACCTCTCTGCGCAGCGTAGCTTAGTGCCAAGGCGGCACAGCCCGTAACATGGGGCGTTGCCATCGATGTTCCCTGGAACCACTCGTAGTAGTTTGCCAACCTCTCCGACGATGTCGAGAGTACGGTCATCTCCTCGCCATAGTAGTAGTCGCCACCAGGGGCGCAGATGTTCACGCCATCGCCATAGTTGGTGTAATAGGTTGTCAAGTAGTTAGCCGACATTGCCGACACCGAGATAGTCTTGTAGTAGGCACCAGGGTATGTTGCCACAGCCTCGGTCTCGTTTCCTGCGGCGAAGATTGCAAGACCACCATCTACGACACCCTCAAGGCGTGCATTCTGCTCGAAGTAGTCGATAGCCGCCTTAATGACCGAGTCGTAGCGCTCATACTCCGAGTCGGAGCTATAGGCATAGGGCTCGTAGCCCCATGAGTTGTTGGTAAGCACAGCACCATTGTCGGCAGCATATCTAAACGCCTCGGCGAGCTGATAGCTATAACAGCCCTCCTCGCCCTCGAATATCTGCAACGACATGATGCGCACACCATCGCCCTGACCCGAGCCACCAGCGATGCCCGACACGCCCACGCCATTGTTGTTCACCGCCGAGATAGTTCCCGCCACGTGCGTACCATGCGAGTCGGCAGTGATTGCACCCTTGTCGGCACAGAAGTTGTAGCCGTGAACATCATCTACATAGCCGTTGCCGTCGTCATCAACACCAGCCTTACCATTTTTCTCAGCCTCGTTCACCCATAGGTTGTCCACAAGGTCGGGGTGCGTGGTCATCACACCACCATCGATAACTGCGACGATGATGCGACTGTCGCCCGTAGTATATTTCCAGGCGTTGAAGAGGTTGATATCGGCACCTGCAGTGCAGTAGTTGCCCAACGAGCCGTCGTTATTGTAGTGCCACTGATAAGATAGCTTTGGGTCATTCATAGGCATTGTCGCAGCACGTGTAGCCTCGCCCTTAAATGGCTTATGCTCACACTTAGCGGGCTTAAACACTCGCTCAAACTCCACACGCTCAACACAGCTATGCTCTGCCACAGCCCTTGCAACAGCATTCACATCGGCACTCTTGTCGAAGCTGAGCAGATACCATCTATTAAGTTCCGAGTCGTTAGTTGCGCGGAAGATAGGTCTTGCCTTAATGCTTAGTCCCGCAACCATCTCAAGCTCCTTTGCACTATCCACGTCCGAGAGGCGCACAAGAAGCATACCCTGAACGGGCTCTACAGTGGGGCTTATAATCTTGCTTAGCATAGCGCCACCCTCGGCGCCACCCTCCATTGGCTCACGCACGCACGACACAACGGCGCACAGAGCCACGATAAATAACAACCTTCTCATAGACAATTAATTACAGCCAGCCACCATTGTCTGCCACCGAGCCACGAGCAACAATCTCGGCCTCACGCTCAACGAGCATGCCACCCATGTTGTTGCCACCACCAACCGACTCACCACCAACAATAGCCGTAATCTTAACACGTCCTACGCCCGACTTAGTACACTTGATGTTAAGCATACCATTGCTAATTGTAGGCGTTGTGCTAATGCCGAGCGATGAGCGAGCAGCGTCGCTGAGCTCAACACCCTGATATGTCAAGCCTTTAGAGCCAGCGCCAAAGAGCTCGTCGAGCGATAGCTGAGCGCTGCTACCTGTCTTAACATAGAGGCATGGCGTGCCCTCAACCTGCATCATGAGGCGGTGAGCATCGATATATCCCGCACCAAGCTGACCCTTATAGCGGCTCATATCAACAGTCGAGATTGTTGGATAGATAATTGTCTTTGTGCCCTCCTGATGTATGTCGATATCCTGCACCGAGGTCAAGAGCAACTGCTTAAACTCCTTTGCCGTGTAGCTCTTACCCAACTCCAAGGCATACGACAAGCCGAGCGCCGCACAGCCCGAAACATGAGGCGTAGAGTGCGACGTACCGTTGCGATACTCATAGCCATCTTGCACATACTCAGTCGATACTGAGCTAATGCCATGCAACGTGCCGAAGCCCGAAGCCTTGTTCTCGCCACCAGGAGCGCAGATGTTAGCACCTGTGCCATAGTTGGTAAATAGCGATGCAGTGAGGTTAGAGCAGAACGACGTAACACATATATTATTATAGTATGCGCCAGGGTACGAAGGCACGTTGTAGCCATCGTTGCCCGCAGCAAAGAGAGCGATACCGCCCTCGATAACACCCTCGAGCTTAGCGTTCTTCTCAAAGTAGTCGATGGCGTTGATTAGTGCACTATACGAATTAGCAAATGCCGAGTCCGACGTATAGCTACCCTTGCTATATGCCCACGAGTTGTTCATGATAACAGCGCCATTGTCGGCTGCATACTTGATAGCCGCAGCAATCTGGCTAAGGCTTGCACTACCACTCTTGTCGAATATCTGGCACGACATAAGGCGACAGCCATCACTCTTGCCCGAGCCACCAGCGATACCACATACGGCAAAGCCATTGTTGTTCACCGCAGCGATAGTACCTGCCACGTGTGTGCCGTGGCCATTGTATACCTCGATATTGCCGCTATTGGTGCAGAAGTTGTAGCCATAGACATCATCGACATAGCCATTGCCATCGTCATCAACGCCCGCCTTGCCACTCTTCTCAGCCTCGTTCACCCACATGTTGTCAGCCAAATCTCTATGGTCATACATCAGGCCGTCGTCCATCACTGCAACGATAACACGACGATCACCCGTAGAGTATTTCCATGCCGCCAAGAGGTTGATATCGGCACCCTCCTTGACAGTTCCATCGTCCCAACCGCCGTTGATAGTCTCGCAGTCGTTGTAGAAGTGCCATTGGTAAGGAAGCTCAGGGTCATTAAACGGATACTCCACCTTGGCACGTGTTACCTCACGCTTCGAAGCAGGCTCTGCTGCATATGCAACATCGCTGCCAAGGTTCTCGATAATAGTGTCATACTCAACGAGGGCGACACGCTCGTCACGTGCAACAGCCTCTGCCACCACAGCAAGCTCTGCACCCTTGTCGAACGAGAGCACCCACCAACGATACATGTCGTTAGTGGTTAGCTCCTCGGCTGATGCTTTGCCCTGAGGGAATAGCACACGAGCCTCAATTGCAACACCCTCAACCTCGGGGGCATAGCTCTCGACGTAGCTATCCAACTTCACGAGGAGTGAGCCCTCAGTAGCGCATGTTGCCGTGTTAATAATTTTTGACGATGGTGTCATATCCACAACACCCGCATCAATATCCTTTACGCATGCCACAGCAAGTAGCAGCATAACGGAGAGTAGTAAAATTCGTTTCATAGTGCGTTAGGAGGGTTAGTATTGACCCAACTTAAATACTATCTTATTGCAATAAAGCTCGTCGGCCTTAAGCTCGATAGATGGGAAATCGGGGTGATTAACAGCGTCGCTAAAGCCCTGGCACTCGATAGCCACACCGGCATAGTCCTGGTAGTACTTACCCGACTTTGTCTTGGGGCAACCGCCCGAGAGCCAATTACCCGTGTAGAGCACTGCCGCTGGCTGCGACGAGAGCACGGTAACCTTACGGCCTGTAGCCTCGCAACGTAGCTCGCCGATCTCCTTAAGGATATTCTTTTTGTAGTCATCAACCACGAAGCAGTGGTCGTAGCCTCGATAGTTGCGAATGTTGTTAAACTCAGAGTCTATCTCGTCGCCAAACTTACGCCACTGCGTAAAGTCGAGCGCCGTGCCCGCAACATCGAGAAGCTTGCCCGTAGGTATCTGCACGATGTCCATCTCCAACACCTTGGCGCAGTTTAGGCGCAACTCATGGTCGAGGATTGTCTTGTCAGAGCCCTCGCCATGAAGGTTCCAATAGAGGTGATTAGTGAGGTTTACAACCGTTGTCTTATTGCTCTTTGCAACATACGTAATCTCGAGGTTATCCTCGTCGTCGAAGTCGTAGATAGCCTCAACAACCAACTCGCCAGGATAGCCCTGCTCCATATCCTCCGCAATATAGGAGAATACCACACGGTTGGTCTCGACACGACCCTCCCAATAGCGATTAGCGAAGCCCTTAGAGCCACCATGTAGGTGGTTAGGGCCGTTGTTCACCTCCAAGCGATACTCCACGCCCTCGATAGTCATGTGACCACGTGCAATGCGTCCTGCCACACGACCCACAGACTTACCACTCGCAGCGCCATCGCCGATGTAGCTTGTAGGATCCATATATCCGAGTGCCACGTCGTCGATGTTGCCATCACGGTCGGCAAACTTAACGCTCACGATAGCCGCACCGATGTTGCAGAGCTGCACCTCCGAGCCTCGGCTGTTGCGCATGGTGTAGAGAATGATGCCCTCACCCTCGGGTGTCGAGCCCCATATATGTTGCAAAATCTCCATTACTCCATAGGTTTAAGGTTAGCCAAAATAGCGTCGATACGCTTCAAGCACTCGGCCTTGCCGATAAACTCAGTTACGTCGAACATGCCTGGGCCCTTACCAGCACCCACCAATGCCAAACGCAAGGTGTTCATAACCTGGCCAAGGCCTACGCCCTTAGCCTCGATCCATGCTCGTACCACATTCTCGGTGTTCTCCTTCGAGAAGTCGTCGATTGACTCCAACACGCCACGAAGCTCAGCCAAGAGTGCTGGGTTGTCGCCCTTCCACTGCTTCTTAGCAAGCTTCTCCTCGTACTCGGTAGGCGCTACGAAGAAGAACGATGTGAGATCCCACATATCTGTTGTGAGTGTCATACGCTCCTTCATAATCTCGGCAGCCTTACCAGCAAGCTCGTCCGAGGTCTCGATGCCGTTAGCCTTGAGCACAGGCTGCATGAGTGGTGCAAACTGCTCGGCAGTGAGCGTGTGCATATACTGTGCATTGAACCACTTAGCCTTATCTGGTTGGAAGCGAGCACCGGCCTTAGACACACGGTTCAACGAGAAGGCAGCGATAAGCTCCTCCATAGAGAATATCTCCTGCTCGGTACCTGGGTTCCAGCCCAACAACGAGAGCATGTTGATAAATGCCTCAGCAAGGTAGCCATCCTCGCGGTAGCCACGAGCTGTCTCGCCCGATGGCGATGTCCAGAAGAGTGGGAATACGGGGAAGCCCATCTTGTCGCCATCACGCTTCGAGAGCTTACCGCTACCCGTAGGCTTTAGCAATAGAGGCAAGTGTGCAAACTCGGGCTGCGAGTCTGTCCAGCCGAAGGCACGATAGAGCAAATAGTGCAAAGGCAACGATGGCAACCACTCCTCGCCACGAATAACGTGCGAGATCTCCATGAGGTGGTCATCAACGATATTTGCAAGGTGGTAGGTAGGAAGTGCATCTGCCGACTTGTACAACACCTTGTCGTCGAGTGTCGATGTGTTAATCTCGACATGGCCACGGATAAGGTCGTCCATCTTAACAACCTCGTTCTCAGGCATCTTGAAACGCACCACCCACTGGTCACCACGAGCTATGCGCTCCTCGACCTCCTCCTTCGATAGGCGAAGTGAGGTCTCGAGCTGCTCACGCACCTCATAGTTATAAGCAAAGGTCTTGCCCGAAGCCTCAGCATCGGCACGAAGCTTGTCGAGCTGCTCAGGGGTGTCGAAGGCGTAGTATGCCCAGCCAGCATCAACAAGCTGCTTGGCATACTGCAAATATATCTCACGACGCTCGCTCTGACGATAAGGGGCGTGTGGGCCACCAAAGCCTACACCCTCGTCGATCTCGATGCCGCACCACTTCAACGACTCGACAATATACTCCTCAGCACCTGGCACGAAGCGCTGTGAGTCGGTATCCTCGATACGGAGAATCATCTTGCCGCCATGACGACGTGCAAACAAGTAGTTATATAGTGCTGTGCGCACACCACCAATGTGAAGTGGGCCTGTTGGGCTTGGCGCAAATCTTACTCTTACTTCTCTTGACATATTTTTGTAGTTTTAGAGTTTAAACTTAGTTATTTCTAATCTTATACTCGGCACGCACCGTAACACGTGCCTTCTTCTCTCGTGACGATAGGTTGAAAGAGCCTCCTGCCGAGAACTCCTCGTCGCCCGTAGCGGCAGTAATCTGGAACACGCCGGCACGTGACTGAGCCAACACGCCAAGGTTTGTGCCAGAGTTGGTGGCGATAATCTCGGCACGCTGGCGAGCATCTGCCGCAGCAGCACCGATAAGGTCGTGCTTAACGCTCTCGAGCTGTGTGTAGTGATACATAGGCTCGGCTACCGACACCATCACACCCTCAGCCATAAGCGAAGGAAGCTCACGTGCAGCCATCTCGGTGCTATCCACATCTTTCGACTCGATGGTAAAGCCCTGACGGTGGATATATCCCGCAAAGCGTGTTGCATAGTGACCATTATTGTCGATATACTCCTCGTTGTTCTCACGTGTTGTAGGCATGGCAAACGAGATATTCTCGCTCTTTACGCCCTTCGCCGCCAAGAACTCAGCCACACGCTTGCGGTGTGCGTCGAGCGTTTTGTAGCCCTCGGCAGCATCGTCACTTTTAACCGCAACAACGCCCTTGATGACAATTAGGTCGGAGCTAAACTCTGTCTCGCCAAGGCCCGTAACGGCGATAGTGCCCACGTTACGTGAGCCGCTGGTGTATGCCGCAGCAAGCACCATCGCAGCAAGCACAAAGGCAGACGACACAATCACATATTTCCACAACTTATCCATACCCTGCCGTGGTTATACGTTAAACAAGAAGTGCATGATGTCGCCATCCTCAACAACATACTCCTTACCCTCGATGCCAATCTTACCCACATCACGGCAAGCACGCTCCGAGCCAAGTGCCACATAGTCGTCGTACTTGATAACCTCGGCACGGATAAAGCCACGCTCGAAGTCGGTGTGAATGATACCCGCAGTCTCAGGAGCCTTCATGCCACGGCGGAAGGTCCATGCACGGCTCTCGTCAGCACCCGTAGTGAAGAATGTCTGAAGGTCCAAGAGGCGGTAGGCAGCCTTGATAAGACGGCTCACGCCCGACTCCTCAAGACCCATATCCTGCAAGAACATCTGACGCTCCTCGAAGGTCTCCAACTCGGCGATGTCGGCCTCAGCCGATGCAGCCACGATAAGCATCTCGGCATGCTCGTTGGCAATAGCCGCACGCACAGCCTCGGTGTGAACGTTACCATTCACGGCAGCACCCTCGTCTACGTTACAAACATACAACACAGGCTTGTCGGTAAGTAGGTTCAAATCCCATACCGTCTTGCGCTCCTCGGCAGTAAGCTCCACGGTACGTGCCGAAAGGCCCTGCTCCAACGCCTCCTTGTAGCGACACAAGATGTCGTACTGGCGCTTAGCAATCTTGTCGCCCGCAGTAGCCTGCTTCTGACACTTGCCGATGCGGTTCTCGATAGTCTCGAGGTCCTTGAGCTGAAGCTCGGTGTCGATGATACCCTTGTCACGCACAGGATCTACGGTGCCATCTACGTGTGTGATGTTGTCGTTCTCGAAGCAACGCAACACGTGGATAATAGCGTTGGTATTGCGAATGTTTGCCAAGAACTTGTTGCCAAGACCCTCACCCTTCGATGCGCCCTTCACCAAGCCAGCGATATCTACAATCTCGATTGTTGTTGGCACCACACGCTTAGGATTATCAATCTCAACAAGCTTGGTAAGACGCTCATCGGGCACGGTGATAACACCCACGTTAGGCTCGATGGTGCAGAAGGGGAAGTTAGCAGCCTGAGCACGTGCGTTCGACAAACAGTTAAATAGTGTGGACTTGCCCACGTTGGGAAGTCCTACAATTCCACATTGTAAAGCCATAATTTATATTTCGATTTTTTATTTGTTATTCCGTTTTTATCAATTTGCTTGAGCTATCTACAAAGTTGTATGCTGATGCCGAACAAGACCAGCAGGCGACTTTGCTTAATCCGCTTGGGAAACATTAACCAATGCTTCTCTGTATGCATTCAAAATACGTGACTTCGAGATAAAGCCGAGGTATTTGTTCTGCTTATCCACCACAGGAAGCATCCACGTGTTGCTCTGCTCGAAACGAGGCATGATGCTCTGTATCATCTCGTGCTCGAGAATCTTATCTGGTGGCTGAATCATGTAGTGCGTAATTGGCGTGTGCCACTTCTCACGATTGAACATGTCGTGGCGCAGGTCGTCGAGCTGCACAACGCCCATCAGCTTGCCATAGCTATCCAACACAGGGAAGATGTTACGGCGTGCGCTCGAGATGATATTGACGATGTCGCCCAGCGTGAGCGACTCACGAATACGTATAAAGTCGGTCTCCATAAGCTCGTCGAGGCGCAAGAATACAAATGCCGACGAGTCCTTGTCGTGGGTGAGCAACTCGCCACGCATACGCAGCTGCTTGGTATAGATCGAATCTCTATCAAGACCATAATTTACGGCAAACGATATGCACGACACAATCATCAGCGGGATAAACAATCCGTAGCCGTTCGACAGCTCGGCAATAAGGAAGATTGCCGTGAGGGGTGCCTTCATAACACCCGACATCACACCCGCCATGCCGGCAAGCGTAAACGAGGTGATAGATACGTCCCAGCCGAAGATAACTCGACACATAACGGCAAGCGTAGCACCAGCAAAGGCACCAACGAAGAGCGAAGGGGCGAACGTACCACCTACACCACCCGCAGCATTGGTCGTAGCCATTGCCACAACCTTAAAGAGCATGATGGCGATAAGGTAGATAAGCAAAAACCAATCGGCATCGCTAAACGAGTAGAATATCGAGTTATCGAATAGCTCGGTGGTATGTCCCGACATGAGCGAGCCGAAGCTACCATGACCCTCGCCATAGAGCGGAGGGAATAGGAAGATAAGAATACCGAGTGTAAGACCCGCATAGAGCCACTTACGCCACTGCTCGTTAATCGACTTATAGAAGCCACCGACACGTGAGTTCACCGACGTGAAGTAGTATGCCATAACACCACAGAAACAGCCGAGCAGCACAAACAGAGGCACTTGCGCAACCTTGAACATATCGTCAGCCGATAGCGACACGGCGATAATTGGCGAGAAGCCATGCAGCACGAGCGACGTAATCGTAGCAGTCATTGATGCCATGAGCAGCGGAATAATCGACTTCGACGTGATGTCGAGCATCAAAATCTCGAGCACGAAGACAACACCCGTGATTGGCGCCTTAAAGATTGCCGCCACGGCAGCACCCGCACCACAGCATAGCAAAAGCGTGATATTCTTGTAGTTTAGGCGTGCGAGCTTACCGATGTTCGAGCCGATGGCAGCTCCTGTAAGCACGATAGGCGCCTCAGGACCTACCGAACCACCAAAGCCGATGGTTGTAGCACCGCCCACAACCGAGGTCCAGCAGTTATGACCCTTGATGCGTGAGTCGGTACGTGACATGGCATACAACACTCGGGTGACACCCTCCGAGATACCATCCTTAACCACATACTTAACAAACAGCGTGGCAAGAATGATACCCACGCCAGGGTATACCAAGTAGAGCCACTGTGCCTCGTCGGCAGGTGTCCACGAGGTTAGTAGCTGCGTGATGGCGTGCAACAGAGTATTGAAGATGAATGCTCCGACGCCAGCACACAGACCAACAACAACACCCAATATCGCCATGATCTGCGAATTGGAGAGTCGGTGGGTTAGGCGTTGGTACGACTCGTATACCTGTTGCTTGATATAGTTTTCGAATTTTATCATATCGCAAAATTATCCTCTGTACTGCTCTGCCTGGCGAGAGATAAGCTCCTTATCCTCGAAGTAGTTGATGCGCATAGCACGACGCACATCACCAAGGGTTGCGGCAGCTGTCTCACGAGCACGGTCAGAGCCCTTACGCAAGATGTCGTAAACCTCCTCGATGCGCTGCTCGTAGTAGGCACGGCGCTCACGAATAGGCTGCAAAAGCTCCTCGAGCACAGCGATGAGGAAGCGCTTAACCTTAACATCGCCAAGGCCGCCACGACGGTAGTGATCCTTCAACGCATCCAACGACTCGTACTCTGGCAAATACTTCTCGAAGTGCTCAGGGCGTGAGAATGCGTCGAGGTAGGTGAACACGGTGTTGCCCTCAACCTTGCCTGGGTCGGTAACCTTGAGGTGGTCGGGGTCGGTATACATGCCCATAACTTTCTTCTTGACATCCTCTGCCGAGTCCGAAAGGTAGATGCAGTTGCCCAACGACTTCGACATCTTAGCCTTGCCGTCAGTACCTGGCAGACGCATACATGCCGAGTTCGTAGGAAGCATAATCTGTGGCTCAACGAGTGTCTCGCCATATACCGAGTTGAACTTGTGAACAATCTCACGTGTCTGCTCGATCATTGGCTCCTGGTCGGCACCCACGGGCACTGTAGTAGCCTTGAAGGCTGTGATGTCCGACGCCTGCGAGATAGGATATGTGAAGAAGCCCACGGGAGTACCCTTGCGCTGAAGATTATCCTCAGCCTCGCCATTCTCGGCAAAGCCTCGTAGCTGAATCTCCGCCTTAACCGTAGGGTTGCGCTGGAGGCGCTGCACGGTAACGAGGTTCATGTAGTAGAAGGCCAACTCCGTAAGCTCGGCAACATACGACTGAATGAAGATTGTAGACTTCTCAGGGTCGATGCCGCACGACAGATAGTCGAGCGCAACCTCAATAATATTCTCTCGCACCTTGTCTGGATTATCAGCATTATCGGTAAGTGCCTGAGCATCAGCAATCATAATGTAAATATCGTCAAACTCACCCGAGTTCTGCAACTCGACACGACGACTAAGCGAGCCAACAAAATGGCCCAAATGGAGTTTACCTGTGGGACGATCGCCCGTAAGAATTATCTTTTTCATGCAATACAAATTTTTCTAAGTTTTCGAGCCATTATACCATATATACGCTCGCAAGCGACAAAATTAGCAAATTTTCGCTGAAATTCCTACAATCTTGTGCGAAATATAAATTTTTATTATAACTTTGCATTGAGCAAACTTTTTTGACTTATAACCAAACTTAGATACGCCATGACAATTATTCAGCTTGAATACCTATTGGCTGTAGCCAACTGTGGCAGTTTTTCACTTGCTGCCGAGCACTGTTTTGTTACCCAGCCATCGCTCTCGATGCAGATCAAGGCCCTCGAGGAGGAGCTCGGTGCGGTGCTCTTGGATCGCACCAAGAAGCCAATTATCCCAACGGCTGTTGGCGAGGTGGTTTTGGAGCAGGCACGTGAAACTTTGCGCTCGTATAACTACATTCGTGAGTCGGTTGCCGAGATGCGTGGCGAGTGCTCGGGAAGCATGCGCCTTGGCGTTATTCCAACCATCGCCCCCTACCTCCTCCACAAGTTTATTCCTACCTTCATCAAGGAGTTCCCAAAGGTGGAGCTGGAGATCCACGAGATGGTGACTGCCGACATTATCGAGGCACTCAAGCACGACCGCATAGATGCCGCCCTTGTAGCCTCAGGAACATGTGGCGAGGGCATCACCGAGCACGACCTATTTAGCGACCACTTCTACGCATATCTATCGCCCTCGCACCCTCTCTTCGAGCGTTCGAATATTCGTATCGAAGATATTGACTTTAAGGATCTTATCCTCCTTAGTCGAGGCAACTGTATGCGTGATCAGATCTTCGAGTTGTGCCAGGCAGCAAGCAACATTCCATCGCACTTCTACTTCGAGTCGGGCTCGCTCGACACACTGATGCGAATGGTCGATTGCACCTCGTGCATGACCATCATTCCCGAGATGGCTTTGGAGTTTATTCCGCAGTCACGCCGCAACCGAGTTAAGAGCATTGCCAAGGGTGCAACATCACGCCGTGTGGCACTTGCCGTGAGCCGAACATATGTCAAGCAGTCGATTGTCGATGCCCTACGCTCAACAATCCTAAAGTGCGTAAATCAGGAGAAGATTTAGACTATTTCGGAACAAGAATATCACCACAAAAACATGCGTCATTTGGGTTATAAATTCGCCCAAATGGCGCATATTTTTTGTTCGTATCTCGCACCTAAAACTTCACGCCAAGCAACACAATACCCTACTACGGCGTGCGTTTATTTGTAAAATCGAAAATATTTTCCTATATTTGCAAGGATTATGCGTGCGTGTACGTTAGCGCACATATGCATAAAAGAGCAAACAACAGAGTTAAAACATTGATTACAATAGACTTATTATGGAAAATTTGGAGAAATTGGTAAATGCAATAGTTGAGGCGATTGACGACAAGAAGGGTAAGGGCATTGTTTCGCTTGATCTATCAGGCTTCGACGGAGCTATCTGCTCACATTTCGTGGTGTGTCACGCCGACTCAACAACTCAGGTAGACGCTATCTCGTCGAGCATCGAGGAGAAGGTGTTCGAGGTTATGGGCGAGTGGCCTGTACGTGTCGAGGGTCGTCAGAACGCCTTTTGGGTGGCTATGGACTACACCGACGTTATCGTGCACATCTTCCAGACTGAGCTTCGTGAGTACTACCGTCTCGAGGAGCTTTGGGCAGATGCACCTATGAAGCGCTACGACTTTGGCGAGTAGCATTTCACCGATGTGGGTATAGAAATTTGTGAGAGTAGAAAAATTTTAGAATGATACAACAGACAAGAAAGCCCAGCGGACCACGCTTCAACTTCATGTGGTTTTGGGCGATTGTAACAGTAGGAATACTCTACTTCGCCATGTTTGGCGAGGAGAAGGAGCGTCCGTTGGAGGGCGATTGGGATATGATCACCGGGCTCGTTGAGAATGGACTCATCGAGCGCATCGACGTTGTAGACCAGGAGAAGGCGAGTGTATATCTTAAGAAGAGCCTCATCGACTCGCTCGCAAAGGACGAGCGCTTCAAGGGCATGCCAACAACGGGAGCACAGATTCGCTACAACACAGGTGGCGATGTTCAGGACTTCCGAGAGCAGATTGAGCGTGCCGAGCAGAAGGCGCTGGACAACGGCATAGAGGGCGCAAAGGTGAAGATCAAGTATCTACGCACCGAGAAGGGCATAGGCGAGTATATCTTCGATGCACTACCTTGGATACTTATGATTGCCATATGGTTCTTCATTATGCGTGGCATGATGAAGGGTGCTGGTGGCGGTGGCGGTGGCGGCATCATGAATGTCGGCAAGGCACGTGCCCAGGTAGTAGACAAGGACAACAAGAACAAGGTTACGTTTAAGGACGTAGCTGGCTTGGAGGAGGCTAAGGTCGAGATTATGGAGATCGTAGACTTCCTTCGCAAGGCCGATAAATACAAGGCTCTTGGAGCTAAAATTCCTAAGGGAGCACTTCTTGCTGGCCCTCCAGGAACAGGTAAGACACTCCTTGCCAAGGCTGTTGCTGGCGAGGCAAACGTTCCGTTCCTCTCAATCTCGGGATCGGACTTTGTGGAGATGTTCGTGGGTGTTGGTGCGGCACGTGTGCGTGACCTGTTCGAGCAGGCTAAGAAGAGTGCTCCATGTATCGTCTTTATCGACGAGATCGACGCTATCGGCCGTGCTCGTGGCAAGAATGCAGGCTTTGGTGGCAACGACGAGCGTGAGAATACGCTCAACCAGCTGCTCACCGAGATGGATGGTTTCCAGACAAATGCTGGCGTCATTGTGCTTGCCGCAACAAACCGTGTCGATATTCTCGACAAGGCGCTTATGCGTGCTGGTCGCTTCGACCGACAGATAGAGATTGGACTCCCCGACGTTAAGGAGCGTGAGGCGATATTCGAGGTGCACCTTCGCAAGCTAAAGCTCGACGAGAAGCTCGATCGTGAGTTCCTCGCTAAGCAGACCCCAGGATTTGCGGGTGCCGACATTGCAAACGTATGTAACGAGGCGGCGTTGATTGCTGCACGTAACGACAAGAGCGCCGTTACACAGGAGGACTTCCTCTCGGCTATCGACCGTATTGTGGGTGGCTTGGAGCGTAGAAACATGCCTATGACCCCTGCTGAGCGTCGCTCGACAGCTATTCACGAGGCGGGCCACGCCACCGTTATGTGGCGCTTGAAGAACTGCGACCCTGTGCTCAAGATTACGATTATTCCTCGTGGCCGCTCGTTGGGTGCTACGTGGTATCTACCCGAGGAGCGTGTGAACCACAACACATCGCACTTTATGCATAAGCTTGCGGGCTTGCTTGGTGGTCGCATTGCCGAGCAGTTGTTGCTCGACATCACAAGCACGGGCGCTATCAACGACCTTGAGCGCACAACAAAGACGGCATACGCCATGGTGGCTTACTACGGCATGAGCGAGAAGGTGGGCAACATCAGCTTCTACGACGCTACGGGTCAGCGTGATGCCTTCACCAAGCCATTCTCGGAGCGCACAGCAGAGCTTATCGACGCTGAGGTACGCCGCATTGTTGATGAGGCGGTAGCACTAACACGTGACATCATCCTAAGCGAGAAGGAGAACATCGAGCGTCTTGCCGACATTTTGCTTGAGAAGGAGACAATCTTTGCGGAGGACGTAGAGCAGATCTTGGGCAAGAGTGCTCAGGAGATGGCAAAGGCCGAGGCTGAGGCAAAGAGCGAGAGTGAGAGCGAGGGAGAGACAATTACTACTGACGAGGGCGAGATTACATACATTATCGAGCCATCGAAGAGCGAAGAAGAAACTACAAAAACTGAGTAATAATGGGCGATAAGCTTAAGAACTTTTTGGTGCGCACGGCAAGTGGTGCGGTGCTGCTGGGCATAGTCCTCGCAGCGATATTTTCGGGAGTATGGGGCTACGGTGCCCTGCTTCTCGCAGTGACCATTCTTGGCGTGTGGGAGTTCTATGGCTTGGCACGTGCTAAGGGCTCGGAGCCTCAGCGTTGTATGGGCATGCTTATGTCGTTAGCGCTCTTCTTCGCTGGGTTTGTAGCCTCATTGTATATATACGAAGTGACCGACAACGAGAATGCATTGGGCTTGGGAGTGCTTCTTCTGCTGATCTTTGCAATGCTCCTCGTCATAACATTTGTTATCGAGGTATTCCGCAACCGCCAGACACCTATGTACAACATCGCTACAACAATCATGGGTACTGTCTATGTTGCTCTACCAATGGCAATACTAACGATTCTACCATCACTGCTTAACGGCTTGATATATAGAGGCGATGCTTGGATACCATGGGTACCATGGGTATTCCTCTTCTACCTCTTATTGGTGTGGGGCAACGATGTGTTTGCCTACCTTGTGGGCGTTACTATGGGTAAGCACCGTATGTGTGAGCGTCTATCGCCTAAGAAGTCATGGGAGGGCTTCGTTGGTGGTGTCATGGGCTCTGCCGCTGTGGGCGCTATTGCTGCATCGGTATTGGGTGGCAGCTACGGCGTGTGGATAGGCCTGGCAATTGTTGTTGCGCTATCGAGCGTTGTTGGCGACCTTATCGAGTCGATGTTTAAGCGTGATGCTGGTGTCAAGGACTCGGGAGCAATCATGCCTGGTCATGGTGGCATCCTAGACAGATTTGATGCACTGATAATATCTGCACCATTCGCACTCATATACCTCTGCGTAATAGAGATGCTCGAGATAATCTAAGAATAACTAACCTAAAACAAATAATACTATGAAGATTAATAAAGAGGGATACTGGATAATCGTCATCACTGGCTTGTTGTGCCTCTCGATCTGGGCACTCGTCTACTTCCTTATCGACACACACATCGCCATCATGTGGTTCATGGCAGCATTCTTGCTCGTCTTCTGGTTCTTCGTGGCAGCCTTCTTCCGTGAGCCTAAGCGAGTGCAGATCCACGACGACGAGTTGCTATTCTCGCCCTGCGACGGCCGTGTAGTTGTAACCGAAGTGGTTAAGGACGACGAGTATATCCACGAGGAGATGATGCAGATATCTATCTTTATGTCGGTGACTAACGTGCACATGAATTGGATGCCTGTGCGTGGCGTTGTTGAGTACTTCAAGCACCACCATGGCCGCTTCCTAGTGGCATGGCACCCTAAGTCATCTACCGAGAATGAGCGCACGACAACCGTCGTACGCCTTGCTAATGGCGACAAGGTGCTTATCCGCCAAATTGCGGGCTTCGTGGCACGCCGTATCGTGTCGTACATGAAGCCAGGTAGCGAGGTTGAGCAGAACAGTGTGATGGGCTTCATCAAGTTCGGCTCACGTGTTGATATTCTCGTACCAAAAGATACAGAGCTTTATGTGGAGATTGGCGACCCTGTGATTGGCTCGCAGACACCTATCGCACGCCTAAAGCGCAGAGACTAACAACCAACAGCTAAGCATGGAGCTATCGAAAATTCTCAAAGGGGCACTCACGCTTGCTGCCGTGGGCTTGGTACTACTCATGTTGTGGTACCTACGTAGCGTCGTGGGATATATCCTTCTCTCGGCGGTGCTTGCCATCGTTGGCCGCCCTCTTGTCGAGCGCCTGACAGCCATCAAGCTCGCAGGCAAAAACCTATCACGCACCTTAGCAGCGAGCATCACGCTGATGCTCATGTGGGTTGTGATTGGTGGTCTTGGCATGCTCTTTATTCCGCTTGTTGCCGACAAGGTAAACGAGCTCCTTACGCTCGACTGGAACGGCCTTGCCGAGTCGATGCGTGAGCCACTCAGCAAGTTCGAGAACTCGATAAATAGCCTCTTCATAACTCCTGTGATCGATGTTATCAAGGTTATCGAGAACCTCTTTAAGAGCATCATCGGCGGCGACTTCGTGGCGGCATTCACCAACGTGGCATCGTCGGTGGTGTCGGTGGCTATCGCCCTCTTCTCGGTTACGTTTATCACCTTCTTCTTCTTGCGTGATAGCGGCCTCTTCTTCAAGATTATCACGCTCTTCTTCCCCGAGCGTTTCCATAGCAACATTCAGAATGCCCTCGACTCAATAACCACGCTTCTTACTCGCTACTTCAGAGGCTTGTTCGTCGAGAGCACCATCGTTATGGTTGTCATCGCCGTGGGTATGACGATCTTTGGCATGACGCTGAGCAATGCCCTTATCACAGGCCTTATCATGGGCACGCTCAACCTAATACCCTATGCAGGCCCTGTCATCGGCGGACTTATCTCAATGGCCATGGGAATGATATCGCCTATCGATGGCGAGATTGGATATACGCTCATTGTCATCGCCTCGACAATAGCATGTGTTAAACTTATCGACGACTTCATCATTCAGCCCACGCTCTACTCTAAGCGTGTGAACGCCCACCCTCTCGAGGTCTTTATCGTGATACTCATCTCGGGACATATCGGCGGCGTTATGGGCATGCTCCTCGCAATACCTTCATACACGGTACTACGTGTCATTGCCAAGGAGTTCTTCTCGGAGTATGGTGTTGTGCGTCGCCTAACGGGTAACATCAACGAGCAATGATGGAGATTAGGGCAGAGGTGCAGCATGGCAAGAAGATAGGCCGTGCCTTGGGCTTCCCCACCGCCAATATGTCGTTGGAGGGCTACGAGGTGGAGCGTGGCGTTTATCGCTCCTCTATCGAGATCGACGGCGTGGAGTATCGTGCCATGTCGAACGTGGGCATACGCCCCTCGGTAGGTGGCAAGGAGCTCTTGCTCGAAACACATGTCATCGGCTTCGAAGGCAACCTCTACGGCCGCACGCTATGCGTAAAGCTTTTGGAGAAGATACGTGACGAGAAACGCTTCTCGTCGATTAGCGACCTCAAGGATCAACTCATGCGTGACTATAATGCGATAGCAAATATGTAGAGAAGTGTGCCGAGTGATACACTCGGCAAAAAAATGCCACCGATGGGTAGTAGTCCCATTGGTGGCATTTTTTGTTAGGGGTTGCAGATGCGTCAATATTACGACACTGCTATTCGGGGGTTTGATTGAAAGGTCACAGATGCGCCCTTATCACAAAAAATTTGCCCAGAGGCCGTGAAGATTGCAGTACTCGTATACCGCTGTGACGTTGGCTGCGCCGACGTAGATGTCTGCCACGGGGGTATCCTTGAGGTCTACACGAATGCCACCCTGGTCAGTCTCAACGTAGATAAAGGCAATGTGGTGCTCAGGGGTCATGGGATGATGGACAGAGCCAACCTCAACACGTATCTTGCCGTCGCCAAGGAGCGACACTACGGGCATATGCTTCTCGCCACTTGCATCTACTACGTTGGGCTCGAGGAGCTCCATCTTCTCGCCACAGCATACCATAGGCACGCCCGAATCAACAACCTTAATTGCTACATTTCCGCATCTATTGCACTTATAAAACTTTGTCATAACGCTAAATTTTAATTGTTAAACTCCTAAACCGATCGTTGCAAAAATGGTGCTACGATTACTTAAGGAGGAGGTTTTCGATATTCTCCTTAAGCTGCGCCTTGCCCATGCCTCCAGGCACAAGCGTTGGGCGGTCATTGAGTGGGATATATGCGAGTGTAGGTATAGAGCGCACGTTGAAGTGTGCTGCAAGCTCCTGCTCGTCGTCTACGTTTACCTTGTAGATGTCTACCCTACCAGCATACTCCTCAGCAACCTCGTCGATGATGGGAATGAGCATCTGACAGGGACGACACCACGATGCGTAGAAATCGACCAACGCAGGCTTATCGCCCAAAAACTTCCAGCCGCCGTCAAGCTTAGCTACTCTCTTCTCAAACTCTACTTTGTTTAATGCTATTGTTGCCATAATCTATTTTGTTTTTATTGTTTATCATCTTTTGTCACTGCAAAAATAGAGCAACTTTTTCAATAAATCAAATTGATAATTTTTATAACATTATAAGCTGATTTGATATTGGGGTTGTAGCCACGTCAGAGCGAGTTTTTGGGGAGGATAGGGACAAAAAGGGTCATAAAGGGCTATAATACTCTTGTGACCCTTTTTGCCCCTTCTGCCCCTGTAATTAGCGCAAGGATAGGGAGCTTAAGGAGCTTAGAGAGTTTAAGGAGTTTAGGGAGAGCGCTATCATCATTTATTCGCAAAGCACAACCGCTCCCTAAATTCACTATACTCCCTAATTTCCCTAAATTCTCTCTCTGCGCTTTGCCCCTGCCCCCATCTCTAAGCACCACGACCTGATTTCTTGTCAGAAGGGTGCCGAGTGCTACACTCGGCAAAAATCCCGACAATGAGCTGTACTAAAGCGTACTGCTCATTGTCGGGATTTTTTCTAGGGGACGCAATCGACCCCTTATCACAAGAAATTAGTTGAGTGATGGAAGGAATGAGTACTCCTTGCCATAGTACAAGTGCTGCTCGATGTAGTTAGCAGGGTAAGTGATCTTAACATCAACAACCTTGCCCTCTGCATCTGTTACAAGCTCGTACTCAGGGTTTACGAAGCCACCATAAGGCTCGATGTTGAGAGCCTTGTTACGCTCGATAACCTCCTTGTGGAGCTCAGGGTTGATCTTAACGGCGTAGCCCTCAACCAAAGCCTTGCAAGCCTCGTAGTCGCCCTCAGACTTGATGCGCTGAACCTCGCACAAAAGCTCGCCGAAGAGCTTGCGAAGCTTAACGAAGTCATTAACAACGATATATGTCTTGCCATCCTTCTTAACAAGCTCGATAACGTTCTCTGCCTTACCCTTCTCGTAGCACCACTCAGCGATAAGCTTACGGTTACGCATGTGCGACTCCTCAACGTCCTTGCCGAGCTCGATACGTGAGAGCTGAGTCATATAACCGTTCATGATGTAGTCAGAGTACTGCGACCAAGCAACATCCAATGAAGGGATAAGACCGATCTCTACAAGCTTCTCGTCGCCGAGGTAGTAGAGAGCGAAGAGGTCGGCACGTGCCTCCTCCAATGTAGAAGAGTAGGTGCGAAGCTCGTCACCCTTAGTGCCTGGAGCGAGCTGACCTGAGCCGTGGCCGAGGCACTCGTGAAGGTCGGTGTGAAGGTCGTCGCCGAGCTTACCGAAGTTCTTAGCACGCTCACGATCCTCCTCACGCAAGATGAACTCCTCAGCGAAGCCATTGCCCTGAGCAGCCTTGTCGTAAGCGTAGGTGATGTTGTCGATAGTTACAGACTTTGAGCCGTGCTCCTTGCGAATCCAGTCAGCGTTAGGGAGGTTGATACCGATAGCTGTTGCAGGATAGCAGTCGCCACC
The DNA here is from genome assembly GCA_017560425.1 of Alistipes sp. GTDB lineage: Bacteria > Bacteroidota > Bacteroidia > Bacteroidales > Rikenellaceae > Alistipes. Next base: position 25,072 of record JAFZEX010000038.1, read on the forward strand.
AAGCATAGCCACAGTGATAACCTTTGCAGATACACCCTTAACCTCCTTCTTGCGGTATGCAGGGTTGATAGGAGCGTTATCCTCGAACCACTGAGCGTTAGCCGCCATGATCTCGGTACGCTTGCAAGCCTCAACATCGCGGAAGTTTACTACAGACTCCCATGAAGCCTTGCGACCAAGTGGATCGCCATAGCTCTCGATGAAGCCATTAACGAAGTCTACGTTGCAGTCGGTGTCCTTAACCCAAAGTACGCTATAGTCGTCGAAATCCTTCAAGCTACCGCTCTTGTAGTACTTGATAAGAGCCTCGATAACCTCCTTCTGAGTAGGGTTAGCCACGGTTGCAGCCTTCTCCAACCAGTAAACGATCTTCTCGAGGGCTGGTGAGTACATGCCACCAATCTTCCATACCTGCTCGTAGATCTTGCCATTCTCCTTAACGAGCTTAGAGTTAAGACCGTAAGATACAGGCTCAGGGTTGTTAGCGTCGAGTGCTGCCATGCCGTTGTAGAATGCCTCTACCTCCTCCTGGTTAACACCCTCGTAGTAGTTACCTGCTGACTCGGTGATTACATCGACACCCTCCTTCTGATTGAGGCGTGAAGCATAAAGCTTCTCGTCGAAGATAATCTTGCAGAGAAGGTCGTCCTCAATCTGACGGTTCTCCTCGTTGATATACTTAGCAAGCTGCTCACGGAACCATGCCTCAGAGAACTCTGCCTTGAACTTGTCGTTAGAGTAGTGGTGGTGGATACCGTTAGCAAACCACACCTTCTTCAAATACTTCTCGAAAGCTACGAACTCATCACCCTCACGAACATCTGACTGAGTGTAGATAGTCTCAAGGGTGCGACGGATAGCGAGATTGTACTTAAAGTTCTGATCGAAGAGGATGTCACGACCACACTTTGCAGCCTCTGAAAGATAGTAAACCAACTCCTTCTCCTCGAGAGTAAGATTCTCGAAGCCAGGAACCTCATAACGAATAACCTTGATGTCGTCGAAGCGATCAACAATCCAAGGCTGCTCAGCATTCTGAGCACCACTACATGAAGTCAATACCATAACTCCCATAGCAAAAAAACCAAATAGCTTGTTCATTTAATCTAAATATATAAGTTTGCAATTTGAGGACAAATGTACAACGAAATTATGAGATTGCAAAACTTTTTCCTCGGCACAGTATAACGATAGATTATTTTAGTTACATTTGCAACCTAATTCACATAAATAGAGGAATATGCTAACACGAGGTATTGCAACAATAGGCCTTCTCATATGCTCAAATGTCTTTATGACATTGGCATGGTATGGCCATATAGCATTCAAATCGCAGCTCCAGCGCTACGGCATGATTGGCATCGTGCTTATCAGCTGGGGTATCGCACTTTTCGAGTACTGCTTCCAGGTGCCAGCCAACCGCATCGGCAGCCACGAGCTCGGCGGTCCATTCACACTATGGCAGCTCAAGGTTATCCAGGAGGTTATCTCGTTGGTGGTCTTCACGCTCTTTGCCGTACTCTTCGTCAAGGGCGACCCCCTCAAGTGGAACCACCTCGCAGGCTTTGCATGCCTTGTCGCCGCCGTCTATTTTATCTTTAGGAAGTAACCCGAGCCAGATAGAAGGTGAAAGGTGAAAGGGGAACGGTGAAAGGTGAAAAGTGAAAGGTGAAAAGTGAGGTGTGCTTCGCACGGGGTTAATAAGATAGATGGGACGAATGGGATAAATAGGATAAATGGGGAATTTCCATCAAGCGAAGCGTTACCCATCAAGCGTCAGCGCTCCCATTTATCCCAGCCCCTGCCCACCTCAATCAGCGCACTATTTCTTGTCAGAAGGGTACCGAGTGCTACACTCGGCAAAAATGCCACCGATGGGTAGTACTGAACGTACGTCCCATTGGTGGCATTTTTTCTAGGGGACGCAATCGACCCCTTATCACAAGAAACAAAAAAAGAGTACTTCAAAAAAGTACTCTTTTTCTCTTTTGTGCTTAACGCAATTACTCAGCAAGTGGAGTAACGCTCACGTAAGACTTACCAGATGCCTTCTTGCAGAAGCCAACAGTACCGTCAACCAATGCAAAAAGTGTGTGGTCCTTACCCATACCCACGTTCTCACCTGGGTTGTGTACTGTACCGCGCTGACGAACGATAATGTTACCCGCCTTAGCGAACTGACCACCGAAAAGCTTAACACCGAGTCGCTTGCTCTCTGACTCACGGCCGTTCTTAGAACTACCTACACCTTTTTTGTGTGCCATTTTCTACTTCGTTTTAGGGTTTAACAATTAATCTCCTCAACGAGAACCTGTGTCAGATACTGACGGTGAC
>JAFZEX010000039.1 GCA_017560425.1 Alistipes sp.
CGCTCCTCCCTAAACTCCTTAAACTCCCTAAACTCCCTATCCTTGCGCTAATTACAGGGGCAGAAGGGGCAAAAAGGGTCACAAGAGTATTATAACCCTTTATGACCCTTTTAGACCTTTATGACCCTTTATGACCTTATGACCTTAGGACCATTAAGATGGTTGCGGACAAATGTCCTATTGGTCCTAAAGGTCTTAATGGTCTTAATCCTCTACCAATTAATAACTGATGATAGCGCTCTCCCTAAACTCCTTAAACTCTCTAAACTCTCTATCTCTGCGCTTCTCCCATCTATTCTATCTCTCTAAGCCCGACCTCATATCACACTTAAACTCCCTGCCAAAGCGGTCGGTAACGCTAATCGTAATCTCGCTATCGGGCGAGGTGCGCTTGCAGCGGAAATAGTGGCTGTGGGGGTGGGCAGAGCGGCGTAGGCGTTGCATGATGGTGTCGTTGTAATCTGCCTCATTCTCAACATAATAGATGTAGTCGGGGTCGAGAATAGTTATCTGCTCCATAGCACCCATCTTAACGCCATTCTCCGACCACTCAACACGATGTTGATTGTCCCAGCCGATAACCTTCACTACCACATACTCTTCGTTATCCTTAACCTCGCCCTCGTGCCATATTCGTAGCTTTTGCTGCTCCTTGTCAAAGGTGCGGAAGTGCCACTGCCACACGTCATTACGCTCCTCGATGCATAGCACGCCCGGGGGTGTTCCGTCGGTGCACAATGGGGCAAACCATAGGTTGCCACACACCTGAGCCACGCTATGCTCAATGCTGTTTTTGTCAAGCTCCACCGTGGCATGGCGGTGTCTATGCCCCGTGATAAAGTGAAGCTCATGGCCTCGAAACATGCGCATAATATCTCGGGCGTAGGGCAGCATCTTGCCCTCACGGAAGCTATATGCTGGGGCGTGCATGCATATCGCCACACGCTCATTTTTAGCTATATCTTTAGCCACGCCACGCAACCACTTTTGCTGCTCCTTGTCAAGCTCTATGGAGTAGTTCTCGTAGCTGTGGTAGAGAATATTATCGAGTAGTATAAAGCGAGTGTCACCAAGTGTAAAGCTCTTATAGCGAGCGCCAAACGCTGCTTTGTATGCCTGCTCCTTGGCGCTCTCGTCGCCCTCCGTGTTGCGGTCGTGATCGTGGTTGCCAATGACGGTTATAAGCTCCACGTCGAGGCTTGAGAAGAGCTCCTTGAGGCGTGGTAAAAAAGCCATATTGTCCCACACCACGTCGCCCGTGATAAGCACTATGATGGGTAGGTTGCTCTTCTGGCGATACTCCTTGATAATGAGCTCAATATTAGGTACTACCTCGCGCTCTAAGCGCTCGAACTGCTCCTCGGTTTGTGGCTGTGTGTCGCCCACGACAATAAGGTTAAAGCCACGCTCCTGTGCCGATGTTGTGGCGATAGAGAGCAGGGTGATGCCGAGTAGAAATATGTATGTTAATAGTTGTTTCATAGTGACAAAGATAGCGCAAAAATTGTGAAATCGCACTCGAGTGAGTGAAAATAGTGTGCTCGTACGTGCGCATGTGAGAAAATTTTTATATCTTTGTCGAGTTATGGAGAATTTTGTAGTATCAGCACGTAAGTATCGCCCTGCAACCTTTGCTTCGGTTGTGGGACAGCGACATATCACATCGACGCTCAAGAATGCTATCGAGCGTGGTCAGCTGGCGCATGCCTACCTCTTCTGCGGTCCTCGTGGCGTGGGTAAGACAACATGTGCCCGCATCTTTGCCAAGGCTATCAACTGCCAGAATCCTCAGCATGGCGAGGCTTGCAACGAGTGCGAGTCGTGCCGTTCGTTTAATGAGGGTCGCTCGCTCAATGTTCACGAGCTCGATGCTGCATCAAACAACTCGGTAGATGATATTCGTAACCTTATCGAGCAGGTGAGAATTATCCCTCAGCAGGGTAGCTATTCGGTGTTCGTCATCGACGAGGTGCATATGCTCTCGGCAGCAGCCTTCAACGCCTTTTTGAAGACCTTGGAGGAGCCACCACACCACGCAATATTTATCCTTGCAACAACCGAGAAGCATAAGATTATCCCAACGATCATATCACGTTGTCAGATCTATGACTTTAACCGTATTCGTGTTGAGGATGGCGTGGAGTATCTCCGATATATCGCAACAAAGGAGGGTGTCGAGGCCGACGACGAGGCGCTAAACCTTATCTCGCACAAGGCTGATGGCGGTATGCGTGATGCCCTGTCTATGTTCGACAAGGCGGTGTCGTTCTGCGGCAACAAGCTTAGCTATAAGGATGTTGCGGCAACGCTCAACGTCCTCGACTACGACACCTACTTCTCGGCAACAGATATGCTCCTTGCGGGACGCTATGTCGATGCCTTGATGCTCTTTGACCAGGTGCTCAGCCGTGGCTTCTCGCCTCAGGTCTTTATCTCGGGACTTAATGCCCATATGCGTGACTTGCTCATGTCGAAGGGCCCTGCTATCTCGCTTGTCGAGTTTACGGGTAGTCTGGTCGAGCGATATAAGGAGCAGGCGGCACGTTGTGACGAGGCGTTCTTGTTTGGCGCTATATCGCTACTCACCGAGGCTGATGGCAAGATACGACAGTCGTCAAATCAGCGTCTGCTTGTTGAACTGGGACTCATGAAGATTGCGGGTCTCGGTCAAAAAAAAAATGACGAGGTAGCATCGCTCAGCCTTGAGGTTGATGTGCCACTGCCCGAGTTGCAGCCCGCACAACAACCAACTTCCGCACAGCAACCAGCGCCTGTGGCACAACCAGCACCACAGCCAGCACCACAGCCCGTTGCACAGCCTGTTGCGCCACAACCAACTGAGTCAGCGCCCGTGCCACAGCCTACGCCAGCGCCCCAACCAGCGCCCGTGGTCGAGGAGCGTCCAGCCGAGGTGGTAGCGCCACGTGTTGCAACACCACGTAGCCGACGCATGGGAATGTCGATTGGTGCATTGCTCTCGGAGGAGGTAAACACCAAGGCTAAGGGCGAGGTGCACGACGTTGTTGAGGAGGTAGATCCCAACTGCGAGGCGAAGCTAACGGCTATCAAGGCTCAGTTTGTGGAGATACTGTCGAAAGGTCGTATGCGTTATGTTCCCGTCTTCGAGACGATGACCGTCAGCGATAGGGTGGTGCGTGTTGTGGTTCCCTCACGTGAGCTCTTCGAGGAGATTATGCGTGACAAGCTCGAGTGGCTAAAGGAGATTCAGAAGCTTGCAGGGTTGAAGTGTAGTATCGACCTCGAGGTGATTGTCAATGAGGCGGTGCGCATTGCTCGCCCAATTACGATTGAGGATCGCCTACGCCACCTTGTGGGCAAGAACGAGCGACTCAAAGAGATGATCGAGACGCTTGTGCTTGATGCAGAGTAATTTAGAACGAATATAAACAAAAAATATAAGTACTTATGAAGAATTTTATTGAGGAGCTCGAGTGGCGTGGTATGATCCATACCGTGATGCCAGGAGCTAAAGAGGAGCTTGAGAAGGGTATGGCTTCGGCATACCTCGGCATCGACCCAACTGCCGACTCATTGCATATTGGTCACTTGGTGGGTGTAATGATTTTGAAGCACTTCCAGATGTGTGGTCACCGTCCTATCGCCTTGATTGGTGGTGCTACGGGTATGATTGGCGACCCATCGGGTAAGTCGCAGGAGCGTAACCTCCTCGACGAGGCAACCCTCCGCCACAACCAGGAGGCTATCAAGGCGCAGCTTGCTAAGCTCATCGACTTCGACTCTGAGGCAGACAACCGTGCCTTGTTGGTGAACAACTACGATTGGATGAAGCAGTTCTCATTCCTCGACTTTGCTCGTGACATCGGTAAGTGCATCACCGTGAACTACATGATGGCTAAGGACTCTGTTAAGAAGCGCTTCAATGGCGAGGGCGACGGTATGTCGTTTACTGAGTTTACCTACCAGCTATTGCAGGGCTACGACTTCTTGCACCTCTACCAGGAGCACGGCTGTAAGTTCCAGCTTGGTGGTGCCGACCAGTGGGGTAACATCACCACAGGTACGGAGCTTATCCGTCGTAAGCTCGGCTCTGAGGCTGAGGCATTTGCCATCACTTGCCCACTTATCACCAAGGCCGATGGCACTAAGTTTGGTAAGACCGAGTCGGGCAACGTATGGCTCGATGCTCGCTACACCTCGCCATATAAGTTCTACCAGTTCTGGCTAAACGTGAGCGACGACGACGCTAAGCGCTACATCAAGATCTTCACGCTGCTCAACCGTGAGACTATCGACTCGCTTATCAAGGAGCACGACGAGGCCCCACACCTCCGCATCTTGCAGAAGCGCCTTGCCGAGATTCTTACCGAGACTATCCACTCACGCGAGGAGTTGGAGAAGGCTCAGGCAGCAACCAACATCTTGTTTGGCAACGCTACCTCTGAGGCGTTGCGCTCGTTGGACGAGGCTACATTGTTGCAGGTGTTTGAGGGTGTTCCTCAGTTCTCAATCTCTCGTGACAACCTCGACAAGGCGTTCGTAGACATCGTTGCCGAGGTATGCAAGGTATTCCCATCTAAGGGCGAGTGCCGTAAGATGGTGCAGGGTGGTGGCGTTCAGCTCAACAAGGAGAAGGTGGCTGATGCTCAGCGCCCCGTTGTCGAGGCTGACCTTATCGCTGGCAAGTACTTGCTCGTGCAGAAGGGCAAGAAGAACTACTTCCTAATTACTGTTGAGTAAGGTGAATCCGATATACACAATCCGCCTCGACGGCATATTTTTGCGTGCCTACCACGGCTGCTACGACCTTGAGCAGCAGGTGGGCAACCGCTTTCGTGTCGATTTGGCGATACGTACACCCTTGGGCAATCTACCCAAGAGCGACGATGTGCGTGAGGCTGTGAACTACCTCACCGTCTACGAGATTGTTGAGCGCACCATGCAGCGTACGCAGCGCACCATCGAGGCGGCAGCAACCAACATTATCGAGGCTGTTAAGGAGGCATTCCCCGAGATTATTGAGGTGGAGTGCACCGTGTCGAAGCTCGCACCGCCCCTCGGAGGCAAGATTGACAGGGTAAGCGTAACACTTATTGGATAAAAACAAAATTATGGCTAATACAGAAAATCGTGGCGGCTTCGGTGGTAAGCTCGCTGCAATCCTCGCCGCCGCAGGCTCGGCTATCGGCCTCGGCAACATTTGGCGATTTCCATATATCACATCGGAGCATGGTGGCGGTGCCTTCATTCTCATCTACTTGGGCTGTATCCTCTTCCTGGGCCTTCCGCTGCTCATCGCTGAGTTTGCCGTGGGTCACAACTCGAAGTGCAACCCTATAGATGCCTTTGCCAAGATCCGCAAGGGCTGGGGTTGGCTTGGTGCTGCGGGCCTCATCTCGGTATTCCTTATCATGGGTTACTACTTCGTGATCTCGGGCTGGACGCTGAACTATGCTATCGCCTCGGCAACAAACTCTATCGGTGGTGACTTTGGTGGCTTCTTCACAAGCTTCACCACGGCAACGTGGGCTCCGCTCATCTTCACCTACATCTTCATCTTGCTCAACCACTTCATCATCATTGGTGGTGTGCAGGGTGGTATCGAGAAGGCTTCAAAGGTGATGATGCCCCTCCTCTTCGCCATTCTCATCATCTTGGTAGTCTACTCGTTGTGGCTGCCCGAGGGTCGTGAGGCGTTGGTAAATGTCTTCACCCCCGACTTTACAAAGGTGTCGGGCAAGACCTTCCTCGATGCTATGGGTCAGGCATTCTTTACCCTCTCGGTGGGTATGGGCGCTATGCTTATCTACGGCTCGTACTTTACTAAGGGCACTAAGATTGCGGGCTCGGCAATCAGCGTGGTGTCGCTCGACACGCTTGTGGCGCTCACCGCCGCAGTCATCATCTTCTCGGCAGGTGTCGAGAACGAGAGCGGCATGCAGCTCGCATTTGTTGCTATGCCTAAGGTCTTCTCGGCAATGCCTTTTGGCAACTTCTGGGCTATGCTCTTCTTCTTGCTGTTGGGTCTTGCTGCCTTGTCATCAACAATATCTATGCACGAGGCTGTAACAACCTACTTCGTCGAGAAGCGAGGTATGTCACGAGGTAAGGGTGCTCTTATCGTTACCATTGGCGCCATGCTCTTGGCTACGGCAGCGTCGTTGTCGCTTGGCGCATGGAGCGACATTAAAGTTGCGGGCATGAACATCTTTGCTCTGCTCGACAACTTCACAGCCATTGTCATGCTACCACTCCTTGGCATCTTCACCGCCATCTTCGTGGGCTGGATATGGAAGAGGGAGGATATGCGTGCCGAGCTTACGGCGGAGGGCGGCGTAGACAAGGCCACCTATCCCGTTATCCGCTTCCTCCTACGCTGGGTATGCCCCGTGTTGGTGAGCGTGGTATTTGTGTTTGGCATCGCCGACTTTGCTCGCAGTCTTGCCAAGCCTGAGGCAGAGCCTAAGCTCAAGGCAGAGAGTGTTGAGCTCAAGGTTATGGGCGTTGAGGAGGGTGTTCCTGCCTCGGCAGAGCCTCTCGAGCATGTCGTTATCAATGTTGTAGAAACCGAATAAAACTAATATAAAACCAAAGAAAATTATGGCAGACTTTATCTACCAGGAGCCGTTTCCTATCCAGGAGGATAAGACGGAGTATCGTCTTTTGACGAAGGACTATGTTAAGGTTGTCGAGTGTGATGGCCGCAAGATTTTGAAGGTTGATCCTAAGGGCCTTGAGCTCTTGGCTAAGGAGGCATATGCAGATGTGTCGTTCTACCTTCGTGCCTCACACCTCCAGAAGTTGGCTAACATCCTCGAGGATCCAGAGGCTACCGACAACGACAAGTTTGTAGCATACACCATGCTCATGAACCAGTGCGTAGCTGCTGAGGGCGAGTTGCCAACATGCCAGGATACAGGTACAGCAATCTGTATCGGTCACAAGGGCGAGGACGTATACACAGGCGCTAACGATGCTGAGTGTATCTCATGTGGTGTGTACGAGACCTACAAGGAGCGTAACCTTCGCTACTCACAGGTTGTGCCTTTCACCATGACCGAGGAGAAGAACTCAGCAACCAACCTTCCAGCACAGATCGACATCTACGCAGGTCACCCAGGCATGGAGTACGAGTTCTTGTTCATCACTAAGGGTGGTGGCTCGGCAAACAAGACCTTCCTCTACCAGCAGACCAAGGCTCTGCTTAACGAGAAGTCGCTCACCGAGTTCATCAAGAAGCATATCTTGGATCTCGGCACATCGGCATGTCCTCCATACCACCTTGCACTCTGCATCGGCGGCACATCGGCAGAGATGTGTCTTTCAACAGTGAAGAAGGCATCTGCGGGCTACCTCGACGAGCTTCCAACATCTGGTAACGAGGGCGGTCGCTGCTTCCGTGACTTGGAGTGGGAGGCTAAGGTGCAGAAGATCTGCCAGGAGATTGGCCTCGGCGCACAGTTTGGTGGCAAGTACTACGTTCACGACGTGCGTGTTATCCGTGCTCCACGCCACGCAGCATCATGTCCGGTGGCTATCGGCGTTAGCTGCTCTGCCGACCGTAACATCAAGGCTAAGATCACCCCTGAGGGTATCTTCCTCGAGCAGTTGGAGAAGAACCCAGCACGCTTCCTCCCAGCTCAGGCTCCAGCAATGTCGCCAGCAGTAGATATCGACCTTGACGAGGGTATGGACAAGGTACGTGAGATCTTGTCGAAGTATCCTATCAAGACTCGCCTAAACCTCAAGGGTACGTTGGTTGTTGCTCGTGACATCGCTCACGCTCGCATCAAGCAGATGCTCGACGAGGGTAAGCCTATGCCTGACTACTTCAAGAACCACCCTGTATACTATGCAGGTCCTGCAAAGACTCCTCAGGGCATGGCTTCAGGCTCATTTGGCCCAACCACAGCGGGTCGTATGGACTCTTACGTAGACCTCTTCCAGAAGGCTGGTGGCTCTATGGTGATGGTTGCTAAGGGTAACCGCTCACAGCAGGTGACCGACGCTTGTAAGAACAACGGCGGCTTCTACCTTGGCTCTATCGGTGGTCCTGCAGCTATCCTCGCTAAGAACTCAATCAAGAAGGTCGAGGTAGTAGACTTCGAGGAGCTCGGCATGGAGGCAGTACGTAAGATCTACGTTGAGAACTTCCCAGCCTTCATCATCGTTGATGATAAGGGTAATGATTTCTTTGCCGACTTCGCACATTAAAATTGTATAGCGGGGTTATTTTGGCGTCTTGCTTGAGTGTGAAATCCTCACATACGCATAGTATGCTGCGGTTTCACACTCGGCGACAATCCACCAAACTAACCCCACTCTCCAATTTTAATTGTTGTGCGGGTAGCGAGGTTATTTCGGCGTCTTGCTTGAGTGTGAAATCCTCACATACGCATAGTATGCTGCGGTTTCACACTCGGCGACAATCCACCAAACTAACCCCACTCTCCAATTTTAATCTTATAGAGAGATTAGGGAGTTTAGTGAATTTAAGGAACATAGGGATTTAGGGGTATGGGTAATGCTCCCTAAATTCCTTATATTCCTTAAAATCCTTAACTTCACAAATTCATTTTAATCACCGCACTATTCTGCTGCGATAGCAATAAAACGCCATGCCGAGGCGTTAAAAAAATATCGGGAGAATAACAATTAGAAGATGAAACGAATCTTTATTTTACGTCTTGCGCTACTCGTCGTTGCACTGCTATCATCAGTGCAGCTGTGGGCACAGGTGACCTTCAAGGCTGAGGCTCCACTGCTCGTATCCACAACTGAGCGTTTTCAGGTGAGGTTTAGCGTAAATAAAGAGCCTGATGGCGAGAACACCTTCAAAGCCCCTTCGTTCGAGGGCTTTAGGGTTATTGCCGGACCTGCCATAGCCACAGGTAGAGATATTCAGTGGATAAATGGCCACCAAACATCGAACTATAGCTGCACCTACACCTTTGTGCTTATCCCCGAGAGCGCTGGTAAGCACACAATCGGCTCTGCGTCGATAGATGTAGACGGCAAGACATACAAGACAAAATCTCTGCTTATCGAGGTTATCGACGAGAGTGCCGCCTCGGCAAATGGTGCTAAGCCATCGAACCCTCAGCAGCAACAACAGCAGCCTGCGCCCGAGGCAAAGCCCAAGCCACAAAGTGCCGAGGAGAGTGTTGGCAAGGATGACATCTTCATAATGCTCAACGTGTCGGATAGAAACGTCTATAAGGGCGAAGCGGTGCGTGTCACGCTCATGCTCTACACACGTGTGGGCTATCCCGAGATCGAGTCATTCAATGTGCCCACCTTCAACGACTTCTGGACACAGGAGCTGCATGCACGTGGCGAGCAGTCGCGTGCCGAGTACAAGGGCAAGGTATACGACACCTATAAGCTCACCGAGCATATCATAGCGCCACAGCGCACAGGAAAGATAACAATCTCGCCAGCCGAGCTCAACGTGGGTGTGCCCGTGGTTACGCACACCAACACAGGAAGCATCTTTCACAGCGTACGCCACGTAAACCTTGTGCGCCGAGCACTGCGCTCAGCACCCGTGGTAATCAACGTCAAGGAGTTTCCAGCGAATGCCCCCGCCACCTTTAGCGGTGCTGTGGGCTCGTTCTCTATGTCGAGCGTAGCGCCCGAATTGGAGATGAATGCCAACAGCTCAAACGAGATAAAGATAACAATATCGGGTAGTGGCAACCTTAAGTTTGTCACAGCACCCAAGCTCACGCTCCCCGAGTCGTTCGAGATCTACGACACCAAGGTTGTGGATAATGTTCGCACGTCGGCAGCCGGCTCGTCGGGAAGCATAACCTACACCTACCCCTTTGTGGCACGTGCCTCGGGAGAGTTTGTCGTAGAGCCTTTGGTGTTCACCTATTTCGACCTTGCGTCGGAGCAGTACAAGAGCCTCTCTACGGAGCGCTATGTTATCACCGTCAAAGATGATGGTAGCGCTGTGGTGAGTGGCACCGACAGCTCACGAGGCTATGCCGACTATGGTGGTCGCATGAAGCAGCTCGACAAGGATATCCGATTTATTCACACCAGCCCTTTTACAAAGTCATCGCCATCGATCTTCATACTCTCGCCAGCATATTGGCTTGTTGTGGTTGTCATCATCGCCCTCTTCGCCGTGGCATACCACCTGCTTCGCAAGCGCATACGCCAAAATCGTAATGTCGTAGCACGTCGCATGCGTCAGGCCGATAAGGTTGCTGTGCAGCGCCTACGCCTTGCCGAGCGCTCGATGCACGAGGGTAACCGCCACGCCTTCTATGAGGAGATGTTGCGTGCCATGTGGGGCTATATCAGCGATAAGTTTAATATCCCTGTTTCCAACCTTACGAAGGAGACCATTCGTGAGGAGCTCTACCGCCGTGGCGTGTCGGCAGCCGATGCCGAGCAGTTCTGCCAGATTATCTCTCGTAGCGACGAGGCGCAGTATGCCCCATCTACCGAGAGCGACATGGGCGAGGTGTATGCCGATGCAGTGTCGGTGATTTCAAAGATTGAGTCGATAGTAAAGCGATAAACTATGAGAGTTCTTGTTAATATAATAAAGGTATTCATACTTGCGGTAGCCACTATCGGTGCCTATCAAACCTATGCCCAGGATTCTGCTCACGAGGCGGAGGCTGAGTGGCAGCGTGGCATCGAGGCATACTCGGCAAAGGAGTATGCCACTGCCAAGGAGGCTTTCGAGCGTGTTGAGGCTATGGGCTACGCTTCGGCAGACCTGTACTACAACCTCGGCAACACCTACCTTAAGCTTGGCGAGCAGCACGACAAGCGCTATGCGGAGGGTGAGCTAGGATGTGCCATACTCAACTATCGTCGTGCCTTGAAGCTCGACCCCACGATGGAGGACGCACGCTACAACCTCGACATCGTGCACGACTACACCAACGACACCGAGCCTATGCCCCATGGTGTTATGGGTTCTATGTGGCTGGCTGTGAGCGGCATAATGTCGTCGAATGGCTGGTCCGTAACATCTATTGTGTCGCTAATCACCGCCCTTGTGATGATCATGTTCTACCTGCTCTCGTCGCTCATCGCCTTGCGCAAGGTGGCATTCTTCAGCTCTATCGTCCTGATATTTTTCTTCCTGCTCAGCACGGCATTTGCCATCTCGCAGCGCCGAGCTATGGAGCGATCAACCGAGGCTGTGATATTGTGCAACGACATCTGCTCGGTGCACGCCTCGCCCGACAACACCTCGAAGGTTATCCGCCAGCCATCGCAGGGCGTGTCGGTAAACATATTGCGTACCCATGGCACATGGTCCGAAATCGAGTTTGTCGATGGCGAGAAGGGCTGGATACCATCTAAATCCGTAGAGCAGATATAGTCTATGTCAAAGCTTCTTGATAACGTATGCTCTGAGCTTCAGCGACTTCCAGGTATTGGTCGCCGCACAGCGTTGCGCCTCGCAATGCATATCCTCAAGATGGATACCGAGGTGGTAGACTCACTCTCTGAGAGCATCGCTCGCTTCCGCCACGACATACGCCACTGCCAAAGTTGCAACAACCTCTCTGACGAGGCTCTATGCCCCATCTGTAGCGATAGCCGCCGTGACCGCTCGGTGGTATGCGTCGTCGAGCAGGTTGCCGACCTTATGTCTATCGAGAATACGGGGCAGTATCATGGCATGTACCATGTCCTCGGTGGTGTCATCTCGCCGATGCAGGGCATAGGGCCTTCCGACCTCAAGATCGACCTGCTGTGCGACAAGCTACTCACGGGCGAGATACGTGAGGTCATCGTGGCAATATCTACCTCTGTCGAGGGCGAGACCACGCTCTTCTACCTTCAGAACCGCCTCAAGGCATTCCCCGACGTTAAGGTTACTACCATCGCCCGAGGCATCGGCTTCGGCGACGAGCTCGAGTATGTCGATGAGCTGACTATTACACACGCCCTACTCAACCGCCGAGAAATATAATTTGTTGTGATAAGCCGTAATCTGCGGCACATCTAAAAAGCTGACCACCACGGGCTGTACTAAGTGTACTATCCCGTGGTGGTCACTTTTTAGATGCACCACATCTCACGGCTTCTAACAACAAATTTATGTGGTGAGTAATGAGGAATTAGTAATTAGTAATAGTTTTTTAGGGACAATAGGGACGAAAGGGACGAAAGAGACAACAACGAAACTCGGGTATCAACTTTTTCTCTGTGATCTCTGTGGTCTCTACTGTCTTTGTTGTCTCTGCTGTCTTTAATCTCATCTTCCCCATCGTCCCTATCTTCCCCATATTACTAATCGCCCCTATCCGGAACTACCCAGCTATTCCCCAGCTTGCCCTCCTGAAAACCGCATTTAATCGCCTCATTTTCTTGCTATTTGCAAATTTTTTACTACCTTTGCCCTCCCAAGCAGGCATCTATGGGGTCATAACATGTGATTATGATTGAGTGGTGCTGAAGTTAAAATATTAATTATCAAACAATTATGAAGACAATTCAGATTAACGGTACTGCACGTGCAAACTACGGCAAGAAGTTTGCTAAGGCAGCTCGTCGCGAGGGTCAGGTACCTTGCATCGTCTACGGCGGTGGCGCTGAGAAGGCATTTACTATCGACGCTAAGGAGCTTGCACAGCTTATCTACACTCCTAACTCTTACATCATCGAGCTCAACATCGATGGCGTTGTAGAGAAGGCAGTTATGCGTGAGGTTCAGTATCACCCAGTTCGTGAGCAGGTTCTCCACGTAGACTTCTACCGTGTTCAGGAGGGTAAGCCAGTTGCTGTAAACGTTCCAGTACGCCTCACAGGTAACGCTGAGGGTGTTAAGATCGGTGGTAAGCTCGCTCTTTCTGCTCGTAAGCTCACAGTTAAGGCTTTGGTTGAGTTTATTCCAGATGAGATCGTTGTTGATGTTACTCCATTGAAGGTTGGTCAGACTATCTTCGTTGGTGACCTCAAGCACGAGAACCTTACATTCGTTACTCCTGCGACAACTGCTGTTTGCGCCGTTCGTGTAACACGTGCTTCACGTGCTGCTCAGTAGTAGTTAGCTGCTTAAAACGAATCGTTATGAAGTATCTTGTTGTCGGGTTGGGCAACATCGGTGCCGAGTATGCCGCTACCCGCCACAACATAGGTTTTAGAGTGTTGGATGCCTTAGCTGAGGCATCCAATATCTCTTTTACGACAGTGCGTTATGGTGCTATGGCTACGCTCAAGCACCGTGGACGTACGGTCTACCTGCTCAAGCCCTCGACATATATGAACCTCTCGGGCAAGGCGGTGCGCTATTGGATGGAGCAGGAGCGTATTCCTCGCGAAAACCTCCTCGTCATCTCTGACGACATAGCCCTTCCTTTTGGCACCTTCCGCATGCGCAAGAATGGCTCGGAGGGTGGTCACAACGGACTACGCAACATCACCGAGATGCTTGGCGACAACCAGTACTCACGCCTTAGGTTTGGTGTTGGTGGCGACTTCCCACGAGGTCACCAGGTCGATTATGTCCTTGGCGACTTTTCCGACGAGGAGAACAAACTGATGCCCGAGCGCCTCAAGCTCTTTGGCGATGCCGTTCTCTCGTTTGTGTCGATAGGTGTAGATCGCACGATGAACACCTACAACGGTAAATAAAAAATGCTGACTCTGAAGTTGGGGTCAGCATTTTTTTGTTTGTGTCTGTTCGTTACTCCGTCGCCGCCTTGAGTATCGCCACGAGCGTGCCATTCGAGAGGAGTAGCATGTGGTCGGCATCCATCTCGTAGTGGGTAACGCCCTCGAGCATATCCATAAAGGCGTTCTCCAGCTCGTAGTTTTTGCAGAGCTTGCGTGTAGAGCCTAACTCCTTGATTTCGAGGCTGCGGCTGGGTGTTGTCTGGTATATTGCCGAGAGTATGTTGCAGTCGCCCTTGCCCACGATGCTGCCGTCGCTCTTGAACGTTAGGCGATAGCTGTCGCCCTCTGCCACGATGTCCTTTGCCATAAGCTGCACCAGCTGCCACTCGGTGCCCACGAGGGGCTTTACCAACTTGCTACGCTTGCGACAGTCGCAGCAGCCTGCGACGAGGAGTGCAGAAATGAGGAGTATGAGCGAAAATAGTTGTGTTCGTTTCATAGTTTTGACAAAATTCGTTATCTTTGTGACAAAGATAGTACAAAACACTAAAAACTAATACGAAAATGAAAAAAGTTATCGCATCACCTTTGGCTCCTAAGGCCGTAGGTCCTTACTCACAGGCTATCGCTCACGACTCAACACTCTACATCTCTGGTCAGCTTCCTATCGACGGCGCTACAGGCGTTATGGCAGAGGGCGTTGAGGCGCAGACACGCCAGGCACTCACTAACCTTGGCTATATCCTTAACGAGGCTGGCTACTCTTTCGACGACGTGGCTAAGACAACAGTTCTTCTTGCCGACATCGCAGACTTCGCTGCAATGAACGCTATCTACGCTGAGTTCTTCACAGGCGACAAGCCAGCACGTATCTGCTATCAGGTTGCAGCACTTCCTATGGGTGCACGTGTGGAGATTGATGCTATCGCCATCAAGTAATTTGTTGTGATAAGGGGTCATCTTTGACCTATCCCAAAAGTTGAGCACCCGAGGCTGTACTATTTGTACTATCCTCGGGTGCTCACTTTTGCGATAAGCCAAATCTAACCTCTTCTAACAACAAATTATTTCTTGTGATAAGGGCGCATCTGCGACCTTTCAATCAAAGCTCCGAATGAGCAGTACTTCGAGTACAGCCCATCCGGAGCTTTTTCATGTCAAGGCCACATCTGCGACCCTTCTAACAAGAAATAGCGCGCTGAGATAGTGAACTTAGAGAATTTAAGGAGTTTAGGGAGTTTAAGGAGGGCGCTATCATCATTTGTCTGCAAGGTATTATCCCTAAATTCATTAAGTTCCCTATCTTCACTAATCTCACTATCCACTACTAATTACTATTTGCTCATTAAACAAAGCGTTGTAGATACCTCTCTTCTCACTTTTTTTCTCTTTTATTTCTTAGAATAAGAAAAAAGTTGTAACTTTGACAAATAGACAACCTTAAAAAGATAACAAACCTAAAACATTTTGAGATATGAGAAAACTACTTCTCGGTGACGAGGCCATTGCTCAGGCCGCTATCGACGCTGGTCTATCAGGTGTCTATGCCTATCCAGGTACTCCGTCTACCGAAATTACTGAGTTCATTCAGCTACGTGAGGAGAAGCGTGGCGATGCTGAGAACAAGATTTGCTGCCGCTGGGCAACTAACGAGAAGACCGCTATGGAGGGTGCTCTCGGTATGTCGTACATGGGCAAGCGTGCATTGGTATGTATGAAGCACGTTGGTATGAACGTGGCTGCCGATCCATTCGTAAACTCTGCTATGACAGGCGTTAATGGTGGTTTGGTTGTTGTTGCTGCCGACGACCCATCTATGCACTCATCACAGAACGAGCAGGACTCTCGCTTCTATGGTAAGTTCGCCATGATGCCAATCTTCGAGCCATCGAACCAGCAGGAGGCTTACGAGATGACACGTGCTGCATTCGAGCTTTCGGAGGCTGTTAAGCTTCCTGTGTTGATGCGTGTAACTACACGTATGGCTCACTCACGTGCCGTTGTTGAGGTTGCGGAGACTCCTCGCAAGCAGAACGACATTAAGCGTCCTGAGGATGTTCGCACATGGATCTTGTTGCCAGCATTTGCTAAGAAGCGCTATGTTCAGCTTCTCGCTCAGCAGGACGACCTTATGAAGGCTGCTGTTGAGTCAAAGTTCAACCACTACCGCAAGGGTACAAACCCTGAGCGTGGCGTTATCGCAACAGGTATCGCTTACAACTACTACATGGAGAACTGCGCAAACTGCGACGAGCGTAGCGTATTGAAGGTGTCACAGTATCCACTTCCAGTAGCTCTTATCGAGAAGATGGTTGAGGATGGCGCTAAGGAGATCCTCGTTATGGAGGAGGGTCAGCCTGTTGTTGAGGAGATGGTACGTGCCATCGTTCCTTCGACAGTTAAGGTTTTGGGCCGTCTTACTGGCGACCTTCCACGTGTTGGCGAGCTTAACCCTGACTCTGTTCGCAAGTCGTTGGGCATGGCGGCATTGGAGAACCTCGAGGCTGACGACATCGTTGTAGCACGCCCACCAGCATTGTGCCAGGGCTGTGGCCACCGTGATATGTACAAGGCGTTGAACGAGGTTGCTGCTGAGTACGAGAACCCACGCATCTTCGGCGATATCGGTTGCTACACTTTGGGTGCTTTGCCTCCATTCCAGGCTCTTCACGCTTGTGTCGAGATGGGTGCTTCAATCACCATGGCTAAGGGTGCTGCTGATGCAGGTCAGTTCCCAGCATTCGCAGTTATTGGCGACTCTACATTCACTCACTCAGGTATCACAGGCTTGTTGGATTGCGTAAATGCTAAGGCAAATGTTGTTATCATCATCTCTGATAACCTCACTACAGGTATGACCGGTGGTCAGGACTCAGCAGGTACAGGTAAGATTGAGGATATCTGCCGTGGCGTAGGTGTTGCTCCTGAGCACGTACATGTTGTGGTGCCTCTACCAAAGAACATGGAGGAGATCAAGGATATTCTTCGTAAGGAGATCGAGTACAACGGCGTATCAGTAGTAATCCCACGTCGTGAGTGTATCCAGACAGCTAAGCGTCATGCTAAGGCACGTGCAGCTGCAAAGAAGGAGTAACGGGGCTAACAACATTAAACGAACATTATCATGAAGAAAGATATTATTTTGGCAGGCGTCGGCGGACAGGGTATCTTGTCGATTGCCACAGTCATTGGCGAGGCAGCTATGGCTGAGGGTTGGAACATCAAGCAGGCTGAGGTTCATGGTATGAGCCAGCGTGGTGGCGATGTGCAGAGTAACTTGCGCCTAAGCACCGAGCCTATTGCCTCTGACCTTATCGCAAAGGGTGGTGCTGACATCATCATCTCGTTGGAGCCTATGGAGGCTTTGCGCTACTTGGAGTATTTGAAGAAAGATGGTTGGGTGGTTACATCTAACGTTCCTTTCATCAACATTCCTAACTATCCTAACGAGGAGGAGCTCAACAAGCACCTCGCAGCGTTGCCACACTGCGTGTCACTAAATGTTGAGGAGCTTGCTAAGGAGGCTGGTGCGCCACAGCAGGCTGCTAACATGGTGTTGTTGGGTGCTGCTATTCCTATGCTTGACATCGAGTTTGAGAAAATCGAGGCAGGTATCCGTCGTATCTTCGCTCGCAAGGGTGAGGAGGTAATCGAGAAGAACCTTGCTGCTGTACGTGCAGGCTATGACAACTCAATCAAAAAATAGCAAGACCATGGAGAGACCATTAGATAAGCAAACCGTAGATAACATCTGTATTGCCAACGGTCTTCGCAATGCTAAGGAGCTTGGTGCGGCATCTATCCGCCAGTTTGTGAGCGTTGTTAAGGATATCGAGGCTAAGACGGGTGTCGAGTATATCCGTATGGAGATTGGTGAGCCAGGCCTTCCTGCCGAGATGATCGGTATCGAGGCTGAGCACGAGGCGTTGTTGGCTGGTTGCGGTTCGAAGTACCCACTCATCACAGGTATCGAGCCTTTGACCAAGGAGGCATCACGCTTTGTTAAGGCATTTATCAACCTCGACATTCCTCCTATGTGCTTCGTGCCTACAGTAGGCTCTATGCAGGGTGCTTTTGCCAGCTTCATGGCACTTGCTCAGATGCGCAAGGATCGTGATACTATCCTCTTTATCGACCCAGGCTTCCCTGTTCAGAAGATGCAGTGCAAGGTGCAGGGTATTCGCATCGAGTCGTTCGACGTTATCGACTATCGTGGCAAGAAACTCGAGGAGAAGCTCGAGGAGATTCTCTCGTCAGGTCGTGTTGCGGGTATGATCTACTCTAACCCTAACAACCCTACATGGATGTGTCTTAACGATGAGGAGCTCGAGATTATTGGTCGCATGGCTACCAAGCACGATGTTATCGTTGTTGAGGACTTGGCTTATCTAAACATGGACTTCCGTGAGGACCGCTCGAAGCCTTTCGAGGCGCCTTACCAGCCATCTGTTGCTCGCTACACTGAGAACTGCATCCACCTCTTGTCAGGTTCGAAGATGTTCTCGTATGCGGGTCAGCGTATCGCTGTTGTGGCTATGAACCCAGCGCTTGCTGAGCGTTGCTACGAGGGCTTTGCCGAGCGCTATGGTAACGATGGTCAGTTCCGTCGCAACTTCATCTTCAACATTCTTTATGTTCTCTCATCGGGTGTGCCTCACTCAGCACAGTATGCATTGGCTGCTATGTTCCGTGCTGCATCTGATGGTCGCCTCGACTTCGTGGGCCACACACGTGAGTACGCACGTCGTGCACAGCGTGTTAAGGAGATCATGATTAAGAATGGCTTCCACATTGTCTACGACAAGGACTGCGAGCAGGAGGTTAGCGATGGCTTCTTCTTCACGTTCGGCTATAAGGATATGACCGGCGAGCAGCTTATCAACAAGCTTATCTACTACGGTATCTCGGCTATCACACTCACACCTACCGGCAGCTCACGTGAGGGCTTGCGTGGTTGCGTGTCGATGATTTCGGACTATCAGTACGACGAGTTGGATAAGCGTTTGCGTCTATTCAGCCAAGACTATTAATGTGTAATAGGGCTGCCCGCTTAGGACAGCCCTTCTTAAACTATAAGAGTATGAATTTAGTTAGTGCGGCTGAAGCCGTCAAACTTATTAAGTCGAGCGACTCGGTATATATCCAGGGCTCGACATCTATCCCTGAGGTGTTGGTGCAGGCGATGACCGACCGTGCGCCCGAGCTTCGTGGCGTGAAGGTATATACTGCCTTTGCCATTGGTCGTTTCGATGCTCCTTATGCTAAGGCAGAGCTCCGTGACTCTTTCGAGCCACTCAGCTTCTTTGTTGCCAACAACCTCCGCAAGGCAATCAACGAGGGTGTGGCGCAGACCATTCCTGCCTTCCTTGGCGAGATCCCCTTCTTGTTCCGCTCGGGTCAGGTGCCCTTGGACGTTACTCTGTTGAACGTCTCAGAGCCTGACGAGGATGGCTACTGCTCGTATGGTGTATCTGCCGACCTTGCCTTCTCGGCTGCCGAGTGCTCAAAGGTTATCATTGCGCAGGTAAACAAGTATATGCCTCGTACGTTTGGTGATCCTGTGATCCATGTGTCGAAGATCGACGCTATGGTACGTGGCGACGAGCCATTGGTTGAGGTGCCTACTGTTATTCCTAACGACGTGGAGCGCCGCATCGGTAACTTCATCGCTCAGGAGATTCCTGATGGTGCTACATTGCAGATTGGCGTGGGTGGTATTCCTAACGCTGTGCTCGATGCGTTGCATGGCCACAAGCACCTCGGCTTGCACACCGAGGCGATGACCGATGGCGTGGTGCCTCTCATTCAGAAGGGCATTATCGATAACTCGCTCAAGAAGCTATACCCTGGTCAGTCGCTCGCTTGCTTGTGCTTGGGTAGCCAGCGCCTATACGACTACTTACACAACAACCGTGACGTGGTAATCCGTGATGTGGCATGGACCAACGACCCACAGAACATTCGCCAGAACCCTAAGGTTATGGCCGTAAACTCAGCTATCGAGATTGACCTTACAGGTCAGATTTGTGCCGACAGTATTGGCGAGCGCATCTTCTCGGGTGTGGGTGGCCAGCACGACTTTATGTATGGTGGTGCTTTGTCGGAGGGTGGCAAGTGCTTCATCGCTCTTCCATCAATCACCTCTAAGGGTCAGTCGAAGATTGTGCCTACGCTCACTAAGGGTGCAGGTGTTGTTACCACACGCTTCCAGGCGCAGTATATCGCCACAGAGCACGGTATCGTATACTTGCGCAACAAGTCGTTGGCCGAGCGTGCTAAGTTGCTTATCTCGATTGCTGATCCTTCAGTGCGTGAGGATTTGGAGAGAGCAGCAGTGGAGCGCTTCGGCATCGGCTTCTTGAGAGCATAATCGCCTAAGCGCATACGCATAATATAACCCCTTCGGTTAAGCCGAGGGGGTTATTTTTGTCTATACCTATATTATATATAAGCGCAAAAAATAGGCTGCCCCAGCGGAACAGCCTATTTTCGTATGCAATGATCTGCAATTAGTCGATGTACTCGTAAGTCTTAGACTTCTCAGCGAGTGAGCAGTATGCTGAGTTAGCAACCTCCCAACGGCCGTTAGCAGTCTTAGTAGAAACGATTACAAGAACACCCATGTTCTCCCAGTACCACTTTGTGCTGATTACAGGAAGCTCGAATGCGCAGTCATAAGTCTGACCAGCCTCGATAACACCTACTGACTCACCTGAAACGTTTGAAGCGTTGTAAGTACCGCTGATGTTACGGATAGCGTAGTTGTAGAGGTAGTGGTCAGTCTTTGAAGCACCAGCCTGGTTCTTGTTGTAGATGTTGCTCTCAAGCAACCATGCAACAACCTTGTACTCCTGAGCAACCTTAGCCTTAACCTGAGCAGCGCAGTAGATGTTTGTAGCGTCGCCCTCGAGTGCCATTGCGATACCAACGTCAGCACCGTCCTTCTTGATGTAGCCGTCGATAGCAGCCTTAATCTGGTTCAAAACAGCAGCGCTGTTAGTGCACTTTGCAGTAGCGAAGTTTACGCAAACTGTAGGCATACCGAATGAGCCGAATACGCTTGCCTGGTACTTACCCAACTGCTCAGCAGCATTTGAGTTTGCAGGGTCGCCCTGAGTAAGTGAACCACCGTTACCGTGGCAAGTTACCTCGTTGTAGTGGTTGTGGTAGTCAGTCTTAGCAAGCTCGATAAGACGATCAACCATCTGTGGGCAGTATGGGCAGTTAGCACCTGTGTGGTCGATCAACACTGCACGGTGGTTGAATGCCAAGCATGATGGATCTGGATCAGCAGGAACCTCAGGCATCTGAGCCAATACAGTAATAGTGAGAGCTGTTGAAGCCTCAGCACCGTAAGTAGCTGTGATTGAGTAGTAACCAGAAGCTGTTGGTGTGAATGGGTTTGAGATGGTGTTAAGATCGCCGTCGCAGAACTCAGCGTAAGCAGTAACGTCTACCTTCTCGCCTGTATTCTTGTCAGTCTGCTCTACCTTGAATGTTACAGACTCGCCAAGAGCAACAGTAGTCTTGTCAGCAGTAAGGGTGATCTTACCCTCAGTTGATGGCTGTGGCTGTGGGTTTGGAGTTGGCTCACATGCCACAACAGCACCTACAGCGCAGATAAGCGCAAGAAACTTTGTGAATTTCATAATGGTAATAAATGTTTTAAGTTATAGAATAAATTATTTGTAGTCGTATGAGATGCTCTGGTTGAGAGGGCAGATAGCCACGTTTGCCACGTCGTACTTGCCCTTTGCGTTCTTCTTCGACACGATAAGCATAACCTTGAAGTTGTCACGGTTCCATGATGTCGATACGATGTCGAGGTTAAGAACCTGCTCAACGCTCTTGCCCGCCTCGATTGTGCCAAGCTCGTAGCCCGACAAAGGCTCGGTTGTTGCCACGTTGCGGATAGCATTGTCGTGAATGTTCATCCAGTCGGCAGTAGCATTTGTCTGCTTAGCCTCGATGCCATCCTCCAAGAGCCATGCGTTGATGCTATACTCAGCAGTCAATGCCGCCTTGATCTCGGTGTTTACTACAACGCTCTTTGTTGCAAGGCTTGTTGAAGCAGCCACAGATACCTCGGCATACTCCTTCCACAAAGCGTCGATCTGAGACATGATGTGCTCAGCATTGTAGCTCGATGTTGTTGTGTGGTAGAAGTTGTAGGTGAGCGTAGGGTAGTTTGTGATGCCATAGTGGCCCGACACTGCAAATGCTGCGCTTGACGATGCTGGATCCGACTGCTTGTAGGTGTGAGCCATAGCCTCGTAGTACTTCGAGTGATAGTCGCCAGTCTCAGCCACCTGCTTGAGCGCTGTCATCATCTTAGGGCAGTAGCCACACTCATTGCCGGTGTGATCAACGAGCAATATGCGGTGGTTGAACTCGGTGCTCTCAGGCTTAGCATCCTCAGGGAGTGCTGGCACGGTAGGTGTCACAATAACATCTACATCGTTGGTGATGGCATCACCATATACTGCGTAGAATTTGTACTTGCCGTCGGCAGTAGGGGTGAATGGGTTTGACACCTCCTCGAATATGTTCTTGTCGTA
This sequence comes from Alistipes sp., assembly GCA_017560425.1. Taxonomy (GTDB): domain Bacteria; phylum Bacteroidota; class Bacteroidia; order Bacteroidales; family Rikenellaceae; genus Alistipes. The sequence continues at coordinate 22,134 of JAFZEX010000039.1, forward strand.
GATTGTTGCCAACGCCGTAACGTCGTTGCCCGCCTCGTCCTCAACGATAAACTCGATAGGAGTGTTTACCTCGAGAACATTCTTCACAACGCTGAGCTTAGCCACTGCGCTAACAGGATCCTCCTGTGGTGTTGGCTCGCAACCTGCAAAGAGTGTTGCTGCGGCTGCGATGAGTGCGATAAACTTTGTAAATTTCATATCTCGTCTTTTAGAATGAGAGTGTGATAGCGAGGTTTAGACCTGTATATGCTGGCTGGAAGCGGCATACACCACCCGAGCAAACATATCCTGCACGGTTACGACCGTATGATAGCTGTGCACGGAGGCTGTTGTGGGTGAAGCTTGCGCCAACCTGATAGTAGTGCAAGAGGTAGTGGTCTGACTCCCATGTCTCGAGGCTTGTGTAGTCGTTACCATACATGCCGTCGTCCATCTTCTCGCAGTTCCACATATCGCTAACGTAGAAGCTGAACTTAGGAGCGAAGTTGTACTCGATGCTTGCTGCAACCCAGTCACCCTCGTAGTTGTTAGATGCAAGGTACTGAGCCTCGAAGCGCAATGAGTGCTTCTTGTTGATCTTGTAGGTTACGTCACCCACGAAGATGTGTGATGCGCAGTAGTGAGCCTCAGGAGAGTCGAAGTGGTTGATCTCCTCGTCCCAGCGCTGGAATGAGTAGAGGAACGTTGTCTTGAGCTGCTTGTTCCACTGACGCTCAACATCGAAGTTAGCGTCGAGCCATACGTTACGACCCTTCATCTCCTCGCCCGTGTAGGCGTTGAGGTGGTTCACAGTGTTGAACATTGAGAAGTTAGCATGGAAGTTCCAGTACTTGTTACGCACCTTAGGGTTACGCAATGAGTAGTACAAGTCGAGCTGACCGCCAATCTCACCACCTGTGTGCACGCTTGAGCCACGGTATGGGTTGAGGTTAGCGAGTGAGTATGTGTGCTGACGAGTGAGCAATGGCACATAGTTGATCATGTTACCACCGCCATTACCCATAGGCACCATAACTGAAGGTGTTGTCATGTTCTCCTGACGACGGAATGTAGCCGATGCCGAGAAGCGCTTGTAGTTGTAGCCGAGGTCTACGCTGATAACGTTACCCTTAGCCGCAGGAAGCGATGGGTTGAACACATCCTCGTTGAGTTTCTGAACGTACTCGCCACGCAATGTGAAGCCCGCAGTCTCGAAGTTCAAGCGACCAGAAACCATATTGAGAAGCTTCTGCTCAGTGAGGTAGCTTACCTCCTGCACGTTGTTCTGGTAGCGACCAACGTAGCTGCCCTCGAGGGCAAGCATGCCGTTGTACCAGCCAATCATGTCAGAGAGTGAGAGCGAGAGGTCGGCACCAAAGATAGCGTTCTTTGTGCGTGAGTCGTACAAGCGTGGCATACCTGCAACAACCTTCACATTAACCATGTTGTTGAAGTTGTAGTAGGCACGAGCACCAGCCAAGGCGTTGTTGAATGCCAAGGCACGATCCTCATATGTACGGAAGATAAGACCATTACCAAACTGATCATAAATATCACCAAGGCGAACACCCCAATTCTGATCCTCCCACTGAACATACTTAGTGATGAAGGCGGTGAGCTTAGAGTCGCGCTGCTGATACTCGTAGAAGTCGTAGCCATAGAGGCCTGGGAGGTAGCCCTCAACCTGAACGCCTGCCGAGAACTTACCTGTGTTGTAGTCTACCTTGAGGTAGTCGTTCGAGCCGAAGTTGCCACGGATACGCTTATCGGGCATAATAAGGCCGATATCCTCGAGGGTCTTATCCTCGAGGTAGTAGCTGCTGTTGCTCTCCAAGGCGATAGATACCTGGCCATTCTCGCCAGCCTTGATCTGAGCCGATGCCTCATTAACCACAAAAGTTGCACATAGTGCAACGCCTAAAAATAGTAGAAATTTCTTCATCCTACAAACGGTTTAAATTTAGGAACAATGGGAGCCACACGCATGTAGCTCCCTTTTGTTTGTGTTAGGTATGTATCTCTTACTTCAACGCCTTGATCTTCTCGAAGAGCTCCTCCTCGCTACCTGGAGTGTAGCCAGAGTGTGAGTAAACGATGTTACCATTGCCATCAACGATGAATGTGTGAGGAGTGAGGCTCACGTTCATTGCACGCTTTAGGTCCTGGTTCTTGTCGTAGAGGCATGTGTACTCGTCCCAGCCCTGACCCTGAGTCATAGCACGTGCACGGCTAACAGTACGTGCGTCGTCTACTGAAACGGCAACAACCTTCATGTTTACCTCCTCCAACCAATCTGGGAGGTTGTTGTTAATAGCGTTGAGCTCCATGATGCATGGCTTGCAAGTAGTAGACCAGAATGAGATGATCATAGGAGTGCCGTCGATAACCTCACGGATAGAGACTACCTTACCCTCCTGATTCTCGATCTTAACATCTGGCAAAGTCTGTGCTGAAGCACTGAAACCCATTACAAGGGCAAACATCAAAAACATTAGCTTTTTCATGGTTCAAAAGTATTTTAAGTTAATTTTTTGTTTTTCGCTTTTTTTAGTCGTTGCAACCGTCGTCTACACCACCCTTACAACTCGCATCTGCACTCACCTCTATAACGCACATGTCCACCGCTTTGGTATGCAGCGAGTTAGTCGCTCGACACCTTATTATATATTTTATTTGTGCGCAAGATAGTGATTTTTTAGCAAACCGACGCAAAGTTTAGCAAAAAAAATGGGCGAAACGCCAAAAATAGAGGCTGAATGGCACATGACGAATTAATAGCGGTGGTCCCAAATTAGTGGCAGAATAAGTTGTGGCTAATTGCTAATTCCCCATTTATTTCGTATCTTTGTCAAAAATAACGAAACATAAAAAATTATTATACAATGAAGAGACTATTTACTATCTTGAGCCTCGTGCTTATCTGTACGGTGGCTGTGTGGGGTGCTTCATGCAACTGCAATAACCCTAAAAAGGGTATTATCACCGTTAAGAACGGTCAGTTTATTCGTGATGGCAAGCCCTACTACTTTGTAGGCACCAACTTTTGGTATGGTGCTATCCTTGGCTCTGAGGGCGAGGGCGGCAACCGTGAGCGCTTGTGCAAGGAGCTCGACTTTATGAAGGCTAACGGCATCGACAACCTCCGCATCTTGGTTGGTGGCGAGGGCGAGAATGGCCTCCTTGGCAAGATCGAGCCTAACCTACAGCCTACGCCTGGCGAGTATAACGACGATGTGTTGGCAGGTCTTGACTACCTGATGATGGAGCTCGGCAAGCGCAAGATGACCGCCGTGCTATATTTCAACAACGCCTGGGAGTGGAGCGGTGGCTACACGCAGTATGTTGCATGGGCAAACAACACCCCTGTGCTCGTACCACGTGTCGATGGCTGGTTCTCGTACAACACCTTTGCGGGCGAGTTTGTGCGTAACGAGCGTGCTAAGCAGATCTTCTACGACCACGTGAAGTTTATCGTGAGCCGCACAAACCGCTACACCGGCATCAAGTATATCGACGACCCAGCAATCTTCTCATGGCAGATCTCGAACGAGCCACGTGCCTTCAGCTCGAAGGAGCAGAACAACAAGGAGCACTTTGCAGAGTGGCTTGCTACATCGGCAAAGCTTATCCGAGAGCTCGACCCTAACCACATGATTTCCACAGGCTCTGAGGGCTTCTATGGCTGCGAGTGGGATATGGAGTTGTGCGAGAAGATTCACGCCATCGACGAGATTTCGTATATCAACTGCCATGTATGGCCCTACAATTGGAAGTGGTTGCGTGGCGACCATATGCGTGAGGACTTGCTACAGTCGTGCGAGAATACCGAGGAGTATATCAACATGCACATCGAGCTTGGCGAGAAGATTAATAAGCCCGTTGTTGTTGAGGAGTTTGGCATGCCACGTGACAATATGGACTTCCACAAGGGTAGCCCTGTTGTTTGCCGTGACCTATACTACACCTTCGTGTTCGACCTTATCGAGACGGCGAAGAATAGCAATGGCGTATTTGCTGGTTGCAACTTCTGGAGCTGGGGTGGCTATGCGCAGACAAATGTCGAGGATCATGAGTATTGGGCTAAGGGCGACGACTACACCGGCGACCCAGCACAGGAGCAGCAGGGTCTTAACTCGATTTTTGTTGAGGATGAGTCTACGATGACCATCATTCGCAATGCGAATATAGCTCTTGGCAACCTTGCCGAGTAATCAATTAATTAGAGTGTAACTATGAGGAGATTAGCGAGTTATATATGTGCGCTGCTGCTTGTTTGTGTGGCGGCTGCACCACTTCGTGCCGAGGGCTTGTGCGAAATTCGCACCGAGTGCACCAACGATTGGATTTACACCGACGAGGCATTCTTCAATGTTATGCTCACCGCAGGAGAACGAGGTGCTTCGGGCACCGTGATATTCAAAATCTACACCGACAAGGGTGTGGAGCTCAAGAACTTGGTGCGTAGCTATGCCATTAAGCCTGGCGAGCCTCAGCAGCTGCAATTTGTTGTCGAGGGTCTCGATGCTGGCTTCTATATCGCTGAGGTTGTTGATGATGGCCGTAGCGTGAAGAGGTTTAACTTTGGCGTGCGCCCCGACGATATTATCTCGCCCAAAGATGGCGCTGATGATTTGTGGGAGTTTTGGGAGCGTAGTCTACGTGAGCTTGCCGAGGTAGATCCCGAGTATAAGCTTACGCATCAGCCACAGCTATCAGGCTCAAAGCGAGATGTTTACGAGGTGGAGATGAAGTCGTGGGGTGGCGAGACCATTCGTGGCTATTGGGCTGTGCCTAAGGCCGCTGGCAAGTATCCCGTGGTGGTCACCTACATGGGCTATGCCGCACGCTCATGGGCACCTAACGCCAACCGCAATGGCGACCGTTGCGAGTTTATCCTCTCAATTCGTGGTCAGGGACTAAACACGCCATACAACACCTATGGCGAGTGGATGTGCTATGGCCTTGATAATAAGGAGCATTACTACTATCGTGGTGCCTTTCTCGACACCATTCGTGCTATCGACTTCGTGTTGTCGCAATCTGTTGTCGATGAGCGCTGTGTGTTGCTCGACGGTGGCTCGCAGGGTGGTGCTCTGACGCTCGCTGCTGCCTCGCTTGATAAGCGTGTTGCTGGCGCTGCGCCATATGTCCCATTCTTGGGCGATTTCCGTGACTACTTCGACATTGTCGATTGGCCAGGCTCAAAGTTTTTTGCTGAGGCTAAGCGTCTGGGTATCAGTTATGATGCGATGTTTAATATGCTCTCCTATTTCGACCTAAAGAACCTCACCGAGCGCATCGAGTGCCCCGTGCTCATGGGCTTCGGCTTGCAGGATATTATCTGTCCGCCACACACCAATTTCGCAAGCTACAATAGCATTGTAGCCCCCAAGCGCTGGATAGTATTCCCCGAAAAGGGTCACAACGTGGGCTTCGAGAAAAAGTGGCTCGACTCGAAAGAGGAGTTCTTTCAATCCATTATCAAAGAGCGACTTACAAAATAAAATTAGGCTGACTTTAAGGGTCAGCCTAATTTGTTATATCTGCTTTCGCATGCGTGCCACGGGGATGTCGAGCATCTCTCTATATTTTGCCACCGTGCGGCGTGCTATGCGGTAGCCTCGCTCGTTGAGAATATCCATCAGGTTCTCGTCGGTGAGCGGGTGGCGCTTATCCTCGTTGTCGATATATTCGCTTAGGATTGTCTTTATCTCGTGGCTCGACACCTCCTCGCCCGAGGATGTGAGCATCGCCTCCGAGAAGAGCGACTTAAGGAGGATTATGCCGAAGTGAGTCTGTATGTACTTGCTATTTACCACACGTGATATGGTCGATACGTCGAGCTCGGTGCGGTCGGCTATATCCTTAAGTATCATCGGCTTGAGCTTGCTCTTGTCGCCATCTTGGAAGTATTCGCGCTGGAAGTTGAGAATGGTCTGCATCGTGCGCATCAGCGTGTCGTGACGCTGCTTGATAGCCGAGATAAACCACTTTGCCGAGTCGATCTTCGACTTTACGAACTGCACCGCCTCCTTATCCTCCGCCTTGATGTTGCCATCGGGGCCCACAAGGTCACGCATCATATCCTTATATCGGCGTGATATGCGCACCTCGGGAATGCCCTGCGAGTTGAGCATCAGCCTTAGCTCGCCGTCGCTGTTATCCAGGAGGAAGTCGGGCGTGATGTATGGCGTGGTGTCGATGCCTCCCTCGGTGTAGAGGTTGCCGGGCTTGGGCGAGAGGCTGCGAATGTAGTCGATAGCCTCTCTAAACTCCTCCTCGCTGCAGCCGAGGCGTGTGATGAGTCGCTCGTAGTGCTTCTTGGTGAATGCCTCGAAGTGCGACGATATAATCTTGTGTGCTAAGCGTTTAGCCTTGCTGTCGAGGCTTCGCTCGGGCATTTGTAGTAGTAGGCACTCTTGCAATGTGCGTGCGCCAATGCCTGCTGGCTCGAGCTCGTGTACGATGTGTAGTATGCGCTCGAGCTCCTCGACACTCACGTCTAAGCCTCGTGTGAAGGCGAGGTCGTCGCTAAGCGAGCCGAGGTCACGACGCAGATAGCCATCGTCGTCGATACTGCCAACGATATATGCCGCAATGGTCAGCTCCTGGTCTGTGAGTGAGCGGAAGCGTAGCTGCTCGATGAGCGACTCGCCCAAGGATCTGCCCTCGGAGATATATACAGGGCGCTCTTTGTCGTCCTTCGAGAAGTTGTTCACACGGGCCTTGTACGAGGGTGTGTCGTCCTCACGACCGATATACTCCTCTACCGAGATTTTTGTTGGCTCGTCGCCACTATCGTTTTGAGTATCAGGCTCCTCCTCCAACACAATGTTCTCCTCGATTTCACGCTTTATGCGCTCCTCGAGTTGCATTGCTGGTAGCTCCAGAAGCTTTATCATCTGGATCTGTTGCGGCGAGATTTTGGTCTGCAGCGCAATGGTTTGTTGAAGTCGGTTTGCCATTAATTACTCTTTTTATCGTACCCTAATATTAAAAAACGGCCAGCCTTGGGCCGGCCGTTTGTAAGGCATTGTGTCGGTTTAGAACTCTGCGTTCTTTGGCGTACGTGGGAATGGAATAACATCACGGATGTTGCCCATGCCTGTAACGAACAGAAGCAGACGCTCGAAGCCGAGACCGAAGCCAGAGTGAGGTGCTGAGCCCCAACGACGTGTGTCGAGGTACCACCAAAGCTCCTTGCGGCTCATGCCCAACTCGTCTACTCTTGCACAAAGCTTGCCAAAGTCTGCCTCACGCTCCGAGCCACCGATAATTTCGCCAATCTGTGGGAACAAAACGTCCATGGCACGTACTGTCTTGCCATCCTCGTTCTGCTTCATATAGAACGCCTTAATCTCCTTAGGGTAGTTGATCAAGATTACAGGACGCTTGAAGTGCTCCTCTACAAGATAGCGCTCGTGCTCCGACTGAAGGTCGCAGCCCCACTCGCATGGGAACTCGAACTTACGGCCTGAAGCCTTCAATATCTCGATACCCTCGGTGTAGTCGAGGCGTACGAAGTCGTTGTCGAGAACAAACTGCAAACGCTCCAAAAGACCCTTATCCCACATCTTGTTCATGAACTCGAGATCCTCACGGCAGTTCTCCATGGCGTAGCGGATAAGATACTTGAGGAAGTCCTCGGCGAGATCCATGTCGTCCTGAAGCTCGTAGAATGCCATCTCTGGCTCGATCATCCAGAACTCTGCCAAGTGGCGTGGAGTGTTTGAGTTCTCGGCACGGAATGTAGGACCAAATGTGTAGATCTGACCCAACGCCAATGCGCCAAGCTCACCCTCGAGCTGACCCGATACGGTTAGGCTACATGGCTTGCCGAAGAAGTCCTGTGAGTAGTCCACTGTGCCGTCCTCGAGGCGTGGTGGGTTCTGCATATCGAGTGTCGATACGTTGAACATAGCACCAGCACCCTCGCAGTCAGAGGCTGTGATGAGTGGGGTGTGGAGATAGTAGAAACCCTTGTCGTTGAAGTACTTGTGGATAGCGAAAGCCATGGCGTGGCGAATGCGCAACACAGCACCAAAGGTGTTGGTACGTGGACGCAAATAGGCGATGTCACGCAAGAACTCGAGAGAGTGACCCTTCTTCTGAAGTGGGTATGTCTCAGGATCGGCAGTGCCATAAATCTCGATTTTTGATGCCTGCACCTCTACGCCCTGGCCCTGACCGAGTGATGCTACAAGCTGGCCATCGACACGCAAGCATGCGCCTGTGGTCACGCCCTTAAGCTCTGCCTCGTCAATCTTTGCAAGGTCCACAACAATCTGAATGTTAGCTACGCACGAGCCATCGTTGAGTGCGATGAAGGCTACGTTCTTGTTGCCTCGCTTGGTGCGCACCCAGCCCTTGACTGTAATCTCTCTGCCGTCGCCCTCCATCTTGAGAATCTCGGCAATACGTGTAAGTTTCATACTCTTTATATATTTTATTTCGATTTTTGTTCGTTATCTTAGGCGTAGCAACGCCATAATATCGTGCAAAATTACTAAAAAAATTATAAACGATTGCATACTTATCTGCTTTTTTGTACCTTTGTGCTAAATTGATTATATGAAAAAAGTCACATTATACACTTTTGCTCTCCTTGCTACGCTCCTCGTAGCACCCCTCGAGCTTATGGCGCAGGCGCGCATCGCCCGCTCCGAGTTTATCTGTTACGATAAGCGTGAAGATGCTCAAAGCGACATCCGCACAAAGATAGACAACTACATTGCTGTTAGCCCCGAGCTACAGTTCGAAGAGCCTACAGGCACGGTGCGTGCGGTCTACGAGCAGCAGATCGAGGTGCCCGCAGCATGGAACGACTTTAGCGCCTACCTCCACATGGAGAACGTGGGTGCCGACTACGCGATATTTATCAATGGCAAGCAGATTTGCTCCTCTATCGATAAGTTCTCGCCCGCCGACCTCTATATATCGCCCTACCTCGACCAGGGAGCTAACACCCTCGCCGTGGTTGTTGTTGCCGAGCCATATATGGAGCGTCTTGCGGAGGGCTTGACCATTGCCCAGCGCACAAAGTTCGAGAACTGCTACATCTTTGCGCAGCGCCGTGTGGGTGTCTACGACTTCAACGTGCGCCTACTGCCCGTGTTGGATAAGGATTATGGCCGCCTACAACTCGACATCACCGTGGAGAATAGCTTCACCACCGACGAGGAGCTCGAGCTCGGTTACGACCTCTACGACCCCGATGGCAAGCTTGTGGATTATACCGTTAATAAGTTCACCTTCGAGGCTAACTCACGTGACACCGTTACGTTTAAGCCCTATAGCTATAACTCGAACCACTTCCGCTGGTCGGCAACAAACCCTAAGCTCTACAGCCTGATGATATATGTTAAGCGTGGCGGTGCGGTGCGTGAATATATCCCCATTAAGGTGGGTATGGCAGAGTATGGCTTTAACGACAACGGCGAGATATTACTTTCGGGCAAGCCGCTGAAACTTAACAAGCAAACCTACAACTCGGCAAAGAGTAAGACCACAACCGAGCAGGAGATAAAGGCGCTCAAGGCAAAGGGTATAAACTGCCTATGTCCCGAGTATCCGCAGCCTAAGTGGTTCTACTCATTGTGCGACGCTATTGGCATCTACGTCATCGATTGTGCCGCCCTCGCCTCGCCATCGTCGGCTGACAATCGTGACATCAACGGCACGCCATCGAACGACCCGCTGCTCGTTGATGAGTACCTTATGCGTGTTGAGGCTATGTATCGCCGTGCGCAGAATCATGTGTCGATCATTGCATTCTCGCTCGGCGGCAACATCGGCAACGGATATAATATGTATAAGGCATACGAACTCCTCAAGAGCTATGGCGACAGCCGTCCAATAATCTTTGATGGGGCTCAGGGCGAGTGGAACTCAGATATTTAGCTATGAACATCGAGCTTATTGTTGTCGGCAAGACCGACATGAAGGAGGTCGAGGCACTTGTGACGATGTACACCAAGCGCCTAAACCACTATGTCAAGTTTGCGATAACCACGCTTGCTGACGTGCGCAACACCCGCAAACTCTCGGAGGCAGAGCAGAAGCGTCTAGAGGGTGAGCAGATACTTAAGCTTATAAGCGATGCCGACCACCTCATGCTCCTCGACGAGCATGGTGCCGAGCTCCGCTCTATCGAGTTTGCCGACATGCTTCAGCGCCGAATGTCGGCGGGCACTAAGCGCCTTGTCTTTGTTATCGGTGGTCCTTATGGCTTTAGCGACGCTGTCTATCAGCGTGCTAATAGCAAGCTCTCGCTCTCTAAGATGACCTTCTCGCACCAAATCGTGCGTGCGATATTTACGGAGCAGCTCTACCGAGCCTTTACTATTCTAAAGAACGAGCCTTACCACCACGAGTAATTTGTTGTGATAAGGGGTCATCTTTGACCTGTCCCAAAAAGTTGAGTACCCGAGGCTGTACGTTTGAGTACTATTCTCGGGTGCTCACTTTTGCGATAAGCCAAATCTAATCCCTTCTAACAAGAAATAGTGCGCTGATTGAGGTGGTAGATTAAGTAGTTTAGTGAATTTAATGAAATTAGGGAGTTTAGTGATAGTCTTTCCCTAAGTTCCTTAAATTCCCTATTCTCCCTATCTGTCCCATCTATCCCATTTATCCCATTCGTCCCATCTTTCCCATAAAATAAATATCGTGCGAAGCACACCTTACTTTTCACTTTTCACTTTTCACCTCTCACTTTCCCCCACCCTCCTCCCCCCCCCAAAAAAAGGAACTGCCCCACGAATGGGGCAGCTCACGGACACAAACAATCTTAACTTTACACTACTAATTTTTTACACCAATTTTTACATCTCGTTTAATCTATTCTCTCAATTCTATATATTATTAACCCTCTCTTTTTTTTCGTTCGCCACGCTCGTTTTGTGGCCTTATTTCCTTGTTTCTGGTGCAAATATATGGCGAAAAAAATAATCTTGCAAATCAAAAATATTTATCATATTATAATCAAAACTTATATCTGCCATCAAATGCTATCAGATTGTATGATATATAGTCTTATTATGAATATATTCCCAATGAATTTAACCATTAATGTATTTCGTCTGTCTTTGTAAATACCAGATGTTCAGTGCAGTTGTTTTTGAAAATAAGTAAAAATACTATTTTCTGTGTAAAAATTTTTACGCCTCAGCAAAAGTTTTTTGCGAAGCTCACTTTTTAGGGGTACTACGTAGCTGTGCTGAGCTGTTCGAAATATTTGTGAAGAAATTATTTCAAAAGTTTTGCGTTTATTGAAAAAAATAGTATATTTGCATCAATTGGAAAAAAGTGAACTAAAAATGCCGAAGGTACCACAGAGAAGCGAATATCTACGTAAGCCCGACTGGCTAAAGATTAGCCTGAGGAGCACGACAGATAGTGCAGAGGTCGAACAAATCGTCGAGGGCCGCTGTCTGCATACTATATGCACCAGTGGAATGTGCCCAAATAAGGCGGAGTGTTGGAGTCGTCGTACTGCAACATTTATGATTCTTGGCGACATCTGTACACGTAATTGCCGCTTCTGTGCTACGGCAACAGGTCGTCCGCTGCCTCCCGACGAGGCTGAGCCCGACAAGGTTGCCGAGAGCGTGAAGCTGATGGGACTGAAGCATGTTGTTGTTACATCTGTTACACGTGACGACCTCGAGGATCATGGTGCTGCAATCTGGGCACGCACCGTCGAGGCAATTCGTCGTGATAACCCCGATGCAACGATAGAGCTCCTTATTTCTGATATGGATGCCCGCCCCGAGCTATTGGACGTGGTGTTGGCATCTAACCCCGACATTGTTGGACATAACATCGAAACCGTCGAGCGACTAACCCCTGAGGTGCGTTCACGTGCGAAGTATCGTACGTCGCTTCAGACCTTGAAGCACATTGCTGATAGTGGGGCAGTTGCCAAGAGCGGCTTGATGGTCGGTTTGGGCGAGGCTGAGGAGGAGATATTGCAGACACTTCGTGATTTGCGTGAGGTGGGTGTGAGCATTGTCACTCTCGGCCAATATCTTCGACCTACAAAGGAGCACTATCCTGTAAAGGCGTATATCACGCCCGAGAAGTTCGAAGAGTACCGACTTGCAGCTCTTGAGATGGGTTTCAGCTATTGTGCGAGTGCACCATTGGTGCGTTCGTCGTATTTGGCAGATGCCGCCCTTGAAGCTGTGAAGAAGGTATGCAAGAAGTAGAAATCAGAGATTTACAGAGTATGGCGTATGGCGAGTGCTGGGATTTGCAGCGTTCGCTATTCGACGCATTGTGTCGTAAGAAGCTCGAGAAGAGCTTTGCGGACGACGAGCCACGTGGCACAATCCTTCTTGTTGAGCACCCCGCAGTATATACATTGGGTAAGAGCGGTAACGAGCAGAATATGCTTGTTACTGAGGAGTATCTCAAGGGTCTTGGTGCCGAGTTCTACCATATCGACCGTGGTGGCGACATCACGTTCCACGGTCCTGGACAGCTTGTCTGCTATCCAATTATCGATCTCGACGCAATAGGCATTGGCGTACGACGTTATATCGAGGCTTTGGAACAGTCGGTAATCGACCTTGCAAAGGAGTATGGCATTGAGGCACACCGCTCGGAGGGCGCTTCGGGTGTGTGGGTTAGCCAGGGTAGCCACCTTGTCAAGCTATGTGCTGTTGGCGTGCGTGCCTCACATGGCGTGACCATGCATGGCTTGGCTATGAATGTCTCTACCGACCTTAAGTGGTTCCACCTTATCAATCCATGCGGCTTCACCGATAGAGGTGTTTGCTCGCTCTCGACGCTTACCGGCCGAGAGGTTACCATGGAGGAGGTAAAGCCCAAGTTTATCAATTACTTAGCAAAAAATTTAAATGTTAAATATAAAAAATAATTATTATGCCCATAGAGAAAAGATGGGTTGTCAAGCCGCAGGGCGATCGCTCGGTGGTGGAGTCGTTGGCTTCACACCTGGGTATGTCGCCAGTCTTGACCAACCTGCTAGTTCAGAGGGGCATAGACACCGTGGAGAAGGCAAAGAAATTCTTCTCGCCATCGCTCCGAGACTTGCACGATCCCTTCCTGATGAAGGACATGGACAAGGCAGTGGAGCGTATCGAGAAGGCTGTGAAGGCGGGCGAAAAGGTTATGATCTATGGCGACTACGACGTAGATGGAACAACTGCCGTTTCGCTGGTCTACAAGTTCTTAAGCCAGATAGGACACAAGAATTTGTTGTTCTACATTCCAGACCGATATGTCGATGGATATGGCATATCAATCCGAAGCATCGACCATGCTGTACGTAAGGGCGTAACGCTGGTCATCGCCTTGGACTGCGGCATCAAAGCTGTGGAGAAGGTGGCCTATGCCAAGCAAAAGGGCGTAGATTTCATCATCTGCGACCACCATTTACCTGCCGAGGAGATTCCTCAGGCAGTGGCTGTATTGGACCCCAAGCGTCCCGACTGCAACTATCCTTTCGATGAGTTGTCAGGCTGTGGCGTTGGTTTCAAACTCGTCGAGGCTTATGCACGACGCAACAACATTTCGTTCCGTGAGATCGAGCATCTCTTGGACTTGTTGGTTGTGAGCATCGCCTCTGACATTGTGCCTCTTGTGGACGAGAACCGCATTTTGGCATACTACGGACTTAAGAAGCTTAACTCGGCACCGTCGAAGGGCTTGCTCTCCATCATCAAGATTTGTGGTTTGGAGGGTCACAACATCACCATCGACGACATCGTCTTTAAGATTGGCCCTCGTATCAACGCTGCGGGACGTATGCGTATGGACGAGGACGACGAGAATGCCGCACCTTCGGGCGGTCATGCTGCCGTGAGCCTTCTCATCGAGGGTAACGAGCGTGAGGCCATGAAGTTTGGCGACGTTATCGACTCGTATAACCAGGATCGCAAGAGCATCGACAGGAATGTTACGCAGGAGGCGCACGACTATGTCGAGGCAAATCCTGAGCTCAAGGCTCGTAAGAGCACGGTGATATATAACCCTAAGTGGATGAAGGGTATCGTGGGTATTGTTGCATCACGCCTTATCGAGACCTACTATCGTCCTACGGTTGTGCTCACCAAGTCGAATGGCTTTGTTACGGGCTCGGCACGCTCTGTTGTCGGCTTCGACTTGTACCAGGCTGTCGAGTCGTGCTCCGATTTGTTGGAGAACTTCGGCGGACATATGTACGCTGCGGGTCTTACTATGCGTGAGGAGAATGTCGAGGCATTCACTAAGCGCTTCAATGACTACGTGGAGAAGAATATCGACCCAAGCATTCTCGTGCCTCAGGTAGATATCGATAGCGAGTTGTTGTTCTCGGATATCACTGACGAGTTCCACCGCCAGCTCAACTCGTTCCAGCCCTTTGGCCCTGGAAATAGTGCTCCGGTGTTTGTCACTCGTGGTGCCAGCAACCGTGGCGATGCTAAGCTCGTGGGTGTTGAGTGCGACCACTTGCGCATGGACCTCATGCAGCGACAGAAGCCACACACGACAATCGCTGCGATTGCCTTCCAGCAGCCTACTCACTACGAGTGGGTGCGTGCGGGCAAGCCGGTAGCTGTCTGCTACCAGATTGTCGAGAACCACTATCGTGGCACGGTGTCCCGACAGTTGCGTGTCAAAGATATCAAGCCCGAGCGCTAAATTTGTTGTGATAAGCCGCAGTCTGTGGCACATTGTAAAAAGCTGACCACCATGGGCTGTACTTCTTGTACTATCCCGTGGTGGTCCCTTTTTAGATGCACCACATCTCACGGCTTCTAACCATAAATTATCTCTTGTAATAAGCCGCAATCTGTGGCAAATCTAAAAATGATTGTTGTATGAAGCAGAATATCTACGGAGAGCCATATGCAGGTGATTCAAAATTTGTTGCCTTGTGTCGTTGTCTTCAGTCTATTTATCGTGTTGAGATAAATCAGAAGATTAGAGGGTATGTAGGCAAAGATAGAGTCTATTACTTTGGTAACTATATCGAGGACGGTGAGCATTCTGGAGCAAACTTCTTGGAGGATTACATATTTGAATATGCCAAATTTAGAGTTGACAACAGACGTAAATATGAAACCATAGAGTCGGATAGGCTCTTTAATAATTTGCTGTCGAGCCAGCCTATGGCATTCAACCTGTTTTGTCCGCTTCGCAAGATGGTCGAGTGTTGCCCTGATGTCGCTACCGATGCGATTAGGACAGCACTGCCCATGTATCGCATAGCAAAGGTAACAGATGTCGATTTGGAGTTTATACCGTCAAACTACAAGGAGTTAACAGGCGACAAGAGTGCTATGGATGCTATCATCAGGTTTGAGGACGACCATGGCAAGAGTTGCTTTATAGCCATTGAGACCAAGTATTCTGAAAATCTCGGCACCAATGAGGCATCAACAAAGGATAGGGCCATTGATGTTATCAAGGAGCTACAATGCTTTAATGCCGAAGTGGAGCAGCGCATAAATAGCGAAGATGTCAAGCTGACGCAGATATATCGCAATTTTCTACTAAGCGAGGCTTATGGCAGAAGCGTTGATGCCGAGTCTTACTCGTTGATTCTCGCTCCTGCTATCCACCCATCAACCGAGCGTGAAGTTCAGTCGCTATGTGTTGAGTTACGTGACGATTTTAAGCGTAAGGTGCATTCTTTGTCCTTGGAGAGCTTTGTTGATGGGCTACTTTCTAAGTGTCCAGAGGGGTACAAGCAGACTTTTGAGAAGTTTAAGGATAGGTATCTTAACTTCGGCAAGGCATCTAACATTTTATAAATCCATATAATTTCAGTGTTATTGTGAGAAAATTGGTTATTGCAATATGTGCGTTGCTCTCGTTTTTCGGGGTGTCGTGCCAGGCGCAGGAGGCATTCCGCTCGGTCGATGTGGCGGAGTTTGAGCTTGCGGTGGCTGATGAGTCATATGTAGTGCTCGATGTTCGCACACCTGAGGAGCATGCCGAGGGACATATCTCGGGAACAGATTTTAATATCAACGTGCTCGATGATGGCTTTGTGGCTGAGGCGTTGGCGGTGTTGCCAAAGGATAAGAGCGTGGCACTATATTGCCGAAGTGGTAATCGCAGCAAGCGAGCAGCGAAGATTCTTGCCGAGAATGGCTACGATGTAGTCGAGCTCGCCACGGGCTACAACGGCTGGGTGGCTGCTGGTAAGTAGATGATGAACCGCACAAAAGTTGAGAGGCTGAATAAAAAGTGTATTTTGTCGTTATGCTCGCCCGAAAAATGCTCATTTACTTTAAGTAAACTCCGCTTTTTCGTGCTTCGCAGGCCTAAAACTACATCTTTTTATTCAACCTCATAACAAAAGGGAATGGCTAATTTACTTTTTAGTCATTCCCTCTGTTTTTATCCCTTAAGCCATGTGTGCTTTGCCACGCTGTAGATTGGCACAAACGGAAGAATCAAAGGACGTTTGTGGATATAATTTTGGAACTCGGGGTCGTTGCCGTACACCTCGTTCTGTCGAAGCTCGATGCGGCGAGCACCGCTAAACATTACGTAGACGATGCCGACATAGCCAAATGCGGCGATGACCCACTGCCAAAGTGTGCAGCATGCGCCGAAGCAGATGATAAAACTGCCTGTCCACATTAGCACCTCGCCAAAGTAGTTGGGGCAACGAACAAGGCGGTAAAGACCTGTATCGACAAATCTATTTGCGTTGATCCTCTTTGCTCGGCTCTTCTGAGCGTCGGCAACCATCTCGATAACCACGCCAACGGCAGCTACCACAGCGCCTACCCATGCCCACGTCTCGCTGATGGCAGCACCCTCAGAGAGGTTGAAGAGGTAGAATGTTGCAGGGCTCATCTGACCAATATAGAGCAGTGCGCACGACACCCATATCGTGGTCATCACAAATACGGGCTTCTTCGTGGTGTTGTCGGGCTGATACAAAATCTTCTTATACGATGCCGACTTGCGCTCGCGAAGTAGTAGGTATAGGGCTAAGCGTATGCCATAGACAAAGAGCACGCCACAGAGAATTGCAATGGGGAGTGTCATCGTGTCGTGGAAGATTACGGCTGTTGCCACAGCAAGTGCCGAGATCGAGAGACCATAGCCGATGCTGAAAAAGTAGATGAAGTAGATCCAGCCTACGGCAGATACCAAGAATGATATCGCCAGGAGAGTGTACAAGTAGCTCATAGTTTATCGGGGTTTTAGATTATTACCTATACAAAGTTACAACTTTCTATTCAATTCACCGCACGCTCGACCCTGAAATTTGCAATAACTGTGCACGATTAAGCCGACAAGAGGGTGGTTTGCCCCCATCTTACCCCTCTCCCTTATATATATTATATATATAGGTATACCTCTATATTCTTAATAAATTTTAAAATATATTGAAAATTTTTGCAAAAATGTTTGGAGATTAAAATAAAAGCGCTACCTTTGCACCCGCAATCAGAAACAAACAGGCTTCTGAATGCTGCAAAATGAGGTTCTTGAAATTTTTTTGAAAAAAGTTCCGAAAAAATTTGGAAGTTCAAAAAATATGCCTTATCTTTGCATCGCTTTTCGCCTCTTAAAACGGCGATAAGCAAAAAGGTTCTTAGAAAAAGTTTTTTGAAAAAGTTCCGAAAAAAATTGGAAGTTCAAAAAATAGTTCTTACCTTTGCATCGCTTTTCGCCTCTTAAAAATGGCGACCAGCAAAAAGGTTCTTAGAAAAGTTTTTTTGAAAAAAGTTTCCAAAAAATTTGGAAGTTCAAAAAATAGTTCTTACCTTTGCACCGCTTTTCCGCTCTAAAAAATTAGACGGTCTGGTGATGAAAGTTCTGATGAAAATTAGAATATAGTTCTTTGAAGATTTTGAGCAGCTAAAGTTTTATCTATCTCCTATGAGATAATTTCAAAACAATACCTTTGAGATTAGAGCTAACGATTAATATTCAAAATTTTTTACAATGGAGAGTTTGATCCTGGCTC
>JAFZEX010000040.1 GCA_017560425.1 Alistipes sp.
ACACTCTCTTGACCCTTTAATACCCTTTGGACCCTCCTGACCCTTCAACACCCTTTGGACCCTCCCACCCTTTAATACCAGCACTACGGCGTGAAAATAAAAAAAATCGGAGCTCCCGAGAAGGAAAGCCCCGAAAGAGCACCAAGAGTCCAAAAGCGGCCTAAGAGGACTAAAGGGTAAACACTCTCTTGACCCTTTAATACCCTTTGGACCCTCCTGACCCTTCGACACCCTTTGGACCCTCCCACCCTTTAATACCAGCACTACGGCGTGGAAATAAAAAAAAATCGGAGCTCCCGAGAAGGAAGCTCCGAAAAGAATAGGATTATACTATACTACATTTCTGATTAGATAGTACCAACGTACTTATAGTATGTATAAGTTGCACCACCATCAATACTCATCTTAAGCTTGAATGTGTAAATGCTACCGTCGAGTGTTACCTCCAATGTTGAATATGGAGCGAAAGTAGCGTAGCTATAAGCCACATTACCCACAGTATAAAGGTTACCTGAACCAGCGTAGATAATATGAGTATCGTTTAGTGCAAATGGACCATCCCAACTTACCATTGGCTCAACAGATGTATTCTGACGATCCAACTGCAACTGAGCGCCATTTGAACCACCCTCAAAGTACAAGTAGTAGTTAGATGTTCTTACTTTCTCAAAAGTATAAGGGTGCTCCTCAGAACCGTCCTCAGGAACAAAGTTAGGATCATAAGCCTCCTGCTCAACTGAAACAGTTGCAGTAACGCCGTTTGCAGAGAGAGTGATTGTAGCCTCCTGTACAGCCTCAACAGTGTTCTCAGGAGCAACAACAGTAAGAACATTACCGCTAACAGTTGCTGTGAAGTGCTCGTTAGTAGAAGTTACTGTAACATCCTCAGTTAGATTTGCCAATGTCAAATCAACAGTCTTAGAGCCACCTGCCTGACCGAATGACAACATCTCAGTTGCAGCGATGATGGTAGGACCTGTAACAGGTGCACCCAAAGCCTCTGTACCGATATAACCGAAGCGAACGCCATCAATAGTGATCAAAATCTTGTACTGACCATTCTCTGCTGCAACGTTCATTGAACCGCTACCAATCTGATAAGCATACTTATAAATACCATCGTAAGCAACAATATAAGTTGCAAACGTACCAACAGCTGGATCCTCGCTAGCAGCGAAAGTGTAATCACCAAGCTTAATACCGTCACCGATACGGTCAGCAGCATTCACAAAGAAGGTTACACGGTTGTCGTTAGCATCAGTCATTGTTACATAGCTACCTGACATGCTAACATATATCAACTCATAATCAGCCCAAGCGTTAGGATCCTTAACTACAACCTTTACAGTTGCAGCATCTGAGCTCTTGTAGTTCTCGTTGTTATCAGCAACCTTAGCAGCTACAGAGAAGCTGTATGCGCCATACGCAGGGAGAGTGATAGTTGCAGTTGTCTCAGTAGTTGTGAAGTTCTCAATAGCGTCGCTATCGCACTCTACAGAGTAGTACTCAACACCCTCGATTGCGTTCCATGTGAGAGTAACAACCATCTCGTTTACATCGTAGCCAAGCACAGGAGTTGCAAGCTTAGCGCGTGGATCAGGAATATCAAGGCCTGAAATCTCACCCTTGAAAGTAAAGCTCTCAACATAAACTGTGCTACCGAGAGCCATGTTAGTAAATACGATCTTGTACTGACCATCCTCAACAGATACTACTGCCTGACCACCATCAAGCTTAGATGTGTAGTAGTACTCTACATCAGCATAGTAGAAGCACCAGTTAGGATACATATAACCTGAGCCTGAGAATGTATAAGTGCCAGGAATGATGCAGTTGTTCTCGTAAACATTGTAGAAATCGATACGCAAACCACGACCATCCTCAGCTACGAACATGATCTCCTTATCTGTATCACCATAGCTCTGATATACGTAAGCGGAAGTTGAGTCGTAAGTCTCAGCTGGTGCTACATACTCCTCAAGACCTGAAACTGAGAAAGTACCTACACGGCCATAGTTGAAAGACATAGTCTTGCCAGCAGCAGCTACATCAACAGTCTTAGTAACTGATTTGCCCTCAGCGTCGTAAGCAGTAACAGTGAACTTAGCAACATCGATAGGCTCAGTAGCAAACCAGAATGTGTTGTTCTCAACATTTGTTGCGTTGATAGTGTAAGAGTACTCACGGTCGTAGCCATAGAAAGAGCCCTTAAGATCAACAACAACGTGGTCGATAGCGAAATCAACGCCGTTAACGGTCATCTTACCGTAAGCAATCATGTGACCCATATTGATAGCATCAGCAGAGCCATTCTGTACTAATACGTTCTGAGCCTGCAACAAGTGAGCATTAGGATCTACAGAGTTTGCAAGTGGAGTCTGCTCAGCAGGAAGATTAGCAGTGTTTGTGCTTACCCATACCTCAGCTGGAGAGCAAACTGTCATAAAGAATGTCTCAGGAGCATCGGTCAACTCGAAAGAGAACTTACCCTCAGTTGTAACATCAACAGTGATAGGCTCATAACCATCTACGAAAATCTTTACCTGGTCACCCTCGTGCCACTCTGACTTGTAAGCTGTTGCACCCTCCTCCTTCTCAGCGAAGCCTGAACGAGTGTCGTCAGCGATGTTTGCTGTGAACTCATAACGAGTTGTCTTTGATACAGCATTTACCTCCTCACCAGTCTCAGTACATGCTGTGAATGCCATTGCAGCTACTGCAACAAGCATCAAATTCTTAAACAAATTCTTCATAGTTGCAATAGTTTTTTAGAAATCACCGAACTGATCCTCCTCAGCATCTGCGATGCCCATAGAGAGTGAAAAGCCAGCCTCAACAGTCATTGAGATGACCTCCAACTCAGGAGCTACGTACTCCTGCTCGAAAAGATTTTTTGTTTTCATTGTGTTAGTTAATAAGTTATTGTAAATAAATTTAATTGTCGTCGCACAATTATTGGCGTTGTCAAACAACGCTAACGCCCTATAAATCAATGGAATAGATAAAAAACACACTCACACATCTGAATAGGACGCACAAATATAGAAATTATTTCGTAATTACAAAGATAAATTTAATAAAATTTTAACACACTTTATTCACAATGAGCATTTTTGCGCATCGAGAGCGAACGGACGAAAGAGAAAGATGAACGGAAAAGAACACGTGACGAACGGGGAAAAGGGGACTAAAGGGGAGAGATGGAAGAGATGGGAGAGATGGGAGAGATGGGACGAATGGGATAGATGGGAGATTAGGGAGCTTAGGGAATTTAGGGAATTTAGGGAAATTAGGGAGAATGCCTTGCAGATAATTGTCGGCAGCGCACTCACTAAACTCACTAAACTCCTTAAACTCCCTAAATTCTCTATCTCTGCGCCCTCCCCCATCGAGCGAAGCGACCCCATCAAGCGAAGCGATCCCATCAAGCGAAGCGCCCCCATCAAGCGAAGCGTTACCCATCAAGCGAAGCGTTACCCATCAAGCGTTAGCGGCTCTACCCACACCTGTCATGTTGAGCGAAGCGAAACATCTCTCGGTTGGCGCTAACGTCGAACGTCCGTGCTAACTGAGAGATTCTTCACTGCGTTCAGAATGACATAGATAGTGACATCATCGACATCGTATGTCATGTTGAGCGAAGCGAAACATCTCGCAGTGAGCACGAACATTCAACGTTAGCACCAACTGAGAGATTCTTCACTGCGTTCAGAATGACATAGTAAGCGAGGTGTTTGTGCTTTACGCTTTTTTTTTGTACATTTGCGAAAGAATGAGCAAAGAAAAAAAATGTTACTAATTACTCATTCCTAATTACTCATTATGATAATAGAGAACATTTCGATCATAGACTTCAAAAATATTGGCGACGAGAGGCTGGAACTCTCGCCCGAGATAAACTGCTTTGTGGGTGACAACGGCGCGGGAAAGACAAACATCCTCGATGCGGTGCACTACCTTGCCCTTGCTCGCTCGATGCAGACGCTCGCCGACAGCCAGGTGGTGACACACGGCAAGGAGGCATTCATCATAGATGGCACCTTCCGCAGCGACAGCAGCCGCATAGAGAAGGTGGTATGCAGCTACAGCCGCCGCACAGGCAAAACCCTCAAGCGCAACGGCAAGGAGTATGACAAGCTATCGGACCATGTGGGGCACTTCCCGATAGTGGTAGTATCGCCCGCCGACACCGCCCTGATAAGCGACTCGGCAGAGGAGCGACGTAGATACATAAACCGCCTGATATCGCAGATCGACCGCCAATATCTCGCAGCGCTAATGCGCTACAACACAACACTTCAGGAGCGCAACAAGCTACTCAAGAGTAACCCCTCGGAGGAGATGCTCTTAATATACGATCAGATGCTCGACATGGCAGCAACAGCGATATACAACCGCCGCAAAGAGGTAATCGCACAAATGCGCCCGATAGTCGAGGAGTACTACGCACAGCTAAGTGGCGGACGTGAGAAAATAGGCATCGACTACCGCTCGGAACTTGAGCACTCGACACTCGCAGAGCTGCTCCTCAGCTCACGACAGAAAGATATAGTAAACGAGCACACGACAGTGGGCATACACCGTGACGACATAGCCTTCACCATTGGCGACTACCCCTTGCGCAAGTACGGCTCGCAGGGACAGCAGAAGTCGTTCCTCATAGCGCTAAAATTGGCAGAATATCGCATAGTGGCAGAGAGCAGTGGCGAGCGCCCAATACTCCTCCTCGACGACCTCTTCGACAAATTGGACATGGGGCGTGTGGCAGAGCTATTGCGCATTGTGGGAGGCGACGACTTCGGGCAGATAATGATAACCGACTGCAACAAGCACCGCCTGCAACGCACTCTGAGTGAGGCAGGTGCAGAGTACAGATTGTTTAATGTAACCCAGGGCACAGCAACACTATGAGACGCACACAAACACGACTAATAGGCGAGGTACTGGAGGAGTTTTTCAAGCGCCCATACGTCGCCGCGAAGATTGCCGAGGGACGACTGCCCGAGTATTGGCGAGAGATTGTTGGCGAGTATGCGGCGATGCAGACGCACGAGATACGCCTCGAAAACCATATATTATATATAGGTATAAGCTCGAGCGTGGTGCGCAACGAGATATTCTTCCGCCGCGACCACATCATGCAGCTGCTAAACGAGCGAGCCGGCATGAGGCTGATAAATGCTATTATTGTGAGATAGGAAACGCAGAGCATGGCTCTGCGTTTTGTTTATGGGAGAGACTATCAAATGAGTAATGAGTAGTGAGTAATGAGTAATGAGTAGTG
>JAFZEX010000041.1 GCA_017560425.1 Alistipes sp.
CACTTTTCACTTTTCCCCTCTCACCTTTCACTTTATTATTAATTGCGCTGTCATTTCACCGGCAGATTTTGCCGTTTCGCTGAATTTATAAAATATTGCAATTAGTCCACTCTGCACGCCTAAGTTGCTGATTGGCACAATGTTTGCCACACAAACACAAATAATTATGGCAAATATAGTGATGTATGGCAAGCGAAATGAGATTTTGTAGTTTGAGAATTTATTCATATCTTGCAATCGGAAACAACAATATTAACTACAAAAATTTATACGCCTATCGAAACATCTCTACTCTTGAACTAACTTAAAATTTAGAGAGTATGAACACGAATGTGAATGTTTTAAGCGACCGTGTGTTGCTTAACAACTACCTTTCGGGGGATAGGAGTGCAATATCTGAACTTATTGAGCGCCACAGCCAGCGTGTGCGCAACTATATTGGCATGATGGTCAAAGACAACGACATCGCCAACGACATCTTCCAAGAGACATTTATCAAAGCCGTGCAGGTTATCGACGAGGGTCGCTATGTCGATTCTGGCAAGTTCCTGTCATGGGTGCTACGCATAGCCCATAACCGTGTGCTCGACCACTTCCGCCGTGAGAAGTCGAGCAAGCAGGTCAATGAGTCGGAGGCGGGCTACGACATGATTGGCACCATGCGCTTCTCGGAGCCTACTGCCGAGGATAACATGGTACTTAGCGAAGTGGAGCAGACCGTACGCAACCTTATCGACCAGCTACCCGACGAGCAGCAGGAGGTGGTGCGCCTACGCTACTACTCGAAGCTGTCGTTCCAGGAGATTGCCGAGCAGACCGACGTGAGCATAAACACCGCCCTCGGCCGCATGCGCTACGCCCTAATCAACCTACGTCGTATGATTAAGGAGAATAATATTGTATTAAATTAACGTGTGTGCACAATAAGTCGCCAGGAGGTGCGTTATTAAGGTGTAAAACCTCAATAACAGAGTGCCTATGGAGGAAATTGACAATCGCACATTACAACTATTTAGTGAGGAGGATTTGCTCTTAAACGACCTATATCAGGGCGACCACGAGTTGATGTTCTTAGACACATACCTAACCGACATCTTCAAGTTTAAAAACTAAGCAACCCCCTAAAAAACAACTCTCGGAAGCAACTGCCTCCGAGAGTTTTTTTATTAAAGTAGAGCCTACTAATACTCCATTGTCACCCTCTCGCCGAGGTATTCGACATCGACGGAGTTATAGGTTTTGAAGGTCAGCGAAACCTCGTCACGGCGGTCTATGCGCTTATCGTCGCAGATAATATCCATCGAGCCCTCTGTAAAGAAGTTATGATTAAAGGAGTTAGACCTATAGTGTAGTGGCGTTGTTATCTCGGTGCTAACCAAAACTTTAGCCTCTTTCCAATTGCCATAGTCGCCATTATCGCCATTAAGCCAACCATCTACCGTGTAGCTTATGCCATTGTTGATGTCACACTCAAGCGAGCCTATCGTAAAGAGATTCTCATGGTCCTCGCTCGTCGATGTGAAGCTATATACGCCGTCGGTAGCCTTTATCACCGCCAGAATCTCATCTGAGGCAACTATTTTCCACTCGCCACCCTCACTTAGCAGCTTGCCATCGGTGATATACTCTCGATAGTAGCGAGGAGTGCCATCGCTCCACGGATAGCTAAACTTAAAGCGCACGAAACCCTCCTCGGCAACAATCTGGTAGTATGGCATAAAGCGGTTGGCGATACGCTCCTTTAGCTCCTCATCCTCGGTCGAAAGATACCAGTCGGCAACCACAGCATAGTCGAAATACTCCTGCAATGTTTGGATATTGTAGTATATTGTTCGGCGTGCGATATACTTACCCACGTCCATAGGCTCACGCTCGTCGCCCTCAACTACCTCGCACGATGCAAAGAGTAGCACAGGGGCAATTAGTGCAAATAAATATCTTCTCATAGCTCACTATTTTTTAGTATTAAACCTAAATCCTAAGCCTCCACGCACCGAGCCGCCAACACCAGCGCCCACCTCGACAAAGCCGTAGAAGCCACGACCAACCTTTATGCCCACAAACGCCACATCTGCCATTGGTGCAATACCGCCATTAGCCCTCTCCGCATGGGCAAATAGGCCAAGCGCCACAGAGGAGTACATCTCGACATTTGTGCGACGCAACCAGTTAAAGCGAACATCGAATAGAGCAGCGATGTTATAGACATTGTAGTTATACAAAAGCTCGTCGGTATAGGTGTCATAGACATTCTGCCATGCTGCACCAAAGGTAGCCTTGGCGCCGAGTGCCAGCCAAGGATTTACTCGCTTCGAGTAGCTAAGACCGAGCGTCGTAAGCTGATATACGGGGCCTGTGTAGGTGCGCAACTCGTGAAGCCTTTGGCGGAAGGCTGGAGGGCCATAAACACCGTCAGGTCCATATTCAAAGACCTGATTGCCCAACAACAGCTCCGAGACTAAGCCGGGGGCTCCGTACCAAAGGCTCAGGTCGTGCTCCCAACGCACATCCTGAATATTCTTACTTGGCTCCACAGGCAACTTTTCAACCTCGCTCTCGGTGGTCATATAGCCTGTTATGCGGTCATAGACAAGTTTTTCATCGACCCTCTCTTGAGCCACGACAGTAGCCGAGAGCATCAAGGCTACCGCCAATACAATATATTTATATATACTCTTCATAGCTCTACCTTGTTTTAGTGTTAATTCTATAACCTACACCTACGTTTATCACGCCACTCGCGCCATAACCCACCTCGGCAAAGCCAAACCACTTGCGACCAACAGCAATGCCAAAGGGCTTAATATCGAAGGCGCAGTAGGCATCAATAAGGTCGCCATAACCCTCCAAGTGGCGCTCACGATGAAGAACACCCACACCAAGGCCTATGGTCGAGTATAGCTGAACAATACCTCGGCGATACCATGCAAAGCGCGCCTTAGGCATAATCGAGAAGTCGTTCTCGCGAAGTGTTAATACCTTCGCCTGGGTGTACATATCAAAGATGTTGCGATGTCCATAGACCCACTTAACATCGCCACTGAGGCTAAACCACTCGTTGAACCAGTAGCCATAGCTCAGCGATAGTGCATAGTAGTGACTCGGACCAAAATAGCATGACTCGAGATCCATGTCGCCTATAAAGAATATCTCGTTGTTAATTGTATTGCCATAGCGACTAGTGCTGCCCCACAACGTAGATAGACGCACATCATGTGTGCCAGGTGCGAGTGGCTTGACGAGCGACTTTGCAAATTTTGTGTCGGGGCTATGTGGCGTAAACTTGACGGTATAGACGCCAAGCGAATCTCTGAACTTGTAGGTATGTTGCGCCTCGGCGCTAAATGCTCCCACCACAAAGAGCACGGCAACGAGCAAGCCCACCTTTAGTTTTACGTTACTCATAATTAGGTCGAGTTTTAGTTAGTTTCGTTAATGCAAAGTTAGCAACATAACCCGCCACAACCAATTTTTTGAGCATCGAATTTTTCCGAAAGGCATTTTATAACACACTGATAATCAACACAATAAAACACTATGAAAATATCAATTTTTCATAGTGTTGATTATCAGGCAGTTACACACTTAATGATTTAATTAACTGAAATACAGAGTATTAGTTACTTTTTAGATCTACCCTGCTCGAATTTTCTAACGTCACGCCTAACACGAATAAAGGTCATCACGGCAGCCGAGCTAAGGCCGATAATCAGACCCACGGCAAGACCATAACACTGCAAATCGAAGTGATAGGCGAGCAGTGCGCCAAGGGGTATATTTAATATAAGGTAGGAGCAGAGGACAATAGGCATAATAATCTTGACATCCTGCAAGCCACGAAGCATGCTAATAGAGAGTCCCTGCACCGAGTCGGAGAATTGGTAGATGGCAATAAGGATAAGTAGGTTGGCGCTGATTGCCATAACCTCGACATTGTCGGTGAAGATGCCGACAAGCTCCGTGCGCAACAGGACAAACATAAACGCCATAAGCGTAGCCCACAGCAAGCCGAGGTGGTAGGTGGCAGTGACCATGGGGCGCAGGTGCTTACGATCTTTCGAGCCGTAGATATGCGACACGACGATGGTAGATGCCGAGCCAATAGCCACGGTAATCATCCAAGCGATATTTGCAATGCTGAACGACACCTGCATAGCGCCCGACGCAGCAGCGCCAAACGACAGGGCGAGTATCGAGGTGAGGATAAAGGCTGCCGACTCCAGCACCATCTGAAACGAGATAGGGAAGCCGATGGCCACACACCTACGCATAAGCTTTCGACTGAGAGCCTCGGAGCTAAAGAACGAGCGGTAGATGCGCAGACGGCGTGAGAGGAAGAAGTGGGCGATGATAAGCAGCATCTGCACCACACGGGCAATGAGCGTGGCAAGACCTGCACCCTCGGCACCCATAGCCTCGAAGCCGCACTTGCCGAAGATAAAGACCCAATTAAGAACAATGTTTAGGAAGTTACCCACGAGCGTAATCCACATCGCCACCTTTGTGTTTCCGATGCCCTCCAAGAACTGCTTCACGGCAAGGAATATCATCAGCGGCATAATGCTCCACACCAACATATCGTAGTAAGGAAGCGCCATGTCGGTAACTGCCGTAACATCGTCGCCCGAAGAGCTCATCCACACGCCAAGAACGCCGATAAAGGAGCGCAGGGCGAGGGCTATGATGGTAGATATAACACCGATGATAAGCGAGTAGGCGATGCCATTTTGAAACAGGTGGCCCACCATACGCCTGTCGTTACGAGCATAGTGCTCGCCAACAAGTGGCGTGATAGACATGGCGAAGCCCATGGCAGCAAGGTAGATGAGCAAGAAGAGAGAGCTACCCAACGACACCGCAGCAAGGGGCACAGCATCTTCACCACCATAGTTTCCCACCATGGCAGTGTCGGCAAACTGCGTAGTTAGCTGTCCCGCCTGCGCCAAGACAACGGGCGCAGCGAGGTGCAGAAGGCGCTTATAGTATGGAACGTACTCTCTTAGGCGCATCACTCGCTATGCTAAACGGAGCTTAGATATAGAGCGTAGAGGGCATCGAGCGCATAACAGGCACCGAGCCATTGTCCGACTCAACGGCAAAGACAATAAGCATATAGCGCTTGCCCGCCTCAACAGGCACGTTGAGCTGACGAACACCCTTATAGCATGAGCTCTGCAAGAACTGCTCAGCAGTAGCACCACCCGCCATAGCCTTACGAGCCTTGTCGTAGAAGCTCGAGGCGATACCCTTGACAAAGCCGTCCGACATGTTCATGCCTGGCTCGAGGTAGTAGATAGAGTCCTCAGGGGCAATCTGCACATTGTAGTAGCCGGTCCAATCCTTAGGGTCGATGGTGAAGATCGCCATGCCGCCACTCGACTGCGACGATAGGCCGAACGACACGGTATACATGCTTGGCATGGGAATTTCGATGCTCTTCTGGTGCATAGGCGTGAGAAGAGTATACTCATTGCCATGGAACGTGATGCCATAGCTATAGGCGATATATGTCGAGCCTGGCTTCATGCCCGTAAACTCACGCACAGCATCACCCTTGTAGATAAGCTGTGGGCTAACACGACCCATAAGCTCCTCGAGGGTCATCTTATTACGCTCAGCCAAGGCACGATAGGTTGCCATCTCAGTCTCGATGAATACATTCATGTCGCTAACACCCGACTGCTTGAAGTACTCGGCATCGATAACATTTGCCATGTAGGGCATCGACTTATCGAGCGGAATATACTTAATCGTGCAGCTGTTGTGAGTGATGTTCGTCGCCTCAAACTTATACTTGTTTAGAAGCTGCTTATCCTGCAACACCGATACACGCACCGCAGGGTCAAGACCTGGATATTTGATACTTACCGAGGCAAAGCGCTCTTCGTCGATGTTGCTTGGCTCGATGCGCAAAACGATAGTGTTTTGGGTAACCTCCTTAAGCGAGATCCAATTTGCTGCCGAGACAACTTCGAACTCGCCACCCTTAACAGCGTTACGCAACGCATAGTATAGGGCGATGTCGCCACCACCACCGTCGATGTTTAGCTCATAGGTGTCGAGAACAAGCTTAGGAGGGTTGTTCTGGTCGATAGGTTCACAGCCGACAGTAAATGGCAAGATAGCCACAAGGAGTGCATAGATCAAATGTGAAATTTTGCGCATAACTCGTTTTTTAATTCTTAATGGCGCAAAGATAAGCAATAAATCCTATCAAGCAAAAAAGAGAGTATAATAAAATACTCTCTTCACGTTGCGGTCTCTTAGCTAAGTTCTGGGTTACACCTATTAACCAACAATATTTTTATCGTCATATTCGCCCGAGGCAAGCTGACACATCAGCTCGGCAACTCGTTGTGCCGTTACGCCCCGCTTGGCAAACGCCCTGTGTGTTGCTGTTGTCCTATCTCGAACTGCACGATGTAGCACATGTGCCGAGCTTAACACCGAGGAATCGACCTCGGCATGCAAGCTGCTAAGTAGCTCCCTAAACGCCTGTTGGGGAGCATCATCGTGGACTATATCACACGTCCTAATAGCCAGCATAATCTCCTCACACACAACATCTTTGCCCTTATTATCGAGCAACAACCCCACAAGCAACGAGGCAAAACTATCCTCACGCCTAAGAAGCTCATACACAAGCCTATCGACATACGCACTTGCAACACCATCACGCTCAAGTCGAAAGACCAGCGTAGAGATTGTTGCCTCCAAACATCTCGAAATTTTAATACTATTCATCACGTTATAATTAACCATTTTTATCGGTATTATAACGATAATAGTATTGCAATATTATGCAAAATATATCTTTTTATTGCAAATTTTCGAGAAGCGTCGAGCAGCCATCTTCCAACAGGTCGAGAACAAGCTCGAATCCCTCGTGACCCTCGTAATAAGGGTCGGGAATATAGCTCCAATTGGGGTTATGGCGCAAGAACTCACGGAAGCGATATATCTTCTGCTGCGCCTCTCGGTCGGGAGCAAGGCGGAACAGAGCCTCGTAGTTGTTGTCGTCCATGGCTATAATCATGTCGAAGCGCTCGAAGTCCTCCTCACGCACCTGGCGGGCACGGTGTGTTATGTCGATGCCACGAGCTGCCGCAGCACGACGCATGCGAGCATCGGAGCGCTCGCCACTATGGCCACCATACGTGCCTGCCGAGTCGAGAACCACCCTATCGGTAAGTCCGTTGCGCTCGACGAGCATCTGCATCATTGCCTCAGCCGCTGGTGAACGACAGATATTTCCGAGGCAGACAAACAAAATTCGCTGTTTCATACACTATGGAATCCAAAAGCCAAAACCAACTACATTATTCTCTATAGCAAGACTCTCAATGCCATTACACTCCTCATATGAAGTAACCACATATTGTGGCTCGTATTGATTTTGCCGTGGTCTTATATACCCTATTTTTAGGGCTTCGGAAACAAATGCCTTAGCCTCGCTTGACGAGTTAAATGTTATGGTCGATGGATACTCCTCAATCACTACCGTCGTATTTGTGCTACGCTGATACAACTTATAAACCGTTAGCGTGTAATAGAGATGGTGTTCAGCATTAGGTTCGTAGACCTTTTTATCAACCACAACAAAGCCCTTGAGCTTTAGTCGGTTTATAATATCTTGTTTGCTAAATGTTGCTATAACATCATTTTGGCTATCTACATAGCAGAAATCGGTAATCGACACCCTCTGCGCAAATGCCGACACCGATAGACAGATAGTGGATAGAAGTAGCAGTGTTAATCTCTTCATATGGATAATATTTAGGTTAAATGCAATTTCGGAATAGACAAAGATAGAAAAATTATCGCTTTCGAACAAGTCTGTTCATTGATTAAATTTTGAGGTTGGTTTATTAATTATCCCTTTTCTCAAAAATTAGCCATATTTAACGCATTTGTTTTAGGAAAACATGGTGGCTAACAGCATAATTTTTCATATATTTGCAACGTTTTTAGCGTAAACAACAAAAAAATCAAAAAAAATACAATGAGACTAAAATCACTTATTCTACTCTTTGCTGCTGCATTTATGTTCAGCGTTGCAGCAGAGGCACAGGGACTCCCCCGTCCTGTACGAAATGTAGAGGTGCAGGACCTCGATGCTAAGAAGGCTCGCCTACCTTATTGGGGTCAGAAGAACCTCCTTATCTTCTACGTTGATCCTGAGGTTCCTAAGCAGAACCACGACTTTATCACATACCTCGAGGAAACAGGTCGTGTGGCAGGCCCAAACATCGTGGGCTTCGGCATCGTAAACCTTAAGGATGCCGTTTATCCTAACTCGCTTGTACGTCAGATTGCTGATGCACGTACTGCGAAGAATGGCGCTACAATTCTCTGCGACCCAGACCATTGGATCTCAAGCGCTTGGCGACTTGGCGACTGCAACAACTGCTTCGTTATCATGCTCGTAAACAAGAAGGGCGAGTTGGTATACATGCACAAGGGCGTTATGTCGGAGGCAGAGCAGAAGAAGTTTATCGCCGCAGCAGACCCTTTGCGCTAAACCCTAAAGCGAGGTGTTACGAGGCTTCAGCGCCACAATCATCATGCTCTTTGTCGTGAACACACTCACGGCACAGAACATTGAGCGCCAAATCGTAGGCCGTGACACCATCAGCTATAGCTATACACCTATCGACCAGAGCTACACACAACGTAGCTCTGGTCGATTTGTTTCTAAGGTGCTTGCGGGCGAGCCATGGTCGTTCATGGTGCTACCCATCTACACCCTTGAAACAAACTTTGGATTAGCCCTATCGGCACAATACACCAAAGAAAACTTCGATATATCAGTAACGGCAATGGCCTCAATAATAGGCTATTACAACATCACCATCGAGGGCAACAACTCTCTGCATCATCGCCACTTAATAAGCTACGGAGCATCGACAAAATCGGAGCCTACACGCCTATGGGGACTATCCTTCGACAGCGCCCTGGGAGGCGACTACTGCACCTACACATCGAAGCAATACATAGCCTGGGTGCAGTATCATTGGCAAGCAACCGAGCACAGCAAACTCGGGCTTGAAGCGGCGTATGAACACCTCGGCGCACGACAATTCGACAGCGAGGCTCAGGCTCTCCTTAGCGGCATACCACACACCATATCTTCGGCAAGCATTGGGGCTTCGTACGACTACGACACACGAGCTATCACGCCCAACTTCGAGCAGAGCGGCATGCACCTCAACATTGGAGTAAAATATCGCCCCGAGCTACTCAGCAACATTGGCCACGACCTATGGTCCACAACGGCACTCTTTGCCTACTACCTCCCGCTATGGCGAGGCTCGACACTCGCCCTTGACATCTACGGCGAGCACAACTCGAAACATACACCTTGGCTTTTACAAAGCCACATTGGCAACAACAGCCACATGCGAGGCTACTACCCTGGCAGATTTCGTGGCAACACCCTGCTTAGCACACAGCTCGAGCTGCGCCAACACATTTGGCGAGGCATAGGCGTTGTTGCATGGGGCGGTGCGGGCAACATCTTCTCGCCCAACGACCCATTTGCATGGCGCAAAACACTGCCCACCTATGGCGGTGGCGTGCGCTACTACAACAAGCTTCTTAGCATACGTGCCGACATAGCCTTCGGACGCAACTCCTACAACATAATTTTGGGCATCAGCGAGGCATTCTAAACTCGCTTTTTTGCAATCTTTTGAGCTGGGGGACACCTTTAGGTGAAAAAATTTCGTAATTCAGTTTTTTTATGTATCTTTGCGCCGTGTTACTATACCTATGGTATAGCGACAAGCATTAGCAACGAAATTTAATTGCACAAGATACTACTTATGAGAATTGCATTAGCCCAGCTAAACTACACCGTAGGCGACATCAAAGCCAACACCGCAAAGATTATCGATGCCATCGAGCGTGCTAAGGCACAGGGTGCCGACCTCGTAGCATTCGCCGAGTTTGCTGTATGTGGCACTCCAGCCTATGGACTTCTTACCAAGACCACCTTTCTTGAGCTTTGCGAGGAGGCTGTAGACACCATCGCCCGAAAGTGTCGTGGCATCGCCGCTATTGTGGGTACTCCCTACCTTACGGCAGAGGGTGCTATCAGCGCCGCAGCATATATCGACAGCAAGGGTAACGTAGAGTATATCGGCAAGCGCCACGTATCTGCTCGCCGCGAGATGGGCTACATCGTGGGCTCGTCAATAGGTAGTCAGACTATCGACATTGCCGACAGCAAGCTTAAGGTTGTTGTGGGCGACGACCTCAGCTACATCGAGGAGATCGACGAGGATATCGACCTCGTAATCTCGGTTAATGCTCGCCGCTACGGCAAGGGAATTCTCTCTCGCCGCTTCGACAATATTAGCCGCTTCGCCTTTGCCGAGGGCAAGACCATCATGCTCATCAACCAGGTGGGTGGCTCGGGCGACATCGTCTATGACGGAACATCGGGCATCATAAACAGCGAGGGTAAGCTGCTAATGCTTCTCAAGAGCTTCGAGGAGGATCTCCAGGTATTCGACACCAAGGCTGAGAACACCCCTATCGAGGTTCCCTACACAACATACAAGGATCGTAACGCCATGCTCTACAAGGCTGCGTGCCTCGGTCTTCGTGACTACTTCCACAAGAATGGCTATCAGAAGGCGTGCGTAGGCTTGTCGGGAGGTATCGACTCGGCAGTTGTAGCCTGCATCGCTGTGGGCGCACTCGGCAAGGAGAATGTGCGTGTGCTCCTTATGCCATCACCATTCACCCCTAACAGCAGTGTTGAGGATGCCAAGAACCTCGCCAAGAACCTCGGCGTGGAGTATAGCGTACTGCCTATCATCGAGGCATACAACGCCATGGTGGGTACACTAAAGCCTGTTATTGGCGGTACAGAGTTTGACGCTACCGAGGAGAACATCCAGACACGTATTCGTACCACTATGCTCATGGCATTGCAGAATAAGACTGGCTACATGCTTCTCAACTCTTCGAACAAGAGCGAGAACGCCTTGGGTTGGTGTACGCTCTATGGCGATACAGCAGGTACGTTCAGCCCTACGGGCGACCTCTACAAGGGCGAGATCTACGACCTTGCACGCTATATCAACGACTCATGTGGCAATGTTATCCCTGACGAGATTTTGGACAAGGAGCCATCATCGGAGCTTCGTCCCGATCAGAAGGATAGCGACTTCTTGCCACACTACGAGGTTATCGACGCTATCTTGTATCGCATGATCGAGAAGAAGCAGCACCGTGAGGAGATCATCAACGCTGGCTTCGACGCTTGCGTTGTTGAGAAGATCCACACCATGGTCATGGACAACGAGAAGAAGCGCTATCAGTTCCCACCTGTGTTGCGCCTCTCGCCTTGCGCCTTTGGCCACGAGTGGCTCATGCCATTGGTAAACCACTACCACGAGTAGGCTTAGAGCACGTATGGGCAGACGTATCGAGCATAGAGGCGTTGTCGAGAGCGTTGCTACGGGCGTGGTTATGGTGCGCACCGAGCGCAAGACAGCCTGTGCGGAGTGTCACGCCAAGGGGCTTTGTGGCGAGCAAGGTGGCGAGCGAGTAATCAAGGTTGCCACAGCGGAGGCTTCGGCATTTGAGCCAGGCGACAAGGTTATTGTTGCGCTCGAGAATACCGCTATGGCATTTTCCGCAATCCTCTGGGCATACATCTTTCCACTATGCATACTTCTTGCCGTGCTATTTTCGGCACACGCCCTCGGATTTAGCGATGGCGTTGCTGCCTTAGCCTCGCTTGGTGCTACAGCCATCTACTACGTTGTGCTCTACATCATGCGACGCTACTTTGATAGAAAAATTAAATTTACAATCATAAAGGAGTAATGAACGAACTACTATTGACAGTCTTGACACTATCGCTCTTGGGTGCCGTGCTTGCTGTTGTGCTCTATTTTGTGGCACAAAAGTTCAAGGTGTACGAAGACCCACGCATCGACGATGTCGAGAAGATGCTTCCCGGTGCTAACTGTGGTGGTTGCGGCTTCGCTGGTTGCCGTGCCATGGCTGAGGCACTCGTTACACGTGACAACATCGCATCGCTCTACTGCCCTGTGGCTGGTGGCGAGGTGATGACATCTATCGCAAATTTCTTGGGCAAGACAGCGCCCGAAAAGGCACCTCAGGTTGCTACCCTACTTTGCGGTGGCACATGCCAAAAGCGCCCCAAGGTAAACCACTACGATGGTGCTCGCAGCTGCGCCGTGGTAAACACATTCTATGTTGGCGAGTCGGGTTGCGCCTTCGGCTGTATCGGCTATGGCGACTGCGTGGCAGCGTGCAAGTTCGGTGCGCTTAGTCTCAACGAGGAGACCGGTTTGGTGGAGGTAGATGCAGATAAGTGTACAGCGTGTGGTGCATGTATTAAGGCGTGCCCTAAGAGCTTGTTCGAGCTCAGAAAGAAGTGGCCTAAGAACCGTGCTATATATGTCGCTTGCCGCTCGAAGAACAAGGGCGCTGTGGTGACAAAGGTGTGTAAGGCTGGTTGCATCGGCTGTGGCAAGTGTGCCAAGGTGTGTGCCTTCGAGGCTATCACCGTCGATAACTCGCTTGCCTATATCGACTCGGAGAAGTGCAAGCTATGTCGCAAGTGCGTGAACGAGTGTCCAACAGGCGCTATTCACATCATCAACATGGAGCCTTTGAAGAAGGAGCCAAAGCCTGCTCCAAGCGCAGCAGCCGAGAGCAAGGTGGAAACAGCTAAAAACGAGTAAACAATGAGAACATTTCCCATAGGCGGTATTCACCCGCACGACAATAAGGAGTGGAGCAAGGATAAGGCTATCGAATGCCTTGAACTCCCCGACGAGGCGAAGATACCTATGATTCAACATATCGGAGCACCATCTAACCCATTGGTTAAGAGGGGTGACAAGGTGCTCGTAGGACAGCTTATCGGTCAGAGCACAGGCTATGTTTCAGCAAACATTCACGCCACAATCTCTGGTACGGTAACCGCTGTCGATGCCTACCCTAACGGCCAGGGTCAGCGCCGCTTGATGGTTGTCATCAAGCGTGAGGGCGACGAGTGGTTGCCCGAGATCGACCGTACGCCCGACCACAAGCGTGAGTGCACACTCACACCAAGCGAGATTATCGATAAGGTGCGTGAGGCGGGTATCGTAGGTCTTGGTGGCGCGCAGTTCCCAACACACGTCAAACTATCTGTGCCCGAGGGTCAGAAGGCAGAGCTTGTAATCATCAATGGCGTGGAGTGCGAGCCATACCTAACCTCGGACTACCGCAACATGGTTGAGCGTGCTGAGATGCTCTTGACAGGTACTGAGATCGTGATGCGTGCCGTGGGCGTTAGCCGTGCTGTTATTGGCGTTGAGAACAACAAGCCTGATGCTATTGCGCACTTGCGTGAGGTTATTGCACGTGATAAGTATGAGGGCATCGAGGTTATGCCTCTTAAGATGCGCTACCCTCAGGGTGGCGAGAAGCAGCTTATTGCTGCCGTGACAGGCCGTCAGGTGCCACCACCGCCAGCACTTCCTATATCGGTGGGCGCTGTGGTGTGCAACGTATCTACTGCCATTGCAATATACGAGGCTGTGCAGAAGAACAAGCCACTCATCGAGCGTGTAGTTACCGTGACCGGCAAGCACCTCAACAGCACACACAACTATCTTGCCCGCTTTGGTACTCCCGTGAGCCGTCTTTTGGAGCTCTCAGGACTCCCCGAGGGCGATGTTAAGCTCTTGAATGGTGGTCCTATGATGGGTCGCTCGGTGGTAGATATCACAGCACCTCTTATCAAGGGTTGCTCGGGCATCACCGTAATTTCGGGCGAGGAGGCAGCACGTGGCAAGGAGCTATCGTGCATCAAGTGTGCCAAGTGTGTGTCGGCATGTCCTATGGGTCTTGAGCCATACCTTCTCTCGAAGTTGGCGAAGATGCAGAAGTGGGATATGGCAGAGGAGCACAACGTGGTTGAGTGCATCGAGTGTGGCTGCTGCTCATACACATGTCCTTCATACCTACCACTTTTGGACTATATCCGTATCGGCAAGCAGACCGTGATGACAAATATCCGTGCACGTGCCGCTGCAAACAAGAAGTAAGAAATAAACGAATAGATAATAAGACTATGCAAACACGACTTTTTGCTGCTCCCTCACCCCATATCCATGGTGGCGAGCGTACGCAACAAATCATGGGCGATGTTATCCTGGCACTCGTTCCAGCGCTTTTGGTCTCGACCTATGTCATGGGTTGGCGAGTGTTGCTAATCAGCGGTGTGGCTGTTGCCAGCTGCGTGTTGTTTGAGTACCTCATTCAGCGCTTCATGCTCAAGGGTCGCACAACCATTGGCGACCTCTCGGCAGTAGTTACAGGCCTACTCCTCGCCTTTAACCTTCCAGCGGGTATCCCTTGGTGGATTGTTGTTATTGGCGCATTGGTGGCTATCGGCATCGGTAAGATGACCTTCGGAGGCCTCGGCTGCAACCCATTTAACCCAGCCCTCACAGGACGTATCTTCCTGCTTATCGCCTACCCCGTGCAGATGACCGACTGGACGACACACATTCCTGACGGCATCTCGGGCTCTACGCTCCTTGCAAATGTCAAGGCGGGCGCTATGCAGCTATCCCAGATCGACTACGTGTCGATGCTTGGCGGTCATATGAATGGCTCTATGGGTGAGATTGGTGCTTTGGCTCTCATGCTCGGTGGTGGCTACCTCTTATGGCGCAGAGTTATCACATGGCATATCCCTGTGGCAGTGCTCGGCACAATGCTCTTGTTCGGCTTCTGCGTGGCATTGCCTGAGGGTGGCGCAACACTATGGCAGACACCTCTGTTCCACCTCTTGGCGGGTGGTGCATTGCTTGGCGCCATATTCATGGCTACCGACTACTCTACATCGCCAATGACCCACAAGGGTATGATTATCTACGGTGTGGGCATCGGTCTATTGACCATGATAATCCGTCTTTGGGGTGCATATCCCGAGGGTATGTCGTTTGCGATATTTATCATGAATGCCGCAACACCTCTTATCAACAAGTATTGCCGTCCTAAGCGTTTCGGCACTAAAAAGTAATGTAGAGCTATGAAGAGTTCATTATTAAATATGGTATTGGTGCTCTTTGGCATCACTGCGGTGGCAGCCTTCCTCGTGGGCTTAGTAAACAACGTTACCAAGGAGACCATCGCCCAGACCGAGCAGCGCAACAAGGATCTCGCTAAGCTCGAGGTGTTGCCCGAGTTCGAGGGCGATGCCGAGTTCGAGGATAAGTGTTGTGAGATTGGCGACTTTAAGGTAAATGTTACTACCGTGAAGGCGGGCGACGCTGTTGTAGGCTACGCCGTGGAGGCTCCAAGCATCACACGTGGTGGCTATGCCGACCGCATCACACTTATGGTAGGCTTTGTCGAGAAAGATGGTGCTACACTAATCAACGGCATCAAGGTGCTCAAGCAGAGCGAGACCCCAGGTCTTGGTGCTAACATGACCAAGGAGGGTAACTCGTTGGAGCGTAGCGCCGTGGGCAAAGAGCCTAAGTCGTTGAAGTTTGCCGTTAGCAAGGAGGGTGGCTCGTTTGATGCGCTCACCGGCTCAACAATCTCGTCACGTGCCTATGCTAACGCCGTGGAGACTGCCTATGCTGGCTATCTCTGGGCTAAGGGCGAGCTTCCATCTGCCGACGTTGCTAAGTCGGGTGCTACAAAGCAAGAGGACACGACATCAGGCGCAACAAAGTGCAACAATGAGGAGTCAGAGGCTCAGAAAGGAGAGGTCAAAAATGAGTAAGCTTCAGCTAATAACTAAGGGCATCATCAAGGAGAACCCTACATTTGTTCTTATCTTGGGTATGTGCCCTACGCTCGGTGTTACATCATCGGCAATAAATGGCATGGGTATGGGCGTTGCTACTATGGTGGTGCTCATCATGTCGAACATGGTGATCTCGCTTATCAAGGGCATCGTGCCCGACAAGGTGCGTATCCCAGCCTTTATCGTTGTCATCGCCTCGTTCGTTACAATCATCGAGATGCTCATGAAGGCATATGTGCCCTCGCTCTACGCATCACTCGGCGTGTTTATTCCGCTGATTGTGGTAAACTGCATCATCTTGGGTCGTGCCGAGGCCTTCGCATCGAAGAATGGCATCTTCGACTCAGCGCTCGACGGTATTGGCATCGGTCTTGGCTTCACGCTCTCGCTCACGGCTATCGGCGCTGTGCGTGAGATGCTTGGTGCAGGCTCAATCTTCGGCTATACGTTTGCGCCAGACGTAATGCCACTCCTCTTTATCCTTGCCCCTGGTGGCTTCCTTGTGCTCGGATACTTGATGGTATTGTTTAACAAAGTAGCAAAACGATAAATTATGGGAGAGATAAATATTTCGAAAGAGGTTATTTTGGGCTTCGTTGATGGTAGCGTCAGCGTCGAGGCTATCACCCTCTTTGCCATTGTCATTGGCGCAATCTTCGTGAACAATGTCGTTTTGTCGCAGTTCTTGGGCATCTGCCCCTTCCTCGGCGTGTCGTCGAAGGTGGAGACCTCGGCAGGTATGGGTATGGCTGTAACCTTCGTTATGGCTCTCGCCTCGATTGTCACATGGTCATTGCAGCGCTTTATTCTCGTGCCTTTTGGCATCGAGTATATGCAGACTATCGTCTTCATCTTGGTTATCGCCGCCTTGGTGCAGATGGTAGAGATTGTGCTTAAGAAGGTGTCGCCAGCCTTGTATCAGGCCCTCGGTATCTTCCTGCCACTCATCACCACCAACTGTGCTGTGCTCGGTGTTGCTATCATCGCTGTTCAGAAGAACTTCGACCTTCTAACCTCCGTTGTCTACTCAGCATCTATCGCCGCAGGCTTCGCACTCGCTCTTATCTTGTTTGCGGGTATCCGTGAGCGCTTAGAGGTCGAGGACGTTCCTCAGGGCATGCGTGGTGTGCCCATCGCCCTTATCACCGCCGGCCTACTCGCCATGGCATTCATGGGCTTCGCCAACGTAGTTCCACTTCCATAACGAAGTATACCATATATATAAAATACGCAGAAAATAACTCTCTGCGTATTTTTTTTGTTAATAGTTAAGCACTTCGCCGAAGGCGAGCAATGCTCAGCATTGCCACAAGCCTCCCTTATCAACGTTGCGATTAAGGAGAGAGCATAGCAGACTCGTTTGCTATGCCGAACCGAAGCAACGAAAAGAAACGAAGTGCACTTAAAGGGAGGTTTGGAGGGATTGTATACATAACTGCGTGAGCCCAACAAAAAAAGAGAACAACATCGTGTTGTTCTCTTTTTTTTAGTTGGGCTACCTGGATTCGAACCAAGAATGACAGGACCAGAATCTGTAGTGTTACCATTACACCATAGCCCAATATTTGTTTTTCACGGTGCAAAAGTAGAACTTATTTTTTGATTTGCAAAGAAAATTGCAAAATTTTTTCATATCTTTGTTAAGTTTTCTTACGAGATTTTTTATAAAAACCTATAAACTTGCTGATTATGAGCAATATAAAGACAAAACTAATAGTGATGAACTTTTTGCAGTTTGCTGTATGGGGTTCATACCTAACATCTATGGGTGGCTACCTCTTCTCTGAGGGCTACGGTGAGTTGATCGGTTGGTTCTATGCTATGCAGGGCATCGTGTCGATGTTTATGCCAGCCATTATGGGTATCATCGCCGATAAGTGGATTCCTGCGCAGCGACTCTTGGGCCTCTGCCACGGCATCGCAGCACTCTTCATTGCGGGTACTGGCTACTGCGGTCAAAGCGGCATGCTATGGCCTATGTTCACGCTCTACTCTATTAGCGTGGCATTCTATATGCCTACCCTCGCCTTGTCGAACTCTGTGGCATACACCTCACTCGAGCAGAGCGGCCTTGACACCGTTAAGGCATTCCCTCCTATCCGTGTCTTTGGTACTGTGGGTTTCATCGTGGCAATGCTCGTGTGCGACTTCGCAGGCTTCCAGTCGAGCCCTGTGCAGTTCTACCAGTGCGCCGCAATAGGCATCGTCCTCGCACTCTATGCTCAGGTTTTGCCTAACTGTCCTGTTACTAAGTCGGAGGGTAAGGTGAGCTTCGCACAGCGCTTGGGCCTCGATGCCTTCAAGCTCTTTAAGAACAAGCAGATGGCTATGTTCTTCATCTTCTCTATGTTGCTGGGCG
This sequence comes from Alistipes sp., assembly GCA_017560425.1. Lineage (GTDB taxonomy): Bacteria > Bacteroidota > Bacteroidia > Bacteroidales > Rikenellaceae > Alistipes. The sequence goes on from JAFZEX010000041.1 coordinate 18,159, forward strand.
TGTCGTTGCAGATTACCAATGGCTTTGCCAATGGCTTTATCACCTCGTTCAAGGCTATTCCTGAGTTTGCCAATACGTTTGGTGCTAACCACGCAAATGCCCTTATCTCACTATCGCAGGTGTCGGAGACCCTCTGCATCTTGCTTATCCCATTCTGCCTCAAGCGCTTCGGTATTAAGCGTGTTATGCTCATCGCCATGTTCGCATGGGTGCTACGCTTCGGCCTCTTCGGCTTGGGTAACCCAGGCTCAGGCTTGTGGATGTTTATCCTCTCGATGATTGTCTATGGCGTGGCCTTCGACTTCTTCAATATCTCGGGCTCGTTGTACGTGAACGAGAACACCAGCGGTCAGATGCGCTCATCGGCACAGGGTCTATTTATGATTATGACCAATGGTATCGGTGCTACGGTGGGTACTCTCGGCGCTCAGGCGGTAGTAAACCGCCTTGTGCCTCAGACATTATCGAATGCCGAGGGCGTGGTGATAAATGGCGTTGAGGTAGCTGAGGGCTGGAGCCACACATGGCTTACCTTTGCGGGCTATGCCCTCGTTGTGGCGTTGTTGTTCTGGGTGTTGTTCAAGTATAAGCACAACCCCGAGAAGCAGCAAGTAATCAATCATTAATATATCGTGGGGGTGTTTCGCAACTCCCCCACTTTACTATACCACTTAACTCATTATGGCACAACAACCTTTGGCTGAGCGTCTGCGCCCGCAATCTCTTGACGACTATATCGGGCAGAAGCACCTCGTGGGCGAGAACGGCGTATTCCGCAAGTTTATCGCCACGGGCAGTGTGCCCTCGTTCATCTTGTGGGGCCCTCCCGGTGTGGGTAAGACCACCCTCGCCAAGATTGTTGCCAATGCCCTCGACCGCCCCTTCTACACCCTCTCGGCAGTTACGTCGGGCGTGAAGGAGGTGCGTGAGGTTATCGAGAAGGCTAAAAACCAGCACCTCTTTAGCGCACGCCCCGCATTCTTGTTTATCGACGAGATCCACCGCTTCAACAAGTCGCAGCAAGACTCGCTGCTCGGCGCTGTGGAGCAGGGCATAGTAACGCTTATTGGTGCTACTACCGAGAACCCCTCGTTCGAGGTTATCTCGCCACTCTTGAGCCGCTGCCAGGTATATGTGCTCAAGCCCATGGACGACGGCGAGCTACAAACACTCCTTGACCGTGCTCTTGACACTGATGCCGAGCTGCAAAAGCGCAACATCAGCGTCGAGCAGACCGAGGCGTTGTTCCGCTTCTCGGGTGGCGATGCTCGTAAGTTGCTCAACATCCTCGACATTGTGGTGGGTGCTTCGGAGGGCGACATCGTAATCAACGACGAGCGTGTTACGGAGTGTCTTCAGCAGAATATCGCCTTGTATGATAAGTCGGGAGAGCAGCACTACGATGTTATCTCGGCATTTATCAAGTCGGTGCGTGGCAGCGACCCTAATGCCGCTATCTACTACCTTGCACGCATGCTTGCTGGTGGCGAGGAGCCCCGCTTCATTGCCCGCCGCTTGGTTATCCTTGCCTCGGAGGACGTGGGCCTGGCAAACCCCAATGCCCTACTTTTGGCTAACGCCTGCTTCGACACGGTGCATAAGATAGGCATGCCCGAGGCACGCATCACCCTCGCCGAAACAACGATATACCTCGCCACAAGCCCCAAGAGCAACTCGGCATATGCAGCCATTAATAAGGCGCTGGCGATGGTCGAGCACGACACCACCAACCGCCCTGTGCCCCTACACCTGCGCAACGCCCCCACCAAGCTTATGGGCGAGATGGGCTATGGCGCAGAGTATAAATATGCGCACGACTATGCTGGCAACTTCGTGCAGCAGGAGTTCCTGCCCGACACGCTTAGCGGCACCCGCTTCTATACACCCAACACAAGCAATGCCCACGAGTCAAAAATTGCCGAGCGCATGCACGCCTTGTGGGGAGGCAAGTATGATATGTAGTTCAAGGCAGCTATTTTAATTACTACATTTTATTTCTGAGAAATAATATTGTATATTTGCAATTCTAAGATTTAAGCTACTAATATGAGATTATTGTCACTCTTTTCCGGTTGTGGTGGAATGGATATTGGCTTTGAAGGAGGCTTTTACTGCCTGCGCAAAGCCATCAATACCCAGCTTCACCCTGATTGGATTGTGGACACTAATGGCGATTGGGCACTACTTGCTCCAACAATATTTGAAACAATTTTTGCTAATGATATTCGTAAAGATGCAAAAGTGGCATGGAGCACATATTTTAGCAAAAGAGGCAAAAATGTTTCTGACACATACAAGCTCGGAAGCATCGTTGATTTGGTAAAATCAGCACAACAAGGGGCAAAAGTTTTTCCCGAGAATGTAGATATTGTGACAGGTGGATTTCCTTGTCAAGATTTTTCAATTGCAGGAAAGCGCAAGGGTTTTGCCTCGAACAAAAGCCATTTGGGGAGGGTTCTTGAAGCAACCGAGCCATCTATAGAGAGTAGAGGACAACTCTACATGTGGATGCGTGAGGTTATATCCATAACACAACCCAAACTATTTGTTGCAGAGAATGTAAAAGGGCTAACAGATCTTAACAATGTTAAGGAGATTATGGAGCGTGACTTTGCAGAAGCTGGCAATGGCGGATATATTGTAATACCCGCAAGAGTACTCTATGCTCCAGATTACGGAGTTCCCCAGTCACGTAGCCGAATTATATTTTTGGGATTTAAGAAGAGTGCATTAAGACCAGAGGCATATGAGGCTTTAACAAGTGAGATCATTCCTCATAGATACGACCCATATCCTGAAGCAACTCACGGCAGTACACTACCCTATGTCACATGCGCAGATGCTTTTGTTGGGTTGTCAGAGCCACACTTATCAGATGACCCATCACAGCGAATCTTCTCAAGGGCGAAATATATGGGTACTAAGTGTCAGGGGCAAACGGAGGTAAAGTTAGATTCAATTGGCCCCACCATACGTTCTGAGCATCACGGAAATATTGAGTATAGACGCTTATCTGAGGAACACGGAGGAAAACATACTGCAGAACTTTATGCAGGATTAGAAGAACGCAGACTAACCGTTCGTGAATGTGCGAGAATTCAGACATTCCCAGATGACTATGAATTTATTCTTGATAAGAGTTCTAAATATGGATCGTTATCATCGAGCGATGCATATAAAATTATCGGAAATGCTGTGCCATGTATCTTAGCATATAACATTGCCAAGAATCTTGAGTCTAAGTGGAATTTATACTTTGAATAATGATTATTGCTGATAACCCAAAACCCTCAATAGAGGAATTTAAGGAACTGATGAAGCGTATTGACATTGCATTAAATAGAGATGCAATGCAACGCTCCGCATATTATCATAGCAGGTCAGGACTCGAGTTAGAGTATGACGTAAGAGATGCAGCTATAGAGTGCGCAAAGAACACAAAATTTGAGGGTTCTATTCAACTTATTTCAGGCCATTCATTTCCTGACATTGTTGCCGCAAAATTATATGGAATAGAGGTTAAGAGCTCTAAATCTAACAATTGGACATCAATCGGAAACTCTATATTAGAATCTACAAGAGTATCCAATATAGAGCGCATCTTCTTGACATTTGGAAAACTCAGCGCCCCTATTGAGTTTAAGTCTCGTGCCTACGAGGAGTGTCTATCAGGAATTGCTGTGACACACTATCCAAGATACCAAATAGATATGTCATTAACTGCAGGGGAGACTATCTTCGATAAGATAGGTGTTTCATATGATGAACTACGCAACATGGAAAACCCCATAGAGCCAGTTGCAAGATACTACAAATCTCAGTTAAGACAGGGCGAGGGTTTATGGTGGGCAGGTACTCAAAGCGAGATCATTGAGACTACTGTTCCAGCGACGGTGCGACTATGGAGAAGCCTATCAGCATATGAGAAAGATGAATTAGAGGCTACTATATATGCATTCTTCCCCGAAACAATAATATCATCATCTCAATATAAATATGACCGCGCCACATTGTGGTTGGCTACTCAAAAGGGTATCATCAATGCGAACGTCAGAGACTCTTTCTCATCAGGAGGTAGAAATAAAATGCAAACAATTGATGGCAGATATATTGAAATGCCAGCAGTGTTTAAGAAAATTCAAGACCACATTGAAATCTTTGTAAGGATAATAAACGCAACTCCTACCGATATTTTGAGCGATAATTGGAGTCAAACAATCACTAATAATAGAATTAGGCAGTGGATTAATCTAGTAATCAACGAGACCAAAGACCTAAATAATAAAAAGAATGCCAAAGAGGTATTAGAGTGTATTTTCAAAGACTTAATTTAGTCGCAAGATACCAACTTCAGCCGAGCGCATGCACGCCTTGTGGGGAGGTAAGTATGATAAGTAGCATGACAAAATGTCATAGACGAGTGTCAATAACATGTCACAAGAGGCTTTGGCATAGAGATTGACACCTACAAAAATCAAACAAAAGAGTAATAGTAATAATTAAAACAGATATTTTTATGGCAGTAAAACCACTTTCAGACCGAGTATTGGTAAAGCCCAATCCGGCAGAGGAGAAGACCGCAGGTGGTCTTTTCATTCCAGACACAGCTAAGGAGAAGCCCCTCATGGGCAAGGTTATCGCCGTTGGCCCAGGCACAGCCGAGGTTAAGATGGAGGTAAAGGTAGGTGACACAGTGATGTATGGCAAGTATGCCGGCACCGAGCTACACTACGAGGGCGAGGACTACCTCGTTATGAAGCAGTCTGACCTTATCGCAGTAATTGAGTAATAACACACAAAACTAAAAGAAATAATGGCTAAGGATATTAGATATAACGTAGAGGCTCGTGAGCTTCTCAAGGAGGGCGTTGATGCACTATGCAACGCCGTGAAGGTAACTCTCGGCCCTAAGGGTCGCAACGTGATTATCGACAAGAAGTTCGGTGCTCCACACGTAACCAAAGATGGTGTTACCGTGGCTAAGGAGGTAGAGCTCGAGGATACATTTGCAAACATGGGCGCACAGATGGTGCGCGAGGTAGCGTCAAAGACCAACGACGATGCTGGTGATGGTACAACAACAGCAACCGTTCTTGCTCAGTCGCTTATCTCAGTAGGTATCAAGAACGTTACTGCAGGTGCTAACCCTATGGACCTTAAGCGTGGTATGGACTACGCTGTTGAGAAGGTTGTTGCATCGCTTAAGGAGCAGAGCCATGTTGTAGGCTCAGACATCGCAAAGATCGAGCAGGTGGCAACAATCTCGGCTAACAACGACTCAAAGATTGGTAAGCTCATCGCCGAGGCTATGGCTAAGGTGAACAACGAGGGCGTTATCACCGTTGAGGAGGCTAAGGGTACCGAGACTCACGTAGATGTTGTTGAGGGTATGCAGTTCGACCGTGGTTACATCTCGGCTTACTTCATCACCGACACCGAGAAGATGGAGGCACAGCTCGACAAGCCATATATCCTTATCACCGACAAGAAGATCTCGACAATGAAGGAGATCATGGGCATCCTTGAGCCTGTTGCTCAGAGCGGCCGCTCACTTCTTATCATCGCCGAGGATGTTGATGGCGAGGCACTCTCTGCACTCGTTGTAAACAAGCTCCGTGGCACGTTGAAGATTGCAGCATGTAAGGCTCCAGGCTTCGGCGACCGCCGCAAGGAGATGCTCGAGGATATCGCAACACTCACAGGTGCAACAGTTATCTCTACCGACAAGGGTATGAAGATGGAGGATGCTGGCATCGAGGCGTTGGGTAGCGCTGAGAAGATTACCCTCAACAAGGAGAACACAACTATCGTTGATGGCGCTGGCAAGAAGGAGGCTATCGCAGCACGTGTTCAGCAGATTCGTGCATCTATCGAGAATGCATCGTCTGACTACGACCGTGAGAAGCTTCAGGAGCGCTTGGCTAAGCTCGCTGGTGGTGTTGCCGTGTTGTACGTGGGTGCTGCTACCGAGGTAGAGATGAAGGAGAAGAAGGACCGTGTGGACGACGCATTGGCTGCTACACGTGCCGCTGTAGAGGAGGGTATCGTTCCTGGTGGTGGCGTGGCATATATCCGTGCCGTTAAGTCGCTCGAGGGCCTCAAGGGCGAGAACGACGACCAGACCACAGGTATCCAGATTGTTAAGCGTGCTATCGAGGAGCCATTGCGCCAGATCGTTGCTAACGCTGGTGGCGAGGGCTCAGTGGTTGTAAATAAGGTTAAGGAGGGCGAGGGTGCCTTTGGCTACAACGCTCGTGACGATAAGTATGAGGATATGCTCGCAGCAGGCATTATTGACCCTACTAAGGTTAGCCGTGTTGCCTTGGAGAATGCAGCATCTATCGCTTCGATGTTCCTCACCACAGAGTGCGTTCTCGCTTCGAAGAAGGAGGACAGCCCACTCAAGGAGCTCGCTGCAGCAGGCGGCGGCATGGGCGGCATGATGTAATCTCGCTTAGGATATTTATGACAAAACCCCAAAGGCTTCTGCTTTTGGGGTTTTTGTTTTGCTGCGGGGAGGGCGGAGTGCTTTCGTTCGGGGTTTAAAAGGTGGGACGAATGAGATAGATGGGATAGATGGGGAGCGCAGAGCGAGTGAGTTTAGAGAGTTTAAGGAATTTAGGGAGTTTAGCGAGGCGCTATCGACATTTATTGCAAAGCCTAACTGCTAATCTTATCCCTAAATTCCCCTCTCTCCCATCGAGCGAAGCGTTACCCATCAAGCGTTAGCGCTCCTATTTATCCCAGCCCCTGCCCACCTCAATTAGCGCACTAATTTCTCGTCAGAAGTGCCAAGATTTGTCACCAAGTCGAAATTGCACTGGAAGGGGGTGTACCGTGCGTACATCTCCTTTCAGGGCAATGAGCTTGGAGGCGAAGATTGGTGCTTATCACGAGAAATAAATTTGTTGTTAGAAGGGGTTAGGCTTGGTCTATCTCAAATGAAGACCCCTCGGGATAGTACTCTAAAGTACAGCCCGAGGGTGATTAGCTTTTTATGATGTGCCGCAGATTGCGGCTTATCACGACAAATAATTTGTTGTTAGAAGCCGTGAGATGTGGCACATCGAAAAAGGGACCACCACGGGATAGTACAATAAGTACAGCCCGTGGTGGTCAGCTTTTAGCGATGTGCCGCAGATTGCGGCTTATCACAACAAATTAAAATTACTTGTTGTAAGCCTTCATAACCGAGATAAGATCAAGCACCTTGTTAGAGTAACCCCACTCGTTATCGTACCATGATACAACCTTCATGAAGGTATCAGTAAGAGCGATACCAGCAGTTGCGTCGAAGATAGAAGTGCGTGCGTCGCCAAGGAAGTCTGAAGATACAACAGCCTCGTCAGTGTAGCCAAGGATACCCTTAAGCTCGCCCTCAGATGCCTTCTTCATAGCTGCACATACCTCCTCATAAGAAGCTGGCTTAGCAAGGTTTACAGTAAGGTCTACTACAGATACGTCCAAAGTAGGAACACGCATTGACATACCAGTAAGCTTGCCGTTAAGTGATGGGATAACCTTACCTACAGCCTTAGCAGCACCTGTTGATGAAGGAATGATGTTGCCGCAAGCAGCACGGCCACCACGCCAGTCCTTCAATGACGGACCATCAACAGTCTTCTGAGTAGCAGTCACTGAGTGAACAGTAGTCATAAGACCATCTACGATACCGAAGTTATCGTGAAGAACCTTAGCGATAGGAGCCAAGCAGTTAGTAGTACATGAAGCGTTAGACACGATAGTCTGACCAGCGTACTCAGATGTGTTTACACCGCATACGAACATAGGAGTTGAGTCCTTTGAAGGAGCAGACATAACTACATACTTAGCACCAGCCTCGATGTGAGCCTGAGCCTTGTCAGCTGAAAGGAACAAACCTGTAGACTCTACAACGTACTCAGCCTCAACCTCGTTCCACTTAAGCTGTGCAGGATCCTTCTCAGCAGTTACACGGATAGCGTTGCCGTTTACGATAAGAAGGTTCTTCTCCTCGCAGTAATCAACAGTACCCTCGAACTTGCCGTGCATAGTGTCGTACTTAAGCATGTAAGCCAAGTAATCAACTGGGCAAAGGTCGTTGATACCTACAATCTGATACTTCTCAGGCTGAGTGCAAGCTGCACGGAATACCATACGGCCGATACGACCGAAACCGTTAATACCAATCTTAATCTGTGACATAGTCTTAGTTTTTTATTTTGTTAATAGAATATTTTTATCTTTCCGACCACAAATATATATATATTTGGTCTTATAAGCAAGAGAATTTAAGTTTTTTTAATAAATGCCTATCTTGAAACCATCTTAGCTCGCTTTGCCATTGCCGATGCAAAGACAAAGTCGTTGAGCTCGGGGTTGTCGGCAAGCAAGATATCATCTTTGGTGCCCTCCCACCACTTATTACCTTCGTGGATATATACAATCTTCTCGCCAATCTCCATCACCGAGTTCATGTCGTGGGTGTTGATGATTGTTGTGATGTTGAACTCCTTGGTGATGTCCTGAATAAGGTTGTCGATGACTACCGATGTCTGTGGGTCGAGGCCCGAGTTAGGCTCGTCGCAGAAGAGGTAGCGAGGGTTGAGCACAATGGCACGAGCAATAGCCACACGCTTAACCATACCGCCACTAAGCTCCGAGGGGTATAGGTGGTCGGCACCAACCAACCTCACACGTTCGAGGCAGAAGTCCACACGGTCACGCTTCTCGCCTTCGGTCATCTCGGTAAATAGGTCGAGAGGCAGGCGCACGTTCTCTCTCACGGTCGAGGAGTCGAGCAGCGCACCACCCTGGAAGATCATGCCGATATCCTTGCGAATAGACTTACGCTCCTTAAAGCCGAGGTCGGTGTAGCAGACATCGTCGTAGTAGATCTTGCCCGAGTCTACATCGTGCAAGCCCACCAACGACTTTAGCAGCACGGTCTTTCCCGAGCCACTACGGCCGATGATTAGGTTTGTCTTACCTGTGTCGAACTCAACACTAATGTCGTTGAGCACGGTGCGTCCTTCGAACGACTTTGATATGTGGTCTGCACGTATCATACACGCATAATTTGTGTTAGGATTAGGTCAAAAATCATGATTGTCACCGAGCTTGCAACAACCGCCTGTGTCGATGCACGTCCCACCTCGAGGGAGTTACCCTTGGCATAGTAGCCACAATATGCCGAGATCGAGGTTATGATAAATGCAAACACAGCACCCTTAACCAAGGCATAGGTAAACGAGAATGGCTCGAAGCAGTAGAAGAGACCCTCGACATAGTCGCCCGTGAGCATGATGCCTGTGAGGTAGGCGATAGCAAAACCTCCGAGGATACCCACGATGATACTAAACAGCGTGAGGATAGGGAAGAAGATTACCGTAGCGATAATCTTGGGCAGGATAAGGTACGATGCTGAGTTTACGCCCATAATCTCGAGGGCATCGATCTGCTCGGTGATGCGCATAGTACCAATCTCCGAGGCGATGTTCGAGCCCACCTTACCCGCAAGGATAAGTGCCACAACCGTAGAGGAGAACTCCAACACCATAACCTCACGTGTTGAGTAGCCAATCATAAACTGAGGGATAAATGGCGACTCGAGCGTGATTGCCATCTGCAACGCCACAACGGCACCGATAAATGCCGAGATGATGGCAGTGAGCGATATTGAGTTAAAGCCCAAGGCCTCAACCTCAAACCATATACGGCTACGATAGATACGCACCTTCTCGGGTCGTGAGAAGACCTTGCTAAGGAGCATGAAGTATCTGCCGATGTGTTCAAATAGTTTTATCATCTTTACTTCTGTTTATTCCTGTTTCTATGCTACTCTACCTCTTCGAAATCGACATAGTCACCCACCTTGTCGTTCACACGCTTCTCGCTCTTGGGCGACGAGGTGGTAGTGTTGTTTGTCGATGCTGTGCCCTGGCGACGAGCATCAGCCTCAGCCTGCATGCGGCGCACAAGCTCCTCGAGGGTCATGCCGTTAGCACCGCCCATATTGCCGAAGCCACCCATATTGCCAAAGCCACCACCAGAGAAGCCTCCCTGGCGCATCTGCTCCTCCATCTGCTGACGCATGCGACGTAGGCGCAACGAGCCAATGGCAACCAACACCACAATGGCGAGCAATATGCCGAGGATAATCCAGCCCGCAACCTTGAATAGTGCTGGGGCGAATACTCCTACTGCAACAAGTGCAAGGGTGAATATAGGGTGACGCTCAACAAAGGCGAGCAAGCCGTAGAATATAATCTTAAGATATCCCATGTTTCTATATAATATAATCGGTACAAAGATAGTAATTTAATGCCAAACCTGAAAATATAAACGCCGAATATCGCCTTTTGAGTATGCAGAAAGGTGTTTACCGGGGACATTAGTTATGAAAAAATTTGCATAATTAAAATAAATTATTTAATTTTGCATAAACAAGGAGAGAAGAAATGTCTATTCGCACAACCATAAAACACTATCCTTCGACGTTGCAGAGCGCTGCAATCGTCAATATTATGTCTATGCGAATGTGCCGTTAGGCACACTCTCTTCACATGGTGGTTACGCACCGCCAATCCCCAACCTAACTTAATATTTTACAGTCCGCTTAGCGGACAAATTATGTAATGTTAATACGCTATTAACTATGAGCGAACGTAAACTACACTTCGAGACACTTCAGATACATGGCGGCTATCACGTTGATGAGTCGCAGGCACGAGGCATTGCCATTCACCCTACTGCAGCATACCACTTCCCTACGTGCGACTACGCTGCCAACCTATTCACCCTCAGCGAGCCAGGATATATCTACACTCGCCTACACAACCCCACAACAGCATCATACGAGGAGCGCCTCGCAGCGCTTTATGGTGGCGTAGGTGCGTTGGCTACCGCTTCGGGCATGTCGGCAATTCTGCTCACAATAACAGCCCTTGCCAAGGCTGGCGACAACATCGTGGCATCGCCATATTTGTATGGTGGCACACACAACCAGTTTGTAATCTCGCTACGCAACCTTGGCGTAGAGTGTCGCTTGGCAAAGAGCGACTCGGCAGAGGATATCGCCGCACTCGTTGATGAGAACACACGTGCCATCTTCGCCGAGTCGATGGGCAACCCTACGTGCCGAGTTATTGACATAGAGGCAGTTGCTAAGGTTGCACACGCAAACCGCATACCTCTTATCATCGACAACACGTTTGGCGCTGGAGGCTACCTCTGCAACCCATTCGAGTGGGGTGCCGACATCATCGTAGACTCGGCAACAAAGTGGATCAACGGTCACGGCACAGCCATGGGTGGCATCATCGTAGATAGCGGCAAGTTCGACTGGAGAGCCTCGGGCAAGTTCCCACAGATTGACGGTCCTTCGGAGGGCTACCACGGCCTTAACCTATGCGATGCCTTTGGCTCGGCAGCATTTATCGTAAAGTGTCGTGTTGATGGCATGCGTGACTTCGGCTGCTGCCCTTCGCCATTCGATGCCTACCTCATGCTCATAGGCCTTGAGACCCTCTCGCTACGTGTTAAGCACGAGGTGGAGTCTACATATCGCCTTGCCGAGTTCTGCCGTCAGCACCCTAAGGTTGAGCGTGTTAGCTTCGTGGGCTTCGAGGATCACCCAAGCCACGAGCTTGCCAAGAAGTACTTCAAGCATGGCGCATCGGCAGTGATGACCATCGAGCTTAAGGGCGACCTTGACTCTACCATAAAGTTTGTCGAGAGCCTCAAGCTATCGGGCAACATGACCATGATTGGCGACTCGATAACCGTTGTCACACACCCCGCCTCAACAACCCACAAGCAGCTCTCAGAGGAGGCAAAGCGTGCCGCAGGCATCACACCTACACTGCTACGCATATCGCTTGGCTTGGAGAATGTTGAGGACATTATCGCCGACTACGAGGAGGCTCTTGCAGCGATTTAGTTATGAGCCAAGTATATCGACATAACGAGCCATTTACGCTTGAGTCGGGAGCAGTTCTTTCGTCGTTAGAGATTGCCTACGACACCTTTGGCACGTTAAACGAAGCGAAGGACAACATCATCTGGGTATGCCACGCACTCACGGCAAACTCCGATGTGGCAGATTGGTGGCCACACACCGTCGAGAAGGGCAAATTTCTCGACCCCGAGCGCTACTTCATCATCTGCGCCAACTTCCTCGGCTCGCACTACGGCACAACATCGCCCCTATCGCTAAATCCAGAGACGGGCAAGAAATACTACTACGACTTTCCACGTGTCACAGTGCGTGACATGGTGCGCTGCCATCAGCTACTTGCCAAGGCCCTTGGCATCGAGCGTGTTAAGATGCTCATTGGCAGCTCGATAGGTGGTTTTCAGTGTATGGAGTGGGCTATTATGGAGCCTAAGTTCATGGAGCACCTCGCACTAATTGCCACCACGACATACTCCGAGCCTTGGGCTGCCGCCTTCAACGAGTCGCAGCGCATGGCAATACGCCTCGACCCTACGTGGGGTGAGGAGCGTGACGATGCCGGTCTTGACGGCATGGCTGTTGCACGATCGATAGCGCTTATTAGCTATCGTGGTGGCAGCGCCTACAACGCCACACAGCAGGAGCTAACAGCCCCCGAGGAGGCATCGTTCGAGCGACGAGCACACACCTACCAGCAGTATCAGGGTGAGAAGCTACGCCGCAGGTTTAACGCCATGTCGTACTACCGCCTAAGCGAGGCTGTCGATTCACACAACATAGCACGTGGCAGAGGCTCCGTAGCCGAGGCTCTCCAAAAAATTGAGGCACGCACACTTGTTGTGGCGATATCGTCGGACATACTATTCCCCATCGAGGCGCACACGCCACTGCGTGAGCACATCGCCAAGGTTGAGTACCACGTAATCGAGTCGGAGTTTGGTCACGACGGCTTCTTGGTGGAACACGAAAAACTAAACACAATAATTGAAAACTTTATAAACAACAGATAGTCATGAAAAATTTGAATATAGGACTCTTCGGCTTCGGCAATGTTGGTCGTGGCCTCTACGACGTGTTGCAGCGCATCGACTCATCGCACGTAAACATCAAGCGCATCTGCGTGCGTGACATAAACAAGGAGCGTGGCATCAACGCCGAGTTTACAGACAACATCGACGACATATTCGCCGACAAGGATATCAACCTTATTGTCGAGGTTATCGACGATGCTGAGGCGGCTTACGACATCGTTAAGCGTGCGCTCAAGAGCCGCATTCCTGTGGTTTCGGGCAACAAAAAGATGCTTGGCCACCACCTACCCGAGCTTATCGACCTTCAGGAGCAGTACAACACTGCCCTCTTGTACGACGCATCGGCATGTGGCTCAATTCCTGTTATCCGCAACCTCGAGGAGTACTACGACAACGACCTCTTGGTGTCGGTGAAGGGTATCCTCAACGGCTCGTCGAACTTTATCCTATCGAAGATCTTCAACGAGCATATGTCATACGACAAGGCGCTAAAGCTCGCCCAGGATCTCGGCTTTGCTGAGAGCAACCCAACACTCGACATCGACGGCTGGGACTCGCTCTACAAGCTTATAATCATCACTATCCACGCCTTTGGCGTATATGTTTCGCCCGACGAGATATTTACCTATGGTATCTCTACCATGAACGACTCCGATATCCGCTTTGCTCAGGAGAAGGATCGCCGCATAAAGCTCGTGGCACATGTCGAGAAGATCGACGACAGACTAATCATGTGCGTCATTCCTCAGCTCATCTCTCGCAACAAGTATATCTATAGCGTTGAGGACGAGTTCAACGGCGTTGTTATCAAGGGTCTGTTCTACGACAAGCAGTTTATGTTTGGTCGTGGTGCTGGTGGCCACCCTACGGGCTCGGCTGTGCTTAGCGACATCACGGCATGCGCCTATAACTACCGCTACGAGTATAAGAAGCGTAACGACTCGGTACTACCTAAGTACAACACCGAGCATACGTTCCGTGTATACTTCCGCTATAAGAGTGCCGAGCAGCGCAACCTGCTCAACTTCTCGAAGATTCGTGAGCAGTACTCATCAGAGGAGTACAACTACATCGTGGGCGATGTGACGCTCTCAAACCTCAAGGCACATCAGGAGGAGCTACGCACCAAGGATTGCTTCGTAGCAGCCTACCCTCTCGACTAAGCGAGAAGCCATTAAACACAAAGGCAGATTTGGTATTGAGTCCAAATCTGCCTTTTTTATTGGGGTACTATAGCATAAAACAAAAACGGCGGAATTTCTTCCGCCGTTTTCAGTGCCCAGGACAAGACTCGAACTTGCACGAGCTTGCGCTCACTACCCCCTCAAAGTAGCGTGTCTACCAATTTCACCACCTGGGCTTTGAGGTTTTCGGTGTGCAAAGGTAGTAACTATTTTCTAATCTGCAAACTTTTTGGCAAAAAGTTTTAAGAAAATTTAAGGCTCGATAGCTAACTTATTGCTATCGAGCCTTTTAGATTATAGGCCAAATTCTGCCTTTAGGCGGTCCACCTCGTCGAGTTTCTCCCATGAGAAGAACTCAACCTCCTTGGCGAACTCCTTGCCGTCCTTGCCAATGAAGCGAACAAGCTCGTTGTAAGGGCGACGACCAAAGTGGCCATACGACGCTGTAGCCTCAAAAATTGGGTACTTTAGACCGAAGCGCTCAACGATAGCTGCTGGGCGAAGGTCGAAGAGCTGACCAATCTTTGCAGCGATCTCGCCGTCGGTCATCTTAACGTTCGATGTACCATAGGTATCAACATAGATTGACAATGGCTGAGCGATACCGATAGCGTAGCTCACCTGCACAAGCACCTCGCGTGCGATGCCTGCTGCCACCATGTTCTTAGCGATGTGGCGTGCTGCGTATGCTGCCGAGCGATCCACCTTCGATGAGTCCTTACCCGAGAAGGCACCACCACCGTGAGCACCACGACCACCATAGGTATCAACAATAATCTTACGACCTGTAAGACCTGTATCGCCATGAGGACCACCAATCACGAACTTACCTGTTGGGTTTACGTGCAAGATGTAGTCGTTGTCGATAAGCTCAGAAAGCTGGTCGTGAGCACGCTCCAAGCGAGCCTTAACACGTGGGATAAGAATGTTGCGAACATCGTCAGCGATGATGCGCTGCATCTGCTGCTCTGCCTCCTGCTCCGAGCGCTCACGTGTAGGAAGAATAAACTCGTCGTGCTGAGTAGATACCACGATGGTGTGAACACGCTTAGGACGACGGTCATCGCCATACTCGATAGTCACCTGGCTCTTAGAGTCGGGACGAAGGTAGGTCATGTGCTCGCCCTCACGACGGATAACGGCAAGCTCCTTGAGGATTACGTGCGAGAGAATGAGTGTTGCAGGCATAAACTCACGGGTCTCATCTACGGCATAGCCAAACATGATACCCTGGTCGCCAGCACCCTGCTCCTCGCCCTCAGGACGATCAACACCCTGGTTGATGTCTGACGACTGCTCGTGGATAGCCGAGAGCACACCGCACGACGCTGCATCGAACTGATACTCGCTACGGTTGTAGCCAATACGGTCGATAACACGACGTGCCACGCCCTGGATATCGACGTAGCCCTCAGAGCGTACCTCGCCTGAAACTACGGTAAGACCTGTGGTACAAAGTGTCTCGCAAGCAACCTTAGAGTTAAGGTCGTAGCGAAGAAATTCATCGAGAATTGCATCTGAAATCTGGTCGGCTACCTTATCTGGATGTCCCTCCGACACAGACTCTGAAGTAAATAAAAAAGCCATACGTTATAAGTTTTTATAGTTAATAAACGTATGGAGGGGAAATTGCGTATAAAAAGAGTGCCGCTTTAGCATTTTTTTATTGTGGTTGCAATCAGTCCAAATCCTCCACATTAATTCGGGCGCAAAGGTAAGAAAAATTTTTTATCTCGCAACAACCTTTTTCGCCATATCCGAACAATCCACTCTGATACATATATTTATAATAGTATAAATTCCCTAATTGTGGGGATATGCTTGCTAATTGCGAAATTATTTTGTAACTTTGTTTTGATAAACAAAACTACTAAACATGAAACGTCAAGACCTCTATTTCGCTATCGTCATGCTGGCGATATTCGTTCCATTCTTCCTTTCACCCGAGCTCTATGCTTGGTACAAGTCGTTCAACGCCGCACACGCCATGATCATGGCATTCCTCAAGTTTGGCATCCTCGCTACGCTTGGCGAGATGCTCGGCTGCAGAATATCTACGGGCAACTACACAACACCTACCTTCGGCGTGCTACCACGCATGGTCGTGTGGGGCTTGCTCGGTATGGCAATATCTATGGCGATGACCGTATTTGCAAATGGTATCCCAGCATTTATCTCGAGCATGGGTGGCGAGGATATGGTTGCAGCATTCAAGGCCGACGGCTTTGCTTGGGGCAAGCTCGTTGTGGCACTCTCTATCTCGGTTATGATGAACACCTTCTTTGCTCCTGTGTTCATGACCTTCCACAAGATTACTGATACGCACATCGCCGAGAATGGTGGCTCGCTAAAGGCCCTTGTTCGCCCTATCGACATGCGCCGACATATCATGGAGCTAAATTGGGATCGTCAGTGGAGCTTCATCTTCAAGAAGACCATTCCACTATTTTGGTATCCTGCCCACACAATTACCTTTATGCTCCCAAGCGAGCTACGTGTTTTGTTCGCCGCACTTTTGGGTGTTGCCCTTGGTGTGATCCTCGCTATCGGTGCACGCAAGAAATAGCCTGATAATCAGCATATATAGATACACCTTATACCCCTATAAGAAATCATTAAGGAAAATCTATTGCAGAAATAAAAAAAGCCCTTATATTTGCACCAGAAACGAAAACAAACAGAATAAAATTAAAGAAAATACTAACCTATAAAAAACTAATAAGATTATGGCTAAGAAGTTCATTTGTTCAGTATGCGGATATATTCACGAGGGTAACGAGGCACCAGATCAGTGCCCACTTTGCAAGGTTGGCAAGGATAAGTTCAACGAGATGCAGGAGGAGGGCAAGGCTCTCGAGTTTGTTACCGAGCACAAGCTTGGTGATGGCAAGGTAGACCACGCCGAGATCCTTGAGGGTTTGAACAACCACTTCATGGGCGAGTGCACCGAGGTAGGTATGTACCTTGCAATGAGCCGCCAGGCAGACCGCGAGGGCTACCCTGAGATTGCTGAGGCATTCAAGCGCTACGCCTTTGAGGAGGCTGAGCACGCTGCTAAGTTCGCCGAGTTGTTGGGCGACTGCGTATGGGACACTAAGACCAACCTCGAGAAGCGTATGAACGCTGAGAGTGGTGCTTGTGCCGACAAGATGCGCATCGCAGCTTTGGCTAAGCAGAACAACTACGACGCTATCCACGACACTGTTCATGAGATGGCTAAGGACGAGGCACGCCACGGCAAGGGCTTCGAGGGCTTGTACAACCGCTACTTCAAGAAGTAAGATAACTCACTTAATACTACGAGGCGCATATCACTATGCGCCTCGTAGTATTTTAAGCAAGAAGAGAGATGAGATAAATGGGTCATAAAGGTCTAAAAGGGTCATAAAGGGTTATAATACTCTTACGACCCTTTATTCCTCTTCTGCCCCTGTAATTAGCGCAAGGATAGGGAACTTAGAGAGTTTAAGGAGTTTAGGGAGTTTAGGGAGGGCGCTATCATCATTTATTCGCAAAGCACAACCGCTCCCTAAATTCACTATACTCCCTAATTTCACTATATTCTC
>JAFZEX010000042.1 GCA_017560425.1 Alistipes sp.
CCATCAGAGTTGTATCCAGCTTCCTCACTCTTATGTCCAGAGGAGTCGTATTTATAAATATAATTACTCTCCAACGAGCCATCAGAGTCGTACCTAGCATCCTCAATCAAATTTCCAGAGGAGTCGTATTTAAAAATATACTTATACTCCAACGAGCCATCAGAGTCGTAATCAGCACGCTCAATCATATTTCCAGAAGAGTCGTATTTACCAATATACTTACACTCCAACGAGCCATCAGAGTCGTAATCAGCACGCTCAATCATATTTCCAGAAGAGTCGTATTTATAAATCCTCTTACGAATCAACGAGCCATCAGAGTTGTACCCAGCACGCTCAACCTCATTTCCAGAGGAGTCGTATTTATAAATATGCTTCCTCTTCAACGAGCCATCAGAGTTGTATTCAGCTTCCTCAATCACATCTCCAGCATTATTAAAGCAATACTTATCCTTACCTTGGACATCACCTCTAATAACCTCGCCAAATTTATCCTGCAACTCATACCCTGTTATAGTCACAGACTCTACATTGCCATAGAGTGAAAAACCGCCATCCCAATTTTGACGCTCGGGAGCTTGTGCCTTTGTTGTAGCTATTGAGCTACATAGAGCAACGAGGATAACGGCCATGAGTAAAAATAGACGTTTCATAGTAGTTGTGTTTAAGTTATGATTTTAACAAAGGTACGAAAAAATAGTAAAAAACAAAAGGTTGAAGGCAAAAGTTTTGGGTGGTTTGCACGGGATTTCATTAGAAGTGAGTAATAAGATTAGGGGTGATAGGGTCAATAGGGTCGATGAGGCGAGGGTATCACAAACCTATCTTCCCTATTTACCCATATTCTCTATCTACCCTTTTGCCCTGCCAACCCAAATTAGCGCAGAAATAGGGAGCTTAGAGAGTTTAAGGAGTTTAGGGAGTTTAGGGATGGCGCTATCAGCAGTTATTAATTGGTAGAGAATTAAGACCTTTAAGACCATTAGGACATTTGTCCGTGACCATCTTAATGGTCCTAAGGTCCTAAGGTCTCAAGGTCCTCAAAACTCCACTTCACTAAGCGCACAATTTGTTGTCAGAAGGGGTTAGATGTGGTCTCGACATGAAAAAGCTCCGGATGGGCTGTACTCAACGTACTGCTCATTCGGAGCTTTGATTGAGAGGCCGCAGATTGCGGCTTATCACAACAAATTACTTGATGCGCTCGTAATACTCACGAGTACGAGTATCCACACGAATCTTATCACCGGTGTTGATGAACAAAGGCACCTTGATTGTTGCGCCAGTGTTTACTGTAGCAGCCTTGAGTGAGTTTGTTGAAGCGGTATCGCCACGTACACCTGGCTCGGTGTAAGTAACCTCCATATCAACGATTGGAGGAAGCTCTGCTGAAAGCACGCTCTCCTTCTCGGTGTGGAACATAACCTCGACAATCTGGCCGTCAGCCATAAGGTCTGCGTTGTTGATAAGGTTCTTGTCGATGTTGATCTCCTCGAATGTCTCAGTGTGCATGAAGTGTGCACCGAGGTCATCCTCGTAAGTGAACTGGTATGGACGGCGCTCCACACGTACCTGCTCGATCTTCTGTGATACTGAAGAGAAGGTCTTGTCGAGAACGTTACCATTCTCGAGGTTCTTGAGCTTTGAACGTACGAAAGCTGGGCCCTTACCTGGCTTGCAGTGCTGGAAGTCTACAACGATAAATGTCTTACCGTCCATCTCCACGCACATACCAATCTTGATGTCTGATGCTGTAATTGTCATAGTGTATTTTGTTTAAATGATTTGCAAATCTAAGGCGTTAGACACACCTTCAGCCCACAAAGGTACAAAAATATTTTTAATCTCCAATAAATTAGTCCTTAGACTACTCGCCCCACGACCTATGCTTAACCTCGATGCCGAGCATCTCGACAGCACGCTGGCTTATGGTCATCGTAAGCCCGTCGATAGTCTGTGGCTTGAAGTAGAACGATGGCGATGCGGGGAGAACTATGGCTCCTGCCTCGGTTATTGTTGTTAGGTTGCGCAGGTGGATAAGCGAGTATGGCGCCTCACGCACCACCGTAACGAGCCGTCTGCGCTCCTTGAGCATCACATCGGCAGCACGCTCGATGAGTGTTCGTGATACTCCAGCGGCGATGCGTCCTACTGTGCCCATCGAGCAGGGCACAACAATCATAGAGTCCCAGCGTGCCGAGCCACTTGCCAGCGACGACCACATATCGTCGTTAGCAAATTGCTGAACCTTATCAGAGGCGGGGAGTGTCACCCCTTCGGCCTCGACAACATCTTGGGCATGGTCGCTCATGACGAGAGCTATATTCGTAACCTCCTCACTATTAATCAGTAGGTCAAGTGTCTGACGAGCATATATAGCGCCGCTTGCGCCTGTTATAGCAACAATAATATTCATGGTTATAACTCCAAAATTTTACACTCTAAGCCCATCTCACGGGCACGACGCAGAAGGGCAGGCAGCACATAGCTTGTGTTACGAAACGACTTATCGCTATCGTGCAACGACACAATGTCGCCACCACGCAACCCCTTTAGCGTGCCACGTAGGCATGCCTTGGGCGATATGTTACGGTTGTAGTCACGTGAGAGCACGCTCCACATAACCACCGAAAAGCGGTGCGTAAGGGCACGAAGCTGTGGCTTGGTAATCTGAGCATAGGGCGGGCGAAAGAGCTCGCTGGGCACCATGCCCGCAGCGAGATCTATATCTTCGATATAGCGCTCACGTGACATGCTCCACCCCTTTTGGTGCGAGTAGGTGTGGTTGCCCACCTTGTGGCCTCGCTCGAGAATCATCTCGTAGAGGTCGGGGTATAGTTCCACATTTTTGCCCAAGACAAAGAAGGTAGCCTTGGCATCGTACCTATCGAGGGTGTTAAGTATCCACTCCGTAACGCCAGGCGTAGGGCCATCGTCGAAGGTGAGATAGAGCCCCGTAGGATCGTTGACCTCCCACACAGCCCCGGGAAAGAGCCTTCGAAATATATTTTTTGGACCTATGCGCATACCTTATTATATAATAGTGCAAAAATAACTTTTTTTTCTCATTTAGAAAAATATCACTACCTTTGTACTAATAAACTACAAATTGCCTACTATTTGTATGGCATACACAAAAAAGCATGAGTATGAAACATATTGTTAAAATAGCAACGCTCCTCGTTGCCATTGCCACCATCATGGCGAGCTGCACCACAAAGCCTCAGACCGTATCGAAGAGTGCCATCGGCATGCCTTACGAGGCATTTGTTCTGTGTAGCAACGATGCGTGGGATAGTGGTATCGACTCGGTGCTCTACCGCAGCGTGGGCGCACGTGTGGCAGGACTACCACGCCCCGAGAGCTACTTCTACATCTTGGGACATAAGAGCCACGGCGAGGCAAGCACCATGGACAGAAAGTATGGCAACCTAATATCGATAAACATCGACCCCGTACATACGGAGCCTACGTTCAAGGTCGAAGACAACGTATATGCACGCCCTCAGGTGGTGGTGTCGGTGAATGCCCCAACAGCGGAGAGCGCTAAGCGCTTCTTGGAGGAGCATGGCGCCGAGATTGCTGGTCACTTCGAGATTGGCGAGCGCAACCGCTCACTTGCGAATAGCCGTCGTAGCAGCACCCCAAAGCTCATGGAGCAGTTCAAGAAGCACACGGGCATCGACATGCATATCCCTGCGGGCTTTGCACGTGCCAATAGTGGCGATAGAAGCCTACTATGGTTTATGCGTGACTACGAAAAGAAGGCACAATATATCTTCGCCTTCTCGCAAAAGTATAACGGACCCGAGGATTTCGAGGGCGCAGCACTCGAGCGCATGCTCATGAACAAGCTCGCCGTGGTGCATAGCAACAAGCCGGGCTCAAGCCTAACAATCAGCCAAAGTGCCCCTATCTATTGGAGCGAGATTGTTGCCAACGACCGCCTATGGTATGAGCTTCGTGGCTGCTGGGAGGTAACGTTCGATCAGATGGGAGGCCCATTTGTTAGCTTCTCAACGCTTGACCAGGAGCGTGGCTTAATCACCACCATCATGTTTGCGCTCTACGCCCCCGAGGAGCAGCAGCGTGGCCTTATGGGCGAGCTCGAGTATTTGATCTACACTGCGAAGTAAAAACGCATACATAAAATAGATGCGGGTTGTAGCAAAACTACAACCCGCATTTTTTTGCGCTGAAATTTGATGTTGGAGATTGTGTGATGTACCGCAGTAGCATTTAGCGTCAGAACGGCGTTAGATTTGGACTATCGCTAAAGAAGAACCCCACGGGATAGTACATTAGTACAGCCCGTGGGGTCTTACTTTAGGGATATTATCTCGCCATAATTTGATGTTAGAGGCTGTGAGATGTGGTACTTCACAAAAGTATCCCACTTGGGATAGTAGTTTGACCTACAGCCCAAGTGGGATAGCTTTTAGGGAAGTGCCGCAGATTGCGGCCTATAACATCAAATTAGATGATACCCTGCTCAAGCATAGCCTGTGCAACCTTCATGAAGCCTGCGATGTTAGCACCCTTAACGTAGTTAACAGAGCCATCTGGCTGCTGACCGAACTTAACACATGCCTCGTGGATAGACTCCATGATGAAGTGAAGCTTCTCGTCAACCTCCTTACCAGACCATGAAATGTGCATACAGTTCTGAGTCATCTCAAGACCTGAAGTTGCTACACCACCAGCATTAACTGCCTTACCTGGAGCGAAGAGGATACCTGCCTCCTGGAATGCCTTGATAGCCTCTGGAGTACAGCCCATGTTAGAAACCTCAGCTACGCACCATGTGCCGTTAGCCAAAAGCTCCTTAGCGTCAGCCTCGTTCAACTCGTTCTGGAATGCACATGGCAAAGCGATGTCACACTTTACAGACCAAGCCTTCTTACCAGCAGTGAACTTACATGCCTCAGGGAACTTAGTAGCCATATCCTCTACCTTGTTGCGGTTAGAAGCACGCATTACAAGCATGTAGTCGATCATCTCGTTAGTGATACCAGCAGGGATCTCGCAAACGCCGTCTGGACCAGAGATAGCAACAACCTTAGCGCCGAGCTCAACAGCCTTCTGTGATGCACCCCAAGCCACGTTACCGAAACCTGAAACTGCAACAGTCTTGCCAGCGATGTTCTTGCCAGCCTTAGCCAACATGTGCTCAGTGAAGTACAAAGCACCGTAACCAGTAGCCTCAGGACGAAGGATAGAACCACCCCAAGTCTCACCCTTACCAGTCAATACACCTGTGTGGTACTTGCGAGCAAGCTTCTGATACATACCGTTAAGGAAACCGATCTCACGGCCACCAACACCTACGTCACCAGCAGGAACGTCAGTATCTACGCCGATGTTGTTCCACAACTCCTGCATGAATGCCTGGCAGAAGCGCATGATCTCACCGTTAGACTTGCCAACTGGGTTGAAATCAGCACCACCCTTAGCGCCACCCATAGGAAGGGTAGTCAATGCGTTCTTGAAAGTCTGCTCGAAACCGAGGAACTTCAACATTGAAGGGTTAACAGCTGGGTGGAAACGCAAACCGCCCTTGTAAGGACCGATAGCTGAGTTAAACTGTACACGGTAACCGAGGTTAGTCTGAACCTGACCTGCATCATCAACCCATGTTACACGGAAAGTGAAGATACGATCTGGCTCTACCATACGCTCTACGATCTTAGCTGCCTCATACTCAGGGTGCTGGTTGTATACCTCCTCGATAGACTCCAATACCTCCTGAACCGCCTGCAAGTACTCGCTCTCGCCTGGGTGCTTGGCCTCCAAATTGGCCATGATAACTTTTACATCCATAGTTTTAGTTTAAGTTAAAAGGTTATAATATAAAGATAACTTGTGTTTGTTTCTGCATTGTTCGGAACACAGCGCTCCAAATACACTACAAAGATATGAATAATTATTTGAATTGTTCCCCTATTTCGACTTTTTTTTCAAAAACCCGATAAAATAGTGTAGCCGGCACCCATTTTTGAGTGCCGACCACATCTTTTTAAGCCAAATTATACGAATGGCAAGCGAACAACCTCAGCCTTGAGCAAGCGGCCACGAACAACCACCGCAATCTCGGTACCAGCCTTAGCGAATGCTGGCTTCACATAACCCATACCGATACCCACCTTGAGGCATGGCGACATAGTACCTGATGTAACGTGACCAATCTCGTTACCCTCGAGGTCTGCCAACGCATACTCGTGACGTGGCACACCACGGTCGATAAGCTTGAAGCCTACGAGCTTGCGCTCAACGCCCTCCTTCTTCTGACGCTCCATGAGCTCACGGTCGATGAATGGCTTGTTATCAACGAACTTAGTGAGCCAGTTAAGACCAGCCTCGATAGGCGATGTAGTGTCGTCGATATCGTTGCCATAGAGGCAGAAGCCCTTCTCAAGGCGCAAGGTGTCACGAGCACCAAGACCGATGTTCTTCAAGCCGAACTCCTCGCCTACCTTCCACATTGCCTCCCAAATAGTGTCAGCATCCTCGTTGTACATATAGATCTCGCAACCGCCAGAGCCTGTGTAGCCTGTTGTTGAGAGGATCACGTCGCAACCAGCAACCTTGCAGAGCTTGAATGTGTAGTACTCCATGTCTACAACCTGCTCCTCGGTCATCTTCTGCACGAGCTGCATAGCCAAAGGACCCTGGATGGCAAGCTGAGCAGTCTTGTCTGATGCATTCTCAAGCTCAACACCAGCAGTTAGGCCATACTCCTTACCCTGCTCGCAGATGTGGTTCCAATCCTTCTCGATGTTTGCTGCGTTCACGCAGAGCATATACTTCTCCTCGTTGAGGCGGTAAACCAAGATATCATCAACGATACCACCCTTGCCGTTAGGCATTGTAGTATACTGAACCTTACCGTCGAATAGGTCGCATACGTTGTTTGTTGTGATGCGCTGCAAGAACTCAGTAGCACGTGGACCCTTAACCCAAATCTCACCCATGTGGCTCACGTCAAACACGCCGCACTTCTCACGCACGTTGATATGCTCGTCGTTGATACCTGAGAACTCGATAGGCATGTTGTAGCCTGCGAACTCTGCCATCTTAGCACCATTCTCGATGTGGTACTTTGTAAAAGCTGTAGTTTTCATTTTGTTGTATAGTTTTAAGTTATTGGTTATTCGGTTTTTGGTTGTTCCGCTGCGGGGCGAGGCTTAAAGCCCACACGTGGGCAGCGAGTAAACTCCTTTGTGCGGTCGAAGAGGTAGCGATAGGTGGTATGCACCTTATGTCGCTTGGCACACACATATCGCTCAATCATGCGGTTCATCACGGGGTTAAAGTCGCCAATCCACGCAAACTCCACCGTCTTGTAGTCGTTCTTCTTGGTGCGGATATATCCATCGAGCATCGCCTTCATCAACCCCGACTCGACACCCTTGCCCTGGAACTCGGGCGTGATGCCAAAGACAATGGCAAAGATGCGGTCGCTACGCTTGCGTATCTTCAAGTCCCACATCATGCGTAGCTTGTTTATAAGGCCAAACTTGCCGTTATACTTGCCGATGATGCGGTTAAGGTCGGGCACCATGATAAAGAAGCCGATAGGCTCGCCATTGAAGTAGGCAAACCATATCAGGTTGCGGTCGATGATGGGGCGCATGGTGTCTGCCATCTGTCGTGCCTCCTCCTCGGTCATTGGCTGCACGCCCGTAAAGAGCGCCCATGCCTTATTATATATATTACGGAACTTCTCGACTACGCTATACAGATCCTCGTCACCTATCGACGCAAAGCTATATCCTGGCGTCTGCATCAGGCGCTTAACACGCTCGTGCACAACCTCGTTTACGTCGTCATCGTCGATGGTCCAAAGGTAGGTATTCTGATTAAAGTAGTTCTGAAATCCGTAGTTCTCAAACAACTCTTTGTAGTATGGGTGGTTGTATGGATTCTCGAACAAGGGCTGATACTCATAGCCCTCGACAAGCAATCCCCACCATGCATCACGTGAGCCGAAGTTAATAGGGCCGTCCATTGCCTCCATGCCTCGCTCCTTAAGCCACTCACGTGCAGTGTCGAAGAGCTGGCTGGCAAGCTCCTGAGAGTTGATAGCCTCGAAAAAGCCACAGCCACCCGTAGGCTGCTCGTAACCGTAGGCATGGGTCTTGTCGTAGAATGCAGCGATGCGTCCTACGCACTCACCCTCAGCGTTGTAAGCCACCCAACGAATAGCCTCGCCATCGGCAAACAGCTTATTTCGCTTAGGGTCGAAGACCGCCTTAATCGAGCTATCGAAGGGGCAGACCCAATTCTCGGAGCCCTTATACAATCGTTTAGGCAGCTCGATAAACTCTCTCTCGAGAGCCTTGTCCGAAGCCACAACCTCAACAATTCTATACTTCTCAACTGCCATAAAACTTAGTTTACGCCTCACTCATTTCGAGCGAAGAGATGGTTATATCCATACAAAGGTATAAAAATTTCGCAAAACACCATTCACAAAACGTAAAAATTTATTGCTTATTGTAATTTGCTTCGTATCTTTGCGCCCTGTAAAAATTATAATAAGGTATATGGCACTCATTGACGAAATCACACGCCGCCGAACATTTGCGGTTATTGCACACCCTGATGCGGGTAAGACCACACTCACCGAGAAGCTACTCTTGTTCGGTGGTGCTATCCATGTTGCTGGAGCTGTTAAGAGCAACAAGATTAAGAAGGGTGCAACATCTGACTTTATGGAGATTGAGCGCCAGCGTGGTATCTCTGTGGCAACCTCAGTAATGGGCTTCGAGTATAAGGATGTCAAAATCAACATCCTCGACACCCCTGGTCACGAGGACTTTGCCGAGGACACCTACCGTACACTCACTGCCGTAGACTCGGTAATCATCGTTATCGACGGCGCAAAGGGTGTCGAGACGCAGACACGCCGTCTCATGGACGTATGTCGCATGCGCAAGACCCCTGTTATCGTCTTTGTAAACAAGATGGACCGCCCATCGAAGGATCCTTTCGACCTTTTGGACGAGGTGGAGAAGGAGCTTCAGATCAAGGTGCGCCCATTGGCATTCCCAATATCGTCGGGCGACACGTTCAAGGGCGTGTACAACATCTACGAGCACAACCTCTCGCTGTTCACCTCAGATGAGCGTCAGACAGCAGATGCCGAGACAGTAGATATCTCAGACCTCGCATCGTCGGACGTAGACAAGTATATTGGCGAGAAGTTTGCCAACCAGCTTCGTGAGAACATCGAGATCGTTGAGGGTATTTATGACACCTTCAACCGTGAGGCATACCTCGCAGGTGAGGTAGCACCAATCTTCTTCGGCTCGGCAGTGAACAACTTCGGTGTTCGTGAGCTTTTGGAGTGCTTCATTCGCATCGCCCCATCGCCACGCACAGCGCCTACCGCAACACGCATTGTTGAGCCATCGGAGGCTAAGCTCTCGGGCTTCATCTTCAAGATACATGCAAACATGGACCCTAACCACCGTGACCGTATCGCCTTTATGAAGATATGTTCGGGCAAGTTCGAGCGCAACAAGAACTACCTCCACGTGCGTAGCGGCAAGCAGCTCAAGTTCTCGTCGCCAACAGCATTTATGGCAGAGAAGAAGTCGGTTATCGACGAGGCTTTCCCTGGCGATATCATCGGTTTGCACGACACAGGTACGTTCATGATTGGCGACACGTTCACCGAGGGCGAGAAGCTCAAGTTTACGGGTATCCCTTCGTTCTCGCCTGAGCACTTCCGCTATATCGAGAATGCCGACCCAATGAAGTTTAAGCAGCTTGCAAAGGGTATCGACCAGCTTATGGACGAGGGTGTGGCACAGCTATTTACATCGTCGCTCAACGGCCGCAAGATCATCGGCACGGTGGGTGCTCTTCAGTTCGAGGTTATCCAGTACCGCCTCGAGCACGAGTATGGTGCTAAGTGTCGTTGGGAGCCTATCTCTATCCACAAGGCTTGCTGGATTGAGTCGGACAACGAGGCACAGCTAAGCGACTTCAAGCGCCGTAAGCACACCAACATGGCAGTAGATAAGCATGGTCGTGACGTATTCCTCGCCGACACAAGCTACGCCTTGGCTTTGGCACAGGAGAACTTCAAGGACATCCGCTTTAAGTTCACCTCGGAGGTGTAATAATCTAAGCGGGATTTTTAAGCATAAAAAAGTAGAGCAACCATGATTATTTGGCTGCTCTACTTTTTTGCTCTTAGGAGGCGTATTGTTTTATATATCTCCTTGCCCCACAACCATAAAAGGAGCGGGAAAACGATGACAATCAACCTATTATAGCACCACGCCTCGGCGAAGTTGCCGTATAGCACCGAGAATATGGCTCTTGTTATTCCGCACCCCCAGCACTCAACGCCAAAGCAGCGCTTAATGAGGCATAGCGACTCGCCATTATAGATACCCTCTGTGGGAACGACATATAAAAAGAAGGGGAGCAATATTAGCACCCCCAACTTGATTTTTGCTATGATTGGTCTTTTCAAAGCTACTTATTTGTAATCTTGTTGCCATTAGCATCTTCGAAGCCACCGGTCAAGATCATAATCAAATCGATAAGAGCCCATATTCCACAACCACCACAGGTGAGAAGCTGCGCAATACCCGTGCCTGTCTTACCTACGTAGAAACGATGAATACCTAAACCACCAAGGAAGATACACAACAATAAAACAGTTAGCCACTCAGAGTTAGAGGGTGAGTTTGTGCCTGGCTGTGCCACGCCACATTTAACACACACAACAGCCTTATCATCAATCTGAGCACCGCAATTTGGACAATACTTCATAACGCAATTAGTTTTAGATTACACATTACTACCCACAAAGTTAAACATTTTGAAAGTAAATTGCAACAACATTCATAAATATTATTGGAATTATCTATTTTAGACATGCAACAAAACATCAGCAGAGAAGGCGCAAGCATAATAGGTTGTGCGGGTATCATTTTTAATACCCGCACTACTATTATTATATTATACCACTATTCAAAACGCTCATCTATATCGCACTTATTGCATCAGCCTTTAGACGGAAGAAATTAACATCTGGCGACTCGTCAAGGATTCTATATTCTGGATTACTACTATCTTTGCCTGGAGCATCAACAATCTCGCAATTCTCCTCCGTGTCGTTATATAGATACTTTTCAACCATACGATGCCACTGCCTGATACGAGGTATCGCTCGTGTGTAGTGCATAAGGTCATTTTGCTCGGAGCATAGCTCCTTAAGTGCTTCGACATATATCGCACGCAAATCCTCAAATTCGAGTAGCTTAGCAACCAAAGGATTTGCCTCGGAATCACCCCACATCAAGGGATTCTGACGTGCAACATCGATATGATACGATCCTCCACCATTACCAAGCGTCTGATCAAAATCGCAAGGAATAAAGAACACCTCATATTGGTCGATATCCGATGTATTGAAATATAGATAGTAGTTATTGCTATTTACCCAATAGTCGTCCCAGTTACCCACAGCAACATTAACGGCATAGGTGCGCAGCAACAGTTCAACATCACACACCGAGGTTATCCAATTATAAAGCTCCTCACCCTCATACTCCGATAATTTTCTCATAAACTCAATGAGCTGAGCCTTGGCAACCTCAAAGTTCTCGATATTGCTCTTTAGCTCATAGTGATAGTTAATACCCTGATTATCATCAAAATATATTAGCGAGCGGTCGTATGTATCATAGTTTAGATGTGCGCCACAATTACACTTCCATAGATTGTGCTTGTGGTCACCAAAGAGCTCTTTGCGTCGCTTAATAAACTTATCATCAATAGCCTCCACCATGCCATAAACACCAAAATAGGCGGGCTTGCTGTCGCCCTTTACATGTATCCATAATCGACAATACGAGCTGTATGGCGCAGTCCAAATACCAAATCGACGGAAGAGGTCGTAGCAAAACAACTCACGACAACATGTGGCATCGCGAAAGAAGTGTCGCAGGTTTATCTTTCGCACGTTATACAACTCATGAGCATCGTCCTTCTGAAATTTTCTAAGATTAAGCATAAAGCTGGATTGCTGCCAATCAGTTTTATCTGCATTATGAGTATCACTATAGTGCCTAACCTCGGGTCGCCTACGCGAAGAGTAGCCCCTGATTCTTAGGCCCGCATCATTAAAACTATACTCCTCACCGCTTAACCCAATATTAACATCACAATGAATATACGTATAGTCTTTCATAAAGTCATAAGCCTCTAATAGCCTTTTCCACTCATTTAATGATACCTCTATATGAATTTTTGGAAAAGCCCCCATGTTGAAGAGTTTTGCCAACTCCTCCTCGCTCCACTCCGACGATGGATAGTATGGATTGTATGGCTCAATGGGAAGGTCTATGTTGGGATCAAACTCCTCCTTAGCATTTCCTCCCTCTTCAGGGTCATTGGGCGTAGGCTCAACATCAGGAGTACAAGCCCAAACAAAGAGTGCAGATAATAGCAGCGTATAAAATATGTAGATAACCTTTCTCATATTGCAAAAATAAGATTTTTTTCGCTTTACAACAAGCAAATCAAGAGATTAATAACATTTCGAATAAATAAAAGATGAAATAATTGTTGCAGTATTAAAAAAAAGCGTTATCTTTGCCGCCGAATTAATTATTGCAATATTAATTATAACAAAAAGACGAAAATGAAAAAGGGTATTCATCCAGAGAATTATCGTTTAGTGGCATTCAAGGATATGTCGAATGACCACGTGTTTTTGTGCAGGTCCGCCGTTTCGACAAAGGAGACCATCG
>JAFZEX010000043.1 GCA_017560425.1 Alistipes sp.
AATATTTTGCTAAGTCAGCAACATGAACATCTACATCTATTAAACCATTGTTATAAACATACCCCTCAATCTGAGTTACGTTATCGCTAATAGTTATGTTGGTTAGGCTACTGCAACCCTCGAACGCACCACTTCCAATCGTAGTTACACTATCGGGAATAGTGATACTTGTTAGGTCGCTACAATCTGAGAATGCATGGCTTCCAATAATGCGAGTACCCTCTTTTATTGTATAGCTTGCTTGTGATTTATCAACTACTTCAACTAAATAGGTATCGGCATATCGAATATTATCAATCACGGGAAGGCTACTGCAACCACTGAATGCTTCCACTCCAATCGTAGTTACGCTATCGGGAATCGTAATGCTTGTTAGGCTACTGCAACGAGCGAATGCCCACTTTCCAATCGTAGTTACACTATCGGGAATAGTGATGCTTGTTAGGCTCTTGCAATCATCGAATGCCCACTCTCCAATTATAGTTAGACCCTTAGGCAAGATAACACTTTCAATATTGCCACCGAGCCAAAAACCGACAGAACAGTCACGGTTTACACATTCATGATCCCAATCGCCATATGCCTTAATCGGCTTATTTGCACGAATAACACCACTGCCATTTTCGTAGGTATGAGATACTATCTCGAAATCTTCACCATTTTCAGGTGCGTGCCATTCACCATATTGAAGCTCAGCGATTTTACCATCAGTCGTAGTATACCAAATCTCATTGTCGGGCGGCGTTTGGGTTTGTGCTTGAGTGGTAAATGTTGTTGCCACAAGGCACAAAGCAATGATAAATAGTTTGCGCAGCATAGCTTTAAGTATTAGTATTCGGAGGCAGTAGCAGCTACACCTCGGAAAGTGTGAATAATCATATTAATATAGAGCGAGCGTCGAGCACACGAGCACAAGCAACGGCACTACTGCAGCTCGATAAGCTCCTTGACATCTACCTCGGTGATGCCGCCCTTGGCAAAGAGGATCGTTCGTGATGGGAACTGCTCGATAAGCGAGATATTGTGTGTGGACATAACCACAGCGCAGCCGCTCTCGGCAATCTTATGGAAGAGCGTCATAATGCCCTCAGCAGTGACAGGATCGAGGTTGCCCGTAGGCTCGTCGGCAAGAATGAGGCGTGGCTTATTGACCAAGGCACGAGCAATAGTTAGTCGTTGCTGCTCGCCACCCGAGAGCTCGAAAGGCATCTTATAGCTCTTATGCTCGAGGCCAACGAGGGTCAGCACCTCGTCGATGCGGCAACGTATATCCTCCTCGTTGCGCCAGCCCGTGGCACGCATAACATCGTAGAGATTTAAGAACACATTGCGGTCGGTGAGCAGCTGAAAGTCCTGGAAAACGATACCCATAGAACGGCGCAACATAGGAATATCACGGCGCTTGAGGTTGCAGAGATCGAAGCCAACAACATCGACACTACCTTCGGCAGGCTCAACCTCGGCATAGAGGGTCTTGAGCAGAGTGCTCTTGCCCGTGCCTACACGACCAATGAGATAGACAAACTCGCCCTCATCGACCGTAAGGTTAATGTTCGAAAGTATCAGATCCTTATCGGCACCACGCTTTGCCTGCGCCTCGCCGTGGTATATCGCCACACCACGTAGCTCAATAACTCGATTTCCCATCTTCGTAAATTATTATAGATGCAAATGTAGCAATAATTTGTCGAAAGAAAAAATATTTACTATTTTTGCACCGCATTTGCATTGCCACAAATGCACAATTATCGGATTATCCTATTCACATGGAGTCTCGATAGACCATTCATAAGCCTCTTCTAAGATATTAGAAGATGGTGTTTGAGATGTTTTTGGAATTTATTATGAGCTATTTTTTAGCTGATTGTGCTTTTAGCTTTGCAGTCAATAGTGGACTATTGACAAAAAGGTAAAACAATAAGCAGCAAAAAAGAGCCTTAATAAAACCAAAGGATATCTCAAAACAACATCTTAAGGGGGTGACCGGTTTTGACAGCAGGTAGAATTCGATTGTAAGCATGTCGAGCCTTGTGTGGGGTCTCGTAAAACTGAACGCTCAAGCTATAAATGGCAATAACAATTACGCACTCGCTGCCTAATTTTCAGGGAAAATTGGCTTAATCGCGTGACCCAAGGAGGTCGTGTGACGAGTATCCCGAGAGATCGTTCCGCTCTTTAACGGTCAATCATTATGGGGTATCATCAATTTAGAGATAGTGCGGCATGTGCCTCGGTTGTCGTGCGAGATTTAGAGGCTGGGCCTCGGGTTTGGCTGCTGCCTGCCTGGCTCGAGGAGAAGGATCAAACGGTCAGCTAAACATGTAGAAAGCTCTGGGGTTCCTTGTTTGGACGCGGGTTCGACCCCCGCCACCTCCACTTTTAACGACTCGACGTTTTGTCGGGTCGTTTTTTGTTTGTTTTCGCTGTGGGTGTGAAACCGCAAACTGCGTTTGTTATGCAGTTTGCCGTATGGCTGCTTGTGCTGGCACAAAGCCACAACTCAGTTGAGCGCAACATTTGCATTGTCGGCAAACGTTATTTTGTCTTTTTAGCGCCATATCCTGCCACACTAAATAGCTTTCCCCTAAACTTTTAGTAGTTTAGCTTTTAATTTTGAGTTTAAATTTCTATCTTTGCGACCTATTTTGAATATAGACTCAAACTTACATTAAAAATACATGGTATTTTCAGATCTATTTTTTCTATTTGCGTTCATTCCAGCATTTGCGCTGTGCTACATCATCGCATCGTTCATCGACAAAAAACGTCAGAACAATGCTGAGGCCAGCAAATGCCTAATGCGCAACATCACAACCGTAGCATTCTCACTAATATTCTACGGCTGGGGCGAGCCCGTCTATGTATTCCTGATGATTATCTGCGTGCTGCTCAACTACCTTAGTGGCTTGGGCATCGACCGCTTCGAGGGCAAGGCACGAAAGAGGGCATTTATCATCGGACTGATTGCCAACATCTCAATCCTTGGCGTATTCAAGTATGCAGGACTCTTTGCCTCGACACTTAACGCCATAGGCATCCCCGTGCACATTCCCGAGATTGCACTGCCTATCGGCATTAGCTTCTACATCTTCCAGTCGATTTCGTATCTCGTGGACGTATATCGCAGAGAGGCCCCCGTGCAGCGTAAGTTCGGCAACCTGTTGCTCTACATCTCGATGTTTCCACAGCTTGTGGCGGGACCTATTGTGCGCTACGACACTATTGCTCGTGAGATCAACGACCGCTCGACAAACGCTCAGGACATTGCCGACGGCGTATATCGCTTTATGATAGGTTTGGCAAAGAAGGTGATACTCGCCAACCAGCTTGGCGAGATTGCCGATCAGTTCCTACTCGACGGACTAAACAACCTCTCGACAGCGGGTGCGTGGATAGGAGCAATAGCCTACGGCTTCCAGATCTACTTCGACTTCTCGGGATATTCCGACATGGCGATAGGTATGGGTCGTTGCATGGGCTTCCACTTCAACGAAAACTTCAACCACCCATTCTGCGCATTGTCGATTAGCGACTTTTGGCGACGCTGGCACATATCTCTCGGTAGCTTCTTCCGTGACTATGTCTACATTCCATTGGGCGGCAACCGCAACCATCAGATACGCAACATCATCATCGTATGGGCGCTAACAGGTCTATGGCACGGCGCTAGCTGGACATTCATGCTTTGGGGTCTATACTTTGGCCTTATCCTCGTCATCGAGAAGTATACGCTCATGCGCTTTATCGAGCGTGTGCCACGTGTGGTGCTCCACGCCTATACCTTCCTGCTCATTACCATCAGCTGGGGAATCTTCTACTTCGACTCGATCGATGCTATGGGCACATTCTTCAAGTCGTTCATCGGCTGTGGCACTGCCACCTCCGACATCGCCGAGCAGAGTGCTATATGGGGCAACTTTTGGCTATGGGCAGCAGCTATACTCTTCTCGATGCCTGTGCGCAAGTTCATCGCCGAGAAGAGCGCCTATCTGCTTCGCAACAACCCAACAACGCTATCATACGTTGAGCTTACATCACGCATAGTGGTATCACTACTTATCATCATCACCAGCGTAGCACTGCTCGTTGGTGCCACAAATAACGCATTTATCTACACACGATTCTAAACCGAACACATCATGAAGAGCATATCACGTCTTTTAGTTATTGCGCTCGCAGCTCTCGTGGGCATTACATCGCTTAGCGCTACCGAGCCAATCAAGGTTGTACAGTACACCAACACCGTAAACCCTAACGACCCAGCACACCTATCTAACGGCATTATCATCGCTGGTAAGGCTGGCTCGGTGAGAGCATTCAGCACACTCAACCTCACATCGTCATCTATCATGGCATGTGCTGGCTGTGCTGACTTCTACAAGCAGACCCTCGGCAACGACATCAACGTATACCTTATGGTCGTTCCATCAGCGGCAGCCTACTACACACCTAACGTAGCCAAGAGCTGGTCACGCAGCCCTGCCGACGTGCTCAACTCGCTATATGCATCTATCAAGAGCGATGTTAAGATTGTTGATGTCTACTCAGCTCTTGCGCCACACGCCAACGAGGATATCTTCCTTCGCACCGACCACCACTGGTCACCCCTCGGCGGCTACTATGCAGCAAAGGAGTTTGCACGTGTTGCAGGCGTTACGTTCAAGGATCTTTCAAACTACGACGCTGTGACCATCAACAACTATGTGGGTTCGATGTACAACT
Organism: Alistipes sp.; assembly: GCA_017560425.1. Lineage (GTDB taxonomy): Bacteria > Bacteroidota > Bacteroidia > Bacteroidales > Rikenellaceae > Alistipes. The sequence goes on from JAFZEX010000043.1 coordinate 4,723, forward strand.
ACTCGAAGGATATTGCAGTGAAGAACTCACCCGAGAAGTTCGTATACTACAAGCCTCGCAACATCAGCTACAACACCACATACATCACCATTCGCCTCGGCAGCGGCAATGTGCCTATTGGCGAGAACCGTCCTGTGCAGGGCGAGTACTTCATTCACACCCCAGGCAATGGCGCATACTGCACATTCATGGGTGGCGACACAAAGATTACCCAGGTGCGCACATCGGTGGGCAATGGTCGTCGTTTGCTTATCGTGAAGGACAGCTTCGGCAACACCCTTCCAGGATACCTATTCTATGGCTTTGAGGAGATTCACGTTGTAGACTTCCGCTACTTCCCACGCAACCTCAAGACGTATATCCAGAGCAACAACATCACTGATGTTATCGTCGAGTGCAACATCTCGTTTGCTTGCTCGGCAAAGCCTATGGCATCATACAAGCGACTACTAACGAAGTAAAACAGAGATCATCACACGATGAAAAAGTTTCAATATATAATATATGTAGCCATCGTGGCTGTAGCTGTTGCTACACTCTCGATTGTCTTCAACTGCTTTAGCCGCCCCAGCTACTCGGAGCTTGAGAACCGAGAGCTAAGCAAGTGCCCTACATTCTCGTGGGAGGCACTATTCTCGGGCAAGCTAACCAAGGATATCTCGGCATGGTACAGCGACAGCGAGCCATATCGTGACTCGTTTATGACTCTAAGTATGGAGTTCGACAAGGCCAAGCGCCTAAACATCACCACTAAGGGCGAGGAGGAGGTTAATTTCATTGCTGGCGACAGCAACGACGAGCAGACCTCTGAGGTGAATACGGCGGCGGACATTGCCGAGGAGAGTCCTGTGGAGGTGGCAGACACTATCCCTGCACAGCCTAAGGCCGAGGAGAAGGCAAAGATTGCTAACCATGGTATCGTACTCGTGGGCTCCGAGCCTAATGTGCGTGCACTGATGGCATACAAGGGAGGCCCTACTGTATGTAACAACTATGCAGCAATGGCTAACCGCTACCAGCGAGAGCTTGGCGAGGGCGTTCAGGTATACTGCATGCTTATCCCTACGGCTGTCGAGTTCTACTGCCCTGAGAAGGCAAAGAGCCGCATGAAGTCGCAGCGTGAGACCATCGACAATGCCTATGCAGCCCTCGACTCATGCATCATCGCCGTAGATGCCTATAGCAACATCGCAAAGCACACCGACGAGGACATCTACCTTCGCACCGACCACCATTGGGCACCTCGTGGCGCATACTACGCTGCCGAGGCTTTTGCTAAGGCTGCTGGCGTGCCATTCAAAGATCTCTCACACTACGACGAGAAGGTTGTAAAGCGCTATGTAGGCTCTATGTACCGCTACTCGAAGGATATCTCCGTGAAGCGTTCGCCCGAGGATTTCGTCTACTACACACCTCGTGACATCGAGTATCAGACAACATATATCAACTACTCGGTTGATGAAAACTACAACGTCACAGGCTGCTCAGGCCCTGTCGCTGGCGAGTATTTCTTCAAGTTTAACGACGGCTCGGGCGGTGCATACTGCACCTTCATGGGTGGCGACAGCAAGATTACTCAGGTGCGCACATCGGTGGGTAATGGCCGCCGCATGCTCCTCTTGAAGGATAGCTACGGCAATGCCGTGCCAGGATACCTATTCTACTCGTTCGAGGAGATCCACGTTGTCGATGCCCGCTACTTCACAGAGAACATCAAGCAATATGTTGCCAAGCACAAGATCACAGACTTAGTCTTCGGCAACAATATCGCCTTTGCAAGCTCCGGTTCAACAATCAACTTCTACAAGAAGTTCTTGACGCAGTGATAAACAAAGAGCCTGTCTAACATTCAAAAAAAGTTAGACAGGCTTCTATTTATTATAAAATCAAACATTTCAGGATATTTGCGTTTTTTCGAGATTTTCGCATTAGGCGACTTGCACATGCGTAGCTGAATAGCCAGAATCGTTA
>JAFZEX010000044.1 GCA_017560425.1 Alistipes sp.
GTGCGAGCTAAAGCTTGATAGATTCTGAGGACCATTAAGACCTTAGGACCTTAGGACCATTAAGATGGTTGCGGACAAATGTCCTAATGGTCCTATTGGTCTTAATCCTAAAGGTCCTAAAGGTCCTATTGGTCTTAATCCTCTACCAATTAATAACTGATGATAGCGCCCTCCCTAAACTCCTTAAACTCTCTAAACTCTCTAAACTCCCTATCCTTGCGCTAATTACAGGGGCAGAAGTGGCAAAAAGGGTCACAAGAGTATTATAACCCTTTATGACCCTTTTAGACCTTTAGGACCCTTTAAGACCTTTAGGACCTTTAGGACCTTAGGACCATTAAGAACATTAAGATGGTCACGGACAAATGTCCTAAAGGTCCTATTGGTCCTAAAGGTCCTAATCGTCTTAATCCTAAAGGTCTTATTGGTCTTAATCCTCTACTATTTAATAACTGATGATAGCGCCCTCCCTAAACTCTCTAAACTCCTTAAACTCTCTAAGCTCCCCATCTTTGCGCCACACCTTCTACCTCGCCACGACCTCATCAACCAACACATCGTGCTCGGCGGTAGGTAGTTCGTCAAATATCTGACACTCGAAGCAGATGCCCACCTTATGTGCGTGGAAGCCCTCAAGCGACATATACTTATCGTAGAAGCCGCCACCACGACCGAGCCTCTCGCCACGGCGGGTGAAGGCACGGGCAGGGACAATAATCAGGTCGATAGCCTCGGCGGGGCACTCCACGTCGCCCATAGGCTCCTCAATGCCGAAAGCGCCCGTCTGCATGCGCTCGGGCGAGTAGTCGTAGAAGCGCATGACATCGCCCTCGACACGTGGCACAACAAGGTGCTTACCCATAGCGAGCCACCCACGAAGGGCATACTGCGTAGGTACCTCGTCGCCCATGGCGGCGAAGAGGGCTATACAGCGTGCCTCGGCAAAGGCATCGAGGGTTGCTATATAGTCAAAAATTTGTTTAGATGTCACCATTCTCTGCTCCTCGTCAATTAACTTGATACGACGGCGCACCTCCTTACGAATCTCCTTTTTTAGCTCCATAGTGTCGAAATATCCAAAAATTATTGGTCGATAACCACAATTATCGTAGTTTACTACGTAAATAATCGGTTTTAGGTATTGTTAATATACAAACAATTCTTATCTTTGCAGTAGCATTTGGTGCGCACCTACGCCCCAAAGGCATCTACACAAGCAAAGAACTGACAGAAACTATTTACAAATATAATTAATTTTTTACACTTATGGGATGTTTTCTAACTAATTCATCAGTGGGAAAGAAGGTTGTTATGAGCCTTACAGGATGTTTCCTTGTACTCTTCATCCTCTTCCACATGTCAATGAACCTCACAATGATCTTCAGCCGTGAGGGTTACAACATGGTCTGCGAGTTCCTCGGTGCTAACTGGTATGCACTTGCAGCAACTGTAGTTTTGGCAGCAGGTGTATTCGTACACTTTGTTTATGCCTTCATTCTTACCATCGACAACTACCGTGCTCGTGGTAAGCAGCGCTATGCTGTTACCGTTCAGGAGAAGGGCGTAGCATGGTCATCTAAGAACATGCTTGTTCTCGGTATCGTTGTTATCTTGGGTCTTGGTCTTCACCTCGTACACTTCTGGTCGAAGATGCAGCTTGTTGAGATTCTTCACTCAAGCGCAGCAGTTGAGACTATCAACGGTGCTAACGCTACAATCCACCCAGCAAACGGTGCTTTGCTCATGGCATTCACCTTCTCTAAGTGGTACAACGTAGTTCTCTACCTTGTATGGTTTGCTGCATTGTGGTTCCACCTCACACACGGCGTATGGTCAATGTTCCAGACTGTAGGTTTTGCTAACGACACATGGTACCCACGCCTCAAGTGCATCGCTAACGTAGTTGCTACTCTCATCTTCCTCGGCTTTGCTGTGGTTGCTGTATTGTGCTTCCTCAAGAGCGGCGAGTACATGACTGAGATGCTCCACTGGACTCCAGGTTTGTAATCTTGATTTGATAACAATAAAAACTAATATATATTATGGCATACAAATTAGATGCAAAAACCCCAGCAGGCGAGTTGGCCCAGAAGTGGAGCAACCACAAGGCTGCCATTAAGGTAGTTAGCCCTGCTAACAAGCGTAAGTTGGACATCATCGTTGTAGGTACCGGTCTTGGTGGTGCTTCTGCAGCTGCTTCACTCGGTGAGCTTGGCTACAACGTAAAGATTTTCTGCATCTCTGACTCACCACGTCGTGCTCACTCTATCGCAGCACAGGGTGGTATCAACGCTGCTAAGAACTATCAGAACGACAACGACTCAGTATATCGTCTATTCTACGATACTATCAAGGGTGGTGACTATCGTGCTCGTGAGGCTAACGTTTACCGTTTGGCTGAGGTATCTAACCTCATTATCGACCAGTGCGTAGCTCAGGGTGTACCTTTCGCTCGTGAGTACGGCGGCTTGTTGGCTAACCGTTCATTCGGTGGTGCTCAGGTATCACGTACATTCTATGCTCGTGGTCAGACCGGTCAGCAGCTTTTGTTGGGTGCTTACGCAGCATTGAACAAGGAGATCGCTGCAGGCTCTGTTAAGTCATACCCACGTCACGAGATGTTGGACGTTGTTGTTGAGAATGGCGAGGCATGCGGTATCATCGCACGTAACTTGGTTACTGGTGAGATCGAGCGTCACGGTGCTCACGCAGTAGTTATCGCTACTGGTGGCTACGGTAACGTATTCTTCCTCTCAACAAACGCTATGGCATCTAACGGTTCTGCTGCATTCCAGTGCTACCGTAAGGGTGCAGGTTTTGCTAACCCATGTTTCACTCAGATTCACCCTACATGTATCCCAGTACACGGTACTCAGCAGTCTAAGCTTACTCTTATGTCTGAGTCATTGCGTAACGATGGTCGTATCTGGGTTCCTAAGCACATGGAGGATGTTGAGGCTATCCGCAAGGGTACTAAGAAGCCATCTGACATCGCTGAGGCAGATCGTGACTACTACTTGGAGCGTCGCTACCCAGCATTCGGTAACCTCGTGCCACGTGACGTTGCATCACGTGCTGCTAAGGAGCGTTGCGACGCTGGCTACGGCGTGAACGAGACAGGTTTGGCAGTATTCCTCGACTTCAAGACAGCTATCGAGCGCTTGGGTAAGGAGACTATCAAGCAGCGTTATGGTAACCTCTTCGACATGTACGAGGAGATCACCGACGTAAACCCATACGAGCAGCCTATGCAGATCTTCCCAGCTGTACACTACACAATGGGTGGTATCTGGGTTGATTACAACCTTATGACAACAATCCCTGGCTTGTACGCTATTGGTGAGGCTAACTTCTCAGACCACGGTGCTAACCGTCTTGGTGCTTCTGCTCTTATGCAGGGCTTGGCTGATGGTTACTTCGTATTGCCTTACACTATCGGCGACTACCTCGCTAAGAAGATCCAGGCACCTAAGGTATCTACTGACACTCCTGCCTTCGACGAGGCTGAGAAGGGCGTACGTGCTCGTATCGAGCGCTTGTTCGCTATCAAGGGTAACCAGTCAGTTGATGATATCCACAAGCGTCTTGGCTTGATCATGTGGGATAACGTAGGTATGGCACGTACTAAGGAGTCTTTGGAGAAGGCTATCGTTGAGATTCAGGCTTTGCGCAAGGAGTTCTACGCAGACCTCAAGCTTGTTGGTTGCAACGAGTCGTTCAACGTTGAGTTGGAGAAGGCTTTGCGTCTTGAGGACTTCCTCGAGCTTGGTGAGCTTATGGCACGTGACGCCTTGAACCGTGAGGAGTCTTGCGGTGGTCACTTCCGCTCTGAGCACCAGACTGAGGATGGCGAGGCATTGCGCCACGACGACAAGTTTGCTTATGCAGCAGTTTGGGAGTACAAGGGTATGGACAACGCTCCAGAGATGACTATCGAGCAGCTCGACTACGAGTTTGTACACCGTGCACAGCGTAACTACAAAGACTAATTTTTGACGTAACCTTTAATAAGAACAGAAAGTATGAATTTTACATTAAAGATATGGCGTCAAAAGGACGCTAAGTCACAGGGTGCTTTCGAGACCTACAAGGTTGAGAACATCTCTGCGGATACATCATTCCTCGAGATGATGGATATCCTCAACAACAACCTTATCCACGCAGGCCAGGAGCCAGTAGCCTTCGACCACGACTGTCGTGAGGGTATCTGCGGTATGTGCTCAATGCACATCAACGGCCACGCACATGGTCCATCACAGGCTGTTACGACTTGCCAGATGTACATGCGTAAGTTCAAGGATGGCTCAACAATCACTATCGAGCCATGGCGCTCTGCTGCCTTCCCTGTAATCCGTGACCTCGTAGTAGATCGTGGTGCTTACGATAAGATCCTTCAGGCTGGTGGTTTCATCTCAGTACGTACTAACTCAGTACCTGATGGTAACGCTATTCCAATTCCTAAGGCAGATGCTGACGAGTCAATGGACGCTGCAGCATGTGTAGGTTGTGGTGCTTGCGCTGCAACATGTAAGAATGGTTCGGCTATGTTGTTCGTTGCTGCACGTGTATCATCACTCGCTAAGTTGCCACAGGGTAAGGTTGAGGGTGCTCGCCGTGCTAAGGCAATGGTTGCAAAGATGGACGAGCTTGGCTTCGGTAACTGTACTAACACTGGTGCTTGCCAGGCACAGTGCCCTAAGTCGATCTCTATCGCTCACATCGCACGTCTAAACCGCGAGTTCTTGGCTGCTAAGCTTCAGGACTAATCATGCGATAAAGGGTCGCTAAAGGCCCAATAAACGACACCCCTCGGAATTGTCCGAGGGGTGTTTTTTTGATGGTAAAAGGGTGAAGTATGGCGTATCTTGCACGAGGCTTAATGAGTAACGAGCGACAACGAAAAACTGCTACTAATTAGTAGTGAGATTAGGGAGTATAAGGAATATAGGGAATATAGGGAGTATAGTGATAATGCATTGCAGATGAAGGTCGAAAGCGCTTACCCATCTATCTCATTAAGCGAAGCGCTCCCATCTATCCCATCTATCCCATCTATCCCATCTATCCCATCTATGCCGCCCACAAACCCTATGCGAAGCACACCCTACTCTTCTTCTCAGCCACTGCAAAAAAGAAAAGCCCGAGGGTGTAGCGAACTACTCCCTCGGGAATCTCTTAAGCGATACGGCCACTCGTGGTGGCTAATCACATCAGACTACTAGTTGTACTTGAATGTAGCCTCGTCTGATACTGTAAGCTTCTTACGTCCCTTTGCACGACGTGCTGCCAATACCTTACGGCCATTAGCAGTTGCCATTCTCTGACGGAAACCATGCTTGTTGATTCTCTTACGACGAGAAGGCTGGTAAGTTCTTTTCATTGCCATAGTTGTATCTGTTTTTTATTGTTTTGTTCCGTAAATACTACGTATAACGCTTCATCTGCGAGGTGCAAAGGTACAACGATTTTTTTGATTTGCAAACAATTCGGCAAATAATTTTCGTTTTACCACGTTTTTAACCCTCTATTCCTCAAACAAGTCGAGTTCGCCACGCTCCACCTTGCCATAAATCGCAGCAAGTTCGCCAATTACGGGCGAGATGACATCGAGCGTGTCACGCACAACATTGTCGGCTCCGCCCTTAATTTTGTAGAGCAGCGTGGCATACAACGCCCTGAAGCATATCTCCGTGTCGCTAATCTCGCCTATCGAGCTATCATCTACTATCTGACGTAGGCGTGGCAGCGCTACGGCGAGGGGCTGATATGTCGAGCGGTAGTGCTCGCCCACGGGCAGCTTCATAAGCTGAAGGTGTAGGTTGTGAAGGTCGGCAATGAGGTGGAGCGTATGCTCGAGGTGTCCCTTGCTCTCCTTGCCCTCTTTGCGTAGCAGCTCAACAATCTGCATATACCAATTAAATATATTCTCCTTCTGCTGCTCGTCGGCACCCTCAACCTTATCTACGAGCGTCGTGTAAATCGCCTCGGGGCTAAACTGCATAGCTCGCAATATATCCTCAACCTGCCATAGATAGAGGATATACTCAGCGATGTTCTCCTTACGTTTCTCAAGTGCTATAAGCATGATTATAACCAGTCGTTAGCGTTAAACGTGCTCTTAGGTGCGTTAGGCACATTACCAAAGTATGTGAAGCCCGTGAGCTTCTCGAGCTCCGAGATAGATATAAGATCCTGCGCCTGAGGCTCATGGCCCTTATCCTGCTCGTGGCACATCACAAAGGCAGCACACTGCAATTCAGATGCCGAGCAATCCTTAACAGCCTTGCCCGTGTTGCCCGACTTTGTGCGAAGCAGAGCGTAGTAGAACATCGTTGGGCGAGATACGTCGGAGCGACCACCAAAATCAATCTTTGCGGGGCGACCCGTGTTGCCATACTTGTCGGTATATGTGTCGAAGTAGCAGCCGATGACTACATACAACGTGTCACGGCACACAAGGTCATCGACATGATCCTCGAGGTTGTTCCATGCGCCACCACCCGTATTAAAGGTGCTGCTATACTGAGGTGCGATGTTGGTATAGTAGAATACCTGCTTGTTTGTTGCTGTTGATGATAGGCGGTCTGCCGAGCCGAGCATATGACCCTTGTTGCAGCCACCACCTGTAGACTTGCTATTGTACTGAATGTCTGACGGAATCTTAGGATCCTTGCCATAGGCATCGGTACGTGATGCACCACTCTGATACATGGTGTGGCGAGGTGCCGCTACCCACATAGGACAATGGTACTCCGACGAGTAACATACCGTATAGTTACGTGCCGAGCCATTGTTCTGCGCATTCTTCTCCGAGCCAGCGCAGATGTGGTGAGCATAGTAGTATGTCGAGTTATTATCGTCACGGCCATCGCCATTGCTGTCAAACTCCAAAGGCAGCTCATACCAGCCCACACGATAGGTCTTACCACCCGCAGGCGTTGGCTCGGGCTCTGGATCAGGCGTTGGGTCAGGCGTTGGGTCAGGCTCAGGATCGGGAGTTGGATCGGGAGTTGGATCAGGCTCGGGATCAGGCGTAGGCTCAGGTTCGGGCTCGGGCTCCTCCTCGGGCTTTAGCGTTCTGAAGGCTGTCGCCTCCGAGAGCCAGCTATCGCCCATAGCATAGACAACAACGCTGAACTCATACTCTGTATCGGGCTCCAAGCCCTCAATCTTGCGCTCCACAATACGTTTTGAGCTAACAACATACGACTCGTTCTCGCCACCTAGCTTACGCACCAAGAGTGCCACACGGTCGATAGCGTCGTAGTCCGACGCAACAACCTTTGCCGAGAGCGTCGCCTCGGTATGTCCCACCCACTCAACGCAAGTGTCAGTAATCTTGCAAGAGAACTCCTGCTCCTGCTCGCAACCTACGATGAAGAGCAAGGCTGCCAAAATTGTAAAAATATATCTCATTACTCTCTATTTTTTGAATCTATCCATATTGTCACGGGACCGTCGTTCGTAAGCTCAATCTTCATGTCGGCACCAAACTCGCCCGTAGCGACCTCACGTCCCAACAGCTCCTCTACCTTCAGCACGAACTTCTCGTACAGAGGCTTCGATATGCTCTCGGGCGCTGCCTTAATCCACGAGGGGCGGTTACCCTTCTTGGTCATGGCATGCAAGGTGAATTGGCTCACGAGCATCGCCTCGCCACCAACGTCCTGCAACGAGAGGTTCATAACGCCCGCCTCGTCGTCGAAGATGCGTAGCTGAACGAGCTTCTTGGCGAGCCACTCAACGTCCTCGTCCGTCTCGTCGTAGCCAACGCCAACAAGCACCACCAAGCCCTTGGCAATCTTGCTAAAGACCTCGCCTCGGATGTGGCAGCGAGCCTCCGTAACACGCTGAATTAGTAGCCTCATGACTGCGCCTCCTCGAAGAATGCCCATAGGCTATCGCCCTTAGGCACAGGTGCTACAATCGAGATGGGCTTGCCACCTACGGGGTGTGCAAACTCCACCTTGCGTGAGTGTAGCGATATGCCACCGTCCTTGTTCGAGCGCTTAGCACCATACTTCAAGTCGCCCTTGATCGAGCAACCGATAGCCGAGAGCTGAGCACGAATCTGATGGTGACGACCCGTCTTGAGGTCCACCTCCACAAGGGTGTAGTTTGTCGAGGCACCCATAACTCTGTAGTCCAATATCGCCTCCTTGCCATCGCCCTTTGGTCGCTGGTGGGCATGCGAACGGTTGGTTTTGGGGTTGCGCACAATCCAGTGGTGGAGCGTGCCCTCCTCGTCGTTCGGGCGATTCTCCGTAATTGCCCAATAGGTCTTCTTTATCTGCTGCTGACGTATCATCTCGTTAAGACGTGCCAACGCCTTCGAGGTCTTGGCAAATACCACAGCGCCACTCACAGGGCGGTCGATACGGTGCACCACGCCAAGGAATACTGCGCCAGGCTTATGGTCACGAATCTTGATCATCGCCTTAATCTGATCCTCGATAGCCTCGGTGCCATCAGGGTCGCTCTGCACGAGGTCGCCAACATGCTTATTAACCACCATTAGGTGGTTATCCTCATAGAGTATATCGTTAATAGTAAACATCGAAAAAGTGGCTTATAGCTTGAATGTAAATGGTAGTAGCTTCTCTGCCGAGTCTACGACAGTTGCCGAGCCAGCACCCGACATGATAACACGAATTGGCGACTGCTGACGACGCTCAACATCGACAATCACCTGACGACACTGACCACAAGGGTAGCACTCACGCTCCGAGGGGTTTGAGGCAATAGCGAGCGCCTCAACAGGGTCGTTGGCATAGTTCGACTCGATGTAGAAGAGCAGCGAGCGCTCGGCACACAAGCCAGCAGGATATACCTCGCTCTCGAAGTTTGAGGCGTGGAACGTACGTCCGCTACGTAGGCGCACGGCAGCACCCACCTTAAAGTTTGAATAGGGGGCATTAGCATTCTCGGTAGCATTCTCAGCCTCGCTGATAAGCACCTGATCGACAACATCCATGTCGGCAGTATTGTCGTAATGCTCGAATGATATCTCCAGATTTCGTTTCATAATCTCCACGACAATGGTTTTAACACGCAAAATTAGTAAATAAATTACTAAAAACAAAAAAAATAGGGCTGTCCCTGTAATTTAGGACAGCCCCACGCTCTTTTAGAAGAAGTCTTTTGCAAGTCCACCCTCGCCCGTCTCCTTGTAGATAGATGGTAGGTCGTGTCCTGTCTGCTTCATAACCTCGACCACCCTATCGAACGACACACGGTGGTGACCATCGGTGTACATCGAGTAGAGGTTGGCATCGAGGGCACGTGCCGCAGCATAGGCATTACGCTCGATACATGGAATCTGCACAAGACCGCAGATAGGGTCGCAGGTCATGCCGAGGTGGTGCTCAAGACCCATCTCGGCAGCATACTCAATCTGCGCTGGTGTGCCGCCAAATAGCTGATTAGCAGCCGCTGCCGCCATGGCACAAGCAACACCCACCTCGCCCTGGCAGCCTACCTCGGCACCCGAAATCGAGGCGTTGTGCTTAACTACATTTCCGATAAGTCCCGCCGTAGCAAGGGCTCGGCAAATGCGCAAATCGGAGAACTCACGGGTCTTCCACAAGTGGTACAACACCGCAGGGAGCACACCCGACGAGCCACACGTAGGCGCTGTGACGATACGTCCGCCACAGGCATTCTCCTCGCTCACTGCCAAGGCATACGAGAAGATCAAGCCACGAGATTGCAGGCTCTGCTTATAGCCCGAAGCACGCACATTATAGCGCATGGCACGGCGTGATAGGTTGAGTGGTCCAGGGATAACGCCGTCGGTCTCGATGCCTCGCTCCACAGCATCACGCATAGTGCGCCACACCTTAGCAAGGAATATCCAAATCTCCTTGCCCTCATGTAGCTCGACATACTCCCAAAAGGTGCGACCATTATCACGACACCACATCAAAATATCGGTTAGCTTCTTATCGGGATATACGTCGGCAGCCTCGATGGGCTTGCTATTCTCCTCAGCCAAAGCACCGCCACCAACGCTATACACGGTCCAATCATCTACGACATTATCGCTGCCGTTAAGCGCCTCGAAGCGCATGCCGTTGGGGTGGAAAGGCAGAAATATCGAGGGCTCCCACACAAGCTCCACAGTGCCGTAAGGCTTGAGCGTGTCGAGGATAGCAACATCGGTAAGGTGACCCTTGCCCGTAGCAGCAAGGCTACCATAGAGCGTCACACGAAAACTCTTACACTCGGGGTTACGGTGCTGAAAAATCTCAGCCGCACGTCGTGGCGCCATGGTGTGGCTGCTCGACGGGCCCGTACCTATACGATATAACTCTCTGATACTCTTCATAAACTATATATTTATTGCTTTATTAATTGCAAAGTTAATATTTTTCACAAAAATAACTCTTATCGCTCCGATAATTTTTGTAACTTTGTGGCTTAGGATGGCAACACTATATTTTCATATACCCTTCTGCAAACGAATATGCTCCTACTGCGACTTCTACAAGGTGGGCGCACTCGATTTGCTACCTCGTGTCGTAGAGAATATGCACCGAGAGCTCGACGAGCGCAGCACATATCTTAGCGAGCGCCGACTAACGTCGATATACTTCGGTGGTGGCACGCCATCGCTTGTTGCCCCTGCCGAGATTGAGCGACTCATAAACCATGCCCGAGAAAAGTTTGACTGCACAGATGTAGATGAGATAACCATCGAGGCAAACCCCGACGACATTACGGAGGAGTACGTCGCAGCACTTAGCCAAACATCGGTAAATCGTGTTAGCCTCGGCATCCAATCGTTCGACGACCGAGTGCTACAATTCATGAATCGTAGACACACAGGCGAGGAGGCTGAGGCTGCCGTTAAGCGTCTGAGAATGATTGGCATGGACAACATCTCGATAGACCTTATCTTTGGCATTGCAGGCTTTGGTTCAAACCACCTCGACGAGTCGCTACAACGTGCCATAAGCCTCGATGTAGAGCACATATCAGCCTACCACCTAACCATCGAGGATCGCACACGCCTCGGCCTACTTATGCGCAAGGGCGAGTACGTGCCCATTAGCGACGAGGAGTCGGAGCGTGAGTTCTTGCGTGTGCACAACGCTCTATGCTCTGCTGGCTACGACCACTACGAGGTGTCGAACTTTGCGAAACCCGAGCAGAGGGCACGCCACAACTCGGCATATTGGCAGGGTGTGGAGTACCTTGGCATAGGCGCTGGTGCTCACTCATTTAGCGGCGACAATCGCACATGGTGCACATCGTCTGCCAAGGAGTATGCCGAAGGTAAATTCTTGTACGAGGGCGAGGAGCTAACCTCAACCGACCACCTCAACGAGTACATAATGACCTCGCTGCGCACCTCTCGAGGCATCGACCTTGAGTACATTGCCGAGAGGTTTGGCACCAAGCACGTTGCCATAATCGAGCATGCGGCAGAGCCTTGGATAGCCACTAAGAGCCTTGTGCGCAACGATAACAGGCTTGCAATTCCCGCCACACATTTTCTTGTTTCCGATGCTATAATTGAGTCATTTTTCGCCTAATCGTTTGGATAATTGATTTTTTTATAGTAATTTTACTAAGCTATTCATAGATATTCTCCCATATCTACCGAATATAATGAGCCAAGTTGTTGGCTACCATTATATTAGGATTAGTGTATGTGTGTATTCGAAATAAACAAGAAACTAAAAACATATATAACATGTCTGGACTAAAATTCGACAAGCGTGAATTGGGCAACCTCGAGTATTCACTCGACCGTGAGATGCTTGCTACGGATCGTCGTGGCGGCTACATGAGTACTACAATCGTTTGCTGCAACACACGCAAGTATCACGGCTTGATGGTTGCGCCCATCGACCAGAGCGACCGCACATATGTGCTTCTATCATCGCTCGACGAGACACTAATCCAACACGACCAGTCGTTCAACCTCGCATTGCACCGCTTTGAGGGCGTTTATGAGCCTCGTGGTCACAAGTACATCACAGACTTTGAATATACGCCAACGCCAACTATCACCTATCGTGTAGGTGGCGCGGTATTGCGTAAGGAGCTATTGTGGGTTCACAAGCGCACACAGCTTATGATTCGCTACACCTTGGTTGATGCTCACTCCGAGACAACACTCCGCCTACGTCCTTTGCTCGCCTTCCGTGACAAGCACTCGCTATCGAAGGCTAACATGGAGGCTGATGGCCGTGCCTACCCTATCACCGCAGGTGTTAAGTGCCGTCTTTACGAGGGCTTCCCATGGTTGCACATGCAGCTAAACAAGACCGACGCCGAGTTTATCGCAGCACCCGACTGGTACTACAACTTCGAGTATCAGAAGGAGCTACGCCGTGGCTACGAGGGTCACGAAGATCTGCTCACAACGGGATATTTCGAGTTTAAGATTAAGAAGGGCGAGAGCGTGATATTCTCAGCCGCTACCGACCAGATGGCAACACCTGAGACCATCACCGAGCTCTACGACTCACAGCTTGCACGTCGCACCCACAAGATTGACTTCCTAAGCTGCCTCGAGCACTCGGCACGTCAGTTTATCATTCGCCGTCCAGGCAACCGCACCGAGGTTGTTGCGGGCTACCCATGGTTTGGCTCATTCCTCGAGGATACCTTCATGGCGCTTCCTGGCTTGACCCTAACACAGAACCACAAAGAGGACTGCATCGATGTCTTGGACACCACCATGCGTGACATCGAGGCATGCGGACTTCTCGACGGCGCATCGATACCTCATGTCGTAGATGCACCACTTTGGCTATACTACACTCTCCAGCAGCTCGAGGGACATATCTCGCAGAAGGAGATTTGGGAGCGCTATGGCAAATTAATGAAGGGCATATTGGAGGCATACCGCAGCGGTTTCTACGAGGATATTCGCCTACACGACAACGGCCTTGTTTGGGCGTGGGCTGATCGTCCACTAACATGGATGGGCACAATCATCGACGGCCATGCTCTCACACCACGCCGTGGCTACCCTGTTGAGCTTCAGGCATTGTGGTACAACGCCGTGATGTACACCCTCACTGTTGCTAAGAAGCAGGGCGACAAGGAGTTTGTGGCAGCATGGAAAGATATCCCTGCAAAGACCAAGCAGTCGTTCATTCAGAAGTTCTGGTTGGAGGAGGAGGGCTACCTTGCCGACTATGTGAACTACGACGAGGTGAATAAGTTTATACGTCCTAACATGGTTGTTGCATGCGGCCTCGGCCACAAGATGCTCTCAGAGGAGCAGCAGGCACGCACGCTACACACCATTCAGCAGCACTTGCTAACCCCACGAGGCCTACGCACACTATCGCCTCGCAACATACTATATAAGTCGAACTACAACGAGGATCAGCGCTCGCAGGATCTCGCATCACGCAACGGCTCGGCATGGATATGGCCATTGGTATTCTACGTTCAGGCATGCTTCGACCTTCGTGGCGAGAGCTTTGCAGCTGAGGCACGCAACATTTTGGAGGCATTCGACGACGAGCTTCAGACAAAGTGCGTAGGATCGATCTCGGAGCGTTTCGAGGGCGACCCTCCACACAACCCACGTGGTGGCGTGTCGCACGCTACATCTGTTGCAGGACTATTGCTCATAAACAGCCTCATCGAGAAGTACGAAGCTAAGAAGCCAGCACGCAAGAGCACAAAAAAGAGCACTACTCAGGTAGCGACAGAGGAGAAACCAAAGCGCAAGTGTGTGCGTAAGAGTGTTAAGAAGTAAAACGTAAAAAAAGAGATATTATGAGAGTACTAATGTTCGGATGGGAGTTTCCTCCCCACATTGCCGGAGGTTTGGGTACTGCCTGCTACGGTATGACTCAGGGTTTGGCTCGCAACGACGTGGAGGTGATCTTCGTGATGCCTAAGGCGTCGGGCGACGAGGACCAGAGCTTCGTTAAGGTTGTCAATGCCAGCGACGTTGAGGCACACTACTGCGACTCAACAATCGAGGGTGGCGACGACATCATGCGCAAGATTTCGTTCATACATATCGACTCAAACATGGTTCCCTACATCTCGCCTGAGGAGTGGGCAACATATCGTGAGGGTTACGAGAAGACAGGCAAGAAGTTTTGGGAGCGCAAGGGCGATAGCTGGACCCAGCGCTACACCTTCTCGGGTAAGTATGGCGCAAACATCATGGAGGAGGTTGCTCGCTACGCTGTTGTTGCTGCCGAGGTGGCACGACAGCTCGAGGGACAGTTCGATGTTATCCACGCCCACGACTGGCTGACATACTTTGCTGGTATTGCTGCAAAGCGTGTGTCGGGCAAGCCTCTTGTTGTGCACATGCACGCAACATCGTTCGACCGCTCGTCGAGCGACAACATCGACACCCGTGTCTACGAGATTGAGCGTGCAGGTATGGCAGCAGCAGATATGGTAATCGCTGTGTCGAACCTAACACGCAACATCGTAATCAACAAGTATAATATTGAGCCTGAGAAGGTTGTAGCAGTGCACAACGCTGTGCAGTTTGCCGAGAATGACAACCCTGCGCCTGAGCGTGGCGTAAAGGATAAGATCGTTACGTTCCTCGGCCGTATCACCTTCCAGAAGGGCCCCGACTACTTTATCGAGGCGGCAGCCAAGGTTTTGGCACGTGTGCCTAACGTGCGCTTCGTGATGGCGGGCTCGGGCGATATGATGAACCACTGTATACGTCGTGTGGCGCAGCTCGGCATTGCCGATAGGTTCCACTTTACAGGCTTCCTCAAGGGCGACGACGTACAGAAGATGTTCCAGCTCTCGGACGTATATATCATGCCTTCGGTATCTGAGCCTTTCGGCATCTCGCCATTGGAGGCTATGCGCTCGAATGTGCCAACAATCATCTCGCATCAGAGCGGTGTTGCCGAGGTGTTGGACTACGCCATCAAGGTGGACTACTGGGATGTTGATGCCATGGCAGATGCCATCTATGGCCTGATCACCTACCCTGCCCTTGCCAAGATGTTCTCGGAGAAGGGACTCGAGGAGGTAAACAACCTCAAGTGGTTCAATGCTGCTATCAAGATCAAGGATGTATATCAGCAGGCTATCGACAAGTGTAATAAATAATAAAGAAGATATATATGAAGACAGTTTGTTTTTACTTTCAGGTTCACCAGCCCTGGCGTTTGAAGACCTATCGTTTCTTCCAGATGGGCAACGACCATAACTACTTGGATGACTTCACCAACAGAGCTATCATGCAGAAGATTGCTCGTGAGTGCTATCTTCCTATGAACGCACTTCTCGAGAGCCTTATCCACGAGCATAAGGGCGCCTTCAAGTGCACCTTCTCGATCACAGGCTCTGCTGTCGAGCAGTTCAAGGCTTACGCTCCCGAGGTGCTCGAGTCGTTCAAGCGCTTGGCAGCTACAGGCCACGTGGAGTTCCTTGGCGAGACATACTCTCACTCTCTGTCATCACTCTACTCAGTAGAAGAGTTCAAGCAGGAGGTTAAGCTCCACTCGCAGATGCTCAAGGAGGAGTTCGGCATAAAGCCAACAGCCTTCCGCAACACCGAGCTTATCTACTCTGACGAGATTGCTAAGGCCGTCGAGGGCATGGGCTTCAAGACTATGTTGGCTGAGGGCGCTAAGCATATCCTCGGCTGGAAGTCGCCAAACTTCGTATATAGCGACGCTGTGGACAACAAGCTACGCCTCATGTTGCGCAACTACAAGCTTTCGGACGACATCGCCTTCCGCTTCTCGAACGAGGGCTGGGGTGAGTGGCCACTCACGGCTGATAAGTTTGCAAGCTGGGTTGCTGGCGAGACCGGCGACGTGGTAAACCTATTCATGGACTACGAGACCTTTGGCGAGCATCAGAAGGCATCTACGGGCATCTTCGACTTTGTGAAGGCACTTCCTGGCGCACTGCTCCGCACAGGCGAATTGGAGTTTGCCACCGTTAGCGAGGCATCGAAGCGCCTACAGCCTGTGGCTGTGCTCCACTGCCCATACGCTATGTCGTGGGCTGACGAGGAGCGCGACGTGACAGCATGGCTCGGCAACGACCTTCAGAACGAGGCATTCAAGAAGCTATATGCGCTTGCTCCAAAGGTTAAGAAGGTTAAGAATAAGGATTTCGACTTTGTATGGCACTTCATGCAGAACTCCGACCACTTCTACTATATGGCAACAAAGTGGCTCTCGGACGGTGACGTACACTCCTACTTCAACCCTTACGGCTCGGCATATGAGGCATTTATGAACTACATGAATGTCCTCGCCGACTTCGAGATTGAGCTTAACAAGCTATAATGAAAGAGCCTGTCTAACATTCAAAAAAAGTTAGACAGGCTTCTATTTATTATAAAATCAAACATTTCAGGATATTTGCGTTTTTTCGAGATTTTCGCATTAGGCGACTTGCACATGCGTAGCTGAATAGCCAGAATCGTTA
>JAFZEX010000045.1 GCA_017560425.1 Alistipes sp.
CTTACGAAATACATCACCTCTGAAAATGGAGATAGTTACCCTCATGTAGATTTCACTAAGTATACGATGATTATAGCAAATGGAGGTACACCTCAGGGCATCTCGGATGTAATTATCGATAGTTTTCAGCAAATTACCGAGGCTGAATATAATCTTAACATACGTGTGCTTATGACGATGACCGATGCTCCAGAACTATGGGTAAAGGCTCTACTCGTTGATAAGTGGGATAGACCTTCTACGGTTAACCTCAATGTGGAAATTATAGGTCAATAGAATAGAGTTTATAAAAAGATTCATTTACGATTTTTGCAGTTCTCGATGTCAGGAAAATGGGATTGTTACGTACTATAGGTAAAACATCTATATAGAACAATAACGAATATTGACAATGAAAAAGAGTTTTGCACTATTAATCGTGGCGCTATTGGCACTTAGCCTAAATGTAGAGGCACAAACAACAAAGTACAACTACCACAAGAGTGGATATTGGGGAAATATCGAGGCTTCGGGTGGCGTGACATTAGGCGGCGGTAGCGACATCGGCTTAAGCACCGTATTTGGCGGTCGTTTGGGTCACGGCGTAGCAATGGGTATGGGCTTAGGCTTCTACGTCGATGTAAATAGCGTGGTGAGCACCTTCTACGTTCCCGTGTTCCTCGAAACGAAGTACTCGCCACTTAAGAGCGGTCGCTCACCCTACCTCTCGCTACGCACGGGATTTAGCATCAACGACTATCTGATGCCAGGCTTCTACCTTGCGCCAGCCCTCGGCTGCGACATAGGACGCTTCTCGTTCTTCATGCGCTACGGCCTTAACCTCTACCCCGTCGAGGTGGATATCAACATATCATCGCCAGGACTCGACATCGAAACAACAGGAGTAGCCAACATCAAGTCGCACGCCCTATCCATCGGCTTCGGCATTAACTTCTAATTGAAACTAATAGTCGCTAAAAAGGGGAACTTGCAAGTTCTCCTTTTTACGTCACACTACCCCACTTAGGAGCAATATTTAGATTATGGGCGATAAAAATTTTGTAGTTCGATATATTTTAATTATTTTTGCACCGCAAAATGTAACGAACACTGCTTCGCATAGTTTGTTACGCTTCGCCAAAGGATGGTTCCGTAGCTCAGCTGGATAGAGCAACAGCCTTCTAAGCTGTGGGTCGTGGGTTCGAATCCCGCCGGAATCACTGAAGAGCCTGTCTAACATTCAAAAAAAGTTAGACAGGCTTCTATTTATTATAAAATCAAACATTTCAGGATATTTGCGTTTTTTCGAGATTTTCGCATTAGGCGACTTGCACATGCGTGGCTGAATAGCCAGAATCGTTATTATAGATCTTGTTATTCCTGTTATTGATAGTTGTATCACCTATCAGTTTAATCATTTTTCGTATGTTATGTGCCATTGCTACCAATCCAAACTCTACGCTTACTTTGCTTAGTGAGCGTAGTCTAAATCTTCGAAAATGGTGCGCATCCTTAATCTGTCCAAATACCGCTTC
>JAFZEX010000046.1 GCA_017560425.1 Alistipes sp.
AACGATTCTGGCTATTCAGCTACGCATGTGCAAGTCGCCTAATGCGAAAATCTCGAAAAAACGCAAATATCCTGAAATGTTTGATTTTATAATAAATAGAAGCCTGTCTAACTTTTTTTGAATGTTAGACAGGCTCTTTTTGTTGCTACATCATAGCAGTGATGTCCCACACGAATGCTCGTGAGCCCTGCTGCTCGGTGAGCGAGTCGATCTCACGGAGCTCGTCGAGCAACACGGGAATCTTCTCGTCCTCGACAATAGCCAAGATTGACGAGTTCATCGATGGCCATGCGTGGGTGCCGTAGTGTGGCTCGCCGTTGTTTGTGCCACGACCCTCGGTGAGTGCCCAGCGTGTGAAGCCACGAACACCATTATCATCGAGCATCTTGTTGATGCGGTCGGTGAGAGCTTGGTTATATGAAATAAAAAATGCCTTCATAATCTATTTTTATATATAGGGGTGGTGTTACCCACCCCGATTGATTACTGATTATTCTGCTGAGCCTCAAGCTTCTTGCGGCGGATAAACTCCTCCTCGACCTGACGGCGTGCAGCCTTGCGCTGTGCCTTGCGCTCCTTGCGACCCTCCATCATGGCGTAAAGCGCTGGAACGATGAAGAGGGTGAGGATTGTAGATACCACAAGACCACCTACCACGGCGATACCCATAGGTCGCCATATCTCAGAGCCCTCGCCAATACCCAATGCCATAGGCACCATACCGAGTACTGTGGTGAACGAGGTCATGAGCACAGGGCGTAGACGGCTCTTACCACCAAGGATAACAGCATCTGCGAGGTTTGTGCCACGCTCAACAAGCAAGTTCATGTAGTCCACCATCACGATACCGTTCTTCGTAACGATACCCACAAGCATGATAGCACCGATAAGCGCAATGAGCGATAGAGGTGTCGATGATATCCACAATGCGATGAATACACCCGACATCGCAAATGGAATGGTGAACATGATGATGAATGGGTATGCCAACGACTCGAACTGCGTAGCCATAACGATATACACCAAGATGATGATAAGGATAAGCAACAAGCCGATATCGTTAAATGCCTCGCCCTGATCCTCGATCGAACCACCAAGCTCAAGGTCGATACCTGCAGGCACCTCGTAATCTGCCAACACCGAATTAACCTCGGCAACAGCATCGCCAAGAGGCACGCCCGCACCGAGTGAGCCCTTCACGGTGATGATACGCTGACGGTTCTCACGCTCGATGGTTGGTGAGGCATAGTCCTCGACGATGGTAGCCACGTCACGGAGCTTGAGTGCCTTGCCGGTGTTAGAGTAGAGGGTGATATTCTCAACATCATCGATAGACTCTCTAAATGGCTCGGCATAGCGCACAACGATGTTGTACTCGTCGCCATCCTCACGATACTTAGTACACTCGTAGCCATAGATGCGGTTGCGCACAAACTGAGCCACGGTACCAGCATTTAGACCATAGTAAGCGAGCTTATCACGGTCGAATACTACGTTGAACTCAGGCTCGAGATCCTCACGTGAGAGCTGAACATCACGCATGGTGCTTAGCTTAGAGAGCTTATCACGAAGGTCCTTAGCCGTAGCGATGGCAACATCCATGTCGTGGCCGAAGACCTTGACATTCACGGTGCTACCACCACTTGCGCCTGGAGCGCCGCCGCCACCTGTAGTTACTGAGTACTCTCTAACCTCAGGAATCTTGGCAAGCTCCTTACGCAACTCATCGGCAATCTCGAAGACTGTAGGACGCTCCATATCCGAGAGTCGTGGCATACGCATATTGTAGTTGATGATATGCGAGCCTGTGGTCTGCATAGCGGCAAAGGCGTTGTTCGACGAGTTAGCACCAGCCGATGTAGATACAAGGTGAATGAATGGGAACTTCTCGGCAATGATCTTGTCGATCTGACGAGCCACCTTCACGGTGTGGTCTACGTGGGTGTTCTGCTCAACCTTAACAGCCATGGTAAGACGTGCGTTGTCCGACGATGGGAAGAACTCCGTTGGCACCTGCTTTACGAGCAAGAGCGACACGCCGAAGAATGCCATGAGCACCAAGATGGTTGTCTTGCGCCATCTAACAACAAAGCGCAATGCACGCTCGTAGGCGTTGTCCAACCATTGCAAAGCCTTGTCGATAGGCTTATATAGGATACCGATGCCCTTGTATGTGTGCTCGCCACCCTCCAACTTAAGCATATATGCCGAGAGCATAGGGGTGAGCGTGATAGCTGCTGTTGTTGAGGTACATACCACGATGGTCACAATCCAGCCGAGCTCTCTAAAGAGGATACCCGCCATACCTGGGATCATGGTAAGAGGCATAAACACGGCTACGACAACGAGTGTTGTGGCGATAACCGAGAGCCATACCTCGTTGGTAGCGTAGATAGCCGCCTCCTTAGGGTTAGAGCCTCGCTCGATATGTGTGGTGATGTTCTCCAACACCACGATGGCATCATCTACAACCATACCAATCGCAATCGAGAGTGCCGAGAGCGAGATGATATTGAGCGTAGAGCCCGTTACGGCGAGGTAGATAAATGCACATATCAACGAGATAGGGATTGTAAGACAGATGATGAACGTTGCACGCCAACGACCAAGGAACACCATCACCACCAAGATAACGAAGATGAAGGCGTACATGATGGTCTCGGTGAGCGAGTTAATAGCATCCTTAATCTCTCGTGACGACTCGAAGATTGTTTCAACCTTGCAGTCGGGTGGAAGTGTAGGAATGATGCTCTCGAGACGCTTCTGAACATCCTCGATAATCTGCACTGAGTTAGCACCTGTCTGCTTCTGAATCATGATACGCACACCACGACGACCGTTGATGCGCTCGTCCATGGTTGCCTCCTCCAAGGTATCTACAATCTCGGCTACGTCCTTGAGCATCACGGTGCGGCCACCAGCATTCGACACGACGATGTCGAGTAGCTCACGGCTGTCGTCAAACTCAAGGTCGGTCTTGAGGTTGAAGGTCTGAGTACCGAGGTCGAGCGTACCCGCAGGCACGTTGATGTTCTCCGAGGCGATAAGCTGGCCGAGCGACTCTACGGTAAGGCCATAGGCCTCAAGCTTCTTAGGATCGACATTCACCTGCACCTCACGCTCACGAGCACCGATAACAGCCACCGAACCGATACCGTTCACACGGTTCAGGTCATTGACCATCTTATCGTCGAGGATCTTAGCCAAGGCGGCATAGCTATCGTCAGCAGTAACCGAGAGCATCATGATAGGCATCATCGATGATGATAGCTTCATGACAGTAGGGTACTCCACGTCGTCGGGGAGGATTGACTGTGTGCGGCTGACGATATCTCGAACGTCGTTTGCCGCTTCGGTCAGATCACAACCATACTCGAACTCCAACGTAATCATAGAGTAGTTGTCCTGCGACTTTGATGTAATCTTGTCGAGGTTGTCGATAGAGTTGAGCTGGTCCTCGAGGACTCGGGTAATGTTGGTCTCGATATCTTCGGCATTACCGCCAGGATACATCGTGATGACACTGATGTATGGCACCTCGATTTCGGGATATAGGTCTACGCCAAGGTTCTTCAGCGAGAAGAGACCAAAGACGATTACGCCTATGAATATAAGTGCTACCGAGATCGGTTTTCGCACCGAGGTTTCATAAATTTTCATACCTAAACGTCTATTCTTAGGTTATACTTTTACTCTTTGGTTGTGGAACTTTGTCGTGGCGATTACTCGTTCTTAATCTCCACCTTCTTGCCTGTCATAAGGCGTGTGAATGAGGTTGTTGCAACCACCTCACCAGCCTGAAGACCCTCGGTAATCTCGATAAGGTCACCCACACGACGACCGTCCTTAACCAAGCGGTACTCAGCCTCGCCATCCTTGATGACGTATACGTAGCGCTCTGATGAACCCACCTGCTTCTGAAGTGCCTGGTCAGGAATCATCACGCTCTCACGCTCACCCATGTTGAATGTAGCACGTGCAAACATGCCTGGACGGAGGCGCTCCTTAGCGTTAGCAATGGTGATCTCCACGCCGAAGGTGCGTGTTGCAGCGTCAAGGGCTGGGTTGATGCGTGACACCTTACCCTCGAACTTCTCGCCAGGGTAGAGGTCCACCTCGATAGAGACCTTCTGACCAACCTTCACTGTGGTGTAGAACTGCTCCGAGATGTTTGCCTTAACCTTGAGCTGGTTGATCTGCATGATGTGCAAGATAGGAGCCTGTGCAAACAAGTCGCCTGACTCGAAGTTACGTGCTGTGACAATACCTGTGAGTGGCGAGTGGATTGTAGAGTTCTTGCGAAGGTTCGCTACAACCTCCTTCTGAAGGTTGAGCTGGTTCTCGAGCTGCACGATCTGCTGATCAGAGATGCCACCAGCCTTGTGTACAGGCAACATACGGTCGTAGTTGTCCTGCATTGTAGCAAGGTTGATCTCCTGCTGCTTGAGGGTTGTCTGATCCATAACCACAATCACCTGACCCTTCTTCACGTGGTCGCCCACATCAACCTTAATCTCTGAGATGTGAAGACCTGCCACGGCTGGTGTCACGTCGTTCTCCTTGTAAGGCTTAATCTCCGAGGTGTAGGTCTCGGTGAGGCTAATTGTCTGGAGCTCAGCTGTAGCGCTCTTAACCAATACAGCTGTCTCGACAACCTCTGTGGTTGTCTGCTCGTTGTTTTTGTCGTTCGATGCGCACGCAGTCATTGCCACTGCTGCGATAAGCATAATTAAACTCTTCTTCATAATATATCTGTTTTTCTTATTTTTTATCGTCCTAAGCCTACTCCATTGTTGTTGTCATCTGCTCGGGAGCCTCCACGCCGAGAGCCTTCTCGTATGCGGCGTGTGCTGAGAGATAGTCGTAGATTGCCTGCGAGTAGTTGAGGTGTGCCTGTGTGAGCGTGAGCAGTGAGTTGTTAAGCTCGAGGATAGTACCTGCGCCGGCAGCAAAACGAGTATATGAAATCTCGTATGCCTTCTGTGCCTGCTCCACTGTTAGCTCGTTGGCAAGCATCGACTCACGTGCAGTAAGCAGGGTGTTGATGGCCTGCTGCACCTGAAGCTTCACGCCACGCTCGGCATAGTCACGCTGTGCGTCGAGCTGTGCACGCTGGTTACGGATAGCCTTAATCTGGTTGGTTTTGTTGAAGCCCGCAAAGAGTGGAATAGAGATCTGAGCACCTACGTTGATAGGGTACTGCCACCAGAATTTAGACTGGTTCTCAGTTGTTGTGCCGCCACCTGTCATGCTGCCGAGCAAGCCGCCAAGGTTCACACGCTCCTGGCCGATATACGAAATCTGACCAAAGGCTGCGATTGTTGGCATGCGTGTAGTCTGAATGAGCTTCTCCTGGTGGTCGAGCAACTCGCTCTGAAGATCAAGGTTTACGATTGTTGTGTTCTTGCTTAGATCAACCTCGTAGTCCTCGTTTAGGAGTACACGGTCACGGAAGTTGTTCAACTCGCCGATGATGTTAATCTCCACATCTTCAGGAATCGAGAGATACATCTTGAGCTGAAGCTTTGTTAGCTCGATGCCCTTCTCAGCCTGTAGCAACTGAGGCTTGAGGTTCGAGAGCTGCACCTGTGCTGTGATGTAGTCGTACTCGGCAGCAAGACCATTCTCGTAGAGCTCCTTGGTGTTGTTCACCACGCTCTCAGTGGTCTCGTAAGCCTCCTTGAGCACCTTCATCGACTGCTCGGCAAGAAGCACGTTGTAGAAGGCTGAGCGTACTGCCGCAACCATCTCGATGCGGTTTGAGCGTGCGCTCTCCACCGCCATTGCCATCTGTGTCTTTGTGAGCTTCATCTGTCGATATACCGATGGAGCAAATAGTGGGAGTGTGAGGCTGGCTGTGGCGTTAAAGGTGTTCTTACCACCAAACGACAAGCCCTCTGCCATCTGCTGGTTGCGAATGGCGAGCGAGTACTGTCCCGAAACGCTTACTTGTGGGTAGAGCGACGATACGGTCTGCTTGTAGACGTAGTCGTAACGCTCAATCTCGAGGTCGGCAACCTTGATTGTAGGGTTGTCGCTCAGTGCAATCTCTATCGCCTGGTTGAGCGATAGGTGCAATTGGGCTGAGGCAATGTGCATTGACATGCCGCCCAAGAGGATCATCACTAAAAACTTTTTCATCTTATATTATTTTATTTTTTTGTTTGCGTGTATTGCCTATAACGTGTTCAAAGCCTGAATATTGCCAAAGTACTTGTCGAAGCATCGGTCAATAATCTTGATGCCCTCGATGGTGCATAAGCCACGGATAAATATCATTATCGAGTAGGATATCATCGCTATCGTGCTCATCATATCCTCGTTCTCGAAGTTTTCCGACACCATGATGCCCTGCACACTCTCGTAGAGCACCCTAACCACAAAGTCGCAGTCCGAGGTGCGCTCCATGTAGCCCTTATCCACGCACTTTCCAAGCCAGCGCTTAAGGTCGTCACGTGACTCCTGCTGCACCTCCTCCTCGAGGCGCTTAAATACCGAGGGATAGAAGCGCTTCATGTTGCGGCGCATACGTGCCGAGACGGGTGCCACCGATATCATGTCACGGAACGAGAAGAGCATAACCTCGAGCTCGTTGTCAATTTCGGCAATCTGCTTCTCACGACGCTCACGCCCCACCTCGATAAAGTGCTTTATGCAGAGGTAGAGCAGCTCCTCTTTGTCGCCAAAGAGCTCGTACAATGTTCGCTTCGAGATGCTGAGCTCGTGTGCAATATCGTCCATGCGCACTGCCTTAACACCCTGACTTACAAACATTTTTGCCGCTTGTTCAACAATAAGTTCTCTCTGAGTCATAACATTTCTGCAATTTAGACGATGCAAATATAGCCAAGAAAACTTAAGAAACAAAAAAAGTTTTATAATTTTTTCATCTATACTTGTACAAAGTACAAAAAAAGAGGGCAACCCGAAGGCTGCCCTCATAAGGAAATTTTCGTCGTTTGCGATTACTTTGTAACGCTCTCCAAGCGCTTCATCATCACAAACATGAACAATGCTGAAAGCAAGCAGAGAACGATGAATACTGTCCATACCGACCACAATGGAAGACCAGCCCAAAGGAAACCACCAACAGCAACCAACATGTTACCGATAGCAGTAGCCACGAACCAACCACCCATCATCAAGCCCTTGAGCTTTGGAGGTGCAACCTTCGATACGAACGAGATACCCATTGGCGAGAGCAACAACTCAGCAAATGTAAGGATCAAGTAGGTGAAGATCAACCAGTAAGGTGATGTGCGAGTCTCCTCCTTAGTCTCAGCCTTGATAGCCTCGAGAGCAGCAGTAGCCTCAGCTACCTTTGTATCCTTGGCAGGAGCAGCAACCTGCTCAGCGGCAGGCGCAGCCTCTGTCTGTGCCTCAGCCTCTGCAATTGCAGTATCCTCGGCAACAGATGCGCCAGCAAGGATAGTCATCTTAGCGTCGAACACCTGAGTGAAGATAGCCTTGTTCTCCTCGGTGAGCTTACCCTCGAAGTCGCTCTTCTGCTTCTCGGCAACTGCCTTAGCATCAGCGTCGTCGCCAGCAGCATAGATCTGCTCAGCGATAGCCTCGCCCTTGTTTACTGCGATAGCACGAGCCTGGTCGTTAGGAGTGTTCAAGCCGTTAGAGCCCATAGCCATGATAGCAAAGCCGATAGCTGCAACCAACATACCGTAAGCAATCTTACGTGGTGCTGATGGCTCCTTGCCCTTGCGTGCCAATGAGCCGAAGATAGCCATTGATACAGGGGTCAAAGCAACAACATAGAATGGGTTGAACTGCTGGAAGATAGGTGCTGAAACAGTCTTAACAGCCTCAGCATCAACGCCCATAGCACGGTATACGAGGAATGCAAGAACTGCTGAGCCCAACACGCCTGAGATAAGCTTACCCTTAGATGACTCGCTCTGGAAGATAGAGAATACAGCGTAAACAGCAACGATAACGAGTGCAAGGTTCCATACGTCGAAGAGCATTGTGTCGAAGCCGAATGCGTTAGTCTGTGTAAACTCGTCAGCGAAGTATGTGAGTGTCAAGCCGTTCTGGTGGAATGCCATCCAGAAGAAGATAACAACAGCAAATACAAGACACAAAGCCACGATGCGCTGCTTAGTCTGCTCTGGAGTGAGGTCATCAACAACCTGAGCTGCCTCGCCCTTCTTCTTGCCACCCTCAACATGACGGAATGTAAAGCGGAATACGTAGTAGATAAGGATTGAGAGCACCAATGCCACGCAAGCTACCATAAATGCGAAGTGGTAAGCGTCGTTTGAAGCGTAGCCGAGTGAGTTCATAGCCCAATTCTTGATGCCTACAGCAGTTGTAGGAGCGAACAACGAACCTACGTTGATAGCCATGTAGAAGAGTGAGAAGCCTGAGTCACGCTTGTCAGCATACTTAGGATCGTCGTAGAGGTTACCAACCATTACCTGGAGGTTACCCTTGAACAAACCTGTACCAAGGCTGATAAGCACCAACGCTGCCATCATGGCAATCATAGCGATAGTGTCGCCACCAAGTGGGAATGAGAGGAGCATGTAACCGGCAAACATTACTGAAATACCGATAGTTACCATGCGACCGAAGCCGAACTTGTCAGCCAACATACCACCAATCAATGGCATGAAGTAAACCAAGCCAAGGAAAGTAGAGTAGATTGCACCTGCAGTACCAGCCTCCAAACCGAAGTTCTCACGGAGGAACAACGCAAATACAGCCAACATTGTGTAGTAGCCGAAGCGCTCACCTGTGTTGGCAAGAGCCAAGGCGTAAAGACCTTTTGGATGTCCTTTAAACATAATGAAAAGTTTTAGTTAATATATGAATTTATTTGTTTGTTACAAAAATAACACAAAATTTGGGTGCGAAGGTACAAATAATAATTAAAAAAACAAAAAATGAGCAGAAAGCGAGCTGCGGGGGTAGCTGCGGGAGGCGAAAGGTGAGGGGTGGTGTGATGGGCTCGGGGGAGGAGAAAAGGTGGTTATAGGGAACTTAGGGAGTTTAAGGAGATTAAGGAATTTAGTGATTATGTCTTGCGAATAATTGATGATAGCGCCTTCCTTAAACTCTCTAATTTCTCTAAACTCCCTAAACTCCCTATCTCTGCGCTCTCCGCCTAAACGACTAAGGAACTTAGGGAGTTTAAGGAGATTAAGGAATTTAGTGATTATGTCTTGCGAATAATTGATGATAGCGCCTTCCTTAAACTCTCTAATTTCTCTAAACTCCCTAAACTCCCTATCTCTGCGCTCTCAT
>JAFZEX010000047.1 GCA_017560425.1 Alistipes sp.
CCAATGCCGCTGCTGTAGGCTCGTTGATGATACGGCGAACCTTCAAGCCAGCGATCTCACCCGCCTCCTTTGTTGCCTGACGCTGCGAGTCAGAGAAGTATGCAGGCACGGTGATAACTGCCTCAGTAACCTCCTGACCGAGGTAGTCCTCAGCAGTCTTCTTCATCTTCTGAAGTGTGATAGCCGAGATCTCCTGTGGAGTATACTGACGGCCGTCGATGTCTACACGTGGGGTGTTGTTGTCGCCCTTGACGATTGAATATGGTGCACGTGCGATGTCTGAGGTTACCTTGTCGTAGCGCTCACCCATGAAACGCTTGATTGAGAATACTGTGCGCTTTGGGTTGGTGATTGCCTGACGCTTTGCTGGGTCGCCCACCTTGCGCTCGCCACCCTCGGTGAATGCCACCACTGAAGGAGTTGTACGGTGACCCTCAGCGTTAGGGATTACCACGGGCTCGTTACCCTCCATTACTGCTACGCACGAGTTTGTTGTGCCTAAGTCGATACCAATAATCTTGCTCATAGTCTTAATTTTTTTATTTTGTTAATCTAATTTTTACACATTTTCGGTCGAACATTGTTGCGCTCGACGAGAATGCTACGAACAAATGGTATACCAAACCCCGAAAACGACAAAAAGTGACGCATATTTATATAATATATGACAAATGTGGCGTGCCAAACATATCGACGACTGACAAAATGGCAGACAATGACCCGATTTGAATATTCTCTGACACGTGGTAGGGGGGGGGAGGCCGAAGGGGCCTAAGGGTAGAAAGAGGCCGAAGGGGCCTAAGGGGCCGAAGGGTAGAAAGAGGCCTAAGGGTAAGAAAAAATACCCTTTAGGACCCTTTGGACTCTTCTGACCCTTAGGACTCTTCTGACCCTTTGGACCCTTCTGACCCTTCTGCCCCTGTAATTAGCGCAAAGATAGAGAGCTTAGGGAGCTTAGGGAGATTAAGGAATTTAGGGAAATTAGGGAGAATGCCCTGCAGATCATTGTCGGCAGCGCTCTCCCTAAGCTCCCTAAACTCTCTAAATTCCCTAAACTCCCTATCTCTGCGCCCTCGCAGTAACACCCCCACACCCCATGTTACCAAGTTACCACGTTACCATGACCGTGGGCTTTCTCAAGCGTTAGGCGAGATACAAAAAATAGGGGTATCCAACATTTTCGTTGCGATACCCCTGCTTGTTTTCTCTGTTATTAGCGTGGATTTACGTCCAAAAGCTCTACCTTGAACTCGAGAGCTGAGCCAGGTGGAATTAGCTCACCACGCTCCTGGTCGCCATAGGCGAGCTCAGCAGGAATCCAAAGTGTAATCTGACCGCCAGCCCTCACATACTTCATGCCCTCGGTCCAACCCTTAATCGCCTGGTAAAGAGCAAATGAGATTGACTCGCCACGCTCGTAGCTCGAGTCGAAAACCTCGCCATGGCAGTTCTTGCCCACGTAGTGCACCAACACCACGTCGCTATCCTGTGTTGGTTGTGCACCGTTGCCTACTCGGTCGATGCGGTAGAGGAGTCCCGACTCGGTCTTTATCACGCCCTCCATCTGCTCAACCTCGGCAAGCCACTCTTCGCATGCCTCCTTGTTATCGTTTAGCTTAGCCTGTGCATTAGCCTCCAACTCCTCTCTGTATGATGTGAATACCTGCTCCATCTCGTCAAGAGTGATGCAAAGAACCTTGTTGATGCTCTCAGGCTCTGGTGACTCAGCCTTAAGAGCGTCCTCCATACCCTTGTCGAAGAATGACATGTTAAGCTCCATGTCGGCGCCCTTGATGCTGGCTGCCATTGAGTGACCCAAGTAACGAGCGATATCCTCGCGCTTGAACTGCTCGTCGTAGAGCTCAGGAATAGCATCATATTGCTCATTTTCTAGTGCCTGCATATATGACATGAACTTAGTGTACTGGAACGTCTGCAACTGCTGCATCTCCTCCATAAACTCCTCGCTCTCAACGTTGCCGTTAGCAAGGAAGTCCTTGAGGCTTGCAACAACATCGCCCTTCTCGATGTTAAGCTCCTTAACGCCGAAGTTGATGTTAAGACCCATGTCGGCACCGATGCAGTAAGATAGCGAGTCGATAAATGTCTGAGGCTGACTACCTCCGCTGAATGCCGTAGATATTGTCATGGCAACAAATGCTGCAACAACAAAAAATGCTCTCTTCATATTATTTAGGTTTTACGGTTAATACTCTCTTTGTCCAAATATCGCTGTGCCTATGCGCACCATTGTCGAGCCATACTCAAGGGCAATGGGGTAGTCGTCCGACATGCCTATCGAGAGGGTGTCGAACTCGTTGCCGAAGGTTGGCTTGAGCTCCTCGAAAATCGCTCTAATGCGCTCAAAGTCACTGCGAACGATAGCCTCGTCGTCGGTGTTCGATGCTATGGTCATCACGCCACGCACCCTCACATGCTCCATCGCCTGAAGCTTGCCCGTTGCGAGATAAGTGTCGAGCTCCTCCTTTGCCCAGCCCGACTTTGTATCCTCCTGCGCCACGTGCACCTCGAGCAAGATATCTATGATGCGGTTGTGCTTCGCCGCCTGCTTCTCAATCTCCTCTATTAATCGCTCCGAGTCTACCGACGCAATCATCGACACAAATGATGCAATCATCTTGACCTTGTTTGTTTGGAGGTGGCCTATCATAGACCACTCGATGTCTGTAGGAAGCTCGGCGTGCTTTGCTGCCATCTCCTGAGGACGGCTCTCGCCAAATATTCGCTGACCAGCATCATATGCCTCTTGTAGTCGCTCCACAGGGTGAAACTTCGACACCGCCACAAGCTTAACGCCCTCGGGGAGTGTCGCCTTAATTCTATCTAAACGCTCTTTGATACTCATTATCGTCGATTTTATTTTCCACAAAGTTATAAATTATTGGTGACGATGACAACTTATTCGAAATAAATTTGTATCTTTGAAGGATTTTATGAATTAACGTAGACGATAATAGTCTAATAACATAAATATTAATTATAACCTAAAACCTAAGTATGAAACGTATTTTTAAGCTTGTTGCCCTTGTGGGCGCATTCATCGGCTCCGTTCAGATGGCTGATGCTTGCACAAACTTTATCGTTACACGTGGCGCTTCTGCCGATGGCTCAAACATGGTGACCTACGCTGCCGACTCTCACGGCTTGTATGGTGCGTTGTATAGCTATGTTCCTGGTGCGTTCACCCCTATGATGGACGTAACCGAGTGGGACACAGGTCGTTACCTTGGTCAGATTGCTCAGGCACAGACCACCTACCGCACATTGGGTAACTCTAACGAGCACTCATTGTTCATCACCGAGACAACATTTGGTGGCCGTCCCGAGTTGGAGGATCCTAAGGGTGGCATCGACTACGGCTCACTTATCTACATCACCTTGCAGCGTGCTAAGACTGCTCGTGAGGCTATCAGCATCATCGTTGATTTGGCTAACACCTACGGCTACGCATCTTCAGGCGAGTCGTTCTCTATCGTAGATCAGCAGGAGGCATGGATCATGGAGCTTATCGGCAAGGGCCCTGAGCATAAGGGTATC
Organism: Alistipes sp.; assembly: GCA_017560425.1. Taxonomy (GTDB): domain Bacteria; phylum Bacteroidota; class Bacteroidia; order Bacteroidales; family Rikenellaceae; genus Alistipes. The sequence continues at coordinate 3,559 of JAFZEX010000047.1, forward strand.
GTGTGGGTTGCTCGCCGCATTCCTGATGGCTATGTATCGGCTCACGCCAACCAGGCACGCATCACAACATTCCCATGGAAGGACAAGGAGAACTGCCTCTACTCTAAGGACGTAGCTAAGTTCGCACGTGAGAAGGGCTGGTTTACAGGTAAGGATGCCGACTTCAGCTTTGCTGATGCTTATGCTCCACTCGATTTCGGCGCTATGCGTGGCTGCGAGGCTCGTGTATGGGCTTTCTTCCGCACCGTGGCTGACGACATGGATCAGTACGAGGACTACGCTATGGGTCACAACCCAGCTAACCGCATGCCTTTGTGGGTTAAGCCTACCGAGAAGATCACTGTTAAGACCTTGATGGACTGCATGCGTGACCACTACGAGGGTACTAAGATGGATATGACCACTGACATTGGCGCTGGTGGCGAGGAGTGCCCTTATCGTTGGCGTCCTATGTACTTCACCGTTGATGGCGTGGAGTACTGCAACGAGCGTGCTACAGCTACTCAGCAGACAGGCTTTTGGTTGGTAGGTCAGGCACGTCCTGAGAAGGTGGGTATCTTGTGGTTCGGTACCGACGATGCTGCAACATCACCACTTACACCTATCTACGTAAACTCTACTGAGGTTCCTGAGTGCTTGCGTGAGGGCAATGGCTCAATGCTCGAGTACTCCGACACTGCTATGTTCTGGATCACTAACCGCATCGCTCAGTTTGCCTACTTGCGCTATAATATTATAGGTAAGCACGTGCGTTCAGAGGTTGATGCATGGGAGAACGAGATGATTGCCCGTGTTGATGACATCGACGCTAAGATTGCTGCTGCCGAGTGCGCTTGCGAGCAGGCTAAGATTGCTACCGAGTTCTCAGTATCTTCGGCTCAGACATTGTTCCAGAAGTGGGCGAACCTCGATAAGTATCTCATGGTTAAGTATATCGACGGCAATGTCAAGGGTGAGGACGAGAAGGGCTTCATCGACAATGGCAACGGCAAGGATATCCCTGGCAAGATCTCGCAGCCAGGCTACACCGAGCGTTGGAAGCGTGCCGTAGCTGCCGACAAGGGCGATGTGTTGAAGGTTGTTAAGTAATCGAACCCTAATGCCTAAGACTACTATGGAAAGATACGATATTATAGTTATTGGCTCGGGCCCTGGTGGCTATGTTGCTGCTATCCGTGCTGCGCAGTGTGGCAAGCGTGTTGCTATCGTCGAGAAGGCTGATGCTGGTGGCGTATGCCTTAATTGGGGTTGTATACCTACCAAGGCTCTCGTGCGCTCGGCACAGGTATTCGCCGACTGCAAGGCTGCCGCTACGTTTGGCGTAGATATCGAGGGCGAGGTAAAGCCTAATTGGACAAAGATGGTGGAGCGTGAGCGCATGGTGGCAACAACCATGAACAAGGGCGTTCAGTTCCTCCTCAAGAAGAATAACATCGACCTTATCGCTGGCTTCGGTCGCCTCAAGGCTGCCGATGTTGTCGAGGTTGAGGGCGTTGATTACCAGGCCGACAACATCATCTTGGCAACAGGTGCACGCCCACGTGTGATGCCCTTCATGCCTATCGACGGCAAGCACATCATCTCCTCGAAGGAGGCTTTGGTGTTGCCCGAGCTACCCGAGAGCATGGTTGTTGTGGGCTCGGGCGCTATCGGCTCGGAGTTCGCCTACATCTACGCTACTATGGGCGTTAAGGTCACCATCGTCGAGTATATGCCTCAGATCATGCCTCTCGAGGACGAGGATACTGCCAAGGCTATGGAGCGTGCCTTTAGAAAGCTACGTGCTACGGTGATGACCTCTACTACCGTGAAGCAGGTTACCGTGCGTGAGGACGGCAAGTGCGACGTGGAGATCGAGGGCAAGAAGGGCGCTCAGACGCTCGAGGCTGACATCGTCTTGTCGGCTGTGGGCATCAAGTCAAACATCGAGAATATGGGCCTCGAGGAGCTCGGCATCGCTATCGAGCGTGATAAGATTAAGGTTGATGAGCACTTCAAGACAACGGTTGATGGCGTATATGCTATCGGCGACATCGTGGCTACGCCAGCTCTTGCACACGTGGCATCGGCTGAGGCTATCCACTGCGTTGAGCATATCTGTGGCCTAAACCCTGAGCCTATCGACTACTCGACAATCCCATCGTGCATCTTCACATCGCCTGAGGTTGCGTCAGTGGGTATGACCGAGGCGCAGGTTAAGGCACAGGGCATCGAGTATAAGGTGGGTAAGTTCCCATACACAGCATCGGGCAAGGCTACGGCTGCGGGCGAGCGTGATGGCTTCGTGAAGCTCATCTTCGACGCTGAGGAGAAGTTGCTTGGCGCTCACTTTGTGGGTCACAACGTCACCGAGATGATTGGCGAGCCTACACTTGCTAAGGTGTTGGGTGTCAATGCTCACCGCATAGCACGCACTATCCATGCTCACCCATCTATGCACGAGGCAGTGATGGAGGCGGCAGAAGACGCTCTCGGCTGCGCTATCCACATGTAATTTGTTGTGATAAGGGGTCGATTGCGGCCCCTAACAAAAAATGCCACCAATGGGACGTACATCAAGTACTACCCATCGGTGGCATTTTTGCCGAGTGTAGCACTCGGCACCCTTCTAACAACAAATTAGGTCGTGGTGCTTAGTGATGGGGGCAGGGGCAAAGCGCAGAGAGAGAATTTAGGGAAATTAGGGAGTATAGTGAATTTAGGGATAGTTTGTGATGATAGCGCCCTCCCTAAACTCTCTAAATTCCCTAAACTCTCTAAGCTCCCTATCTTTGCGCCAAAGCTCGATGAGGCTTGAGGACCTTAAGACCTTAAGACCTTAGGATCTTAGGACCATTAAGATGGTCACGGACAAATGTCCTAAATGTCCTAAATGTCCTAAAGGTCCTAAATGTCCTAAAGGTCTTAATCCTAATGGTCCTAATGGTCCTAATCCTCTAACTAATTAATAACTGTCGATAGCGCTCCTCCCTAAACTCCCTAAACTCCCTAATCTCCTTAAACTCCCTATCTCTGCGCCTCATTTCTCCCTACTAATTCCCCTCTTCTTTCTCCCTTTCCACTTTTTTTCTTATCTTTGTGCGATAATTCAGTTTTCTATGCGCTACTTTATCGAACTACAATACGACGGTGCTGCATACTGCGGTTGGCAGCGTCAGCCCGATGCCGTAACGGTGCAGGGCATGATCGAAGATAAGCTCTCGATGCTGCGTCGCACGCCCACCGAGATTGTGGGTGCTGGACGTACCGACACGGGCGTTAATGCCTCGTTCTATGTGGCGCATTTCGATAGCGACACCCAGGTCGATTGCCACCAGCTGCGCTACAAACTTAACAAGGTGTTGCCCGACGACATCGCCATCATTCGCATCTACGAGGTGGAGGCCGAGAAGCACGCTCGCTTCGATGCCCGTGAGCGTGAATATACCTACTTTCTCACGGCGCACAAAGCCCCATTTCGCCGCTTCTCGGCATGGCATTTTGCTGTCGATTTAGATGTTGCAAAGATGAATGAGGCGGCGAGTAAACTCCTTGAGTATGAGGACTTCACGTCGTTTGCGAAGCTCAACTCAAACAACAAGACAAACATCTGTCACATCACTCACGCCGAGTGGGTTGAGGAGGCCGACGGAACGCTACGTTTCACCATTCGTGCCGACAGATTTTTGCGCAACATGGTGCGTGCCATCGTGGGTACTTTGGTCGATGTGGGTCGTGGTCGCTACACGGTCGAGGAGTTCGAGGAGATTATAACCTCGAAGGATCTCAGTCGCTCGAGCGCCGGTGCTCCCGCCTGCGGCCTGTTCCTCTCCAACGTGCAATATTAGCAGTGTTAAATATCGTAAAACGCCCTATCGAAACCTAAAGTCGATAGGGCGTTTTGTTATTTATTTTATTTCAGGTGTTAAATAATATAAAATTATTTACTATCTTTGCACACTTAGCAAATTAAATAAAAATATCATATATGAATTGTGCAATTATTGGCCATGGTAAGATGGGCCGTGAGATTGAGCGTATTTTGGCAGAGCGTGGTCATAAGGTGGTGCTTGTTATCGACGAGAACAACGCCGCAGAGCTTACTGCCGAGAACCTCGAGGGCGTAGACGTAGCCTTCGAGTTTACAACTCCTGATACAGCAGCAAAGAATGTGCGCACCGTGCTTGAGGCGGGTCGCCGTGTGGTGTGTGGCACTACGGGCTGGCTTAAGGAGCTTAAGGATATGGAGGCTTTGGCCGTGGAGCGTGGTGGTGCGTTGTTCTACGCCTCGAACTTCTCTATTGGCGTGAACATCATGTTTCAGATCAACCGCCGCTTGGCAGAGCTGATGAACCCACACTCGGAGTACAACGTGCGCATCGAGGAGACCCACCACATGTGGAAGAAGGACTCGCCAAGTGGTACAGCCATTACGCTTGCTGAGGGCATCATCGAGGGCATGGAGCGTAAGTCGTCGTGGGTGAACAACCGCAAGGGCAAGGCTAACGAGATCGAGATTGAGTCGCACCGCGAGGGCATGGTGCCAGGTATCCACACCATCACCTATACTGCTGCCGACGACGTGTTGACACTCAAGCACAACATCGTAAACCGTCGTGCCTTGGCTCTTGGTGCAGTTGTTGCGGGCGAGTATTTGCAGGATAAGCAGGGTGTACACACTATGGACAACCTACTATAAGCCGAAGGCAGTAGAAAGGGTATGAGTAAAATATTTACCTCGATTAAGAGCGTCTTGACAAACAGATGGCTCTTGGCAGCTATTGTAGCACTCATCGTTGCGGCATTTGCCATATGGTATGGCGCAGCGTGGTGCATCGTCATAGCCCTGCCAATTATCTACGACTACTACGTTGGTGGCAACGTGGCACGCAGGCACAAGTCGCTCATGGCTAAGTATAAGTGGTGGCGAGTGACGTATGCTGTGTGGTGTGCCTTGGTCTTTGCCCTTGTTATGGGTGTGATACTCCACATGCTCATCTTTAGGTGGAACGGCATCTTCCTACTCACCATTGCCGTGGTCTTTGCCTACGCCTTGTGGGAGGAGCTGAAGCGTCAGAGCAGCCTCTATGAGTGGCTCTACGATTGGGTGCACTCGATAATCTTTGCTACGGTTGTCGCAACGCTCATTCAGATCTATTGGTTTCAGGCATTCGTCATCCCTACGGGCTCTATGGAGAGCACCCTCATGGCGGGCGACTATATCATTGTGAATAAGACGTCGTATGGTCCACGTGTGCCTTTGACACCGCTGTCGTTCCCCTTTGTTCACAACACCATGCCTCTAAACCCCGAGAAGCAGTCATTCTCTACGTCATGGATGCGTGACTATCGCCGCCTGGCATCGAAGGGCGGTGTTGAGCGTGGCGATGTTGTTGTCTTCAACTTCCCTGAGGGCGACACCGTTGTCTTGGAGCGTGCTGCCGAGAGCTACTATCAGATGTTGCTCTCTAACGAGTTTGGTCGTAGCGAGGCTGAGCGCAGGCGCAACATTGCCAAGCAGTATACTGTCGTTACACGTCCTTTGGACAAGAAGGAGAACTACATCAAGCGCTGTGTGGCTGTGGCAGGCGATACGTTGGAAATCAAGGAGGGTAGGGTATACACCAATGGTGAGCTCGAGAGCGAGATTCCTAACAAGCAGTACTACTACGATATCTACAACAAGACTACGGGTAGGGTGCAGACCAACTGCCTCTTGAGGGATACCGAGCTTAAGAACTATGCCGACACTACGCGCTATCGCCTCTCTTTGTCGATGGGCTATGCTGGCGAGGCGCTTATTCCACATAGCGTCAAGACCAATTGGACTCTCGACAACTTCGGCCCTGTGTGGGTGCCTAAGGCTGGCGAGAGCATCGAGCTTAACGACTACAACGTAGCTATGTATGGCCGCTGCATCGCAGTATATGAGGGTCATACACTCGACAAGCGTGATGGTAAATACTTTGTCGATGGCGCTGAGGCTTCGGAGTATCGCTTCGAGCAGGACTACTACTTCATGATGGGCGACAACCGCCATGGCTCGCTCGACTCACGCTTCTGGGGCTTTGTGCCCGAGGATCACGTGGTGGGCAAGGCATCGTTCGTATGGTTCTCGGTAGATCCTAATGTTGGTGGCGTTCGCTTCGAGCGCATGTTTAAGGCTATTAAGTAATCAGATAATTGACGTGGCAGCAGACAGCTTCAAAACCATAGCACATGCCGCTGAGACAACCTATCGTCAGCTAAGCAGCAAGTTCCTTACCTATGCCTATCCCGTAGAAACAGAGGCAGAGATTAAGGAGCATCTCGATGCGTTGCGCAAACGTTGGTACGACGCTACGCACCACTGCTATGCTTGGCGCCTGGGCCCTCATGGCGAGCAGTTTAGGGCTAACGACGATGGTGAGCCCTCGTCTACTGCGGGCAAGCCTATATTGGGTCAGCTCCTCTCGCAGGAGATAACCAACTGTCTTGTGGTTGTCGTGCGCTACTTTGGTGGTACAAAGCTCGGCGTGCCAGGTCTTATTGCAGCATATAAGGAGTCTACGGCGCAGGTGCTGGCCGAGTGCGAGATTATCGAGAAGACGGTGGACGTAGTCATGCGTGTCGAGTTCTCGTATATCGCCATGAACGACATCATGCGCATCGTAAAGGATATGCAGCCACGCATCGTGGAGCAGGTTTTCGACAACCTCTGCACCATGACCCTCTCTATCCGTGAGTCGGAGTCGGAGCAGCTGCTCGGTCGTCTTGAAAAGGTTGAGGGCGCAACGGTTGAGGTGATATAGCTATGGATAACAAGATTACGATAAAGGGTGCGAGGGTTCATAACCTCAAGAATGTAGACCTCGAGATTCCGCACAACAAGCTTGTGGTTGTCACCGGCTTGTCGGGCTCGGGAAAGTCTACGTTGGCATTCGACACGATATTTGCTGAGGGTCAGCGTCGCTATGTCGAGAGCCTCTCGGCCTATGCACGCCAATTCCTTGGTCGTGTCGAGAAGCCCGATGTCGATATTATCGAGGGTATTGCCCCAGCCATTGCTATCGAGCAGAAGGTAATATCTCGCAACCCACGCTCTACGGTGGGCACAACAACCGAGATTTACGACTACCTAAAGCTCTTGTTTGCCCGCATAGGTAAAACCTATTCGCCTACCACGGGTCGTGAGATTCGTTGCTACGAGGTAGATGATGTTGTGGATTATGTGCTCTCGCTCGATGATGATACACGCATCGTCGTAGCTGCCCCCATGCTCCTAAAGCAGTCGGAGGGCATCGTCGAGCGCATGCTCACGCTCATCGAGGATGGCGTAAACCGTGTGATGTATCGTGGCGAGATGATGCTTGTCGAGGAGTTTATGCCTCAGATAAGTGCCGAGATGTCTATCCACGACCTGATGATTGTGGTGGACCGCCTAAGGGTGAGCCACGAGCAAGATACCGTGTCACGCATGGCTGACTCTGTGGCACGTGCCATGGGCTATGGCTCGGGTGTTATGTATGTTCAGGTGGGGGATGCTATCGAGCAGTTCTCGACCCACTACGACGAGGGCGACATGAAGTTTGAGCGCCCCACAGAGCACCTCTTCTCGTTTAACAACCCTATCGGCGCATGCCCCCTATGCGAGGGCTATGGCAAGGTTATGGGCATCGACGAGAGCCTTGTTGTGCCCGATAAGTCGAAGAGCGTCTACGATGGCGCTGTTGCCTGCTGGAATGGTGCCTCTATGAGCCGCTGGAAGCAGGAGCTTGTGCTCAACTCGTCGAAGTGCGGATTTCCTATCCACACGCCATATCACGCCTTGAGTGATGCTCATCGTGAGATGTTGTGGCGAGGCACAGAGCATTTCTATGGAATTGACGACTTCTTTGCGTTTGTTGATACTCAGCGCCATAAGGTGCAGTATCGAGCATTGAAGTCACGCTATATGGGCAAGACCACATGCCCCGAGTGTCACGGCAGCCGCCTACACAAGGAGGCTTTGTATGTGAAGGTGGGTGGCAAAAATATCGCCGAGGTTGTGCAGATGACTATTGGCGAGGTGGTTGCCTTTTTCGATAATCTAAATCTCGACGAGCACGATATGGCTACTGCCGAGCGTGTTCTAAAGGAGATACGTAGCCGCCTTGGCTACCTTGTTGAGGTGGGCTTGCACTACCTCACGCTCGACCGCTTGTCGGCAACGCTCTCAGGTGGCGAGTCGCAGCGCATAAACCTATCTACGTCGCTCGGTAGCAACCTTGTGGGCTCGATGTATATCCTCGACGAGCCGAGCATAGGTCTTCATCCACGCGACACAAACCGCCTTATTGGCGTGCTCAAGCAGCTGCGTGACTTGGATAATACGGTCATCGTCGTTGAGCACGAGGAGGAGGTTATGCGTGCTGCCGACTGGATTGTGGATATGGGCCCCGAGGCGGGCGTGTGTGGTGGCGAGGTGGTATATAATGGACCAGCCTCAGAGATTGCTGATGCCTCTGGGTCGCTCACGGCCGACTATCTTAGCCACCGCAAGCAGATAGAGATTCCTAAGCGTCGTCGTGCCTCGGCAGGAAGTGTGAGGATATATGGCGCTCGCCATAATAACCTTAAAAATATCGACGTGGAGATACCTCTCGGCGTGCTAACGTGCATCACGGGAGTATCGGGCTCGGGTAAGTCGTCGTTGGCTGACGACATATTGTATCCAGCGCTCAAGCGTCGCTTGTCAGAAACAACACTCATGCCTGGCGACCACGACCGCATAGAGGTCGATAGCCGCTTGGTGCAGGGTGTCGAGATGGTGTCGCAGTCGCCCATTGGCAAGTCTACACGCTCAAACCCCGTGACATATATCAAGGCCTACGACGAGATTCGCAAGCTCTTTTCGGAGCAGCCATACTGCAAGCATACGGGCATCACGCCTGCGGCATTCTCGTTCAATATGCCGGGTGGCCGTTGCGAGGAGTGCGAGGGCGAGGGTGTCATCAAGATTAGCATGCAGTTTATGGCAGATGTCGAGCTGCAATGTGAGGCGTGCCAGGGTCGTAGGTTTAAGCCCGAGATACTCGAGGTTAAGTATCGTGGCAAGACCATCTACGACGTGTTGGAGATGTCGGTAGACGAGGCTATGGCCTTCTTTGCGGAGGATAAGGAGAACACTATCGTGCGCCGTATCGTTGAGCGCATACGACCTTTGCAGCAGGTGGGCTTGGGCTATGTTAAGCTCGGTCAGTCCTCTTCGACGCTGTCGGGTGGCGAGTCGCAACGTGTGAAGCTCGCCTCGTTCCTCACGAAGGATAAGTCGTCGGAGCGCCTGATATTCATCTTTGACGAGCCTACTACGGGTCTGCATTTCCACGATATTCGCCGTCTGCTTGGCGCCTTCGATGCGCTTATCGAGCGTGGCCATAGCGTCGTTGTTGTCGAGCACAACATGGAGGTTATCAAGTGTGCCGATTGGGTCATCGACCTTGGTCCCGATGCGGGTGTTGATGGCGGTAGGGTTGTTGTAGCGGGCACGCCCGAGGATGTTGAGGCGTGCGCAGAGAGCTACACAGGAGAATACTTAAAGATTCACAATGAGAGAGTTTGAGACATATATACTGCCTAATGGCATACGAGGTATTCATCGTCAGGTGCGTAGCTCGGTGGCGCATTGTGCCCTTGTGGTGAATGCCGGTAGCCGTGATGAGCTCAAGGGCGAGTATGGTATTGCCCACCTTGTGGAGCACGCTCTGTTTAAGGGTACTGAGCGTAGGCGTGCCTATCAGGTGAACTGCCGTTTGGAGAACCTCGGTGGCGAGCTTAATGCCTACACCACAAAGGAGGATACCACGCTTCATGCCACCGTCATGCGCCACGACTTTAGCCGTGCCGTGGAGCTTATTGGCGATGTAATCTTCCGCTCTACGTTCCCTGAGCGAGAACTTAAGAAGGAGCGTGAGGTGATTGCCGACGAGATTAACTCTTATAAGGATTCACCCTCGGAGCGCATCTACGACGACTTCGAGGATCTTATGTTCAAGGGCTCGGAGCTGGGACACAACATCCTCGGCTCGAAGGCAACTATTGCACGTCTATCTACCGACGAGCTTCGTAGATTTGTCGGTCGCACATATACTACCGACCAGATGGTCTTCTCCTCTATCGGCAACTTCTCGGTGAACACCGCCCGTAGCGTTGCTGAGCGCTACTTAGGTGGTTTCGAGGCTACGCAGCGTGGCTACGAGCGCACGTCGCCCCTTGCCTACGAGCCATTCACGCTCTCGCAGCAGCGACATACGCACCAGGCACACGGCATCATCGGTACACGTGGCTATGGCATTGCCGACGAGCGTCGCTTGCCGTTGGCACTCCTTGTAAATATTCTTGGTGGACCTTCGGCTAACTCGCTGCTAAACATCGAGCTACGTGAGCGCCGAGGACTGTCGTACAACGTTGAGGCTACCTACACGCCATACTCCGATTGTGGCATTGTGGGCATCTACTTCTCGTCGGATCATTGCAATGCCGAGGAGTGCGTGTCGCTTATCGAGCGTGAGGTTGAGGCACTGCGCCACACGCCAATCACGCCTCGTCGCCTAAGTGTTGCCAAGCGACAGTTTGTTGCGCAGATGGCAATATCGATGGAGTCGAACGAGGGATATATGCTTGGTGCGGGCAAGAGCTACTTACTATATAAGGATATCGACACCCTCGAGGAGGCATATAAGAAGGTTATGGCAATCACGTCGGAGCAGATAATGGAGGTTGCCAACGACTCGTTCGAAAAGCTCTCACGACTAATCTACACACGATAAATAAAACTAATCTTTAACCTAAATCCTACTACTATGAAACATCTACTAACTTCTGTTTTGGTGGCATTTGCCATGCTGATGGTTGCCCCATGTAGTGCTCAGCGTGCTGCTGCGCCCGAGCGCATAGCTCTTTCAGATACTGAGTACGACTACCCGCTGTATGGAAATGTTGCAAGTATCACGGTTACAGCACACGAACTTGTAAATAGGGGTGGCAAAGAGTCGAAGGGCGAGTTCTACTATAGCAGCGTAATTAAGTTTACGCCACAAGGTCATGTGTCAAGTGCTTCGGTATATATGGGCGAGGGTGTATCAGAGTTGTGTACCTATCTCTATAACCAGCAGGGTAGGCTAACGCAGATTAACCATGTGGACGAGTATGATGGCTCTCCAGCGGGCAAGACCACGTTCCAATACGGCAGCAATGGTAAGTGGAATCAGCAGATACGATATGCTGTCAATGGTTCACAAGATTGTAAGTTTACATTTGCTTACGACTCTTCGGGAAGATTGTCTACAAAATGCAACTATGCCTCTAATGGAAAGCTCACTCTGAAGAGCGTAAATAGCTACGGCTCTAACGGCAAGCTTAGCCAAACATTAGTCTATGATGGTCGTGGTGCGTTGATCTATAAAAAGAAGTTTACATACGACTCGTACAAAAACTTAATACGTTTTACAACCTATGCTGCAAATGGCGCAAAGGAGTATGAGGAGACCTACACATATAACGCTAATGGCTATATGACCTCATCAACTGAGTACGATGCTATTTATGGCGTAAAAACAATATATAAATATAAGTATGATTCAAGGGGTAATGTCATCGAGTGCCGAAGCTATGATGGCAATGATAATTCGCCTGAATCAATTCTAACTTTCCAAATTGCGTATAAGTAATACTCTTATGGACAAACTCGAAGCCTACATCTTAGATAATACCAAGCCCGAGGAGGAGCTTATGCGCCGCCTTGAGCGTGAGACATATTTGCGTGTTATCAACCCACGCATGATCTCGGGACACCTCCAGGGCAAGCTCCTCGAGATGCTTGTGCGCATGCTGCGCCCTAAGCGAGTGTTGGAGATTGGAACATTCACGGGATATTCGGGCTTGTCTATCGCCCGAGGTCTCTATGATGATGCCGTGCTCGACACTATTGAGGTTGACGATGAACTCGAGGAGATTGCAGCAAAATACTTCGAGGCATCGGAGTATGGCCACCGCATACGCCAGCATGTGGGCTCAGCATTGGAGGTAGTGCCACAGCTCGGCGAGGTCTACGACATGGTCTTTATCGATGGCGACAAGCGTGAGTACCCAGCATACTACAATATGCTTATGGAGGGCGGCTATGTGCGCAGTGGCTCTTTTATGCTTGCCGACAACATCTTGTGGTATGGCAAGGTGGCAGAACCCATCGCCCACAACGACAAGCATACCGAGGCAATTGTGGAGTTCAACCGCATGGTTGTCGAAGATGATAGGGTGGATAATGTCATTGTTCCGATACGTGACGGCATTAACCTTATCCGTGTGAAATAGAAAAATTATATGACACAAACCACTATGAAGAGATTACTATCTTTAATATTATTGTTGCTCGTTGCCACCTCAAGTGCACACCTCTCGTATGCACAAGGCCTCGAAAGACGATTTTTGAATATGTTGTTAATTTATCCTCTTTATAGTTCTGAGGCTGCTGCGTACCACCGACTTGTGGGTGATGTAGAAAGTGTAAAAATTTTAGATTACAACACATGTCGTATTGAAGATCCGGAACGTCCGCATGTGTATACCATCACATTCAACAACAAAGGAGATGTTGTCAAGTATGAGTCTAAGGATGGTGATGGATGCATCAATGAAAAACGCTATTTTCACTACGCTTCGAATGGTCGCCCCAAGTCATCAGTAGAAGAACATTACTATCCCAATGGGTCTTTAAGATGTTCGCACTATAATGAGATTATATGTGAATACAACGATCGTGGTCAGTTGGTAGTATTAGAGCAAAGTGGTGTTTTTGAAAAATACCAATACAACTATGAGGGTAAGCTGATGTCAATGACCTTCTACTATGATGGATATACGAGTGAACCCAACGATGCCTGCATTTATACGTGTAATCTCGATGGAAGAATTGTAGAGATATACGATGGAATAGGTCGTTGGTGTCTCTACAACTATAAATTTGAATATGATTCTAATGGGCGAATTATTTCGCAACATTCTCGCAGTGAACGCTCTAATGGAGAAGTATCTACCTGCTACTCTATATGTACATATTATCCCGAGAGTCGTATGTTGGTGGGTAGTACAGACGATTATAGGGTAACCTATAAATACGATGCTCGTGGTAGTCTAATCCAGACCGCATATTATAAGGGTAATAATACTACCCCTACTCGCATCATCGAGCATCAGATAATCTACCGATATTAATAAATAATATAGCTTAAAACTATTAAGCGTTATAAGATAAGTGACCCCAAGAGTTAGTTTAAACTTTTGGGGTCACATCATTGTTACATAGCCTCTTGTTTTACTCTATCCGAGCGCCACATCAAGGATCATCATTATGACAAAGCCGAGGGCAAAGGCGATGGTGCCTATGTTGGAGTGCTTGCCCTGCTGTGTCTCGGGGATTAGCTCCTCGACAACGACATAGAGCATAGCTCCTGCTGAGAAGGCGAGTAAGTAGGGTAGCGTGGGCGAGATGTGCTCATATAACAACACCATGACCAATGCCGCCACGGGCTCGACAACGCCCGACAGTATGCCATTGCCAAAGGCACGACCACGGCTCATGCCCTCCGAACGCAAGGGGAGTGCTATGATTGCGCCCTCGGGGATATTCTGTATTGCCATACCCAGCGCTAAGGCTGCTGCCGAGGCAAGCGTGATGCCCGCATCGCCCGCCAACGAGCCAGCAACAACTGCACCCACAGCCATGCCCTCGGGAATGTTGTGCAGCGTGACGGCAAGCATCAGCTTCTGCCTACGTCCGAGCTTCGACTTTGGACCCTCAGCCGTGTCTGACGATAGGTGCTGGTGTGGCACAAACGTATCGAGCATAAGTAGGAACAAGATGCCCAGCAAGAAGCCCACCGCTGCGGGTAGCCAGCTAAGCTTGTCTAGGTGTGCCGAGAGGTCGATCGAGGGGATTATGAGCGACCACACCGAGGCTGCCACCATCACGCCCGCAGCAAAGCCCAGGAGTGTGGTGTGAAGGCGTTGCGAGGGGGTGCGGCGTGCAAAGAGCACCGTTGAAGCACCAATGATAGTGCCTACAAGGGGAACAAGGAGTATTGTCGTAAAGTTCATATAACCGCTATATGCAAAAACAGACCCATGTTTTAGGGTCTGTTCTTGTTTTGTAGTATTATCTACTAATAGTTCTCAGCCTTAATCTGGAAGTAAGCCTTAGGGTGTACGCACACAGGGCAAACCTCAGGAGCCTTCTGACCCACCTGGATATGACCGCAGTTTGAGCACTGCCAAATCATGTCGCCGTCGCGTGAGAATACCAAGCCACCCTCAACGTTAGCCAAGAGCTTGCGGTAGCGCTCCTCGTGCTCCTTCTCGATCTTGCCAACCTGCTCGAAGAGGAATGCGATGTGGTCGAAGCCCTCCTCACGAGCCTCCTTAGCCATATGGTCGTACATGTCGGTCCACTCGTAGTTCTCGCCGTCAGCAGCAGCCTTTAGGTTCTCAGCTGTTGAGCCGATGCCGTTGAGAAGCTTGAACCAAATCTCAGCATGCTCCTTCTCGTTTGCTGCTGTCTCCTCGAAAATCTTAGAGATCTGCACGTAGCCATCCTTCTTAGCCTTTGATGCAAAATATGTGTACTTGTTACGAGCCTGGCTCTCACCAGCAAAAGCCTCCCACAAGTTCTTCTCAGTCTTAGTACCCTTCAATTCCTTCAAATCTTTCATAGTTTTAATAGTTTTATTGGTTTGTAATTATTTTCTGTTTTTTTGGTTTTATTTCCTTTTCCTGATGCAAAGATAAACGTTTTTTCGTTATCTGCAATAGATTTTTGATTGTATTATTTTATGGTTATATAAGTAATTTTTATACTGCCCTAAAAACCTATAATTATTTAATGCGTAAAAAATACGCAAAAAAAGCTTGCGAGTGTCGATAATCTTCTTTAACTTTGTGTAAAATTAACGCAATAAGCTATGAGTGAACTAAAATACTCCTACAAGTACCCCCATCCTGCAGTTACGGCTGACTGTGTGATTTTTGGCTTCGATGGCGTGAGTATAAAGATTTTGCTCGTCAAGCGAGGCATCGAGCCCTACAAGGGCAAGTGGGCATTCCCCGGCGGATTTATGCGCATCGACGAGACCTCGGAGGAGTGCGCCAAGCGAGAGCTCGACGAGGAGACAGGTTTGAAGACATCGTCGGTAGAGCAGTTCTACACCTTTACAGATGTGCACCGTGACCCTCGTGAGCGAGTGATAACCATTGCCCACATCGCCTTAGTGCGACTCTCGGAGGTTAAGGGTGGCGATGATGCCGAGGTGGCAAGGTGGTTTGCCCAGGGCGATATCCCGAGCCTCGCCTTCGACCACGACCACATACTGCGTATGGCGCTAAAGACCCTCAAGGAGCGCATATGCTTCGAGCCTATTGGCTTCGAGCTGCTGCCCGAGGTGTTCACGATGAGCGAGCTGCAAAACCTCTACGAGGCTATCCTCGAGGTTAAGTTCGACCGACGTAACTTCTACAATAAGATGCTTAAGCTCGGCATATTGAGCGAGGCAGAGCCCCGCTCGGCAGATGCGTCACGACGCACGCCAAGCAAGTATAAGTTCAACGCAACGAAGTATGCTGAACTCAAGCAGAAGGGCTTTAGGCTGGAGTTTTAATAAATATATATAGGTATAATAACGGTAAACCCTAAATCGTATAGATATGTATAACAGAGAATATACCCCCGAGCTTATTACCTCTCTTCATGAGAATGAGATTTTTGTTTTTGGCTCAAACCTTATGGGTAGGCATGCTGGTGGTGCTGCTTGCATTGCGCACAAACATTTTGGCGCTGTGATGGGGCAAGGTGTTGGACTTCAAGGTAAATCCTATGCTATACCTACTATGCAGGGTGGCGTGGAGACCATTAAGCCATACGTCGATGAGTTTGTGCTATTTGCCACCGAGCATCCCCACATGCGCTTTTTTGTGACCAAGATAGGTTGCGGCATAGCAGGCTTTAGCGAGTGGGATATAGCACCACTCTTTGCCAATGCAATAGATGTAGAGAACATAGTGTTGCCACGAGAATTTGTTCAGGTAATTCAGCGAATGAGTGTTATACACCTTAGAATGGACAACTACAAACAATATCTACCAATTGCTCCCATCGCATTTTCTTATGCCGAGCCAGGTGCTATGGGCGCTCCAAGCGAGGTGCAGATAGTAGATGTGAATAGTAGGGTGTACAGCTTTAATCTCGGTTACATGGAGCAGGCGGCTGTTGATGAGCTGCTCCCAGAGCTAAAGCAGTGTCGGTTTGTGTTCTACGGACAACCCTTAGAGGCTCCCGAGGGGTGGCATTGCGAATATTTGGGCTTTGGCAATCATCTCTTGGTTGCCGACAAGATATACGACAAATTTGCGGTGCTACGTGAGCCCTATGGTCAGAACTTAGGACAACTATATCAGGCATGGATTGGTATCATCATAAAGATAATTAATAACAAATAAAAAATAGACCTAACAACTATGAAACGTTTTACACTACTACTAATCGTAGCACTTGTTGCTACAGCCAACATCTGCTCGGCACAGAGCAAAAAAGATAACGCAGAGCAGGTGGATAGAATCATGGCTCTATTTAACGAAGATAAGTTTGACGAGGGTGAGTTTGTCATCGATTCGATGCGTAGACTCTATCCCCAAAACTCCGATATGCTCCATCTAAAGGCCTTGTGTCATGATAGACGTGATGAGTTTCAAAAGGCATTGGCGTGCTACGACTATGCTATCGAGAATGTGTCACGCAAGAGCTACTACGGCAACGACTTTCTCTACCTATGCCGTGGTATGTTGCGCGAAAGCTACGATAGTGATTACGGCGCTGCCATCGAGGATTTGACTCAAGCCATAGAACTTGCCGACAAAGATAATCTGTGGATTGTCAGTAGAGCCTTAGACATGCGTGCAAACTGTTACTACTATTGTGGTGAGTATCATTTGGCAGAGCGTGACTTGATGGCTCTTCTTATCTCCGAAGATGAGAAGATTAGTGAGCGTGCTGCATGTAAGCTCTGCGATCTATATATAAACACTGAGAATTACGAGAAGGCAGCCATGGTAGCTAATGGCCTGTTAGAGATGGAGTGTTGCTATAGCAAGGCATACAATACACTTGCATATACTAATTTCGCAACCGACAATGTGCAGTTGGGTATCCGCTACGCCTTTGCTATGTCAATCACAGATGTAGACCAGGAGTATTCTGATGATCTACGTTGGATGGTATGGCGTGATGCGGAGTATGCTCGTGGCTTGTTGCAGGAATTTATTGCTGGTCGCCTCGACAATGATATAGTATATAAGTATTTTACATTGGCACATGTTCTCAACGACTACGATACTGCGCTCTCGTTGATTGATGTTATTGAGGACGACCACGACAAAAATCAGGTGTTGTATTGGAGAGCAACATTCTCGGCAAATGCAGGCAAGTACGACGATGCCATAAGATATATAACCGAGCTTATCTCGAACGAGGATGATGCAGAGAGTATCTTATATCTTAGCTCGGAGCGTTGCGGATATTACCGCTTAGCAGGTAGGTATGAAGAGGCTATCAAGGACGCTGAGACTCTTATTGAGCAATATCCTGATTATGCTTATGGCTACTACATTTGTGGTTGGTGCTACGAGCTTATGGGTGATGATGCTAAGGCTATGGAGCTATATAACCGAGGTATCGAAAGAGATGATAGCTATGCCTATATCTACCTTATGCGTGGCGTGCAGTATCTCAAGGTTGGCGATAAGGAGCGAGCAAACGCCGATTTTAATAGAGTCTTAGAGCTTGATACTGAGGTTAAAGATGGCTCTGCACGCCACTATGCCCTCCATTTCCTTGGTCGTGATGCGGAGGCTGTTGAGTGGATGAATCAGTTGATTAGCACTGCGCCATACGAGATTGGTATGTACTACGATGCTGCCTGCCTATATGCTCGTATGGGTCAAATATATGAGTCGCTCGACAACTTGCGCATTGCCCTCTATCTTGGCTATAAGGCAAAGGCTCATATCGAGAATGATGACGACCTCGACCCAATACGCCACACCGAGGCTTACAAATCACTTATGAACGAATATTTTAACTAAACACACTCACTATCATGAAACGATTTATTTTACTTTTGATTGTGATACTTGTTACCACCACGAATGTCTGCTCGGCGCAGAACGATATACGTTTTAAGGATTGGGGCGAGAAAGAGTGGCTCGACAATGGTTATATCCGTGAGTTGCGAAACTTCTTTGATGCCTATTCTAATGGAAATGTAGATGATGAACTATATGAGGGCTTAGCGCCATATAAGATTTTGATGAAGAGTAAATTTGCCGTATTGAACATTGTACCTTTCCTTGCAGGAGGAGCCTTTATTGATATAGTTTTCCTGGATAATCCGAGGATAGTCTTTAAGGCTTGGGTATATGGTTTTATTTCGAATGAAGAGATAGGAGTTGATGGTTATGAGGTAAGGCATTGTGAACGACATGACGAAGAGATCGACTTGACTAAGGAGCAAATATTACAGATAATAGAAGAGAACCCATTAAACAAATTGTGGTAGTTGTGAACGAATCTGTCACCATGCATCGCCACTATTTTAGAAATATGATGCAGGAGGATGCAGAGGCAGCAACTAAAGCGGAATATACTCCCCAAAATAACGATGTTGTAAACTAATTATGAAGCAGACAAAACAGAGTATCATAGCACGATTTTTTAAGGAGCGACGAGGTGATGCAGAGCACAATCCCGAATATGTGGATTTGGCGCGTCGGAGCGGTATCCTCGGTGCTATTGTGGGCGATATCGTTGGCTCCGTGCACGAGTTTATAGCGACCAAAACCACACAGTTTGAGCTCTTTGTTGAGGATAGCCGATTTACCGACGACACAATAATGACTATTGCTGTTGCAGAGTGGTTGGCTACGGAACAACACCCCGTAAGCAATTGTCTGCTTCCATCCTTCATGCGTAAGTGGGGTAGTCAATACCGATATGCTGGGTGGGGTGGAATGTTTCGAGTGTGGCTCTTCTCGCCTTTCGAGGCCGACCACAAGCCCTACAACTCCTTTGGCAACGGCTCGGGCATGCGTGTTAGTGCGTGCGGTTTCTTTGCCAAGTCGCTCGACGAGGCTTTGGAGCTCGCCAAGCTCTCTGCCGAGGTGTCGCACAACCACCCCGAGGGCATCAAGGGTGCTCAGGCTATTGCTGCGGCTATTTTCCTTGCTCGACAGCAAATGCACAAGGATAAAATACGTGCCTATATAGAGCAGACTTTTGGCTACAACCTGCATCGCACCTGCGACGAGATACGCCCCGACTACAAGTTTGACGAGACATGCCAGGGCTCATGCCCCGAGGCAATCATCGCCTTCTTGGATAGCCACGACTTCGAGTCAGCCATCCGCTTAGCAATCTCATTGGGTGGCGATTCTGATACTATCGGAGCAATGACAGGAGGCATCGCCGCTGCCTACTATGGCATCCCCGACGATATAGCACTCAAGACTATCGACTATCTCCCTGCAGATATGGTAGAGGTCGTTGCAAAGTTCGAAAAAGTGATAAACAATCTAAATAAAACGGACAACTAATAACAATGAAACACCTAACACTAATTTTTGCGATGCTACTTTCTGTGGCGAGCATGGCACAATCCCCAAAAGGGAAAAATTGTGCTCGAAGCATAGAGCCTAAAAACGAGAGGGTAGAGTATCTTATCTACCTCGATAGCGTAAATCGTGCTATTATGGGCGATCCTTACGATATCGATGATATCAAGCTAAGAGCTTTTGCCGAGATGCGAGATAAGCCTACCACGCCCGAGCAGGTCCGAAAAGAGATGTTCAAGACTTACGACGATGTTGCCAAGAAGTGGCAAACGTTCGTGAACTTGTGCAATAAAGGTAAAGACAAAAAGGCAATTACCTACTATCGTGACAACCGTATAGATATCGACATCCACCTATCGTACACAGCTGTGCGTCTCGCCTTTCACAATGATGTTATCGGTGTTATGGCTTTCGACAATCTGCCCCCAGAGGAGGCTGCGAACCTCTTGATCGATGTGCTTGAGTTTGACTTTTCGATGATCGAAGTAAATTATTCATCTACAAATGGCGAGGATTATGTCGGCATGTATGAGTATGTATTCGAGCTGCTCAATACATTGTATGAAGCTACCCAGCGCTATGATGATAGATTTGCCCTCATCGACCGCTGGGCAGAGACCACCGGCATGATTGCTCGAGGCGCAGCCTATGAGGCAGAGGTTAAGATGCGAAAGGCTCAGGTCTACTACTCTATGGACGACCTGGAGAACACGCTTAAACTACTCCACGAGGCAAAGTCTTTGCTCGAGAGTGCCATTGCCGCAGGTAATCATGATAACTATCCCGAGCGAGGTATCGAGGTAATAACAAGAGTCATTAATCAGATAAACGAAGAAATTAACGCAAGATAAAAAGTATATCAGACGTTAAATAAAAACACAGGGTAGAGAAACTAATTTCTCTACCCTGTGTTTTATTCTGATGCGCCCAATGGACATCGACAATGTTTATAGCAGTCTGTTTGTGCGCTCGTCGGGGAATACCACCTTAGGCTGGAAGGTCTTTGCCTCCTCGAAGTCCATGAAGCCGTAGCCCATGATGATGACGATGTCGCCCACGGCAGTCTTGCGTGCTGCTGCGCCATTGAGGCAGATGCAGCCGCTGCCACGCTCACCCTTGATTACATAGGTCTCGATGCGCTCGCCATTGTTGTTGTTCACGATCTGCACCTTCTCGCCCTCGATAAGACCTGCTGCGTCCATCAAGTCCTCGTCGATGGTGATGCTTCCCACATAGTTTAGATTCGCCTCGGTAACACGTACTCGGTGAATCTTCGATTTCATTCTCTCGATATACATAGCTTGGGTAGAGATTTTCTATTTAATCTTTATGTTGTCGATAAGACGAATGTTGCCCGCCTGAATTGCGCAGCAGCCCTGAATGCGCTCAGCATCGCTCCAATTTGCCACCTTCTGCATTGTTGTTGCATCAACAGCCTCGAAGTAGATGGTCTTGAGAAGTGGGTTAGAGTCGATAGTCTTAACCACCCACTCGGTAAGCTCCGCTGGGGTCATCTCTGCCATCTTCTCGGCGCACTGCTTGATTGTTGCGTAGATGTGTGGTGCTGCCTTGCGGTGCTCAGGCGTAAGAAGCTCGTTGCGTGATGATAGCGCCAAGCCATCCTCGCCACGAACAATGGCACACTCAACAATCTCGATGTCGATATTGAGCTGCTTCACCATCGCCTTGATCACGGCAATCTGCTGGAAGTCCTTCTCGCCGAAGTATGCACGTGCAGGGTTCACCATGGCAAAGAGGCGGCTTACGACCTGTGCCACGCCATTGAAGTGGCCTGGGCGTGTAGCGCCCTCCATAACCTTGTCGATAAGTCCGAAGTCGAACTCACGAGTGTCGGGCTCGGGATAGATATCCTCGACCGATGGCATAAATACTATGTCGGCACCCGCAGCCTCCAAGATGGCGCAGTCGGCCTCTGGGGTGCGTGGGTAATTCTTGAGGTCGTTCTTGTCGTTGAACTGTGTTGGGTTTACGAATACGCTCACCACGACCGTCTCGTTCTCCTTGCGTGCACGCTCCACCAATGAGCGGTGACCAGCGTGTAGAGCACCCATTGTGGGCACGAAGCCTACACCCTCCTTAGGGCAGTTGGCTAATGCTGTATTTAGATCAGCTACTCTGTTTACTACAATCATAATTCTATGATAAATGATGCGACAAAGTTACAAACTTCTATGAAGATAGCAAGAAATAAAGGCGAAAATATGATGTTTTTACCCCTCCGACTACCTATTTTGCGTGCGGAAAGGCGTTTATTGGGTTGTATCGCTCGCCGTCGTGCTCGTAGCAATATGTCGTAATGCCGTTTGTTAGGGCTATGTAGCGACACCTAAGCACGTTGTTGTAGCGTGTCACCTGGCGTAGCACCTCCTCGCTAATCTTCACGTTTGGCTCCTTGCACTCCACCACCATGAGCGGCTTAAGGTCGGCACCCATCACCACAATGTCGGCACGCTGTGCCATGCCGTTAATTGTGACGGGGTGCTCCTCGACAATTAGCTGAGGCGCAAAGCCACACTCTCGGCGTAGGTACTCCACCACATGGCGGCGCACCCACTCCTCGGGAGTGAGCACCAGCCAACGGCCACGCACCGCATCGAATATCTCGGTGCAGCCCCTCTCGTTGCGTCGTGCACGGAGGCGTATGGGTGGAAAGTTGAGCGTAGGATAGTCCGCCATTACGAATAAAGTGTTATATTTGTGGCAAAGATACTTAAATAATATGGAAAAGCAACTAAACATAAATGTTGAGGAGCGTGTTGAGCGTGCTCAGAATTTTTTTAAGGCGGGATATAACTGTGCTCAGGCTGTGGTCATGGCATTCGACGATGTCATGGGACTAAGCGCTGAGGAGCTTGCTCGCCTTGCTGCGCCCTTTGGTGGCGGCATGGGTCGTATGCGTGAGGTGTGTGGCACGGTCAGTGGCATGGCATTCTTGGCGGGTGCTATCAAGCCATCTGCCGACCCCAGCAACCTCGATGAGCGCAAGGAGAACTACGCCCTTGTTCAGGCCTTTGCCGAAAAGTTTCGCGCGGAGAATGGCGACATCGTATGCCGTCGATTGTTGGGCTTAGAGCCTATCGTTGAGCGTAACGAAACGGCTATGCCCTCGGAGCGCACCGCAGAGTACTACCGCAAGCGCCCCTGCTCCGAATATGTCGGCTGTGCTGCCCGCATCGTCGCCGAGCACTTGGCAAAGTAGGGTAGTGATGCTCCGATAAAAACAAACTCAGCAGACCACATCGGTCTGCTGATTTTGTTTTTAGAGCCAAAGTGCCGTGATTTTATACAAAGGTAGTAACTTTGTGATAAAGTTAAAAAAAGATTTCGTATATTTGTATTTGTAAAATCGCATTAGCGGTAGCCATCGTGAGGCTTTGACTACACACGAATGGCAAAATAAATGTATAGAGCCTCTATTTCTATGAATGTGAGTATGACGAATGCACCTGAGTTAATAGTGATGTTAACTTACAACGATTTCACGGTGATGAATGCCGCTGAAATCTTTGAGGTGTGTAAGAATTCTAAGGCTAAATATTGGGGCTTGAAGGAGCACCCGCTATCTCGTGAGGAGCTTATAAGTCTGTTTGCTCGCATGAAGGAGTGCGGCAAGACAACATTCCTCGAGGTGGTGTCATACACCGAGGAGGAGGGACTCGAAGGCGCGAAGATTGCCGTTGAGTGTGGCTGCGACATATTGATGGGAACAACCTATTTCGACAGCATTCACTCCCTCTGCAAGCAGCACAACTTGAGATATATGCCCTTTGTGGGTAGGGTCGAGGGTCGCCCCTCGGTGCTCGGCGGCGAGATTGACGACATGGTGGCTGAGGCTAAGCGTTACCTCGACAAGGGTGTCTACGGCATCGACTTGTTGGGCTACCGCTACACGGGCGACTACAACAAGCTGCACCAAGCATTCAAGGCGAACATCGATGCGCCCGTATGCATGGCGGGAAGCATCGACTCCTACGAGCGCCTAGGCGAGATTAAGGAGATTGCCCCCTGGGCATTTACCATAGGTAGTGCCTTCTTCGACCACAAGTTTGGCGACTCCATTGCCGAGCAGATAGATGCAGTGTGCGACTTTATGTAGCCTAAGCCCGATGTGAAACGTCGCCGCCCTCAGCCGCAGTTATGTGCCGTGTGCGACTACTCGCTTATCCCCCACAACAAAATAAGATAGTGGCAAGAACCTAAAATTCTTGCCACTTAATTTTGCTATATATGGGTGTTGTTTTTGGTGTTGTTGCCACCCTCGTTGGCGCAATAACCCATGGCACAATGACCATCAGCTTCACGTGTGGCGAGTACTCCGTAACCTACGAGGGTAGAAAGTAGCCAATCAGATGATTTAGCCACAAATCGCTAAACCTATTCACTTCGCCTCTTGCATTCGCAGGATGCTTTTTTGCACCCTAACGAAATAATGTCCCACGTGAGTGTTGTTCGTTTCGGAAATATTTTCTAAATTTGTGGTGCTATTCAAATAGAGTAGTGACATATTGAAAGTGTTTTCGCAGTCCTAAGTAGAAAATGTGGAAGTTTTCAAGACCAAGGGACGAACGAACAGCACTCATTTCTTGTATAGCTATGTGGCTATGCACAATCTGTGCATATACCCATACTATCCAAGTGTGGGGCATTGTAGCGTTTGTTTTGGTCAGGTCTTTCCACAACCTTCTACTTAATAAACGGGAATCAACTCCACACTTTCTTTTTTTATATAATCCACCATAGAGGAGTTGTATGGTTTTGAGCGACAATTTATTAACTCAAAACATTATACACTATGCAAAAAACCTTTCAAGAGGGTTACCTCGCCCCCGAATTAGAGGTATTGGAGGTCGCTGTTGAGCAGGGATTCTCTCAGTCAAATCTCGAAGACCCCGTAGAGGGCCCTGAGCAGAGTTGGAAATAACACAAATCTTTTTATACTTTATGAAAAAACTACTATTTTTTGTATGCGCTATATTTGCATTTGTAGCGTGTACGCAGATTGTTATCGAGGAGCAGCAGGTGGGTGTCATCGATGCTCCTGAAACTCTTACCGTAGGCTTTGAGGATGGCGACGATACCCGTATCCAGCTTAACGAGGCTCAGAAGACCGTATGGAACAAGGAGGACTTAGTATCGGTATTCTATCGCTCAGATGCTAATCAGAAGTGGCAGTATCAGGGTGAGACTGGCGAGCGTGTCGGCAACCTTAAGCGTGTAGAGAACGCCGTAGGCACAACCAAGACCACTAAGACTGTTGTTGTATATCCATACAGCGACAACTATTGGCTCAATACTGACAGCTATGCTATCGAGGCTACGCTCCCTGCAACACAATATTATACAGAGGGCAGCTATGGCGTTGGTAGCAACCTCATGGTGTCGCAGAGCGAGTTTACGCAGTTCTCTTTGAAGAGCGTTTGCGGTTGGCTCAAGCTACAGCTAACAGGTAATGGCGAGCTTGTTAAGAGCATCAAATTCCGAGGCAATAACGAGGAGCAGGTTGCTGGTCTTATCTATGTTGATACAACCACAGCCGAGGCTACGCTTGCATCAGAGATGGGCGATGCTGATAACAACAATGCGGGTGGCAACCTTATTTTTGACGATACAGTTATTACAGAGCTTACTCTCGACTGCGGCGAAGGCGTAACACTTGGCAAGGAGGTTACAACATTCTACCTCTCACTTCCTCCTCAGACTTTTACAAGTGGCTTCACCGTAGATATTGAGAGCGAGGGCTATGAGACTTTGACACTCTCAACGACTAATGAACTTGTTATCGAGCGTAATATGATTCAGCCAATGGCAGCTATTGAGCATAACGCTAATTGTATTATTAAGAATAATGAGATTCACTATTCTGCTACTAGTAAAATTAATAAATCTTGGACGTCTGTTGGTAGCGGAAACTATTATTTTGGTGCGACCGTAGTATCACATGAGTGGGATAGCCAAACAAATAAGGGTATTATTACTTTTGATGGTCCTGTGACCCAAATAGGTGGAAGTGCTTTTTCTGGTTGCTATGCTCTTAAAAGTATAACATTGCCCGACAGTGTAACTAGCATAGGTTTTAACGCATTTTATGAGTGTTCTTTAGAAAAAATCAACATTCCGTTATTTGTAGAATCCTTAGGTTATCGTGCTTTTTATCATTGTTTTACAAGTAATAGCGTAGTATATTGTCAGGCTATAATACCTCCCGTATTAGATGATGATGGCGTGTTTGTCAATAATCCTGGAAAAATTTATGTATACGAGGAAACACTCAGTGCATATAAGTCCTCATGGGGAAGCTCTAAATACAATTTTGTTGGGGAGGGCAATATTCCTGCGAATGTACCAACAACAACACTTTATTACACTACATCAGATAGACAAACAGTAAGTGTATCAGATTGGCCAATTAAGAGCAATAACTACAATAATGAATCAGCTGAAATGGTCATCTATGGTTCACTGAAGTTTATAGACGCATATTCTTGTAGTAATTTTAACACCCTAACAAGTGTAACTATTCCCGATGGTATAACATCTATCGGAAGAAGGGCATTTTATTGTTGTAATGCATTAACAACTGTAACCATACCAGAAACCGTTACTAAGATTGAGCATGAGGCATTCTATGACTGTACAGCTTTGACAAGCGTATTCTGTAAATCCACCACCCCACCAATGCTAAATGGTTATGATGATTACGATGCTGAAACTTTCTATAATAATGCTACAAATCGTAAGATTTATGTTCCTTCAGATGTTGTAAACACATACAAAACTAATTATTATTGGAGTGAATATGCCGATGCAATTGTCGGCTACAACTTCTAATCAACAACAAAAGGTTGGTGGTTTAACCGCCACCAACCACATAAAAAACAAATAGTAAACGGCAGTCACTTGAGGTGGCTGCCGTTTACTATTATATATAAATCACAATGCGTTACTCCACGCAGCGGTCGCACTTATCGTTTAGTAAGTCGTCGGCCAACTGCTCGAGGGCAGGGATATCCTGGGGCTTGAGGCGCGAGGTGATGGTGACCATAGGCTCAACAACCTGAACATCCTTGAAGCGGTCGATAATATTGCGCATAGCACGGCCAGCAGATGGTGCCCACGAGCCGTTCTCGATGATACCTATGCGGCGCTTGCAGTAGTTCTTGATGGCGAGGTGGTGCAAGAAGTCGTGCATAGGAGGGAAGACATCAGAGTCGTACGACGCAGCAGCAACAACGAGCTTGCTATAGCGGAAGGCATCCTCGACAGCCTCAGCCATGTCGCAACGAGCAAGGTCGCACACAACAACCTTCTCAGCGCCACGAGCACGAAGCATATCGGCAAACTTGCGAGCAGCCTCAGCGGTGTTGCCATGGATAGAGGCGTAGGCAACGAGCACACCCTCGGTCTCAGGCTCATACTTGCTCCAGGTGTCGTACAAGCCGAGGTAGTAGCCGAGATTTTCGGTAAGAATAGGACCATGCAATGGACAGATTATTGCAATGTCGAGCGTAGCAGCCTTCTTGAGGAGAGTCTGCACAGGACCGCCATACTTGCCGCAGATGTTGAAGTAGTAGCGGCGAGCCTCGCATGCCCACTCCTCGTCGTGTGACAACGCACCAAACTTACCAAAGCCATCAGCCGAGAAGAGCACCTTCTCCTTGCTGTCGTAGCTTACCATAACCTCGGGCCAGTGAACCATAGGTGCCATGACAAAGTGGAGCGTGCGGCCACCAAGCGAGAGCGTGCCACCCTCCTTAACGCCAATCACACGACCCTCAAACTGAGTGTCGTAGAAGAACTGAGGAAGCATCTTAACGGCCTTGTCCGACGCAACAACCTGCATGTCGGGATATAGTGCCATGACCTTAGCAATGTTACCCGCATGGTCGGGCTCGAGGTGCTGAACAACGAGATAGTCGGGCTTACGACCATCGAGCGCCGTCTGCAAGTTCTCGATCCACTCCGCACCCTTGCGAGGATCAACGGTGTCCATAATGGCAACCTTCTCGTCGAAGATTACGTATGAGTTATACGACACGCCATTAGGCACAACATATTGGCTCTCAAACAAATCGATGTCGGTATCATCAACACCGATATACTTTATAGTCTCGGTTATATTCTTAATCATTTTGCACAAGTTTTTAATTTATAACTACAAATATCCGAAAAAATTATATTAAATCAAAATTTAGTCACATTTTTTTATAACTTTGCCACAACAATAGAGAAGATTATGAGAAGAATTATACTATCAGCAGCCATTGCCCTGCTCGCCATGGCTTGTGCTACACAAAAATCGGGCGACAACGAGAGGAGAATATTCGTAACAATAGCACCACTGCAGCACCTCGCCGAGGAGCTTACGTGTGGCGACTTTAGCGTTGAGCTACTCGTGAAGCAGGGCGCAAGCCCCGAGACCTTTGAGCCTACATCGTCGGACATAGCACGCCTAAGCGATGCCGAGTTCGTATTCTCAACGGGCCTCATTAGCTTCGAGCATAGCCTAACGCACAACCTTGGCGACAACCTCGTAGACCTATCTGAGGGCATCACGACGCTTGGCGGCACATGCTCGCACCACCACTGCAACCATAGCCACGGCATCGACCCACACATCTGGACATCGCCACGTGAGCTGCGCACAATGGTTCGTAATATGCTCCGAGCGCTCATGAGCCATTACCCCGACTCGGCGAAGTATAACGCCTCTGCAGAGCAAATTATCGCACGCCTCGACTCGCTCGACAGCTACTGCACCGAGCGTCTTGGCGATGGTAAGCAAAGAGCGATAATGATCTATCACCCAGCATACACCTACCTCGCTCACAACTACAATATAGAGCAGATAGCCATCGAGAACGAGGGCAAGGAGCCTACGGCAAAGCACCTTGTGGAGCTTATCGAGCGTGGCCGCAATATGGGTGTAAGAGCGATATTTCATCAGCCGCAATATAGCACCAATAAGCTGCGCTCAGTCGCCGACGAGCTCGGAGCTGAGGTTGTTGTGACCGACCCTCTTAGCTTCGACATCGAGAGCGAGATACGTCGTGTTGTTGATATTATTTCGAAGCAGAATGAGTAGCAGAAGAGCAATAATCACACTGCGTGACGTGGGTGTGCGCTACGAGAGTACCGTTGCCCTCGAGCATGTCGATCTCGAGATTTTCGATAACGACTTTCTCGGCATCATAGGTCCAAATGGTGGTGGCAAGTCGTCGCTCGTGAAGGCAATAATGGGCATCGTGTCGCACTCGGGTAGCATCGAATATGACACCACAATCATGCACCATGGCAAGCCACATATCGGCTATATGCCACAGATCTCAGCCTTCGACAAGGCATTTCCAATATCTGTCGAGGAGGTGGTAATGTCGGGACTTCAGCGTGAGCATGGCATGCTCCGCCGATATGGCGCTGAGGATCGCCAGCGTGTCAAAGAGGTTCTTGAACTTGCGTCGCTTAGCGACCTGCGCCAGCGTGCCATCGGCGAGCTGTCGGGAGGCCAGCAGCAGCGTGTGATGCTCTGCCGTGCGATAATCTCAAACCCTAAGATTTTGATCCTCGACGAGCCGACAAACTTCGTGGATAACCGCTTCGAGAACGAGCTATACTCGCTCCTTCACCACCTGTCGGAGCGCATGGCAGTAGTGATGATCTCGCACGACATAGGCACAATATCGAGCGTGGTGCGCAACATAGTCTGCGTCAATCGCCACGTGCATCGCCACGACTCAAACATCATCACCGAGGAGCAGCTCCGCAACTACGACTGCCCAATCCAGCTCATCTCGCACGGCAACATCCCCCACACCATCCTCGGCGAGCACCACCACTGCCCCCATTGCGAGCAATAGCTTGACGATTAAGCCCGATTATTTGAATAATAAGTGCCCCGAAAAGTGAAGTGACCCCAAAAGTTTAGACAAAAAAAACTTTTGGGGTCACTTCATGTCGCATAGATTGGCTTTTATTGTTTGCATTAATGTCCCAATTTTTACTCTCTGTTGTATTTCTTTAGATGCTCCTCAAACTCTGACTGTGGCATAAAGGTTTCGAGGATATAGCCTATTATATAGTTCTCATAGTCCACCATCATCAAAGTTGTGCCATTCTTGCAAATGGTTTAAGGCTTCTACAAAGTTAGTGAAAGTTTACTAAAAGCCAACTTATCTATGATAGGATAGGTTGGCTATAAATTAACATGTGGTATATTTCATGTCTTATAGGCTAGAATTTAAATCTCTTTCATTCTGTGATCCAATAAAATCTACTGCACCCCAGCGAGTCGAACATTTTATAGAGCTTTTGCGTTTATCTACAATGAATTTTGCCCAAGATGCATAATTATTTAATATCTGACTCTCTGTCATTAGATCGGAAGCATAACATAGATATGCTAAACAATCGACGTACATTAGTAAGTCGCAAAATAGAAGTCTCCCACATCTTGATATGTGCTCATCGACGACTTTAAGTAAGCCATCTTTGTATCTGTCAATTTTTATTGAAATAGTAGACGCGTTAACATAGTAAACAAGTTTGTTAAAATCATTTGTAACCTCGTTCGCTTCAGTTAATGGATAAAGAGAGATATCTCTAAAGACAAAAGGACGAGCCCATCTTGAATCAACATAAGGAATAGGTAAGAATGGACTTTGAATAGTAGGAACTTCCATAGATATCACCCTTGATGTATAGCCATCTTTTAGGTTAGCAGATAGTTTCATATTATTTGAAGTTTTATGGTTTATTATAAGTTAATTTTACTTTATTTATTGCATATAACATTTACTCCCCTCAATGCGTTTCTTGAATCTGTCATTATAGAAGTGCTGATATAGATGCTTTACTAAATATCTTCTTAAATCAATATTGCTAACATTACGAACCTCTACGCACCACGGAATGTAATGCGTATAGAATCGCCAAGTAATATCTTCCTCCGCAGTAGATTTAGCAAATTTCAAGAATAACCTATTGCCAAATGCAGTAGATGATGGTAATCCTATTGCTAATATGGGCATAGTATAATCTCTAAGAGATAATGCCTTATCTATCAAATTACCATATCTATCCTCAATCTCTTTTATTGCATCTGCCTCAGTAAAGGTTGTGCCAGGCTCATATTCTGCATCATAGAAATATCTACCCGTATGCTCCTTATGCCAAAGATTAACTTCCTCCTTAGTATCAAAGATAACATAGCCTGTCCCCCAAGTATTCTGAAAGCAATGCTTAGCGTAATAGTGATGCTCTTTTAAGAACTGCTTCTTGGCAGTTAGAGCATCGGGGGCATCTGGGTAGTAGTATCTCATATAACAATAGTTAATCTACATTTGGCAGTCCTAATCTTTGATGCATATAGTTGAAGTACATCTCTTCCATTTGAGTAACTTTTCCATCCGCAAGAATAATTTGAGCCATAAATTTCGCTACGTAGGCTTTCTTTAATGTATCCATATTGCGAAGACAGTTAGTCATCACTGGCTCTGTTAATTTACGAGAAGCCTCAATGTCTGCAACTGTAATTCCCATAATATGATTTACTTCACCTATAATGGCAAATTCTTTGGGATTTCGTTCACCATCAACATTCATTACACTGCACAGCAACTGATATAGCGATTGCTTTTCCAATGATGTGAATGTTGAAAGTGCCATTTTGTCATAAATGCTTAAATTCATAGTAGTATGGTTTTATTAATTTAATGGTTGTAATTATCTGGTAAATTCATCATATTCAATATCTACTCCTCTATCGTACATGTGCAACACACATTTAACGACATCTCTGTTTTTGAGATGAAGTGTAATGCCATAGTCTTTATTATCGTATGCTACAACACCCATTGCCTGTAGTTGGATGCCTCGCAACAAAATCTTATCACCAGTATCAGCACTCATTACCATAAGTTTTGGTTGCATTTGCTGGGTTGGTACAGGCATATCCATATTCCACATCGTAACAAGAAAACCCTCTTTTGGAGTTACATCTAAACCATTAAACATCTCCTTGAAAACTTTATTTTCAATTTTTATTGTTCGGTTACAATATTGTGACCCCATAACTGGCACACCATTCTGATAGCGTTGATGGTGAGTTGATTTCAAAATTAGATTTTCCATATGCGTGATTAGTAGTCAAGTGTGATATCCAAAAAAGTCTCAATCCCTGAATCATATTCAATATTAGAGATAGGCATTCCGAATGCCATCATTGATGAACGCATGGCATTATAATGTCCTTGTAGGTTTGCTCCATATAGTGCAATAGAACCAATCTTTCCACCTCCACCATATTCGGGGTAGAATAGAAATAAATTTATCGTCTGTCCATTTCGTGATATTTCTATAGCATGACATCCTGCATGCATATCATATAGGTAAGACTTTATTTGGTACGCTGAGTATGCTGGATAGTTTCTAAAACCATTCACGATATTTTGAATGCGAGCCAAACTATCTTGATTTAGATGTCCAAAGCCAAACATAATCTCTATTCTATAAATTAGCCATAATCTGAACTGCCTCCATGATATTCATAGTGGGCAAGTCACATAGAGCTGAAATCAAAGACCACAACTTCATCTCTGAATCTTCAATATTGCGATCAGCAACAACCAATGTGCCCAGATATGCAGCGACATATCGTTTTTCCTCGCTAGTCATCTTAGAAACAATTTGGCAAGCCTCTGCATTAGACATTTTATCGCCAATATCCGCTATCTGCATCGCGCGCTTAGCGTCTACACCAAATCTTGATAATTCGATTGCAATAATCTGCGACTCCTCATTCGTAACTTTTTCATCAGCATTAGCCATAGCGTGTGCTAATCTTAGGATTGCAGCAAGTTCTTGATTTGTAAATATCATAATTGATTGTTATTTAAGTGAATATATATCTTAATGATTGCACGGAAATTATATTCCTCCATTTCTATCTTCATATTCCAATGATGATAGTATAATTACAATGCCTCTATCTAAATTCTCCTTTTTGTAGCCAAATCTAGCATTAGAATAAATCCACGGGCAGTGTTTCTTTGCAAACTCGTTAAGCAGAAGTGGAACAAACTCGTTATTTACTAACTCATCGATTCCGCTCTGCGTATTACAATTATAGCGATGATTTGTCTTCTCACCTATTAAGCTAAACCAAGGGACTATAGCTATTCGTGAGTCTTCCCCTACAGGGCTGAATTGGATGTCAATAATGCCATGACTGTCAAGATGACTATTATCTTTCCAAAACCTTAATGTAAACATATTTTTGTTGAACATGTTTTGCTCTATCTGAATTGTGCTTAAGTTTTTACATACTTTACTAAAGTATTGTAAAAAGTTAAACATGTATTGCATTAGAAAATATTCCGTTGCATTACAAACCTTAAGATAGATTAGTTTATTTATTGCATCATATAATGCCTGTAGGTTATGATGATAGTTCCAAGACATTAATATGGTGTAAACTATGCTTCTTTTAGGCCAATCAGGTATATGTTTCAATTGATAATAATAATCATATAAGGAAATGTCAGAATTTGCAATGATATTCCACCCTTTCATCTGCTCCCATAAATAATTGCCCCAAATAGTAGGATGGTCTTTAGTAATCACAGTCATGAGATTACCAATAGCTTGCCTCTGTAATAGTGATGGACCGTCTGCCATATTATTTATAGTTGTGCCCTCCAATTCCCAGATGAAAGCGGATAAAACAAAAAAGGTGTGGGAACTATATTGCTTTATCCTAAAGTCTGGTCTTCGCATTACCACTGGAATGGATAAAACAATAGCCCACACCAATGGATATGTGAAAAGCCAATAAGGGCTGTACATACCAATGATGTGGTGCTACTGCCATCATCTTCATTCCAGTTTCAAAGTTGCGAAGTTTGACTTTAGAAGATAATTTCAATAACACCTTATTAAAAACATGTCCTTCCAAACACTACTGTGCCTTGGAATTGTAACAAAGTTAGTAAAAAAGTGTGATATTATCTCAATAAGATGATGTTTTTTTGAAAAATTCTCAGTTACCTATATTTAATAGACATCGAACATGAGTGGCGACAAAATTTGAACAGGGCATATAAAATGATTTCTTATCAAAAAATGTCGCCACTATTATATTTAGAAACTTAGCACATCGTAAGTCTCCAATATCTCCTTCTGCCTTAGTCCAAGATAGCGTTTCGTAATAGCTCGCTACAGTTTGTATCGGTTGTTTGTCAGCAGATTCTAATAGGGTAGTAGCTGTAAACTCTTTACCCTCCAATTTGTTGTCTAATGCTCTTCTTTTGATTTTGCCTATCTCCTTATCAATTATAAGTTGGATTCTTACATAGTCTGGGCAATCCTCTTTTAACTGATTTTTCTTGAAGTACCAATGTGCAGCACTAACTGATATCCCAAGACTTTGATATTTTCGTTTCTTATCTTTGCAAACACACAGCATTAAGGGGTGTTTTCCATCGGATAGTGTCTTAGATTTGTAACATAGAACCTTGATTGTTTCGCTCATTTTGGTTTACGCTACGGTTTACACAAAAGTAACAAAAACAGGGGCTGTAAAAACAAAAAAGGCAATTACGATAATCGTAACTGCCTGATTTAGTGGTGAATCCGCCGGGGCTTCAATGCTCTCATGTTATGCACAAATAATCAAAGAGTTGTGGCGATTTTTGCTTTCGCACTCACAGTACACTTACTGTGCTAATACTTGATTTTGAAGTAATCGAGTACAGTTTTGTAATTATCTTGAGCGGTTAGGCAAGTATCACGCAGATACTCCTTGATGCGAGGCCACTCGCGCAAACCTCGGTAGTAGAACATCTTGAGTTCATCAGTAATGATAAATGGAACATATCCATTAGCCAAGCACTCCTTGAACATCACAAGACGACCGACACGACCATTGCCATCTTGGAATGGGTGTATTGCCTCGAAGCGCTGATGCAGGTCGAGAATATCCTCAAACGACTTGCGCTTCTTTGCGTTATACTCTTTGAATAATGCCTTTATCTCACGATGTACATCTTCAGGTGCGGTGGTTTCATTCCCACCCACCTCGTTCGGTAGTCGCTTGTAGTCGCCAACTGTAAACCAATCCTTGCGACTATCAGAGGTGCCAGATTTTAGAATAAGGTGCAACTCCTTGATGAGGCTCTCTGTCAATCGCTCCTCAGTTCGATCAATGATAAGGTCGATGCAACGGAAGTGGTTGGTTGTCTCTATGATATCATCTACACGAATACTCTCGCCCTCAATGCCGATGGTGTTGGTCTCGAAGATGTAGCGTGTCTGGTCGTGTGTTAGGCGACTACCTTCGATGTGGTTTGAGTTGTATGTAAGGTCGATCTGTGTCTTGTGATAGATACCGCCTTTGAGCTTCGCCTCCTTCTCCTGGCGCAGAACTACAAGCAGTGGCATCGCCTTGCGCTGGCGAGGCTTGCGACTAGGTAACTCCGCATCTGCAGGAATATTCCAAGTCTTACCGACAAGGATTGCACCCTCAATCTTTCCAAGGGTGCAGTAATTACGCGCTGTGCGCTCCGAAACGCCATACTTGGCAGCAAATTCTGCAACTGAAATATACTTCATACGCTACTACTATCGGCAAGTTTTAGACCGATTTTCTGTGCAAATATAGCAATTCTTGCCGATAACGGCAAATTATAAACATGTTTTTATTGTAAAAATCCCGAATTGCGGATATTTGCACAATACACATAACACATTGAAAATAAGGTGCTTAATGTGTTGCAGATTCTTGCGAATTAACTTGTGTATTCCAAATAGTGATGTTATATTTACACTACGATAAACAACTAATACAGAGTGAATTATGAAGACAAGAATTAACCAAATACACAAGCAGCTCGACCGACCTTCTGGGTGGTAACACCGAGGGTTAGCGTTCAAGATTCTATATCGGCATCGGCCAGCTCTTTGCATCCACCGACCTCTGCGAATGGATCAAACAGACAATGATAGAATACCAGGAGCAGTCAGAAGCCTTCTTCAAGCAGATTAAGGAGATTCAAGATCAGATATCGAATCCACTACAAGCATAACCTACTCAAGGTCTTCGCTGCCTGATGCAAGAACAAGCACGCAGGCAGGAGCCGACCTCCAACGAGGTCGGCTCCACTCACTACTGAGTTGCTATCTTTTTAGCACATTCTTAATCATATGGCTTCGCATAGCCTTTGCAAATCGCTGTATGTTAGAGCCGAGCAAATGCTGAAACCAAACCTCCAAAAGAAGGAATGAGCTGATATAATATAGAGCCGCCCAAAGCCACTGGATTGGAGCGTAGTCTATATTCTGATTTATAACAACAATTGACCATATTGAGAAGCCAAGCATTACAATTGCTGTGTACCAACCAGGTGAGGGTTTTCCCAACTTAAAAATGAATATACCCATTGTGTGAATAAGTCCTTCGAAGATACCCAAAATAAAAATAGGGAACACCAACCACAGTATATCGGGAAAGAGCAGTGACAACGAAAATAACACTGTAATATAGGTGGCTGGGGCAATATGCGACTCGCCTGGAGGGAGCGTATTGGGATCAATACCTTGAACGCCACAGAATATCTTAACCAGACCTCCTCCTAATGCCTCCTCATACTCGTGAAGAGTAATTAAAAAATATGCTCCCATTACCAGTTTCTGAACAATTGAAATAGTATTCCAATTGCAGATTGCCCAAACAGCCCATCCGAGGAAGATAAGCGTCATAATGTGAATGTTGTTTCTTAGTAGCCAACGACTAAACTTTTTCATAACCGTAAGGATTTTGTATGTCAAACCATTACAAAGGTATGAAATTATTTTTTAAGAGCAATGCTTGCCGTGGAATAAAAAGTGCTTAACTTATTGAATATAAAGGGGATAATACTTGCGTGTTCCAAACTATGATGTTATGTTTGCACTACAATAAACAACTAATACAGAGTGAGTTATGAAGACCAGAATTAACCAGATCCACAAGCAACTCGACCGCCTTGAGCGCGACTTTATGTTCAACAGCAACCGCATGAAGGAGCTTTCGAACGAGAACAGACGAGGCAGTTCGGAGTATTGGAGACTCCACGAGGAGTGCAAGGGCATCAACGACACAATCCGCGAGTTGCTCCAGGAGCTTTGGAAACTTCAAGATGAGGAATAATAATTAAAGCAAACAGACCATGAACAACAATATTAAAACGGGTGATATAGTACGATTTGCGGTTGCTATCGAATCTGGCGATGAGAACTCTCAATTTGTAGTTGTTGACGACTATGGCTCTGACTGCAATCGATGTATGGTCCGCTTAATCTGTAATCTGCC
>JAFZEX010000048.1 GCA_017560425.1 Alistipes sp.
CCTTTGCTCTACCAACTGAGCTATGGCACCATCATTATGTCTTGCTAAGTTTTCGTTAGCGAGTGCAAAGATAGATACTTTTTTCTAATCTGCAAACTTTTTAGCATCTTTTTTTAATATTTTTTATAAAAATATCATCTCAGCACTCACCGAAAACCACACAACTCGCTATCCCTCAACACTTAACAAGAAATCTACCCCACTAACATATTTTTCGCTACACGCAGGTGAAGCCACCGTCCACAGCGATGTTTTGTCCATTCACGTAGCTACTCTTTGGCGAGGCGAGAAACAGAGCGCAGGTGTCGAGCTCGCCCTCTCTGCCGTAGCGACCCATCGGAATGCTACGCTTCGCCATATCCTGGAAGTAGTCGCTGTCGAGCGTGGCGGTGGTTAGCTCGGTGTAGAAGTAGCCTGGGCAGATGCTATTCACCGTCACGCCATGCTTGCCCCACTCTGCGGCGAGGGCACGTGTGAGGTTTACCACGCCGCCCTTGGCAGCATGGTATGGTGCACTGCCCGCAATCATGTTGCCCACCAAGCCATACATCGAGGCGATGTTTATGATGCGGCCATAGCCCGCCTTTATCATCTCACGTCCGAACTCACGGGCACAAGCGAAGGTGCCGTAGAGATCTACGTTCATCTCGTGCATAAACTGCTCGTCAGTGATATCCTCGGCATTGCCTATCGCCCCCGTGCCAGCGTTGTTCACGAGGATATCTACCCTACCGAACCTATCGAGCGTCGCCTGCACGGCACGCTTCACGTCGTCGGCAACAGTTATGTCGCACCTTAGTGGCAACACCTCCACGCCATACTCTTGCGCTATCTGCTCGGCATTCTTCGTTAGGCGCTCCTCGCGGCGTGCCAACAACACAAGGTTTGCCCCCTGACTCGCAAATGCCTTTGCCATCTGCAAGCCGAGACCCGCCGATGCACCTGTTACTACTGCTACCTGTCCTGATAAATCGAAATATTTGTTCATAGTATATGTTACGTTTATTATGTTATTATCAAATTCTGTACCGCAAAATAAACACCTATTTCACTGAAATACAAATATTTCCAATCGTTATTTCCGATAGCAATATAAGCGCAGCTTATACAGAATTCACACAACATAATTAATACACTATTGATTAGTGGGTTATACATAGGAAGAAAATGTAGCTTGATACCTATGTTTTAATAGAGATGGGGCAAATGGGAGCGCTTCGCTTGATGGGATAGATGGGAGGAAAAGTGAGTAGTGAGTAATGAGTAGTGAGTAATTAGTAGTGAGTAGTGAGATTAGGGGGAATAAGGGGATTATGGAATTTGGGATAATCAAGTGCAGATTAGTGATGATAGCGCTCTCCTTAAACTCATTAAATTCTCTATATTCGCTAAACTCACTATATCTGCGCACCACAAGCTTCACTCATGTTACCAAATTTAGCGATAGAAGGGCGCAGATTGGTCTTGACATAAAAAAGCCTCGAATGGGCTGTACTTTGCGTACTGCGCATTCAAGGCTTTGACTAACACCGCTAATTTAGCGATAGAAGGGTTGCAGATGTGGTCTCGACATGAAATTGGGCTGGAAGGGACATACTTGACGTATTTCCCTTTCAGCCCAATAATTGAGAGGCCGCAGATGCGCATTATCTTGAAAACTAATTTAGCGATAGAAGGTAGTAGATACAACGCTCGGCAAAAATCCCGACGATGGGCTGTACTTTCGTACTGCTCATTGTCGGGATTATTTGTTAGCGGCAGTAGATACTGCCTTATCTCGCTAAATTTTACATTGGGAGGAACGCAAGAAGAATACCCGCCGCAACTGCCGAACCGATAACACCTGCTACGTTAGGACCCATAGCGTGCATCAAAAGGAAGTTACCTGGGTTATACTTCTGACCCACTGTCTGCGACACACGAGCTGCCATAGGCACAGCAGAAACACCTGCAGAGCCGATAAGTGGATTGATCTTCTCCTTAGAGAATAGGTTCATAACCTTAGCAAGAAGCACACCGCTAGCCGAACCAAATGAGAAGGCGATGATACCCAAGCACAAGATAAAGAGGGTCTGTGCATTGAGGAACGACGCAGCGGTAGCAGTAGCACCTACTGAGATACCAAGGAAGATGGTAACGATGTTCATCAACTCATTCTGAACAGTCTTAGACAAGCGCTCAGTAACGCCACACTCCTTCATCAAGTTACCAAGCATCAAGCAGCCAATAAGTGGAGCTGCCGATGGCAACAAGATGGCGATAACAACAGTGATAGCGATAGGGAAGATAATCTTCTCGCGCTGTGACACTGTGCGGAGCTGCTTCATCTCGATCTTACGCTCAGCATCTGTTGTAAGCGCCTTCATGATAGGAGGCTGGATAACAGGCACAAGAGCCATGTAAGAGTAAGCCGCAACGGCGATAGGGCCGAGGAGGTGTGGAGCAAGCTTAGATGTTAGGTAGATAGCGGTAGGACCGTCAGCACCACCAATGATACCGATAGAACCTGCCTCCCAGTAGTTGAAGCCGAGAGCCAAAGCACCGATAAAGGTAGCGAAGATACCGATCTGAGCCGCAGCACCAAGCAACAAGCTCTTAGGGTTAGCGATAAGTGGACCAAAGTCGGTCATGGCACCTACACCCACGAAGATCAAGCAAGGATAGATACCGAGCTTAACGCCGAGGTACAAGTAGTCCAAAAGACCTACGTCTGAGCCAAGAGCAAAGTCCTCCCAGTGAACGTGGCCACCAGCAAAGAGCTCAGAGTGGAACAAGCCAGCGCCAGGAAGGTTGGTGAGCAACATACCGAAGGCAATAGGCATGAGCAACAATGGCTCGAACTTCTTAACGATAGCGAGGTACAAAAGTACGAACGAGATGATAAGCATCAACGCATACTTCCAGCCACCCTCCTTGAAGAAGGCAGCGATAGCAGACTGACCAGCGAAGTCACCAATAGCCTTGCTCACGCTGAAGCCCTCGTCGATGTCGTCGTTAGAGCGACCCTGAGTGCTTACAGGGGCGTGAGCAGCCTCAGCCTCAGGTGCAACAACCTCGGCCTCAGCCTCAGGAGTAGCAACCTCGGTGGTCTGCTCGATGTTCTGCTCGCCAGCAGCCGCAGCATCGTCCTGCGCCATTACTGGAGCAGCCATAACGAGCATAACAGCCGAAAGGAGCAACGAAAAATAAAGTTTTACACTCTTCATATTATTTATATTAAGAGTTAGCAATTACTCGATATCCACGAGAGCCTCGCCCTGCTGAACAGCAGCGCCCTCCGCAACGTAGATCTTCTTAACGGTACCTGCGCCAGGAGCCATGATCTCGTTCTCCATCTTCATAGCCTCCAAAGTCATGAGAACCTCGCCAGCCTTAACTGCCTGACCCTCCTTAACCTTGATCTTAGATACGTTACCTGGAAGTGGTGACTTGATAGAACCAGCGTTGCCAGTAACCTTCTGCTCTGGCTCAATGAAGTCTGCACCTGCTGATGAAGGCTTAACAGCGGCAATCTTAGGAGATACGATAGCCTCCTCCTTCTCCACCTGAACGGTGTAGCTCTTGCCGTTAAGCTCAACACGAGCTGTGTTGCGCTCGGTCTCCTCAACGAGAGCCTCGTAGCTCTTACCGTTAATATTGAATTTGAATTTCTGCATAATTCGTAAAAAATAGTGTTTTTAGTTTGGTACTAAAGTTGTTTGTGAATGTTGCGTACCTGCCATGCCGAAACGTCGTGGTTCTGGCGGAAGGTAAGCACGTCGCTCTCCTCATCATGACGGTTGAAGAAGAGGTTGACAGCCATAGCGATGGCTGCCACCTCCTCGTCAGTGATACCCTCTGATGCTGCGACTGGAGCGGCAACTGCAGCCTTCTTCTTCTCAGCGAAGACAACTCCGAAGAGCTTCAACACCAAGATAAGAAGCACAAGCACAGCAAACACCAAGCAGATGCTCACCAATGCCATGAGGCCTGCGTTACCCCAATTAGTTGCAAGAATCATCATAACTATCTACTAAAATTAAGATTACAATGGAATGTTGTTATGACGCTTTGCTGGATTCTCCAAACGCTTGTTGCGCAAAGACTCCAAAGCACGAATTACACGGAAACGAGTGTTGCGTGGCTCGATAACATCGTCGATATAGCCGTAGCGTGCTGCGTTGTAAGGGTTAGAGAACTTGTCACGGTACTCCTGCTCCTTCTCGGCAACGAACTTAGCCTTATCCTCCTTGTTCTCGAATGATGCCAACGCCTTAGCGTGCAATACCTCAACAGCGCCGCTTGCACCCATAACTGCGATCTCAGCAGTAGGCCATGCATAGTTAACATCACCACGGATGTGCTTAGACGACATAACGATGTAAGCACCACCGTAAGCCTTACGCAATGTAACAGTAACCTTAGGCACTGTAGCCTCGCAGTAAGCAAACAAGAGCTTAGCACCGTGAGTAATAACACCACCGTACTCCTGAGCAGTACCAGGCAAGAAGCCAGGAACGTCTACCAATGTTACCAATGGAATGTTGAACGCATCGCAGAAACGTACGAAACGAGCAGCCTTACGTGAAGCATTGATATCGAGCACACCTGCCATGAACTTAGGCTGGTTAGCGATGATACCTACTGACTGGCCGTTGAAGCGTGCGAAACCTGTGATGATGTTCTTAGCATAAGCTGCTGCTGACTCCAAGAACTCGCCGTTATCAACGATAGCCTTGATAACCTCCATCATATCGTATGGCTTATTTGGGTTATCAGGGATAATCTCGTTAAGGATATCCTCCTTACGTGCGATGTCGTCAGTGCATGGCTGATCAGGAACAAGTGCTGTGTAGTTCTGTGGCATGTAAGAGAGAAGGTCGCGGATAAGCTTCAAGCCCTCCTCCTCTGAATCAACTGCGAACTGAGCAACACCTGACTTTGTTGTGTGCATGTTAGCACCACCAAGCTGCTCCTGAGTTACGTCCTCACCTGTTACGGTCTTAACAACCTTAGGACCTGTCAAGAACATGTTAGATGTCTCACGACGCATGATGATAAAGTCGGTCAATGCTGGAGAGTAAACAGCACCACCTGCGCAAGGACCAAAGATAGCTGAGATCTGTGGGATAACACCTGATGCCATTACGTTACGCTGGAAGATGTTTGCGTAACCAGCCAAAGCATTAACACCCTCCTGGATACGAGCACCACCTGAGTCGTTAAGACCGATACATGGTGCACCATTGCGAACAGCCATATCCATAACCTTGCAAATCTTGTCAGCCAAAGAGATTGACAAAGAACCTGCAGTAACGGTGAAGTCCTGTGCAAATACATAAACCAAGCGACCAGCGATGGTACCATAACCTGTTACAACGCCA
This sequence comes from Alistipes sp., assembly GCA_017560425.1. Taxonomy (GTDB): domain Bacteria; phylum Bacteroidota; class Bacteroidia; order Bacteroidales; family Rikenellaceae; genus Alistipes. The sequence continues at coordinate 5,364 of JAFZEX010000048.1, forward strand.
TCACCGAATGTGTGCTTAGCGTCCATACCGAAGTCGTAGCAGCGGTGAGTAACGAACATGTCGAACTCCTCGAAGCTACCCTCGTCCAACAACATAGCGATACGCTCACGAGCGGTGTACTTACCCTTCTCGTGCTGCTTGTCGATAGCCTTCTGGCCACCACCCATACGAGCTGTTTGACGGTTGTCCATCAACTTCTCAATCGCTTTCTGAATTTCGCTCATAGTGAAATGAATTTTATAAAGTTATAAGTTTGTTCCTTTGGTTTAGGCTCGAACAAAGATTATTTGTTCTTGTTCTCGCAAAGCTCAGTCAAGATACCCTGAGTAGACTTTGGGTGAAGGAATGCGATAGTCAAACCCTCAGCACCCTTACGTGGGGTCTTGTCGATAAGGCGGATACCGTGAGCCTCAGCGTCAGCAAGCTGCTCCTCGATGTTCTCGCAAGCGAGAGCCATGTGGTGGATACCTACGCCCTTGTTCTCGATGTACTTAGCGATTGTAGACTCAGGAGATGTTGGCTCCAAAAGCTCAATCTTAGTCTGACCAAGCATGAAGAATGCAGTCTTAACCTTCTGATCAGCTACCTCCTCGATAGCGTAACACTTAAGACCCAATACGTTCTCCCAATAAGGAATTGCCTCCTCAAGGCTGTTCACGGCGATGCCGAGATGCTCAATGTGCGATACTTTCATAGTGTTTAATTATTTATAAAGTTTAACTTAGTATTTATTTGTTTTTTTAATTAAGTTTTCTTTATCTCAAAAATCAGTCAAAGATAGTATATCTTTTTGAAACGGCGAAATATTTTCGACTCTTTTTTATATAGTTTCACAGATAGTAAAGAAAAGCACACTATATCCTCTCGTTTTTTTGAGCATTCACGAAATTTTACTATCTTTGTGAATTATGAAAAAACTACTTTGCATAACCCTTAGCACGATGCTCTTTGCGTGCAGCCTAAATGCACAATCTCTGCGCATCGGCGACCGCATACCCACCATCGACGTGGACTGCGCTATGGGCAAAGACCTGAAGCTTATCGAGGCAAAATTCACATGCCTAATCTTCATGCACTCCGAGAGCAAGCCCTCGACCGAGGCAATACGTCACTTCTCGACAAAAGTGTACAGCTCGGAGATGGATATGGACATGGTGCTACTAACCCCCGAGCAAGATGGCTTCGAGGAGGAGATGCTACGCAGCATAACCACCAACGACACGATAGTTGCCTTCGACAACGAGGGGCGCACATTTGCCAACTTCAACATTCAGCATGTGCCCTTTACGGTGGTCTACAACACATCCTCACGCAAGGCCATTTGGTTTGGACCCTTGACACGACTAACTAAGGAGAAATTAGATTCGATATTAAAATAATTAAATAGCTATAACTATGGCATTTACAAAGATAGAACACTACGAGAAAGAGTATCTCGATCATCATCACGACAGCGCCCTCAACGTAACTGAAGGTGTGGAGAGTCAGCCTGTGGTAAACCCCTATTTCGTGCGCAAGAAACGCCGTCAGATGACCACCGACGAGTATGTTCAGGGCATCCTCGAGGGCAACATCACAATACTTGCTCAGGCAATCACCCTTATCGAGAGCAACAACCCTCAGCACTACGCTCAGGCTCAGGAGATTATCGAGAAGTGTCTACCCCACTCTGGCAAGTCTGTACGCATTGGCATCACGGGCGTTCCAGGTGCTGGCAAGTCGAGCTTTATTGAGGCTGTGGGCAACATGGTTACATCGTACAACCACAAGCTTGCTGTATTGGCTATCGACCCCTCGTCGGAGCGTAGCGGCGGATCGATCCTTGGCGACAAGACCCGCATGGAGAGCATCTGTCACAACCCCAACATTTTTGTGCGTCCTTCGCCATCGGCAGGCTCACTTGGTGGCGTGGCACGCAAGACCCGTGAGACCATCGTTTTGTGCGAGGCTGCGGGCTACGACGTAATATTTATCGAGACCGTGGGTGTAGGTCAGTCGGAGACCGCCGTGCACTCGATGGTAGATATGTTTATGATGCTACAAATTTCGGGTGCTGGCGACGAGCTTCAGGGTATCAAACGAGGCATCATGGAGATGGCAGATATGATGGTTATCACCAAGGCTGATGGCGAGAACGTAAAGAAGGCGGAGCTTGCTAAGGCTCAGTATCAGGGAGCGTTACGCTTATTCCCTCTACCCGAGTCGGAGTGGCGACCACAGGTCTACACATGCTCATCGCTCGAGGGCACAGGCCTCGAGGAGGTATGGCAGGGCGTGGAGCAATATCTGCAACATATTGAACTAAATGGCTACTTCATGTCGAACCGCAATCGACAGAATAAATACTGGATGTACGAGACCATCAACGAGACTCTAAAGTCGAGCTTCTACAACAACCCTGAGATAGAGGCAAGAATGGCAGACATCGAGCGACGAGTGCTCGACGCTAAGCTTTCGTCGTTCATCGCAGCCAAGGAGCTCTTGGACATCTACTTTGGCGAGAGGTAGAAGTGAATAGGCAAAATGAGGGTTAATTACATGAAGTAATTACTAAATTATTAGGCAATTCACATTTTTTGACTATTTTTGCGCCGAATAGTTAGGGTTATCCCTATTTTAGAAATATTAAACAAGCAGAGAAAACAATTAACATAAAAACCTAAAATTACCATGAGAAAACTTTTCAGCATCTTTGCACTTATTGCAAGTGTGATGGCAGTCGTTGGTTGTCAGCCCGACAATCCAACACCAGAGCCAACACCTGGCGACAAGACTAAGCCTCAGATTACCCTCACAGCAGTGGAGGCTACTCAGAGCACATTTACCTTTGAGGTTGAGACCACAATTCCTGGCACCCTCGGCTATGCCGTAGTTGCCAAGGGCTTCGACAACCCTACGTTTGATGAGATGTTTGCACGTAACTCTAAGGAGGTTACATCAAAGGAGACTATCACTGTTGAGAATCTTAATGGTGGCACTGAGTATGCTGTGTTTGCTATTCTTCGTGCTAACGACACCAATATCCTCAGCAACGCTCAGAAGCTATCGTTCACAACTGAGGAGGACAACAGCAACAGCCCTATCAAGATTAAGAACATCGGTTACGACAAGGTGACATTCTCTATCGAGTTGCCTGGCAACATTCTATTCCAGTGTATCGACAAGGCATACCTCGAGTATATGGGTCTTACTGTTGAGTCATACTTCACAACTGAGGGTATTGCTATTCGTGACAGTGGTCCTGTTGAGATTGAGTGGGTTAATGGCAACCGCTATGGCGACTACGAGATGCGCATGACTGAGGATAGCGACTACTACATCATCGCAGCTAAGTCTGACGGCTCGACTCCTTATCCTAACATCACCAGCGAGATCTACGTGAAGGAGTTCCGCACTCTTCGCAAGCCTGTTTCTGACGCAGGCCTTACAACTCAGCTCTCTGACATCACATCTACATCAGTACGCATCGCAACAACTCCTGACTCATCAGTTACAGAGTACTACGTATGGGTGCGCACCGTTCAGGACTACGACTACTATGTATCGGTTGGTGGCGAGGCTATCGTTCGCAGCATGATTCAGCGTGGCGACTCAGGTTCATGGCACCTCACCGCAGCTAACGATGCTGTATGCGAGGGTCTTACACCAGATACCGACCACTACTGCTTGATTCTTGTAAAGGACAACAAGGGCGCAGAGTCGTTCTCTAAGATTCCTTTCACAACTACCGGCAAGAACCTATCAGCTCCAGAGATCACACTATCGATCACCGAGCCACAGAAGAACCCACACAACACCCTTAACCTCAACATCTACTCTGAGGGTGCTGCATCGGCAAAGGTAGTATTCCGCCCAACAGCAGATGTCGCTGAGCGCCGTGCAGAGGGCTACAGCGACGAGTATATCGTTGAGAACATGGGTACTCCACTTAGCGCAAGCCAGGTTGAGTCAATCGCAACAACAGGTCTTAGCATCGTCATGGAGGAGCTTTGGCCAGAGGTTGAGTACACAGCATTGGTGTGTGTAAAGAATGCTGAGCAGACAGCATCGTACAAGGCCACAACACACTACACTCCAGCACAGGCACCAGCACCACGTGTAGAGTCTGAGTTGTTCACATCGCTTCTTGGCGAGTGGGTGCTCACCTACGACCTCATTCAGGAGAACTTGGTGGAGGCACGTGTAAGCGAGGTTGTGACAATTGCTCAGGGCGTTGATGCAAAGACCAACACCGACTATCGCAATCAGAACCGCCTTGTTATCCTCGGCTTCCCATTCGAGGTGTCGGCACAGGGTGTCTATCAGCAGATGCCTGTATTCTTGCCAGCAGACCTCAAGGAGGCACGTCCTAACTACTACAAATATGGCGAGAACCTTATCTACCGTGACTACGGCCCAAAGATCTTCCTTGAGATTGGCCAGGGCGACACACTCTCTGTTCCTACATCACGTGCTTGCCACCTCTACAACTGGAGCTCTGACGGCTCAGTAGACTTCTACGGCTGCGACTACGAGAACGAGTTTATCGCTCCTGCAACATTCCCTGTGACACTCTCTGCTGATGGCAACACACTCTCTATCGGTGCATGCCACTCAGGCGAGGAGTTTGGCTATGGTGTATATCGTCCATCGGTATTCCTCAACAACACTGACACACCTCAGCTCCAGGCTTGTGCACTTAGCGACATCATTCTTACACGAGTAAAGTAATAACATTAAATGGGTGGGGAGCACGCCTCCTCACCCTTATATATTGAATAAGTATGAAAAGAGTATTATTCGCATTGGTGGCGTTGCTCGGCATCGTAGCATGTGAAAACAATCAGCCACCGGTAGATGCACCTCAGACCCTAAAGCTTACGGCCGACAAGCTCACAATCGTTGCCGATGGCGAGCAGATGGCTACATTCACCGTGACTGACGCTAACAACAACGAGGTTGCAGCACGAATTCTATTTACCGACACTAAGGAGGCACTTGAGGGCAACACCTTCAAGACAAAGTATGCTGGCGAATATACGTTCATTGCTGAAGCAATCTATAGCAAGGAGATATCTAACGCCATCAGCATCGTTGCTACCGAGCCAGGCGAGACCCCTACTCCCGAGCCAACAGAGAGGGAGTTAGTGCTCAACGTAGATAAGACAACTATCGACGCTGACGGCGTTCAGACAGCTACATTCTCAACCACAGTTGATGGCGAGGAGGTAGAGGCTACAATCTACAACGCTAAGGACAACTCAGCGCTCAGCGGCAAGGCTTTCTCAACAACCGAGGTTGGTGTTTATACCTTCTACGCAAAGTACGAGGAGCTAACATCTAAGGAGGTGAAGGTTACAGCTAAGATGGTTATCGTCGAGGAGGAGAAGCCTATCACACTCGAGGCATCGGTAACAACAATCAAGGCTAACGGCATCGAGAGCGCAACACTCACTGTTGTGCAGGACGGTGGCAACGTAACAAGCAAGTGCACAATATATGCTAACGGCAGCATCGTAAACGGCAATAAGTTTGCCACAACCACTGCTGGTGACTATGTCATCTACGCCACTAAGGGCGACCTTAAGTCAAACGAGATCACCATCACCGCAACTGCTGTAGAGACAGGCTTGGACATCTGCTTCGTTGATGGCGTAACACTCACATCGGGCTGGTACGACGTAAACAAGATGGCTGCGGGCGACAATGGCGACACGATGATGTGCTGGGCAGCAGCTGCATCTAACATGATTCAGTGGTGGCAGGATAGATATGTGGCTTACGGCTTCTCACTCCCTCAGGGCGCAGTGACAGGTGCTGGCACAAAGCTACATACAGGCACAGGCTTCAACCGCAGCTACGAGCTCGCACTCATGGACGTGTTCCACTCGCAGTGGACAAACCTCACAAGTGGTAGCCAGGCCGACTTCGCTATCTCTTGGTATTTCGAGGGTACGCTCAACGGTGGTGAGTATGCCTCAAACCAGGCTAAGCCAACAACAGCAGGCGGATATTTCAGCAGCGTATGGTCGAGCATCTACCCTGAGCTCTACCACGACTACGAGGATGGCGCACTACCATGGCTCTGCTACGACCTCTACACCACATGCTTCAACAACTACACACTTTGGGGTCAGAAGAGTGGCAACGAGTGCTTGCTCGACTTCTCGAACTACATCGTAACAGCCATCAACCGCGGTATCGCATCGCTCACTATCCAGCCAGGTAGCGCAGCATTGCACGCCATCACACTTTGGGGCTACGAGATCGACAAGGCGACAGGCCTTATCTCACGTGTTTGGGTTACCGACTCTGACGACCAGATTACAGAGCCAAAGCAGACCCTGCTCAACGAGTACAAGGTATCGGTAGCGGGCAACAAGATTAAGCTTAACGGCACAACACGCTACGGCGAGTGCACCGTTATCGACGTAATTCCACTATCGGGCTACGGTTCAGCAAACAAATAAAAAACAATGATCGGAAGTGTTCAACAGGTGTTGGACACTTCCGAACATTAAATAGTTAATGAGATGACAAAGATAAACAACTACACATCCCCCGACCTCGAGTTGCTCGAGGTTAATGTAGAGCAGGGCTTTATCCTAAGCGGTGTTGAAGCCCCAGATTTTGATAACGAAAACGATATTTAACCATTGATGTCATGACAAAGTATCTACACTTTTTGGGCGCTGCCCTAATGCTACTTATTGCGTCGTGCTCAACAGATATCGACGTTATAAACCCAGAGTTCGACCCCGCATTGGTCGAGATATCGGTTGTTGCCGAGAGCAACGACCAGACACGCCTTATGCTCGATGGCAACCGCACCGAGTGGGAGGTGGGCGACCGCATCACATTGGCGCTCACAGGCTCAACAACCATGCACTACACCTTCGAGATTGCCTCGGCAGAGGACATCACAAACGAGGGCAAGACTGCTCGTTTCACAGGCAGAGTGGCCATGGGCTCGTATACCCAGTGCACAGCCATCTACCCTGCTATTGGCGACAACACAACATTGAGCCGCCACGACGAGGCAGTATATATGGCTGCTCGCCACGACGAGGCTTTCGAGATTAGCGCTCAGTCGGCATCTATCCCTTTGAGCTTTAGCCACCTTATGCATAAGCTCGACTACAACCTAACGCTCGATGCTGGATATACCGACACCGACATCTCAAAGGGTGTAGCCATCGAGATGGTGGCACGCAGCTCGGGCGAGGAGTTTAGCTTGGAGCAGTGTCGTAGCTTCAACATCTACACAGCATATAGCGACACAGCTTCGGCATCGACATCGCACATTGCCGACTTCACACAGCACAACTTCGCCATGGAGTCTATCGCCTCGGCGCTTATCTTCCCAACGACAATTCCAAGCGCTGAGCTCGAGTTCAACGTATATGTCGAGGGCAGAAAGGCACATACCATCATCAAGAGTCTCAACCGCGACTTCACAATGTCGGCTGGCAAGAGCTCAAAAATCAGCCTAAAGCTCAACGCTGATAACAAGTGCGAAGAGGAGGTTATCGAGGACAATGGCGGTGGCAACTCAGGCGTAGAGTTCAATCCAGACTACTTTATTAAGAGTTGGAAGTTTAGCGGCTATAGTGGCACATCGTGGGGTAACTACTACACCATTAGTGGCGACGACATATCTATGCAGGTACACTTCAACAAGAATGTAGCAAGTGAGAATTCGCTTGCTGAGGGCACATACACCAAGTCTACGGATAGCTATGTAGATGACAAGACATCAGATTTCAGAATACGCAGCGCAAATATTGGCAATATTACAGATGGCACTATTACAGTTAAGAAGATTGGCGACAACCACATTATTCTAATGGAGCTGTACGTAAATTCAAAGCGCTACAATATCGGTTACTACGGTCCTCTTAATGTCGAGAATGGCGGTCAGACAGGTGGCAATGGTGGTGGTAATGGAGGCAGCACATCGAGCGCTCAGCCCGATATTACCCTATCGTCGCTAAGCCTTGAGAGTGGCACTAACTACCACTCACTTGTGGGCAGCAACTCGTCGGGCGATGCAATTACGCTCAACGTAAACGCTATTGACGGCATTGCGTCGGGTGCTTACGAGCACATCGCTCTCGGCTACTGCCAGCACAAGGGCTACTTCAACGCCTCAGACATAAAAGTTAGCGGAACAGCAAAGAGTGCAAAGAGCGGTATTCTCTACATCGCGAAAAGCAGCAACGCAACAACACTCCATGCCGACATCACATTTACCGACGGCACTACACGCCACTTTAAGTTTGAGGGCAACATTGACTTACCCGTTGTCGAGGGCGACATTGAGCTATCGGCATCAAAGTCATCTATTGTAGGCAATGGCATCGACAGCGTGAAGTTCACCGTGATGCAGGATGGCAAGGAGGTGACAAACGAGTGCTCGATCTACATCAATGACTTGTGGCACTCGTCATCGTTCTCTTCGACAACCCCTGGCACATACACCGTATATGCCACCAAGGGCACAAAGAGATCGAACACCGTAACCATCACCGTAACCGAGTATAAGCCATCGTCATTGACACTCTCAGCATCGAAGACATCGATCAAGGCAAATGGCATAGATAGCGTGACATTCACCGTAAAGGCTGACGACACTACTATCGTTACCAACCTATGCGATATATTCATAGATGGCGCAGAGCTCGACGGCACAACATTTACCCCCTACAATGCTGGTAGCTACTCGGTATATGCTAAGTATAACGGCGTGACATCGAACACCGTTACGCTCACAGCTACGGCTGTCGAGAGTGGCAAGGTAATCGTATTTGCCGAGGGCGTAACGCAGTCATCAGGCTGGTACGACGTGAATAAGATGGCAGCAGGTGCTAATGGCGACACGATGATGTGTTGGGCAGCAGCTGCATCTAACATGATTCAGTGGTGGCAGGACGGATATGTTGCTGCGGGCAACACGCTCCCTTCAGGCGCAGTAACAGGTGCTGGCACAAAGATGCACTCGGGCACAGGCTTTAGCCGTTGCTACGAGCTCGCACTCATGGACGTGTTCCACTCGCAGTGGACAAACCTCGAGCGTGGTAGCCAGTCCGACTACGCTATTTCGTGGTACTTCGAGGGTAAGCTCAACGGTGGCGACTATGCCTCAAACCAGGCTAAGCCAACAACCTCGGGTGGCTATTTCAGCAGCGTATGGTCGAGCATCTACCCTAAGCTCTACCACGACTACGAGGATGGTGCAGTGCCTTGGCTATGCAACAACCTCTACACCACCTGCTACAACAACTACAACCTTTGGGGCTCGAAGAGTGGCAACGAGTGCTTGCTCGACTTCTCGAACTACATCGTAGAATTTATGGGCCGAGGCATTGCAGCGCTCACCATTCAGCCAGGTAGCTCGGCATTGCACGCCGTGACACTTTGGGGCTACGAGATCGACAAGTCATCAGGCTTGGTAACACGCCTATGGCTCACCGACTCTGACGATCAGACAGACGAGCCTAAGACATGCGTACTCAACGAGTACAACGTGTCGGTGAGCGGCAGCAAGATTAAGCTCAACGGCTCGACACGCTACGGCGAGTGTACCGTTATCGACATCATACCATTCTCGGGCTACGGCTCGGCGGAGTAGTCGAATGACGCATGCTAAATAGACAAATGGGAATGGCTAAAAAGTAAATTAGCCATTCCCTTTTGTTATGAGGTTGAATAAAAAGATGTAGTTTTAGGCCTGCGAAGCTAGGAAAAAGCGGAGTTTACTAAGCGTAAATGAGCATTTTTCGGGCGAGCATAACGACAAAATAGACTTTTATTCAACCTCTTTGTTTATTCCCCAAAGGGCTCTATATCGGCATCGGCAGCCTTCCACGATGGCTTGCGCAGGGCGTAGATGATAAATGGTATGATAACCACCACGAGCGATCCTACGATAAGCACCGAGAACCACACGCTCTTGCTACCCACGGCAATCTGTGATGGCGGAATGAAGCTAAGCACAAATGCCAGGAGCGAGCCCGCAAAGCCAAGACCTCCAAGAATCCACATAAGAGCATTGCCTCGACCAAGACGGAACGGACGCTCGAGCTGTGGTCGCTTGTAGCGCAAGACTATAGCCGACGAGAACATAAGCATATACATTATAAGATAGAGCAGAACGGTAAGCTGCGAGAGAATCTGATAGAAGGACTGCACCGAGGGCATCACCACGAACAACATGCCGAGGATGGTGACAATGACACCCTGCACAAGGAGGATGTTGCGCTGCACGCCACGGCTATTTGTCTTCTGGAAGAATGGGGGCAGATAGCCCGCACGACCCACCGTGAAGATACCCTTCGAAGGACCTGACACCCACGTGAGCACGCCTGCCAGCACACCAAACACCAGGGCGATAGCCACCACCGAGCCGAGCCACGACATGCGCAAGAAGCTAAAGTAGTTGTCGAAGCCTATGAGCAGCGTCTGCGTGAGGCTTATATCCTTGGCTGGCACAACAATACCGAGGGCAAACGTGCCGAGGATAAATATCAGCACAGTAACCAACGAGCCTATGACAATGGCACGAGGATAGTTGCGCTTAGGATTATCCACCTCCATAACATGGATACCCATCATCTCCATACCGGCATAGAACAAGAAGATGGAGCTGGCAAGCACAAGGTTCGAGAAGTTCGTAAGGTCGGGGAAGAAGCTAACGTGGGTATTTAGATAGTTGTGACCACCCTTAGCCAAGTAGATTATGGCAAGGAGTATCAATATACCCGCAGGCACGATAGTACCAATTATACCACCCCACTTACTAACCTTACCTACCCAATCAAGGCCTCGGAGGGCAATGAACGTGGCTATCCAATATATCGCCAACACCACCACAAGCGTGAACACCCTATTCGAGGCGAGTGCCGCATCTGCCGTGGGGTCGGTGCCAATAAAGGCGATGCTCACAGCGCCAAACGTCAGCACCGTGGGATACCATATAGTGGATTGTATCCACTGCAACCATATCGCCAAGAAGCCGACACGAGGGCCATATGCCTCGCCCACCCAGCGGAAGACACCACCCTGCTTCGAGGCATACATAGCCGCAAGCTCGGCAGCAACCATAGCCGTGGGGATAAGAAAGACTATGGCAGCGAAGAGATAGTAGAATGCCGACTGTATGCCGTATATCGCCTCCGAGGCGAGGCCACGCAGACTAACTACAGCCGTCACGTTCATTATGGCAAGCGTCATCACACTGAGCTTAAAGCCATTAGTTTTATTTACACTTTGCATAACTAATTGTTTAGTTGGTTATATGCCAACCATAAGCAATTATAGTGCAAAGCCACACCACACGCAAGAAAAAAGCGAAAGACCAATGATTTCGTACCACAAATATAGACTCATAATACTCTATCTTGCAAAGATCGCAATGATGCTATTATAAAAGTTGGACAGAATAAAAAAATGAGACCGACTAAAAAAACATGATTTAGTCGGCCTCACTAATTTAATAACTTCTTAATATAGTTGCAGAAATTGCAATCTCTCTTTTTAAAAGGCCCCCAAAAGGATGTAAATAATTAGTGATGAAGCGGTGGAGATACTCGGTCGAGTCAGAAAGAAAGGTTTTGTCTTCGATCATATGACTGACCACGCAAAGGTCAATAGAGTCATCGGAAAATGGGTCGAGGCAGCAGGCATCAACAAGCATATTACCTTTCATTGCTTTCGCCATACATACGCAACCCTGCAACTGCCCTAGGAACTGATATCTATACGCTCTCGAAGATGCTGGGCCACGCCCATGTAGCAACGACAGCTATCTATACCGATGTGATCAATGACAAGAAGCGCGAAGCCGCCAACAGAATATCATTAAGGTAGGGAACGACAACATTCCCTACCTATTCTTTATTCCAAATATGACGATATTTCTCAAATAGTTTACTCATTTTTACATGCTCTGCTAGGCCGAGCAAATCACGATAGTCGTTATCTCTAAGCTCTGGACTTTCACCTACCAATACTTCTCGATAGACAGGGAATAATTCCAATGCAAGAAAAGAGATTTCAATATCTATTCTACCACAAGCTTGTTCGCCATATTCTGAATCTTCACAACGGAGCAGCGGAGCAGAAGGATTAGCACCTTGCATCAATAGTGTCTCCGCTTTATTGAACTGAAAGCGATCCGTTGCCAAATACAAATCG
>JAFZEX010000049.1 GCA_017560425.1 Alistipes sp.
GAGCAGGATCCATTCAACAACGTAGCACGTACAGCTATCGAGGCTATGGGTGCAGCTTTGGGTCACACTCAGTCACTCCACACCAATGCGCTTGACGAGGCTATCGCACTTCCTACCGACTTCTCGGCACGTATTGCTCGTAACACTCAGATCTACATCCAGGAGGAGACTAACGTATGCCGCTCTGCCGATCCATGGGCAGGTTCATACTATGTTGAGTCACTCACCAACGAGATCGCTCACAAGGCTTGGGCTCACATCCAGGAGATCGAGGAGCTCGGCGGTATGGCTAAGGCTATCGAGACAGGTATTCCAAAGCTTCGTATCGAGGAGGCTGCTGCACGTAAGCAGGCTCGCATCGACTCAGGCGTTGAGACTATCATCGGTGTAAACCGCTACCGTTTGGAGAAGGAGGCACCTATCGACATCTTGGCTGTTGATAACACAGCAGTTCGTGAGAGCCAGGTTAAGCGTTTGCAGGAGCTTCGTGCTAACCGTGACAACGCAGCTGTTGAGAAGGCATTGGCAGCTATCACTGAGTGCGTACGCACAGGTGAGGGCAACTTGCTTGCTTTGGCAGTTGAGGCTGCTAAGGTTCGTGCATCTCTCGGCGAGATCTCTGACGCTTGCGAGAAGATCGTAGGTCGCTACAAGGCAGTTATTCGTCTAAACTCAGGTGTATATTCAGCAGAGGTGAAATCAGATTCAGCATTTGAGCAGGCTAAGCAGATGTGTGCAGAGTTTGCTAAGAAGGAGGGTCGTCAGCCACGTATCATGATTGCTAAGCTTGGTCAGGACGGTCACGACCGTGGTGCTAAGGTTGTAGCAACAGGTTACGCAGATATCGGCTTCGACGTAGATATGGGTCCATTGTTCCAGACTCCAGAGGAGGCTGCAAAGCAGGCAGTGGAGAACGACGTTCACGTTGTTGGTGTATCGTCACTCGCTGCAGGTCACCTCACACTCGTTCCTCAGATCATCGCTGAGCTCAAGAAGCTCGGTAGAGAGGATATCGTAGTTGTTGTGGGTGGTGTTATCCCTGCTCAGGACTACGACCAGCTCTATAAGGACGGTGCTGCAGCTATCTTCGGCCCTGGTACTCCAGTGGCTACTGCGGCTATCAAGATTATGGAGATCTTGGGCTAATCCAGCAAGTGGTAGTGCATTAGCACTGCTATCATAAAGCAAAGCCTCGAATGGGTAATCCATTCGAGGCTTTCTTTATATATATTATATATAGGTAAAATTAGTGAGTAGCGAGTAATAAACAACAACGAAAAACTGTTACTCATTACTAATTCTCAAAGACGAGTCCGTCGCCATCAGCATCTATGCGGATAGGCTTCTCACGATCGACCTTGCCCGCCAAGATGCGCTTCGAGAGCTCGTTGATCACCTCACGCTGAATAGCTCGCTTGATGGGTCGTGCACCAAACAGCGCATCGAAGCCCACATCGGCAATGTGGCTACGTGCTGCCGAGGTGTATACCATGTCGATGCCATTCTGCTTGAGGAGCTTAGCCACCGAGCGAAGCTGAATATCTACAATCTCGGTGATTGCCTTGCGACCCAACGGCTCGAACATTACAATCTCGTCGATGCGGTTTAGGAACTCGGGCTTAAGGTGCTGCTTGAGTAGCTCCGTAACATCACGCTTCGTACGCTCCAACACATCAATTGATGGGTTTTCGCCCGCCTCCGAGAAGCGCTCGGCAATAACTCCTGAGCCCATGTTCGAGGTCATGATGACGATGGTATTTCTAAAGTCCACGGTGCGACCCTTGTTGTCGGTTAGTCTGCCGTCGTCCAACACCTGTAACAAGATGTTAAATACATCGGGGTGCGCTTTCTCAATCTCGTCGAGAAGCACCACGCTATATGGCTTGCGGCGCACAGCCTCGGTTAGCTGACCACCCTCATCGTAGCCCACATATCCTGGAGGCGCTCCCACAAGGCGCGATACGGAGTGACGCTCCTGATACTCCGACATATCGATGCGTGTGAGCATCTGATCGTCGTTAAACAAAAACTCAGCCAACGCCTTAGCAAGCTCGGTCTTACCCACGCCCGTAGTGCCAAGAAAGATAAACGAGCCAATAGGTCGGCGACCGTCCGACAAGCCAGCACGTGAGCGGCGCACAGCGTCCGACACCACCTCGATAGCCTCGTCCTGACCCACTACCCTACGGTGTAGCTCCTCCTCCATATTTAGCAGCTTCTCACGCTCCGACTGCAACATGCGGTTTACGGGTATTCCCGTCCAGCGAGATACCACCTCGGCAATATCGTCTGCCGACACCTCCTCCTTAATCATTGCCGTGTCTGCCGTTAGGCGCAACTCCTCCTCGAGGGTTGCCACCTTGCGCTCAAGCTCCACGATGGTGCCATAGCGTAGCTCTGCCACACGAGCATAGTCGCCCGCACGCTCGGCTTGCTGCGCCTCGATCTTGGCATGCTCGATGCCCTCCTTTGCACTCTGCAGCTCCTTCAGGCGGTCACGCTCCGACTGCCACTTTGCCTTGAGCCCTGCATGCTCCGCACGAAGCTCCTCAATATCAGCATCGAGGCGCATGATGCGCTCCTCGTCGCCCTCACGGCGTATCGCCTCGCGCTCAATCTCTAGCTGGCGTAGGCGACGGTCGAGCTGATCAATCTCCTCAGGCACAGAGTTCATCTCAAGACGTAGGCGCGATGCTGCCTCATCAACAAGGTCGATAGCCTTGTCGGGCAGAAAGCGGTCAGATATGTAGCGGTGCGAGAGCTCCACCGAGGCAACGATAGCCTCGTCCTTGATGCGCACACGGTGGTGGTTCTCGTAGCGCTCCTTAAGACCACGCATAATGGAGATGGCATCCTCCATCGTAGGCTCGTCAATGAGCACCTTCTGGAAGCGACGCTCGAGAGCCTTATCCTTCTCGAAATATTTCTGATACTCGTCCAGGGTGGTAGCACCAATGGTGCGTAGCTCGCCACGTGCCAAGGCGGGCTTGAGGATGTTGGCAGCGTCCATAGCGCCGTCGCTCTTGCCAGCACCCACAAGCGTGTGTATCTCGTCGATAAACAGAAGCACCTCGCCATCAGCCGATGTAACCTCCTTAACCACAGCCTTTAGGCGCTCCTCAAACTCGCCCTTGTACTTTGCACCCGCAATGAGCGCACCCATGTCGAGCGAGTAGATAGTCTTGTTTTTAAGGTTCTCGGGCACATCGCCATCGACAATGCGATGGGCAATGCCCTCAGCGATGGCGGTCTTACCCACGCCCGCCTCGCCAACGAGTATAGGGTTGTTCTTGGTGCGGCGTGAGAGGATTTGAAGCACTCGACGTATCTCCTCGTCACGGCCAATAACGGGGTCGAGGCGACCCGAGCGAGCACCCTCGTTTAGGTTTATGGCATACTTGCCCAAGGCATCAAACTCCATCTGTTCGGTCTGCGAGTCTACGGTAGCACCCTTTCTAAACTCCTTGATAGCCTCGATGATGTTGCCCTCGGTGATGCCGGCACCCTGCATGATGTCACGAGCCGCTGAGCGCTCCTTAGCCAATGCTGCCACAATATGCTCTACCGATGCATAACGATCCGAGAATGTGCGAGTTAGGTCTACGGCACGCTGAACAACCGCCGAGCTCTCACGAGAGAAGTATACCTCGCCACCACCCTCGATGCGTGGTAGTCGAGCGATTGCCTCCTCCACCTCATGGCGCAAAAGAGCAACATTTGCACCCACACGTGAAAGAAGGTAGCTTGCCAACGACTCATCGTCGGCAATGGCTGCGGCAAGTATGTGCTGAGGCTCGAGGGCCTGCTGCTTGCGCTCACGCACAAGAGTCATGGCACTCTGCAACAACTCCTGCGCCTTGATTGTAAGTGTGTTAATATTCATATCTCGTAGTTTTTAGTTTCGTCTACTTAGCCCCGTTCAAAACTCTTGCCAACATGATAATCGTGAAATAATGTCATGGGGGCGAGCCAAAATGACACGTTTTTGGCAGAATTATTTTCAAAAAGTTGCGAGTTTTCTGCTTTTTTGTCGTATATTTGTTAGTAGAAACAAAACTAAAAACCTATACACATGAAACGACTACTGACACTTGTGGCGCTGCTAAGCATCAGCTTTAGCGCCATTGCCGATGAGGGCATGTGGCTACTGCCCTACATCAAGAAGATGAACGAGAAGGACATGAAGGAGCACGGTTGCAAGCTCAAGGCCGAGGACATCTACTCTGCCAAGAAGTCATCGCTCAAGGATGCTATCGTAATCTTTGGCGGCGGCTGCACCGGCGAGATTGTATCACGCAACGGCTTGCTCTTCACCAACCACCACTGCGGCTACGAGGCTATTCAGAAGCTGTCGTCGGTTGAGCACGACTACCTCAATGACGGATATTGGGCAATGAACTACTCGGAGGAGCTTCCTGCCGAGGGTCTATCTGTTAAGTTTGTGCGCCACATCTTCGACGTGACAGCCGACATCATGGGCACTGTACCTTCGACTGCGGGTCAGGAGGAGTACGTGAATATTGTTGATGCTAACAAGAAGGCTCTTATCGCACAGCTTGAGGTTAAGTACCCAGGCATGCTCGTGACTATCCCTGGCTTCTTTGGTGGCAACCAATTCTTCGCATTCATATATGAGGAGTACACCGATGTTCGCTTGGTGGGCACACCACCCTCGTCTATCGGCAAGTTTGGTGGCGACACCGACAACTGGATGTGGCCACGCCACACCGGAGACTTCTCTGTCTTTAGAGTATATGCCGGCAAGGACAACCGCCCTGCTGAGTACTCTGAGGATAACGTGCCTTATAAGGCTGAGAAGTGGCTCGACGTATCATTGGACGGCATCGAGGAGGGCGACTTCGGCATGATCATGGGCTTCCCTGGCTCTACCGAGCGCTACAAGACATCTTTCGAGATCGACTATATGTTGGAGGTTGATAACCCTCAGCGCATCTATATCCGTGGCGAGCGTCAAGCAATCTTGCGCAAGGCGATGGATGCCGACCAGGCAGTGCGCATCAAGTACGCCTCGAAGTATGCTCAGTCATCGAACTACTGGAAGAACTCCATCGGTATGTCACGAGGCATCGAGAAGCTAAACGTGAAGGCTAAGAAGGAGGCTCAGGAGGCTGAGTTCCAGGCGTGGGCAGAGGCAAACACACTCCCCGAGGAGGGCTATATCGACGCACTACGCCTTATCGCCGAGTCGCAGACCGATGCTAAGGTAGAGAATGCAACACTTCAATATTTGTATGAGGCATTCCTAAATAGCGTGGAGCTTGTAGAGCCACTGTTTGGCGTTGATGACTACGAGCAGTTCTACAAAGACTACGACGCCGATGTAGACCGTGCTGTGGCTAAGCGCATGTTCCAAATCTATAGGGAGAACAACGACATCTTGCCCGACATCTACGACAAGATCGACAGCGAGTTTGAGGGCGACAGCGACAAATATGTAGATTGGCTCTACGACAACTCTTTCTTCACATCTTTAGACAAGTTCATCACTGTTGCCGAGGCCGAGAACCGTGACGAGCTCTTTGCGGCTGATCCAGCATTGGAGCTTGCAAGCTCACTCTTTGTGCTCTACCGCACATTGGTCGAGAATGTTACAGCAGCAGAGAGCAAGTTTGGCGAGGGTCACCGCAAGTATATCGACGGACTTATGAAGATGAATCCTACGAAGGCATGGGCATCAGATGCTAACTTCACAATACGTCTAACCTATGGTAACGTCTTGCCTTATAGCCCTGCCGATGGCGTGATCTATAAGCACTACACAACCCTCGACGGCGTTATGGCCAAGGAGGATCCATCAAACCCTGTTGAGTTTACCGTGCCTGAGCGCCTCAAGGAGCTATACCATGCTAAGGACTACGGCAGATATGCCGACAAAGATGGTAACATGCCTATCGGCTTCCTCGTAAACTGCGACATTACGGGTGGTAACTCAGGCTCGCCTGTGCTCAACGCCAAGGGTCAGCTCATAGGCTTGGCATTCGACGGCAACTGGGAGGCAATGTCTGGCGACGTGGCATTCGAGCCCGAGCTTCAGCGCACCATCGCCGTAGACATCCGCTACGTGCTGTTCATCATCGAGAAGTATGGCAACGCCAAGTGGCTCGTAGATGAGCTTACTATCAAGTAATTAGGATAGCTACTCATAAATAACTACCCCTCGGACTAAGGTCTGAGGGGTAGTTTGTTTATGGGATATATGGGATAAATGGGTAACGCTTACGCTTGATGGGATAAATGGGTAGGCGCTATCATCATTTATTAATTAGTAGTGAGTAATTAGTCATAGTTTTTTCATTGTTGCGCACTACTAATTACTCATTACTAATTCTCCCCTATTTTTCCCATCTCTCACATCAAGCTTTAGCGATCCTATTTGTCCTATCAAAGGGTCCAAAGGGTCCAAAGAATCCAAAGGGGTTGGGCTTGGTCTATCGCTAAAAGTAATTTGTTGTTAGAAGGGTGCCGAGTGCTACACTCGGCAAAAATCCCGACGATGGGCTGTACTATGACGTACTGCCCATTGTCGGGATTTTTTGTTAGGGGCCGCAATCGACCCCTTATCACAAGAAATAATTTGTTGTTAGAAGCCGTGAGATGTGGCACATCGCAAAAGAAGACCCCTCGGGATAGTACTTAATAGTACAGCCCGAGGGGTCTTACTTTTAGCGATGTACCGCAGATTGCGGCTTATCACAACAAATTTATGCCCACTTAACAAGCGCAAAATCCATACGATGCGCAAGCTTGTCGTTCACAGGGAAGACACGGAGTGCAACATCGAAGGTACCTGTCTGCTCTGGTGCGTAGTCAAGGCCGAGGGTTACTGTGCCATTCTCCTCCTTAACAAACTCGAGGCGACGTGTCTCAACAACGTTTGCTGCCTGACCTGCCTCGATCTGTGTTGCAACAACGAGCTCAGCACCGATATCCTCCTTAGAGAGACCTGCGAGGTCGAGAGTGATCTCGAAGCGGTACTTCTTACCTACGTACATTGCCTCAGACTCGATCTCGGCACGCTTAACATCAAGGATGTTGATGTTGTCCCATGCGGCAGATACACGACGCTTCCATGCAGCGATCTCGCGAGCCATGAGGTAGTTGCTATCGAGCATAAGCTTCTTACGCTCAGCGAGCTTGTTGTAGAAGCGCTCCTCGTAGTCGATAAGCATGCGGTTGGTTGTGAAGTTAGAAGCGATGTCGGCAACACACTTCTTAACCGAATTAACCCAGCGGTGTGGCACGCCATCCTCAGCACGATCGTAGTACAATGGCACGATCTGCTCCTCGATGGTGTTGTAGATCATCTCGGCATCGAGCTCATCCTGGAAGCGCTGGTCGGCATATGTACGCTCCATAGGAAGCATCCATCCAGCACCCTCCTTGTAGCCCTCAACCCACCAGCCGTCGAGAACTGAGAACTGCATAACACCGTTCATCACACACTTCTCGCCTGAAGTACCTGATGCCTCCAAAGGACGTGTAGGTGTGTTGAGCCATACATCGACACCCTGAACCATGCGGCGAGCAAGCTCCATGTCGTAGTTCTGCAAGAATACGATCTTACCCACGAACTCAGGCATTGACGATACCTCAACAATACGCTTGATGAGATCCTGACCTGGCTTATCGTTAGGGTGAGCCTTACCAGCAAAGATAAACTGTACAGGGCGCTCCTTGTTGTTCACCAACGCTGACAAACGCTCGAGGTTAGTGAAGAGAAGGTAAGCACGCTTATATGTAGCGAAGCGACGTGCGAAACCGATAGTAAGTACATCTGGCTTGATGCTCTCAGTAACCTGAACCATCTCACGAGGTGACTGAAGACGCACCTGTGTAGGATCGCTATAACGCTTGCGGATAGTCTTAATAAGACGCTCCTTGAGGAACATACGCTCGTTCCAAAGCTCTACGTCGTCGATCTTGTGAACATTCTGCCATGCAGGGATGTCGTAGGTGTGACCCTCGAATGCCTTGCCGAAGTACTTAGAGTAGAGGCGGCGGAGGTTCGAAGCTACCCATGTTGGGAAGTGAACACCGTTAGTAACGTAGCCGATGTGGAGCTCGTTCTTGAAATATCCTGGCCACATGTTGCCGAGAATGTCCTTAGACACCTCGCCGTGCAACCAAGACACACCGTTCACCTCCTGAGAGAGGTTACATGCCAATACTGACATTGAGAACTTCTCGTTAGGGTCGCTTGGGTTAGTCTTACCCAAGTTGATGAACTGATCCCATGTGATGCCCAATACTTCTGGGTAGTGCGACATATACTGGCGGATCATCGACTCAGGGAATGCGTCGTGACCAGCAGGCACAGGGGTATGTGTTGTAAACAACGATGATGAGCGAACAACCTCCATGGCCTCAGAGAATGAGAGGTGCTTGCGTGCGATGAGGTTACGAACACGCTCGATGTTGATGAACGCAGCGTGACCCTCGTTGCAGTGGTAAACCTCCTGCTTGATGCCCATCTTATTGAGGGCACGGATACCACCGATACCCAACAAGATCTCCTGCTTTAGACGGTTCTCCCAATCGCCACCATAGAGGTAGTATGTTACCTGACGATCCTCCTCGAGGTTTGCCTCGTAGTCGGCATCGAGCAAGTAGAGGTCGGTGCGACCTACCTGACACTTCCAAACGCGAGCGTAGAGTGTACGACCAGGCATAGCCACCTGAGTAGTTACCCAGTTGCCGAACTCGTCACGTACAGGCATGATAGGGAGCTTGAAGAAGTTCTGAGCCTCGTAGGTAGCCTCCTGAGCACCCTGAGCCGAAAGACGCTGTGTGAAGTAGCCGTAGCGGTACAACAAACCTACAGCAACCATGCCCACGTTGCGGTCAGAAGCCTCCTTGAGGTAGTCACCAGCCAAGATACCAAGACCACCAGAGTAGATCTTAAGTGTTGAGTGCAAACCATACTCCATTGAGAAGTAAGCTACACGTGCGTGCTCTGATGATGGCTTCTCTGCCATATAGTCGGTGAACTCCTTATATACAGCATCCATGCGCTTGAGGAACTCCTTATCGGCACAAAGCTCCTCGCAGCGTGCTGTAGAGAGCTTGTCGAGAAGAACGATAGGGTTGCGATCAACCTTTACCCAAAGCTCTGGATCTACCGACTCGAACAAGTCACGAGCAGTAGCTGTCCAGCACCACCACAAGTTGCGAGATAGCTCCTCGAGTGGCTTAAGACGCTCTGGAATACCCTTCTCAACCATCAAGCGGTGCCATGAAGGGCGGTTTGATGTGAGCTGCTGGCGAACGAAGTTGATCTGTGACTGACGGTCACCACCATCGATAAGCACACGGTTAGTGCGTGATACTGAGTTGTCGATAGCCTCCTCGTATGCTGCCATATACTCCTTGAAGAGCTTCTTCCAAAGAGCTGTTGCTGACATCTCCTGAGCACCCTCACGAGCCTCAGCCATAGCCTCAGCATCCATTGCAAGGTAGCGCTTGATAACGTCAGTGATCTGAAGAACTGCCTCACGCTCGTTGTAGTCGTCACGACGAACGATGTCTACACCCTCGTGTGATGAGTGCTTAGCAACCCAAAGACCGAAGCCGGCAAGAGTTGTTGTAACGGTTGGTACGCCATAAGCTACTGACTCGAGCGGAGTGTAGCCCCATGGCTCGTAGTATGATGCGAATACTGAGAGGTCTACACCTGCCAACACGTCGTAGTATGACATGTTGAAGATGCCATCCTCGCCATTGAGGTATGTAGGCACGAACAACACCTTAACACGTGATGCTGTTGTTGATAGGATGCTGCCCTCGATAGACTGGCACACCTGATCCCATGCCTCGCTCTCGAGGTTGTGAGTAAGGTAGCGCTTCTTCGACTGGTCGATAACTGCGTTGCCATCAGCAAGGTGTGCTGCGAGGTCCTCACGAGCGCCTGTGTTAGCACCAGGAACAGCGATAAGAGCAACGATGTCACGCTCGATGTGCGATGCAGCAAGCTGCTTGAGCGACTCGAGGAATACGTCGATACCCTTGTTGCGATACTCATAGCGACCGCTTGTAGCAACGATAAGTGGCTCGTTCTCGAACTTGCAGTCCCATGCAGCCTGAGCAACATCGAGGATGCGCTTGCGAGCTGCGCTACGCACAGCCTCCAACGCCTTACCCTCTGGCACAAAGTCGTTCTCGAAGCCATTAGGAGTTACACGTGTAACCTCACGACCAAGCAAGTAGCGGCACTCGTTAGCAGTAATCTCGCTCACGGTAAGGAAAGCATCAGCATATGTAGCTGCCGACTTCTCCAAAGAGTGCTTAGCCATAACGTTGAACTGACGAGCGAGCTCATCGGCGTTGAACTTGTGAAGGTCGTTGTAGAGAGGTAGACGGTTGCCAGCGATGCAACGACCCATAACAGTAGCGTGAGTAGAGAATACTGTGGCTACGGTTGGAGCGTTGTCACGAAGGTAGAGCGAACCTGCTGCTGCCATCCACTCGTGGAAGTGAGCAACAATCTTGTTTGATGCAGCTGCAAACTGCTCGGCAAATGATGCGATTACAACACCTGCTGCGTGGCCAAACAACACTGGCTCAACATAGTCCCACTGACCTGACAACGAGTCTACGTGGTAGTTATCCCACAACTTCTTGAGGATATCGTCCTTCTGTGCGAAGAACGACTTGAAGTCGATCAAAATAGCGATAGGCTCGCCCTTGATAGCCCAGCGGCCGATGCGAACACGCACACCCTGCTGGTAGAGCTGCTCACGCCATGCTGCCATAAGTGAGTGATCCTCCTTGAACTCAGGATTAGCAGCGTCCTGAGTAAAGTCTGGACCGATAGTGATGTAGTTGTCGCCCAACTTACGCATCACCGTAGGTGCCTTCGAGGCGATAACGGTATGAATACCGCCCACCTTGTTGCACACCTCCCAGCTAACCTCGAATAGGTAGCTAGGTGTTAGATTTACATTACTCATAATAAGTTATTTGTTAATATAATTTACTCTTATCTATACCAAACAAGAGAGTCACCACAGCCACATCACTATGGCCATGGCGACAAAATATCATAGTGCAAAGGTAATACATTATATTTAATAAGAGAAACTTTTTTAAAGTTTTTTAATAAATCAGCTATTTTATCTGCTGAACGGGCATTTTTGCGGAGTGAATGGTAGAACAACAGAGGACAAAACCAACGAAAACAGAGATAGATAGAGGTGTGGAGAGGATAAAAAAAGGGGGAAAATGCTCAGCATCTTCCCCCATACTTCTACACGGTATTTCCTATTTTGTTAGCTCCTCAACAGCTCGTCTACCCTCGTCGCCCAACGTCAGCGAGAAGTCATTGACAAAGAGCGAGATATGCTTATCTATGACATCGTCTTCGAGCTCCTGGGCATGGCTCTTAATAAAGTCACGAGAGAGAGCAGGATTCGAAAAGGCATACTCGATGCTACGGCGAATAAGGCGCTCGACATCACGAGCTACCTCCTCGCCAAGCGACCTATCTATGATAATAGAGCCGAGTGGCAACGGAAGCTCCATCTGTCGCTCCCACTCCAAGCCAAGGTCGGCAACAAGCTCGAGGTTGCGACGCTCGTAGACAAACCTACCCTCGTGGATAAGCACACCCGCATCGAACTCACCCCCCTCGACTGCCTCAGCAATCTTAGAAAAGAGCATAGGCACACGCTCCTCGATATCGGGAAATAGTCTGCCAATCAATGCGTTAGCCGTAGTATAAAGACCAGGAACTGCTATTCGCCTAATTGGTATTGTTTCGCCCTTGCGACGCACCAACAGAGGTCCATTTCCACGGCCAAGTGCCGAGCCACTATCGAGCAGTCGATATCTCTCGCCCACAGCCCTAAGTAGCGCCGTGCTACACTTCGACACCTCTGCCTCGCCACTTAACACACGCTCGTTTAGCTGCTCGATGTCGTGATACTCAACATCGAAGGTATATCCCTCAAGGTCAATGCGTTTGTTCACTATCGCATCGAACATAAATGTGTCGTTGGGGCATGGCGAGATAGCCAGGCGTAAAGCTCTATTCTGCATAGTTTTTCAGCGTTTTTGCGAGGTTTTGCGTAGCAAGCTCGATGTTCCAATTCTTAAACTCGTCGCCCACGATGTTCGACACCGCACGTATCTCGACTGCACGGAAGCCCAGCTCACGAGCCATGGCAAAGAGCGTTGCGCCCTCCATATTCTCGATGTCGGCACCACAACTATCGGCATTACAGCGAGATACCGTGTTTGACGCAACACCTCGAAGGGTTGTAAACGCCTCTACACGATAGCTCTGGCGAAAGCGCTCAGGAAGCTCGGACACTACCTCCGAAACCACCTCGACAACCTCACCAACGGCACACCTCTGCTCGTAGCACCCCGCAATACCGGCGAGGATAACTACCCCACCCTCAAGGCTCTTATTAGCAGATATTCGGGCGATGGTGGCAGCCGTAGCCGCCATACCCACACCCGATATAACCACCTCAACCTCAGGGCATAGCTCACAAAATGTGCGTGCCTCTAAGTCCGTAGGAAATAGAAAGATTGGAGTCATAAACAAGACCTATTTGTTGTCAAAATAGTGCAGATACTTTGCTCGGCAAAATTTTCGTCGGTGGGCTGTACTTAGACATACTGCCCAGCGACGAAATATTTTGTTAGAGGAAGTAGTTGCGCTTTTATCACAACAAATTATACGATACCTTCAACTGTGCCATCCTCAGCCAAATGGATATTTCCAGCCTGAGGATTCTTGCTCAAACCTGGCATACGCATAATATCGCCAGCAAGAGCTACGATAAAGCCACTACCTGCGTTGAGCTCGATATCCTTAATATTAATCTCGAAGCCCTCAACCGAGCCATAGCGCTTGGCATCGGCGCTGAACGAGAACTGAGTCTTAGCGATACATACAGGCAGGTTGCCCATCTCCCACTTCTCAAGTAGCTCAATCTGCTTCTTAGCCTTAGGGCCAAACACCACTGAGCCAGCGCCATAGATATTCTTAGCCACCTTGGTAATCTTATCCTTAATAGAGTCCTCGAGGTCGTAGGCGTAGTTGATAGGCTGTGAAGGCTCGTTCTCGATAAGCTCAACAGCGGCACGTGCAAGGTCAGCAGCACCAGCGCCACCCTCGGCATATGCATTGTTAATCACGCAACGCACGCCAAGCTCGTTGCAGTGCTCGATAACCATTGCAATCTCCTCGTCGGTGTCGCTTGCAAAGCGGTTGAAGCACACAAGCACGGTCTGACCAAACTTCTTGAGGTTTGCCACGTGGCGGTCGAGGTTAGCGAAGCCCTGCTTAAGACCCTCAGCATTAGGCAACTTAATCTCGGTCTCGGGCACGCCACCATGCATCTTGAGGGCAAGCGTAGAGGCAACAAGCACGGTAAGGTCTGGCTTAAGACCCGCCTGACGGCACTTGATGTCGAGGAACTTCTCAGCACCAAGGTCGGCACCGAAGCCCGCCTCGGTAACGGTGTACTCGGCATGCGACATTGCCATCTTTGTGGCAATCACAGAGTTACAGCCGTGAGCGATGTTTGCGAAAGGACCACCATGGATAATCACAGGGTTATGCTCGGTAGTCTGCACAAGGTTAGGGTTGATAGCATCCTTCAACAGAGCCACCACAGCACCCGTAACACCGAGGTCGTTCACGGTGAGTGGAGTGTCGTCGTACTTAACACCAAGCACGATGCGGCCGATGCGCACATACAAATCCTCGACGTTGCGTGCAAGACACAAGATAGCCATGATCTCAGATGCTGGCGTGATGTCGAAGCCTGTCTCTGTAGGAATACCATTTGCCGAGCCACCCAAGCCCGAGGTGATGTTACGCAACGAGCGGTCGTTCATGTCGAGCACACGGCGCCACATAACACGCTTTAGGCCCACCTGCTGCGAGCGGTTGTGGTATAGGTAGTTGTCCAACAGCGCTGCGATAAGGTTATTTGCCGAGGTGATGGCGTGGAAGTCGCCCGTGAAGTGGAGGTTGATATCCTCCGATGGGAGCACCTGGGCATGACCACCACCCGTAGCACCACCCTTCATACCGAAGCATGGGCCGAGCGAAGGCTCACGAAGGGCGATAATCGCCTTCTTGCCAATATGGTTAAGACCCATACCGAGGCCGATGCTCACGGTAGTCTTACCCACACCCGCCTTTGTTGCGGTGATAGCAGTAACGAGGATAAGGTGGTTCTTAGCAACCTTCTTATCGTCGATAAGCTTATATGGAACCTTGGCGATATACTTGCCGTAGCTATATACGTCGTCCTCGTGAATGTCGATCTTTGCAGCGATGTCACGAATATTCTCGAGTTTGGTCTCTCGAGCAATCTCAATATCTGTCTTCATTGTCATAGTCTATTGTCTTAGGTTTTATGTTAGTATCTCATTAACGAGATACTAACGCTAAACCCAAGTATTTTATTATGCCTCCTTGCCGATAACTGCCTCGAGCTCCTCTACGGTGAGTGGAAGAAGCTTATCGCCGATAAAGCGGCTACCTGTCTCTGTTACAAGCACATCGTCCTCGATGCGGATACCGCCAAATGTGCGGAAGTTGTCGAGTGCTGCGTAGTCTACGATATCCTCGAACTTGTGCTCCGAGCGGAACTTGTCGATGAGTGCTGGGATAAAGTAGATACCTGGCTCGTCAGACATCACGGTGCCTGGCTCAACACGCCATGTAGCACGATGCACGCATGTTGCCGACTTCTGAGCACGCTCCAACACTGTTGAGAAGTCGAACGAGCGCTCGCCGATGTTCTCACAGTCGTGAACGTCCATACCCATGCCGTGACCAAGGCCGTGAGGCATGAATAGGTACATAGCGCCAGCCTCCACAGCAACCTCAGGGGTAGACTTGATAAGACCCACGCCCTTCAAGCCCTCTGCGAGTGAGAGGTATGCAGCCTTGTGAATCTCAGGGTACATAACGCCTGGCTTAATCATATCCTTAACCTGGCTGTGAGCACGAAGCACGATGTTGTAGATGTCGCGCTGAAGGTCGGTAAACTTACCATTTACGGGATATGTACGAGTGTGGTCAGAGCAGTAGCCCTCAACAGACTCGCCACCGCCATCAACCAACAACAGACGACCTGACTCCAACACGCCATCGTGGTTGTGGTTGTGCAAAATCTCGCCATGCTGCGTTACGATGGTTGGGAACGACACGCCCTGGCCATACGACTTAGCGATGCCCTCAACCTTACCAGCGATCTCACGCTCAACAACACCTGGACGACACATGCGCATAGCTGTCATATGCATCTGATAGCCAATCTTAAACGCACGCTCCAACGCCTCGATCTCCTCTGCCGACTTCTTCTCACGCATCTCAGCCACAGCAAACATCAAATCGAGTGACTTGCGCTCGTGGAGCATGCCAAGGCGAATGCCAAGCATGTCGGCAACCTCGATCTTAAGCTCAGCACGGTATGGTGGAAGGTAGTGCACAGGACGGTTCTGCTCAATAGCCTTGCGCAACACCTCACGAATGTCGTTACGTGGGAAGGTCTTCTCGACACCCACCTCGGCACCCTGCTCAGCGATGGTTGGCATAGGACCTGTCCAGATGATATCATCAACAGTAAAGTCGTCGCCAAAGATGAACGACTCGCCCGACTCGGCATCCAACAAACCAATCAACGATGGCACATCAAGACCGAAGTAGTAGCGGAATGTTGAGTCCTGACGATAGTAGTAAGTGTTGTTAGGATAGTTGTTTGGCACCTCAGGGTTTGCTGGAAGCAAGATAAGGCCCTTGCCCACACGGCGGCACAACTCGGCACGGCGAGCGATATAAGTCTCTTTTGAAAACATAGTTTTAAGGTATTTTGTTAGTTAATTATTTAGTTCTTAATAACATTCTGCAATGTCACGCCCTTAGGCAAAATCAAGATATGTGGATTCTTGGTAGGGTTGAGCCACTCAACAATACTCTTCATATTGCTCTCGGACATACCCACACAGCCCGCTGTTGATTTACCCTTAGCACGCCATGCGTGGAGGAAGATTGCGCTACCAGCACCTGGGATTACCGGGTCGGTATTATACTCCACAACCACAATGTAGCGATACTGCAAGTGGCGATGCTTCCAAAGCCTATCGCCCTTAGTGCCTGGCGCAGGATTACGAAGCAACGTATTATAGGTAGGGCTATAAATGTTCTCGTCCCATATATATCGGTCGTTGTAGACCTCCATAGGGAAGCTCGACACAAAATCTTGGACATAGCACAAACCTCGCTTAAGGGCAAAGAGCCCCGCTGGGGTCTTACCATCACCCTCACGCTTTGTGCCTTGAGGCGCAATGCCACGATAGCCCGTAACGCCATTAATAAGGCGGCTATACCACGCACCATCTGCATAGGTGTAGGCATATACGTTGCACGACACACCATGTGTACCCTCAACAACAATCACCTGCTCGCAGCCCATGGGCAGAGCTATCGACTCACCATAGTTTGTCACAACATACGAAGGTGTCGCCTTGGCATTTGCCTCGCTATCCTGATTGTCATCACCCCTTTTGAAAATGCCATTGCAGGCAATCATCACACAACATGAAACAAACACACATAGCGCCAATATTAGTCGTTTCATCTCTTCAGCGTTTAAAATTCACAAGATTATCGAGCCACCTCTTTATAGACCTTGTCGCCACGACGCACCTCGCTTACTGTTTTGAGCGACATATAGTCACCCTGCTTAGCGCCATCTACAGGCAACTCCTTGACCATGATGCCCTCAGCCTTCTGCTCAACAACACCCGTCTTCTCGCCCATGAAGAGCAGTGCATCGCCATTGCTCACCTCGCACGCCTCAACCAACACCTCGGCAACGCCTATACGCTTAAAGTAGTTGGTAACCTTGCCCATGTAGACCTTCTTGAGGGTTGCCGACGAGCCGTAGTGCTGGCTATGCTCCACCATCTTCTGCGCAGCATAGTAGCCACCCCAGAAGTCACGATTAAACACCGTGCGTAGCTTCTCCTTGATAGGTGCCACCGTCTCGGGGTTATACTCGCCACGCTCCATAAGGAGCAAAGCCTCATTATAGCTCTCAACAACACGCTTCACGTACTCGCCACCACGTGCTCTACCCTCAATCTTGAGCACACGCACGCCGGCATCGATAAACCTATCGAGGAAATCAACGGTGCACAAATCCTTTGGCGAGAGAACATACTGGCCATCGATGTCGAGCTGCTCGCCCGAATCCTTATCGGTGATGGTATACTTACGGCGACATATCTGACGACAAGCGCCACGATTTGCCGAGTGGTGCGACTCGTGCTCCGAGAGGTAGCACTTGCCCGACATCGACATACACATAGCGCCATGCGCAAACATCTCAATCTTGACGAGCTCGCCCGCAGGACCACAGATGTTACGCTCACGAATCTGCTCTGAGATATACTTAATTTGCTCCAACGACAACTCACGTGCCAACACCACAACATCTGCCCACTGCGAGAAGAACTCGACTGCCGTGATGTTCGAGATGTTGCTCTGCGTTGAGATGTGCACCTCCATGCCCACCTCACGGGCGTAGAGGATAGCGGCAAGGTCGGTGGCGATGATAGCGTCGATGCCATCGGCCTTGGCACGGTCAATAATGCGGCGCATAACCTCCATCTCGGTGTCGTAGATTACAATGTTCACCGTGAGGTAGGTTTTGACACCCGCAGCATGTGCCGTGCGCACAATCTCGCTAAGGTCGTCGAGCGTAAAGTTCACCGACGAGGCAGCACGCATATTTAGCTGCTCAACGCCGAAATATACCGAGTCGGCACCTGCCGCAATAGCAGCATTAAGCGACTCATAAGAGCCCACAGGGGCCATTATCTCTATATCTTTTCTCTGAATCATATCGACTACTTTTTACGTCCCATTAGGTTGCGTGCAAACTCAGCAAGGTGTGCCGTGCGCTCGCCAGCAATAGAGAGTGTTGCGAGGGCTGCCAAGGCACGCTCAAAGCGTAGCTCAATCTGCTGCTCGGTGTAGCGCTTAACATCATACTTATCGTAGAGCGCCTTCACGGTAGCAATCTTCTCGGCATCACTAAGCTCCGAGTTAAGGTGCGTAGTAAGCAACGTGTTACGCTCCTGGTCGGTTGCCTGGCGCATAGCCTGAATCATAAGGAAGGTCTTCTTGCCCTCCAAAATATCGCCACCAATCTTCTTGCCAAGGCTCTCGTCGCCATAGCTATCCAACATATCGTCCTGAAGCTGGAAGGCAAGACCAAGTTCGGTTGCGTAACGGTAAATCTTCTTGACATCGTCGTCTGATGCGCCTGCCAACGTAGCACCAATCATCGCCGAGCCCGACAACAAAGCCGAGGTCTTGCGCTCAATCATCGAGATATACTCCTCTGCCGAGACGTGCGACATCGACTCGAAGTCCATATCGTACTGCTGACCCTCGCACACGTCGATAGCCATGTCGCTAAAGATGCTAAAGACACGCTGCATATACTCGGAATTAACACGCAACAGATGCTTGTAGGCAACGATAAGCATCGTGTCGCCCGACAAGATGGCTACATTACCACCCCACTTAGCATATACCGAAGGCTTGCCTCGGCGCATCGAGGCGTTGTCCATGATGTCGTCGTGCAGGAGTGTAAAATTGTGGAACACCTCGACAGCCAACGCTGCGGGCATAGCCTCCTCAACACTGCCTCCAAAGGCATCGACAGTGAGCAACAACAACACGGGGCGGATACGCTTGCCACCACCCGACATAGAGTAGATAATTGGATCGTAGAGCAGCTTGGGTTCTTCGGGGGTTTGCAGCTGATCTAACGCCGACTCAAATAGTTTGAGTATTGATTCATTTGTATGTTTCATAGTCGTAACTATAATCTAATTTCATCAGTAACGTGGCACGCTCACACACACGCCTGAGCGTACACTATAAAAGCATGGCTCAAAATTAATATTTTTTTTGCATTTATTAAAATTATTTTGGTAACTTTGACCAATTAATTTTACAAAAACATTTACACCTATGATGAAAAAATATGCTATGGGTATCGATATTGGCGGTACCAACACAGCCTTCGGACTCGTTGATGAGGACGGTAACGTGATTGCAGAGAGCAAGATATCGACAGAGAAATATCGCTATTTCGACGACTACAAACCATATATCGACGCTCTTGCTAAGGCGATGAAGACACTTATCGCCGCACAGCCCGAGTGCGACCTTATCGGCATCGGTATCGGCGCTCCTAACGCAAATATCCACAGCGGCCGCATCGAGACCCCTGCAAACCTCTGGAAGTTTGAGGATCCTAACGACCCACGCCCCGACTCAATCCGCATGTTCAACTTTGTGGAGGATCTCGGCAAGCATTTCCCAGGCGCAAAGGTTATGATTACCAACGACGCTAACGCAGCAGCCATCGGCGAGATGGTATTCGGCAACGCTCGTGGCATGAAGGATTTTGCGATGATCACCCTCGGCACAGGTCTTGGCTCAGGCATCGTTTGCAATGGCGAGATGGTATATGGCCACGACGGCTTCGCTGGCGAGTATGGCCACATTGCCGTGGCATCACGTGAGACTGGCCGTCAGTGCGGCTGTGGCAGAAGAGGCTGCTTGGAGGCTTACGTATCGGCAACAGGCATCAAGCGCACAGCATTCGAGCTTATGGCAACAATGACCTGCGACAGCGAGCTCCGCTCTATTCCTTACGACAAGTTCGAGGCTAAGATGCTATCAGACGCAGCAGCAAAGAACGACCCTATCGCCCTCGAGGCTTTCGAGCGCACAGGCAAGGTTTTGGGCTTGGCTCTCGCCGACCTCACAGCAACAACATCGCCTGAGGCAATCATCTTGTTTGGTGGCTTGGCAAATGCTGGCGACTACATCATGCGCCCAACATACCGCTACATGGAGGAGAACCAGCTCATGGTTTTCAAGGGCAAGGTTAAGCTTATGATGAGCGGTATTCAGGATAAGAATGTGGCTATTTTGGGTAGCGCAGCTCTTATCTGGAAACAGCACCTCGAGGCAGTTGTCGAGAAGTACTAATTAATACAATAAACATTACAAGGGTGACTAAGAAAACATGGTCACCCTTATCCTTATAAACCGTAACCAAACACCACAATTATGAAGAGATTGATCCTATCTATCGCCACTGTTTTGACCTTTGGCGCAGTGGCAAATGCACAAGAGCCCACCTACATATCTTCTGACCTACTCATCGAGGATCTCAAGGGCAACGTAGCAAAGGTGGAGTATGTAAACGAGTATGGCTACATCGACAATGAGAAGTCGTTCAACCAGCAGGGATACATCATTCCACAGGGCGTCATCATCAAGCGTGACGAAGAGAACCGCATCGTAAGCATCAAGACCTCTGCCGACTCAGATTGGGAGTACGAGGAGACATACACCTACGACGCTAACGGCAGACTCACAAACAAGGAGTATGAGGATGGCTGCACAATATGCTCATATACTTACCATTACGACAACACAGGCTCGGTTGTTCGCATAGTAAACGAGGGCGAGAACGACGATAACGAGTACACCATTACAACCGAATATTCTGTCATGGCACGCGACAACAAGGGCAACTGGATTAAGCGTAGCGTTAAGAGCACAACCGTGTGCTACGGCGAGGTAACCGACCAGGATACCACAATCGAAACACGCCGAATTACCTATCGCTAAACAGGGCTAAACTGCGACTCAAATATTGCGAATCCTTCTCGGGTTCGCAATATTTTTTTGGGGAGGGGTGGTGGTGATGATGGGGTTATAGTGAATTTAGTGAGGTTGGGGAATTTAGAGAATTTAAGGAAGAGGTAGTGGGTGAAGAGGAGCGTTGATGGCACCCTCCTTAAACTCCCTAAACTCCTTAAATCCACAACCCTCCCCAACCGCCCTGCCCCGCCAAAAAAAATTACTAACTTCTCGCCACTAATTACTAATTTCCCCCTTTTTAAATCAGCGTTTTATATTCTTTTTAAGGCAACCGCAACGCCGTGCTCAGAACTTTTGTTTTAAAACTTTTCGTGCGAAGCCCTTTAAAATTAGTAAATTTTAACTATCTTTACGCCATTAATTTTACTTATAGTAAAACGAACGAAAAATGAGCGTTGAAACATACCATATTCCCGTGATGCTCGAAGAGTGCATGGAGGGGCTTGACATCAAACCTAATGGCACATACATCGACCTTACGATGGGCGGTGGTGGCCACACCTCGGAGATACTACGCCGCTTAGGTGCTGAGGGTCGCCTCTACTCCTTCGACCAAGACCCCGACGCTGCGGCAAATGCACCCGACGACCCAAGGTTTACCTTCGTGGCTTCGAACTTCAGGTTTGTGCGTGGCGCCATGCGTCTAAGAGGTGTCGAGCAAGTAGATGGCATTCTTGCCGACCTCGGCGTGTCGTCGCACCACTTCGATGCCAAGCACCGTGGCTTCTCGTTCCGTGGCGAGGCGAGCTTGGATATGCGTATGAACACTCGTGGCAAGCGCACAGCAGCCGACATCGTAAACACCTACGACAAGGATGCTCTTGCTCGCATTTTTTCGGACTATGGCGAGTTGGACACAACATGGAAGATTGCAAACTGCATTGAGCGTGCCCGCAACATCGAGCCTATAACAACCACCGCCCAACTTGTCGAGGCTGTGAAGCCATGCACCCCACCCAAGGACGAGGCCAAGTTCCTCACCAAACTCTTTCAGGCATTGCGCATCGAGCTAAATGGCGAGATGGAGGCGTTGGCGATGGCATTGGAGCAGAGTCTCAAGCTACTCAAACCAGGCGGAAGGCTTGTCATCATGTCGTACCACTCGTTGGAGGATCGCATAGTGAAGAATTTTATGCGCAGCGGCAACATCGAGGGACGCATCGAGAAGGACTTCTTCGGACGTAGCACCTGTGAGCTAAAGACAATAAGCCGCAAGGCGATAGCGCCATCGGCAGAGGAGATAGAGCGCAACCCACGCTCACGCAGCGCCAAGCTACGCATTGCCGAGAAGATTTAATTAGACCAAAAACCGAAGCAAAACAGAGAGTTTTTTATGGCAACCGAGAACGACCAGAGATATACACCCGAAGAGGAGAGCTATGACCCTGAAGGCATAGCCGAGCTTCGCCGCCAAGAGGAGGAGGAGAGGCTAAGCCGTCGCATACGCCGTGAGATTATCCGCATCGAGAGTGGCGAGAGCGACGAGGCTTTGGAGGAGGAGCGCCAGCAAATGAAAGAGGAGGAGGCAGAGCGCAAGGCTGAGGAGGAGCGCAAGGAGCGCCGCAGCCGCTCGATACTTCTCAACATCTTCACCGGAGGCTTCCTCTCGACAGATGGTGCTACGAAGTACTACCGCATGCTTATTGCCATTGCCATAATGTGCTTCCTATGCATATTCCTCACATTCCTCTCGCTAAATGCCGACAGAGAGTATCGCCACTTGGAGAAGCACGCCTTAGTGTTGCGTGAGCGAGCCATAATTTTTGAGGACAGAAAATACTCTATCTCGACACGTGAGGAGATCAACCGACTCTTGCAGAAGCAGGGCATCGAGCTCAAGGATCTTGACAACGATAGCCACGTAATACGATAGCCACAGCTACAACACCACAACCCAGAGCACAAAATGGCTGAGAAGAAGAAAAAGATAAATAAACCCACAAGTGCCAAGGAGGACATCATCAACCGAGTGTATGTCCTCTATGCCGCATTTATTGTTGTCGGTCTGCTTATTGCGGGTCGCATCATACAGGTGCAGGTGGCAGACAAGAATGTAGATAAGCACATTGCCGTGATGGAGAAGAACATCACCAACATCGAGACCAAGCTCGCACACCGTGGAGCAATCCTCGACCGAAATGGCAAGCCCTTAGCTATGAGTAACCTCAGCTACGAGCCTATCTTCGACTTCGCCTCGGAGGGCATGACCCGCAAGTATAAGGACGAGAACAAGGTTAAGAAGGAGCTACGTGCACTTGCCAACCAGATGGCTGTCTACTTCTCGATGGCTGATGCCAAGAAGCATGGCTACACCTACAAGAGCGCTGACGAGTACTACAAACTATTCATCACGCAGCTCAACGCCTCGAAGGGCAACCGCTCGGTGCGCATCTTCCCTCGCCCCGTGGTCCTCGACGACTGGAACATGATGACCAAGGAGTTTTCTGTAATCAACCGCAGTCTTGGCGGCGTCTACAAACACGTGGAGAACGATATTCGTGTACGTCCCTACGACAATCTCGGCCTACAAATCATTGGCGTATGTTATGGCAGACCCGACATCACCGCCGATACCACATACGTCATCAAAGATGGCAAGCCTGAGCGCAAGATACATCCTCGCGACACCATCGTGCGCCGCACATCGGGCCTCGAGCGAATATACGACTCGGTGCTTGCTGGTGTCAATGGACGTGTTGTTGAGCAGCGCATTGCCAACGGCTTTTGGGTGCAGAACGACGAGGATAGCCGCAACCTAAAGCCAATCGATGGCGACAACGTGGTGACAACCATCGATGCCGACCTTCAGCTAATGGCTACCGAGACCCTACGCAAGTATCTCGAGGAGCACTGCGGCTCGTTTGGCGTGGCTATGGTAATGGAGGCTAAGACGGGCAACATGCTCTGCATGGTGAACCTCACCTCGGGCAGGGTGCGTGGCACAAACTACTCGGAAAACTACTACAACCATGCTATGCGTACCCGCATGTCGCCAGGCTCTACATTCAAGATGATGTCTACGATGGCACTCCTTGAGCTTAGCAATGCAACGATAAACACACGTGTGGACGTGCCCTCGTCGGCAGTAGACACCATCGGCAAAAAGAGGGTTCGAGATACCCACGTGCTACGTGACGGCGACAACAACGTCATCAAGCGACCAACACTCCTCGAAGGCTTTGCTCACTCGTCGAACATCTTCTTTGCACGAGCAATATACGACCGCTTCAAGGACGACCCTGCGGTGCTTACAAGCTTCTACGAGAGCCTCATGCTCAATAGCCACATCGGCCTCGAGCCTTTTGGCGCACTTAAGTCAAGCCTGCCGCTGGCGGGCTCAAAGCAATGGAAGGGTCAGGGAGGCACATCTATGGCACTTCCAGGCTTGGCATACGGCTACGTGGTTGAGCTAACACCAATACACACGCTCACCCTCTACAATGGCGTGGCTAATGGTGGCAAGATGGTGGCACCAAGGTTTGTAGACCGCATCGAGCGTGGCGACAGGGTTATCGAGGAGATGCCCGTCGAGGTGCTCGTGGAGAGAATGTGCTCGAAGCAGACTATCGAGACAATATACGAGTGTATGCAAGCTGCCGCAGCGCCTAACCGCACAGCAAACACGCTCAAGGGATTGCCCATGAACGTAGGTTGTAAGACGGGTACTGCGCAGATATCGGGTAAGTTCTCGACACCTTGTCTCAAGGACTCGATCAGCTTTACCGAGGGCCTCGGCACCACCGAGGGCAAGCACCCCTACTACCTCGGCTCGATGGTGGCAATAGCGCCTATCGAGGATCCTAAGTATACCATCATGGTGGTTATGGCAAAGGAGAAGACCGACTCGCACCCATCATACTATGGTGCACGTCTTGCGGGCGATGCAGTGCGTGAGATCATCAACTTCCTATACACCAACGACCTTGCGCTACACCCAGGGGTCGAGAGCCCTGAGCGCAGCTACACCCCACTATTCATCAAGGGTGGTCGAGGCACAGAGGTAGGCGAGATATCGGAGGCATTCTGCAACATAGCCCACAACGACAGCTTCGACTCGGAGTGGTGCACAACAAACATCAGCGACGACGGCAAGACATCTATCTCGAGCCTCTCGATTAGCTCGGGCTACGTTCCCGATGTTCGAGGCATGGGACTCGTCGATGCAATATTCCTCCTCGAGCAGCAGGGATTACACGTAACACATAGTGGTGTGGGCAGGGTTACCTCGCAGAGCATAGAGCCCGGCACCAAGATTGGCAAGTCGAACACAAAGATTACACTGAAACTAAGCATATAACAGAAAATAGAGTTCAACAAGAGAATATGAAACAACTAAACGATCTACTCGTAAATGTACGAGTGTTGAATACCCCCGAGCACAACCCCGAGGTTATGGCTCTCGAGTATGACTCTCGCAAGGTGGCTCCAGGCTACTGCTTCTTTGCCGTTGTGGGCACTGCGAGCGATGGTCACGACTATATCCCCTCGGCAATCGAGAAGGGTGCTGTGGCTATCATCTGCCAGCGCCTGCCTGAGAGCTTGAGCGAGGGCGTTGCCTATGTTGTGGTTGAGGACACAAACATCGCCATGGCGGCGATGGCTGCTGCCTACTACGACAACCCATCGCACGAGCTTAAGCTTGTGGGAGTGACAGGCACAAATGGCAAGACAACAACAGCGACACTACTCTACGATATGTTCATGGCTAT
Organism: Alistipes sp.; assembly: GCA_017560425.1. Classification (GTDB taxonomy): domain Bacteria; phylum Bacteroidota; class Bacteroidia; order Bacteroidales; family Rikenellaceae; genus Alistipes. The sequence goes on from JAFZEX010000049.1 coordinate 25,453, forward strand.
GGGCTACAAGTGTGGTCTTATCTCAACCGTGGTATATCGCATTGCTAAGCGCCGCATCGACTCGACACACACCACTCCCGACTCGATACGCCTCAACGCCATGATGCGTGAGATGATTGAGGAGGGTTGCGACTACTGCTTCATGGAGGTGTCGAGCCACGCCGCAGCGCAGCACCGCATCGACAACCTACGCTTTGCAGGTGCGCTCTTTACCAACCTTACGCACGACCACCTCGACTACCACGGCACATACAAGGAGTATATCCGTGCCAAGAAGTCGTTCTTCGACGCTTTGGACAAGGAGGCATGGGCTGTGGTGAACATCGACGACAGAAATGGCGAGGTGATGATTCAGAACTGCAAGGCTAAGTGCTACCGTCTATCGCTACGCTCGATGGCTGACTTCCGCACCAAGATCCTCGAGATGATGCCTAATGGCATGCAGCTACATGTCGATGGTCACGAGCTTTGGGCTAAGTTCACAGGCCGCTTCAATGCCTACAACCTAACCACGGTATATGCCGCAGCGACACTCCTCGGCATCGATAAGATTGAGGTGCTCCGCACACTCTCGATGCTCAGCCCCGTGAGTGGCCGCTTCGAGACTATCACCTCAAGCGACCAGACAATGGCTGTGGTGGACTATGCTCACACGCCCGATGCTCTGGAGAACGTGCTCGAGACTATCGACGAGCTACGCAAGGATAATCAGCAGCTTATCGTAGTGTGTGGCTGTGGTGGCGACCGTGACAAGACCAAGCGCCCCGAGATGGCAGCCATAGCTGTGAAGCATGCCACAACGGCAATCTTCACGTCGGACAACCCACGCACCGAGTCGCCCGAGGCAATCCTCGACGACATGATTGCTGGCGTTGAGGGCAAGGATAACTACCTACGCATCACCGACCGTCGTCAGGCAATACGCACCGCATCGATGCTTGCCAAGGCTGGCGATATCATCGTCATTGCGGGCAAGGGTCATGAGGACTATCAGATTATTGGCACCGAGAAGCACCACTTCGACGACAGAGAGGAGATACGTGCAGCCTTTGCCACACGCAAATAACACAAACAGAATTATTAACACCCAAACATAGACCAAAGAGATGATTCACTGGTTACTTAACTACCTACACGAAAACACCGACCTGCCAGGAATGCGTATCGGCGAATACCTATCATTCCGCTCGGGAGCAGCAATAATCCTTTCGTTGCTTATCGCCATCATGTTCGGCAAGCGCATCATTCGCTACTTGCGCCGCAAGCAGATTGGCGAGGATATCCGTGACCTCGGCCTCGAGGGTCAGCTTCAGAAGAAGGGCACACCAACAATGGGTGGCATCATCATCATTCTTGCCGTGTTGGTCCCTGTGCTTCTGTTCGGCGACCTCTCGAACATCTACATTCAGCTACTCATCATTTCGACCATATGGCTCGGCCTGATTGGTGGTCTCGACGACTATATCAAGGTCTTCCGCCACAACAAAGAGGGTCTTAATGGCCGCTTCAAGATTGTTGGCCAGGTGGGCTTGGGCATCATCGTGGGCACTACGATGTGGCTATCGCAGGATATTGTAATCCACGAGAAGAGGTTCGAGACAAAGAGCTTCGACATCGTAGACAAGAGCACCGGCGAGATAGAGCGCCACACAGTGAAGATTGTGGCATCGACAACGCCCGACAAGTCGGCAAAGACATCTATTCCCTTCCTCAAGGATACGGAGCTCGACTACAACACCTTCACAGGTGGCAACGACACTGCGGCATGGATTCTATATATCCTCATCGCCATCTTCGTGATTACTGCCGTGTCGAATGGTGCCAACCTCACCGACGGTATCGACGGCCTGCTGACGAGCGTCTCCGTGCCTATAGTCTTTGTGCTGGGTATCTTGGCATACCTCTCGGGACACCTCATCTACTCCGACTACCTCAACATCATGTACCTGCCTGGTAGTGGCGAGATGGTGGTCTTCGCAGCAGCCTTTGCGGGTGCGCTTATCGGTTTCTTGTGGTACAACTCCTTCCCAGCGCAGATATTCATGGGCGACACAGGCTCGCTCACCATTGGAGGTATCATCGCCGTGTTTGCGCTCTGCATACGCAAGGAGCTCTTGCTGCCATTGCTCTGCGGCGTATTCCTCGTCGAGGCACTCTCGGTGATGATTCAGGTGGCATACTTCAAGTACACCAAGAAGAAGTATGGCGAGGGACGACGCATCTTCCTGATGTCGCCACTCCACCACCACTACCAAAAGAAGGGTTTGTTCGAGACAAAGATTATGATGCACTTCTTCATCATCTCGCTCCTTTTGGCAGCACTCACACTCGTAACACTTAAGATTCAGTAAAAAAGCATATCACGATGAAACGCAAGATAGTAGTTTTGGGTGGCGGTATTTCAGGCTACGGCTCAGCCATCCTCGCAAAGAAAAAGGGCTTCGACGTATTCCTATCGGACATGGGCAAGATTGCCGACAGGTTTAAGGCTCGCCTCGACGAGTGGAGCGTTGAGTATGAGGAGGGAAAACATACCGAGGAGCGAATACTCGATGCTAACGAGGTGATCAAGTCGCCAGGTATTCCCGACTCAGCACCTATGGTGCGCAAGATCCGTGAGAAGGGCATTCCCGTAATCTCGGAGATTGAGTTTGCAGCACGCTACAAGGGCGTGGCAAAGACAATATGCATCACCGGCTCGAACGGCAAGACAACGACAACATCGCTAATCTACAAGATTATGGTGGATGCTGGTCGCAAGGTGTCGCTCGGTGGCAACATCGGCGAGAGCTTCGCCTACTCGGTGGCTACCGACCGCTACTTTTGGCATGTGTTGGAGCTCAGCTCGTTCCAGCTCGACGGCTGCTTTAAGTTCAAGGCCGACGTGGGCGTATTGATGAACATCACCCCCGACCACCTCGACCGCTACGACTACAAGCTCGAGAACTACGCACGCTCGAAGATGCGCATCACGCAGAATCAGACCTCTGCCGACTGCTTTATCTACTCGGCTGACGACCCCGTAACACAGCAGATGCTCGCAGAGATGGACGACGACCTACGTGCACGCCAGCTACCATTTGCCATCAACACAGCCATAGCAAGTGGCGACGGCGATGCGGTGTTGGAGGGCCACACCTTCACAGCCACCGTGGGCAAGAAGTCGGTAACCATCGACACTCGCAAGATGCAGATTCAGGGCATGCACAACACATACAACGCCATGGCAGCAGCCCTCGCAACATTGGCTGCGGGCGTAGACCCTAAGGTCATCAAGCGCTCGATATATGAGTTCTCGCCTGTGGAGCACCGCCTCGAGCCTGCCGGCACGAAGAACGACATCGAGTGGGTGAACGACTCGAAGGCAACAAACGTAGACTCGGTGTGGTATGCTCTCGAGAGCATGCAGCGCCCAACGGTGTGGATTGCCGGAGGTACCGACAAGGGTAACGACTACGGCCCTATCAAGGAGTTTGCACGCCGCAAGGTGCGAGCACTAATATGCATGGGCCTTGACAACGAGAAGCTTCAGCGTGAGTTCGACGGCGTAGTGCCCATCATTCGCAGCTGCCACACCTTTGAGGATGCTATGAAGGCGGCACACGAGGTTGCCGAGGCGGGTAATACCGTGCTCCTATCGCCAGCATGCGCAAGCTTCGACCTCTTCCGCAACTACGAGGAGCGTGGTCGCATGTTCAAGGCGTGGGTCAAGGAGAATGTTTTAGAGAAGTAACAGTTGAGAGATGTTTTGGCGTAAGAACAAATCGAAGAAGGCGGACAACGGGAGCACAACCCCTAAGCAGACAGAGGAGCCTAAGCCTGGCTCACGAGTCTTTGAGGGCGACCGCACCCTATGGACAATATTTTGGGTGCTAATAAGCATATCTATCCTCGTGGTATACTCTTCAACAGCGAAGATGACATACGACGTGGGCTCCAACATGTCGCTATTCGACGCTTTGCAGAAGCAGATGATGTATGTGATGATGGCGATAATGCTGATCTTTGTGGTGCACAAAATCGACTACAAAGTATATATGCGTTGGTCCTATATCCTCTACCTCATCTTCGTGGCGTGCACCATTGCCACCTACTTTGTGGGTGTCAATATCAACGACTCGGCACGTTGGCTAAAGATAGGCTTCTTCACGTTCCAGCCATCGGAGGGTCTTAAGATCACCACAATCCTCATGCTGGCACGTGCCATGGAGTCACGCCAAGCCGTCATCAACAACATCAAGATTTTGCCCACAACCCTCAAGTTCAAGAGCAAGGAGTTCAAGGAGATATTTTGGAACAACACCGTGCCCCTTATCGGCCCTGTGGTGGTGTCGTGTGGCGTGATTCTTCCTGCTCACACCTCGTCGGCAGCCATAGTCTTCATCACCTCGCTCATCATGCTCTACATCGGTCGTGTGCACATCAAGCAGATCATGAAGTTCTTCTTGGTGGTATTCTCGGCAGGCATGCTCGGCATACTAACGATGGTGATGCTCGACGCAGGACGTATCGACACGGCGAAGAACCGTATCACAAAGTGGACACACGAGTGGACACACGAGAGCACAGCAACCACCATCAACGACATATCCGATACGCAGCGTGCGCTCATAGCAATACGTGAGGGCGGCATCGTGGGCAAGGGTGCTGGACAGAGCACCTCACGAGTGCTTGTGACACACCCCGAGAGCGACTACGCCTACGCCTTCTTCATATCGGAGTATGGCGTAATAGCGGGCCTCATACTCATACTACTATATATATGGCTATTCTTCCGAGCCATGGACATCGGTCAGCAGTGTCGAACGCCATTCCCCACGCTGATGACACTCGGACTCGGACTGCTAATAACGGGACAGGCGCTGTTGCACATACTCGTGCAGGTGAACTTCATGCCCGAGACGGGACAGACACTTCCGTTTATCTCGCGAGGTGGCTCGTCGCTACTATTCTCGACACTCGCCCTCGGCATGATTATCAGCGTGAGCCGAACTAACTATAACAACAAGATTGGTCGATGAGCGATATACGTCTTGATAAATACTTATGGGCAGTGCGCATATTTAAGACACGTAGCGACGCTGCCGATGCCATACGCCAAAATCGTGTGATGGTGAACAACGCCTATGCCAAGCCCTCACGTGAGGTTAAGGTGGGCGATATGATTAGTGTTCGCCGTGAGCGTGTGACATATAGCTACAAGGTGCTCGACTTGGTATCGAGCCGTCAGGGAGCTAAGAATGTTCCGCAATACTGCCTCAACTGCACACCGCAGGAGGAGCTCGACAAGCTAAACGTGCCTCACGAGACAATATTTGTATTCCGTGACCGAGGCACAGGCCGCCCAACGAAGAAGGAGCGTAGAGATATTGACGCTCTGATGGATGGCTTCTACTACGACGACGGAGCATTTATCGACGATGACGAAGATTAATTGAGATAAAACAATAATAAACATTTGAACTATGGAATATAATTTCAAAGCCATTGAGCAAAAGTGGCAGAAGCGTTGGCGTGAGGAGGGCACATACCGTGTTGAGGTAGACCCTTCACGTCCCAAGTTCTACGTATTGGATATGTTCCCCTACCCATCGGGTGCGGGCCTTCACGTGGGACACCCTCTTGGTTACATTGCATCGGACATCTACTCACGCTATAAGCGTCAGCGAGGCTTCAACGTGCTTCACCCTATGGGCTACGATGCCTTCGGCTTGCCTGCCGAGCAGTATGCTATTCAGACAGGTCAGCACCCAGCAATAACCACCGAGGAGAACATCGCACGCTACCGCTCACAGCTCGACAAGATTGGCTTCTCGTTCGATTGGGAGCGTGAGGTGCGCACATGCGAGCCCGAGTACTACCATTGGACACAGTGGGCATTTATCGAGATGTTCGAGCATTGGTATAACAACAAAACAGAGAAGGCTGAGGCAATCTCGGAGCTTGTTAAGTATTTCGAGGAGAATGGTACCGAGGGTCTTGATGCTGCACAGACCACAGCCCTCGACTTCAGCGCTGCTGAGTGGTGCGCTATGACCGAGGCAGAGCGTGAGCAGGTGCTTCAGAACTACCGCCTTGCATTCCGTGCCGACACCATGGTAAACTGGTGTCCAGCACTCGGCACCGTGCTTGCCAACGACGAGGTCAAGGAGGGTCTTTCAGTGCGTGGCGGTCACCCCGTAGAGCAGAAGCGCATGAAGCAGTGGTTGTTGCGTGTTACTGCCTACGCACAGCGCATGCTCGACGGCTTGGATAAGTTGGAGTGGAGTGAGTCGCTCAAGGAGATTCAGCGCAACTGGATTGGTCGCTCGGTAGGTGCTCAGGTATTCTTCGACGTGGCGGGCATGGATCGCAAATTGGAGATCTTCACCACACGTCCTGACACAATCTATGGCGTTACGTTCATGGTTATTGCTCCCGAGCACGAGTGGGTAGCAGAGCTTACAACAGAGGAGAACCGTGAGGCTGTGGAGGCATATATCGCCGAGACTAAGCGCCGCTCGGAGCGTGAGCGCATTGCCGACACTAAGCGTGTAAGTGGTGTTAAGACAGGCTCTTACGCCATCAACCCATTCACCGGTCGTGAGATCCCTATCTACATCTCCGACTATGTGCTCTCGGGCTACGGCACAGGTGCTATCATGGCAGTTCCTGCGCACGACTCACGTGACTACGCCTTTGCTCGTCACTTCGGTCTTGAGATTATCCCCGTTGTTGAGGGTGGTAACCTCGAGGTTGAGTCGTACGACGCTAAGGAGGGCAAGGTAATCAACTCAGACATCATCAACGGCATGGACGTGAAGAAGGCAATTCACTTCATGTTCGAGGAGGTTGAGCGCCGAGGCTTGGGCAAGAAGCTTATCAACTACCGCCTTCGTGATGCTATCTTCTCACGTCAGCGTTACTGGGGTGAGCCATTCCCTATATATTATAAGGACGACGTGGCATACGCTCTCGACAAGAGCAAGCTTCCTCTTACGCTCCCTGCTATCAAGGACTTTGGTCCTACGGCTGAGGGCGAGCCACCATTGGCACGTGTAAGCGATTGGTGCTCGGAGGAGGGCTACCCATTCGAGCTATCTACAATGCCTGGCTTTGCAGGCTCGTCGGCATACTATCTCCGATATATGGACCCACGCAACCGTGAGGGCTTGGTGTCGAAGGAGGCTAACGAGTATTGGCGTAATGTAGACCTCTATGTAGGTGGTATTGAGCACGCTACGGGTCACTTGATGTACTCACGTTTCTGGAACATGTTCCTCTACGACCTTGGCTACGTGTGCGAGAGCGAGCCATTCAAGAAGCTTGTGAACCAGGGTATGATTCAGGGTCGCTCAAACTTCGTATACCGCATCGTGGGCACAAACAAGTTCGTGTCGTTGGGTCTTAAGTCTGAGTACGAGACTCAGGAGATTCACGTCGATGTAAACATCGTGCGTAACGACATTCTCGACCTCGAGGCATTCAAGGCATGGCGTCCTGAGTTCAACGATGCTGAGTTTGTGTTGGAGGATGGCAAGTATATCTGTGGCTGGGCTATCGAGAAGATGTCGAAGTCGATGTTCAACGTCGTGAACCCCGACTACATCGTTGAGCAGTATGGTGCCGACACGTTGCGTATGTACGAGATGTTCCTCGGCCCATTGGAGCAGTCGAAGCCTTGGGATACTAACGGTATCGACGGCGTGCATAAGTTCTTGCGCAAGTTGTGGTCGAAGTACTTCTCACGTGATGGCGTGTTGTTGGTAAACGACGAGAAGGCAACTCCAGCTGAGCTAAAGACCCTACACAAGACCATCAAGAAGATTTCAGAAGATATCGAGAACTTCTCGTTCAACACCTCGATTGCAGCCTTCATGATCTGCCTCAACGAGCTTGGCGACTGCTCGAAGCGTGAGATATTGGAGCCTCTTGCAGCCCTTATCGCACCATTTGCGCCACACATCGCCGAGGAGCTATGGCACGAGGCATTGGGCAAGACGACAACAGTGTGCGACGCTGAGTTCCCCGTGTTCAACGCCGAGTACTTGGTGGAGAACTCGTTTGAGTACCCTGTGATGATTAATGGTAAGCTTCGCTTCAAGCAGGAGTATGCACTCGATAAGTCGCAGGACGACATCGCCGAGCACATCGTGACAACCGAGGGTGCTCAGAAGTGGCTCGAGGGCAAGGCGCCTAAGAAGATTATCGTTGTCAAGGGCAAGATTATCAACATTGTAATGTAATGAATCGCTTTATCTCGCTATCCCTCTTTGCCGGTCTTTTGATCGGCATTGCGGGATTGGTGTTTCTGCATGTCGGAGGCTTGGGTGGCGCTGTGCTCTTCGCCTTCGGACTAATGTCGGTGACCATAACCAAGACCCTCTTGTTCACAGGCTGGGCGGGCTACCTACCTTATAAGGAGTCGGCGCAGCTCGTGCCTATGGTTGTGCTCAATGCGCTTGGCTGCCTTATCATGGCATACATAGCCTCGTTTTCAATCAACGAGAATGCCCTAAGCACGCTCCACACCATCATGGCGGCACGCGAGGCAGCATCGTGGTATGGCATCATGGTAATGTCGGTGGGCACGGGCATCATCGTGAGCTTGGCAATCTATGGCGTGCGCAAGGGAACGTACCTGCCACTGCTCTATGGCGTGCCCGTATTCATCATGTGCGGACTACCCCACAGCATTGCCGATGCCTTCTACTATTGGACAGCAATCCTCAATGGCGAGTTCGAGGTGTGGATGCTAACCGCATGGCTTATGTCGGTGGTGGGCAACTACATAGGTTGCAACTTCCCGAGATGGTTTATGGGAGATAAGTTTGAGATAGCGTAAATAAGAAAAGCGGATGTCACTTTACTACGACATCCGCTTTTCTTATCCCTATATCTCTCAATTAGTCCTGGAAGATTTGTACTGTAACCTCCTCTTCGCCAAGCACCACCTTCTCGGTCTGAAGCTCGCCCTTAGCATTATAGTAGCGAAGCTCATACTCAGTGTTCTTAGGAACAAGAACTGAGAACATGTCGTTCATGTCACGAAGCTCGTTTGCCGTAAGTCCGCCACCCATCTGCTCGGTGCCACGGAATACATCGACACCCATAGCCACACGGTCCTCCGAGTGCTCGGTCTTGCCACGCTCTTTATAGCCCGCAATCTTGATGAAGGTGTGTGTGCCCGCCTCGATATGGCGTGTATACTGCTCATAGGCAAGGGCGATATAGCGCTCAGTAACATTCTCAGCGCCAACGGTCTGTGGCAAATCCTCTATGGCGCAATCCTCCTTGTCGCCATCTGCCCACACCATAGGGAACCAATCCTCGGCCTTACCAAAACGTGTAGCATAGATAGCATAGGTACGGTCGTCAGCCTTAGCCTTTGATGCATCAGCCATAAACCATAGATGGTCGAGCTGCGATGGGAAGTAGTACTCAGTCACACGCCACTCGCCATCGAGCCACACCTCGGTCCAGCTATGGTTGCCACGATCATCGTGCCATGAGGCAGTGCCCGCAAAGCGTGCTGGGATACCTACTGCACGGTAGGCATCGACGAGCAAGATGGCCAAGCCTGTGCACGATGCCATGCCCTGACGCATAGACTCACGAGGGCTCTGGTTGGTCTTCTCTCGCTTAGTATTATAATGTACGCCCGTGAGCTGAGGAATGTTAGCATTCACAGCACACACAGCGTCGTACATAGTCTTACAAGTGTCTACCGCAGGAGCAAACATTTCGTAGAGCTCCTTGCGCCAAGCATCACGCACCTCATCGACAACATGGAACGGAAGCACATCGTGCTGATAGACCTCCTTAGGCAACGCCTTAGCCCACTCATACTTCTCACGCACCATGGTGGCATACTCAACATTCTCCTTGAGCAAGTCGAGCGACATTAGGTTGCGGTCCTCATCGAGCATATTCACAATGAGGAACTCCATATCCTCGCGCTGATTTTCGCCTAACTCGGCAAGCATTGTGCGAAGCTCCTCGGGGCGTGACGACGACTCGATGGCCTTGTCAAGCGCTGATTTACAACCTGTTGCAACAAGAGCAACAAGCATAACAAAAAATAGTCTTTTCATAGTCTTATCTTATTAATTTCAAAATCTCTATAACTTCAGCCTCGTCTACAACACGCAACGAGAACTCATCTACGGCAGCCGAGCCACCCATCGAGATGCGAGGGTTGCGATACTGCATGCCTCCCACAACCATCTTCTTGGCGCTGAAGTGCAGGGCATCGACACCCACATTCTTGAGTGCCTCGGTATTTGCTGCCACCACGCCACTGCCCGCCATAATCTCGATGCGGCCACGTGAAATATCCACGGCACGGCGCACGTTGTCTATGCCGTCGATAGCCTTGTCGTAGCCTCCCGACGTAAGTATTCTATCACATCCAGCCTCGATAACTGCCTCAACCGCAGCCTCATAGTCCTCGGTCATATCCACGGCACGATGAAACGTGGTCTCCATGCCATGCGATGCCTCGACAAGCTGGCGTGTGCGCTTAACATCGACCTTTCCGTCGGCGGTCAAAATGCCGAATACCACGCCCGTAGCACCCGCCTCACGAGCGTAGTGAATGTCACGAAGCATAGTCGAAAATTCTTCGTCGGAGTATAGGAAGTCACCACCACGAGGGCGAATCATAACACTAAGGTCGAGGCCCTCGATAGCTGCCACCTGCTCGATGGTTGCCACAGATGGTGTCACGCCTCCCTCGGCAGGCGAGGCGCACAATTCAACACGATTTACGCCCAAGCGTGCCGCAACACGGCATGCCTCAACAGAGTAGGCGCATAGCTCTGTCTTCAAAAGTTTAGAGTTGTTCACTGTCAATGAGTTTATTAAGTACGGCATAGACCGTCAAGCCCGCAACGGAGCGAATACCTGTCTTATGCACAATATTTTTACGATGCGAAATCACGGTGTGGGGCGAGATAAAGAGCTCGGAGGCAATCTCCTTGTTGGTATAGCCTTTAGCCACCAACACCAACACATCACGCTCACGCTCCGAGAGCTCATGGCTGTCCGAGAAGTTGGTTGTGGTGGGCGTATCGACACCCTCGCCAAGAGCCTTAACTATCTCCTCCTCAGTGCTATATAGCGACACAATGGTGCTCACACCACGCACAACGTCGGGCTCGGTGAGCGATGTTTGAATGCCAATCTTCTGAACAGCACCAAGCTCCTCATGGGCATGGCTAAGCGCAACAAACGCAACATCTACATCAGCACAGCGGCGTAGGTGATACTCTGCCACCGTGCGCACGTTTAAGACCACGTCGTAGTCAGCTAATCGCCTCACGACCGCCTCGATACCCTCGGCAACTATGAGCGAGGGCTCAATTATAGCCACCTTCAGACGCTTCATCGCTCAACCGATTTTTGATATTTGGCAACCAATGGACGCAGCAGCGACATCTCCACGGCGCTATGTCGGCGTAGGTCGTCACGAAGCATGTAGATATGGTCGAGCAGCGAGCAGCGTAGTGGCGTAGGCACACCCTCGGGCAGGCTCTTGATCACGAGCGAGGCTATGTCGTTTGTTCTGTCGTCGATGTCGCCATGTGGTGCTTCGAGCATCGAGAAGAGGGCATCGAGCGTGGTGGACATATTGTCGATAATCGAGAATATGTCACGCTCCTCCTCCTCGAAGTGCGAGGCAAGGAACCCCACATAATCGTCATAAAATGAGCGCAATACACGCTGTGACAGAGCATCGCAGTGCTCCAACACTCGCTCTAAGTGTTGCGCCACATGCGGAAGCATATAGGTCGTATAGTAGCCATGCGACGAGCGTAGGTAGGCAACAACGCCCGCAAGCATCTCGGCACGAAGAGACCTATCTGCAGGGCGGTAGTCGGGGTCAAGATGCATGTTGCAGAGCATCATAAAGAGGTCGGCATCGAGCCCCTCACGCTGACACATCGCCTCGACCGACACGTCGCCAAAGGGCAACACAATGTTTAGGCGTGAAAATATCGAGAGGAGCTGTGGGTATCCGTCGATAAGCTCAAAGAGCTTCATCTCTTTGGATAGCGGCACCAACTGCCCCATATGTACTATCTTGTTCATTGCTAACAGTAGTTAATATATTGCAAATATACTCATAATTTTGCAAATGACAAAGCACTACTATGTGTAGCGAAGAATGAAAAATTAGGAATGGGCTGTGGCTATGGAAATTATTATTAGTTACTCTTTACTCATTTCTATTTTTTTACTATCTTTGCGCCGTTTTATTTTTAACAAAATAAAAGACTATGATTTACCTACTACTCATCATTTCGTTTTTGCTCATCATCGTGGGTGCTATGCTGCTCACCGATGGTTCGGTTGCTGTGGCACAAAAGTTCAAGGTTCCAGAGTTCATTGTGGGTCTTACCATCGTTGCCGTGGGAACATCTATGCCCGAGTTTACAGTGAGCTTCATGTCGGCACTTGCTGGCAAGGGAGATATGGCTATCGGTAATATTGTTGGCTCAAACATCTTCAACATTCTGTTTATCTTGGGTGTGTGTGCCATAGCCTCGCCTATAGTCTTCACCAAGAGCAATATTCGCCGAGATATACCTATCTGCATCGTAGCAACCATTGCCCTGCTTGGTGTAACGCTCCTCAACCAGGACATCACACGCATCGAGGGTATCCTTCTTCTTTGCGGCTATATTGCAATGATTATTCTCACCATACGTGCCGATAAAAAGGCGTTGGCTGCTCAGTCCTCAAGCGAGGAGCAAAGCCAGAGCAAGCCGATGCCCCTATGGCGCATTCCGATATGGATTATCGGAGGTCTTGCGGGATTGATATATGGTGGCGAGATGTTCGTAAATAGCGCCTCGGCAATCGCTCGTGAGTGGGGCGTGTCGGAGGCTACCATCGCCATCACGCTTGTTGCGGGCGGCACGTCGATGCCCGAGCTTGCATCGAGCCTCGTGTCGATTATCAAGGGCAAGGCATCGCTGGCGCTGGGTAACGTCCTCGGCTCGAACATAGCCAACATACTACTTATCCTCGGCACATGCTCTACGGTGACCCCTCTGACGATGGGTGGCGTGGCGATGACAGACGTATATGTGTGCGTGGCTGCAACATTGATACTCATGCTCTCGGCGCTTGTCATCGGACGAGATAAGCTTACACGCATCGAGGGCGTGTTGTTTGTGGCATGCTACGTGGCATATGTCTACACACTGATATAAAATGTAAACAGATAAATGAAGATGGAGAACAAAGATTACTTTTTCCGAGGCTGGCTTCTACTCCTCGCCGTGACGGTGGTGGTGGCAGCACTCAGCTTCTTACCTTCAGCCAACATCTTTGGTCTTGAGTGCGAGAAGGTAGATATTCTTGCCGACCTACGCTCCGATGCCAACAAGGAGGCTGCGGCAGTGCCCGTAGACTATGTTGCCGACTTCGAGCACCTCGAGAGTCAGCTTGCTAAGGTCGAGGAGGTCAAGGACTCGGTGGCTAAGAGCAACCCTGCACGCATCGAGTGGATTGTTCGTGAGCAGGAGATAGCTCCCCGTGAGATGCTCCGTAGCGACATGATTAAGCCAAAGAAGTCGAGCCGTGCTGTGCCTATCGAGGACTACGACACTGCCAAGATTACTCGCTTCGACCGCTTTATAGAGAAGCTTATCGATGGTCAGGATGTGCGCATCGCCTTCCTTGGCGACTCGTTCATCGAGGGCGACATCCTCACTCAGGACCTCCGTGACCAGCTTCAGCGCACCTTCGGTGGTCGTGGCGTGGGCTTTGTGCCTTGTGCCATTCCCTTCGAAATCTTCCGCACAAGCGTACGTCGCTCAGTGTCGGGCTGGACAGCATATAGCTTGATGAACACAGGCTCTATACCAGCATCGTATCGTGACAAGTTCTTCATGTCGGGCTACCTTGCTGCGGGTCACCGTGGCTCAACAGCACGCTGGCAATCTACCGACCAATTCCCCACTATCGACTCGTGTACACGTGCTCGTGTGCTTATCACCAGCCGTGAAGAGAGCCGCATCGAGCTTATTATCAACGACACGCTAAAGAAGAAGTTTACCGTGCCTGGTGCCGAGTATGTTCGTGAGCTATATGTCGAGGCTCCGGTAAACAGCATCAAGATGAATGTGCTCAGTGGCAACGTGCTATGCCATGGCGCATCGTTGGAGGGTGGCAAGGGTGTCACCGTCGATAACATGTCAATCCGTGGTAATAGCGGATATACCATCTTCGGCTCGGGAGCTGCCGTAAACCGTCAGGTAGACAAGCTATGGGGCTACGACCTCGTGGTGTTGGAGTATGGTCTTAACGGCATGCAGCCAGGACAGCGTGACTTCACAAAGTATCAGAACAAGCTCTGCGACATGATTGCCTATATCAAGCGCTGCTTCCCCGATGCTGCTATCCTTATCGTCGGCGTCTCTGACCGTTGGATCAAGGGCGAGGGCGGCTGGAAGCCTATGAACTCGGTGGAGATCATGACACCATTCCAGCGTGAGGCATCGAAGCTCTCGGGCGTGGCATTCTGGGAGATGGGTAAGGTAGTGCTGTCGTATGGCGGTATTCGTGGCTTCGTGAACAACGGCTGGGCTGCGGGCGACCACATCCACATCAACTTCAAGGGTGGTGCACGTGTGGCTAAGCCTCTTGGCGACGCTATCATGCAGCGTGCCTACGACATGCTCCGTGAGCGTGAGGGCAACGTTGTGGATATGATCTACCCTCATAGCATGGCTCCCGAGGGCCTCTACAAGCGCTTCGATCGTAAGGAGGAGGATGAGAACATACCTCTTATCTTCGATATTGAGTAACCACTAATCTAAATCGTATAATGATGGATTTTTTCAAGTTTGATGGCGAGGTGTGGCAGCGACTACTCACCCTGCTTAACTACGACTCAGCTTCGCCAATGACCCTTGCAAGTGGCTTCTTCCTCTTTGCCTTCTTGGTATTTGGCATAGGATATATGGCTGTGCGCAACCGCCGCATGGCTCGCACCATCTATGTTAGCCTTATCTCGCTATACTTCTACTACAAGATCTCGGGTCTGTTCGTACTCTTGCTCCTGTTTGTGGCTACCAGCGACTACCTTATCGGTCAGCGCATCGCCAAGCGCCGTAGCGAGGGACTCAAAACACGTGGCTGGGTTACGCTCAGCATGATCATCAACATACTTATCTTGGCATACTTCAAGATAGGCGGATTGTTCGAGGAGGCGCTAAACAACCTCTTCGGCAATGGCACCATCAACCTCGGCGAGATACTTGTGCCTGCAGGAGTGTCGTTCTTCGTGTTCCAGTCTATGAGCTACATCATCGACCTCTCGCGTGGCGTTATCAGTCCTGTGAAGCGATACCTCGACTACCTCTTCTTGCTGAGCTTCTTCCCCAAGGTATTCCTTGGTCCGTTGGTGCGCAACAAGGAGTTTATCCCTCAGATCGAGAGCGAGAATATCGTCGTCACACGTGACGACATCGGTCGTGCGGTGGCATTGGTGTCGAGCGGTTTGATTAAGTATGCCGTGATATCAAAGGCTATCGACACCCTACTGCTTATCCCTGCCGTGTCGGGCGACTTTGGCGATAGTGGTGTTGTGATGCTCGTGGCGCTCTACGCCTTCGGCATACGCCTCTACTGCGACTTCTCGGGATACTCCGACATCGCCATCGGTATTGCTCAGGCACTCGGATACAAGCTCCCCGACAACTTCGACGCTCCGTTTAAGTCGGCAACAATCACCGAGTTTTGGCGCAGATGGCACATCTCGCTTTCGTCGTGGTTGCGTGACTACCTCTACATCTCGCTTGGTGGTAACCGCAAGGGTCGCTTCCGCACATACATGAACCTCACAATCACCATGTTCGTGTGCGCCATGTGGCACAAGGTAAACCTTCCATACGTAGTATGGGGTATGCTCCAGGGTGTGGGTCTTGCCCTACACAAGCTATGGCTCGAGAAGATTTCGGGCTCTAAGGCGCTGGGCAAGGATATGAAGAGGGGCAAGCGCATTCTTGCCACACTCCTCATGTTCAACTTCATGACCTTCACATGGCCAATGATCTGCATGGATACGTGGGAGGGCGTGATGGATATCTACACCAAGATATTCACCAACTTCGCTGCGGGCGACTTCATCGCACTTATGCACAAGGCGGGTTTTGCCCTCGTTCTTGTGGTGATTGGCTACGCTATGCACTTCATGCCTAAGCGCTTCAACGGCGTACTTACAGGCTGGGTTACACGCTCGGGCTTTGTGGGTCAGCTCCTTATCCTCGTTGTCACAATATGGATTGTTATGCAGGCGCAGATGATGCTTGCGGGCGACGGCGGACTACCTGTATACGCAGCATTCTAAACCAACAACACAATGGGCAGCATTACCTGGGATTGGACCCTATTTGAGCTCCTTAACTTCGATGGTCCTACGGCACTCGACGCAACGATGCGCCTTGTGTCGGGCATCAAGCTATGGGTGCCGCTCTATATACTTATTATATATATAGTATGGCGCAAGCATAGCTGGCAGGGTGTTGTTGCTCTTATCGTGGCTATGGCTGTGGCTATCGGCTTTGCCGACCTTGTAGCGGGAATATTCAAGCACCAAGGACCCCTCAAGGATTTGTGGGCAAGCTTCCCTGCACGACCACGACCCATGCACACCGAAGGCTTAGAGGCATTTACCAACGGCTATGGCAATGCAGGGCTAAACGGCTCGGTGTCGGCGCACGCTGCCACAATCACCGCCATTGCGATACTCGCAGCAAAGATTATCAGCAAGCGTTGGATGACAATCCTCCTTGGCATTGTGGCTGTTGCGGTATGCTACTCACGCATCTACTTTGCCTGCCACTTCCCACAAGACATACTGCTTGGCGCACTTCTCGGCACCCTTAGCGCCGTGGTCGGATTATGGATATTTCACCGACTGCACGGACGACTAACCAAAGAGAAAAATTAGGAATATGCGCTACAGATAGCTGTGGCGCATCTTTTTTTTGATTGTGGATAAAGTGTCGAAAAAATAGTGCGAAACAAGGGGCTTTTCCCACGAAAAATCACGAATTTTGTATGCCTGATTTAGCCCCCTAAACGAAAATTAGGGCTTGGAACCATGGGCACACATAGCTCGAAAACAATAATAAAAACGATATAGACATGACTCAAAAACCTAACAATGAACAGCTTATGACGGTAGCGTACGAAGATGCCGTTGCTGCGTCAAAGGAGTACTTCGCAGGTGACGACCTCGCCGCACAGGTATGGGTTAGCAAGTATGCCCTCAAAGACTCGTTCGGCAACATCTACGAGACATCACCTAAGGACATGCACACTCGTATCGCTGCGGAGCTCGCACGCATCGAGAGCAACTATCCTAATGGCCTCAGCCACGACGAGATCTTCGAGCTTCTCGACCACTTCCGTTACATCATTCCACAGGGTGGCCCAATGACAGGTATCGGCAACAACCTCCAGGTTGCTTCGCTCTCTAACTGCTTCGTTATCGGTCACAAGAACCCTGCCGACTCTTACGGCGGTATCTTCCGTATGGACGAGGAGCAGGTGCAGCTCATGAAGCGCCGTGGTGGTGTTGGTCACGACCTATCGCACATCCGTCCTACTGGTAGCCCTGTGCTCAACTCGGCGCTCACCTCGACAGGTATCGTTCCATTCATGGAGCGTTACTCAAACTCTACACGTGAGGTTGCGCAGGATGGCCGTCGTGGTGCGTTGATGCTCTCGTTGCTTATCAAGCACCCTGATGCTGAGCGCTTCATCGACGCAAAGGTAGACACCGGCAAGGTTACCGGCGCTAACGTATCTATCAAGATTGACGACGAGTTTATGCGTGCTGCCTTGGCGGGTGAGTCATACCGCCAGCAGTTCCCTGTAGCATCTACCGAGCCAATCTTCACTCAGGATATCGAGGCTAAGAAGCTTTGGGATAAGATTATCCACAACGCTTGGAAGTCGGCAGAGCCAGGCGTATTGTTCTGGGATACCATCATTCGTGAGAGTGTGCCCGACTGCTACGCTGATGAGGGCTTTAGAACAGTATCTACAAACCCTTGTGGCGAGATTCCATTGTGTCCTTACGACAGCTGCCGCCTCTTGGCTCTCAACCTCCTAAGCTATGTTGAGAACCCATTCACCCCTAAGGCAAAGTTCAACTTCGACCTCTTCAAGGATCACGTAGCTAAGGCTATGCACCTCATGGACGATATCATCGACCTCGAGTTGGAGAAGGTGGAGCTCATCATCTCTAAGATTTCGTCAGACCCTGAGGACGACGATGTACGCCGTGTAGAGCTCGAGCTTTGGAAGAAGATTAAGGATATGGCACTCAAGGGCCGCCGTACAGGTCTCGGCATCACTGCTGAGGGCGATATGTTGGCAGCGTTGGGTCTTCGCTACGGCTCGGAGGAGGCTATCGACTTCGCAGTTACCGTTCACAAGACCTTGGCTGTTGAGGCTTACCGTGCATCAACAATCATGGCTAAGGAGCGTGGCGCCTTCGGCGTTTACAACTTCGAGAAGGAGCAGGGCAACCCTATGATCGAGCGTATCTGCGAGGCAGCACCTGAGCTCCGCGAGATGATGAAGGAGCATGGTCGTCGTAACATCGCAATGCTCACCATTGCACCTACCGGCACAACATCGCTCATGTCGCAGACAACATCGGGTATCGAGCCTGTGTTCCGCCCTGTATACAAGCGTCGCCGTAAGATCAACCCATCAGATAAGGATCAGACCGCAACATTCGTTGATGAGACCGGCGAGAAGTTCGTGGAGTACTACGTCTTCCACCACCAATTTGTCAAGTGGCTGGAGATCAACGGCTACGACACTAAGGATATTCAGAACATCACTGAGGAGGAGCTCGACAAGTGGCTCAAGGCATCGCCTTACTACAAGGCTACTGCCAACGACATCGACTGGGTTGCTAAGGTTAAGATGCAGGGTGCTATCCAGAAGTGGGTAGACCACTCTATCTCTGTTACCGTGAACCTACCTAACGAGGTTACCGAGGAGCTTGTTGCCGACGTTTACCGCACAGCATGGGAGTCAGGCTGTAAGGGTATCACCGTATACCGTGACGGCTGCCGTGATGGCGTGCTTCTCGACGTTAAGGATAAGGGCACATCAAAGAAGAACTGCTCAAATAACGACACTATCCGCCGTCCAGAGTCTATCCCTGCCGACATCGTTCGCTTCAAGAACGGCTCGGAGGATTGGATCGCCTTCGTAGGTAAGCAGGACGACCGTCCTTACGAGATCTTTACCGGTAAGATCGAGGAGGATGCTATGTATATCCCTAAGACCATCAAGAGCGGTCAGATCTTGAAGGTACACGAGAAGGACGGCACTAAGCGCTACGACTTCCAGTATCAGGATCGCTACGGATATATCAACACTATCGGTGGTATCTCACGCCTCTTCGACGAGGAGTTCTGGAACTACGCTAAGCTTATCTCGGGCGTGTTGCGCTACGGCATGCCTATCGACAAGGTTGTTCAGCTTGTTGATGGCCTACACCTCGACTCAGAGACTATCAACACCTGGAAGAATGGCGTTGAGCGTGCCTTGAAGCAGTATATCAAGGATGGTACTCGTGGCAAGGGCCGCTGCCCACAGTGTGGCCAGGAGAACATGGCATACCAAAATGGTTGCTTGACATGTATGGCTTGCGGCTACTCAAAGTGTAGCTAATCATAGCCTTTAAATAGTGAAGAACTGCTCGTCGGGGCAGTTCTTTTTTTTGTTTGGGGAGGAGAGAATGGGATAGATAGGGAAGATAAGGAATTTAGGGAATTTAGGGAATTTAGGGAGGAGTATCACTAATATCCTTAAGTTCCCTAATCTCATTAAATTCTCTAAATTCACTAATCAACCACCTCAATCAGCGCACCGATTTCTTGTTAGAGGGGGTTAGGCTTGGTCTATCTCAAATAAAGATCCCCTCGGGATAGTACTTATAGTACAGCCCGAGGGGTCTTGCGTTTGAGATGGGCCGAGAATGACCCCTTATCACAGGAAATATTTGTTGTCAGAAGGGTGCCGAGTGCTACACTCGGCAAAAATGGCGACGATGGGCTGTACTAAAGCGTACTGCTCATTGTCGCCATTTTTTGTTAGGGGACGCAATCGACCCCTTATCACAACAAATTATCCGATGAGTGCCTCGTAAGCCGCAGCATCAAGCAAACCCTCAACCTCTGCAGGGTTCGACATCTTGATCTTGATCAACCAGCCCTCGCCGTATGGATCCTTGTTTACAAGTGCAGAGTCAGCCTCAACAGCCTCGTTGAACTCGATAACCTCACCAGATACTGGTGTGAAGGCATCAGATACGGTCTTAACAGCCTCGATAGAGCCGAATACCTCGTTAGCCTCGATAGTCTCGCCTACAGTAGGAACATCAACGAAAACGATATCACCAAGCTGTGACTGAGCATAATCAGTAATGCCGATAACAGCTACATCACCCTCTACACGCAACCACTCGTGGTCGTTAGAGTACTTCAAATTAGCAGGTACATTTGCCATAATAAGTAGTATTAAATTGTTGTTATTGTAGTTTCTTTTCTTGCTTGCGTCGGGCATTAGCCCACTTACGCAACCACAAATATATTATTTTTTTGTCGGAACAAAAAATTTTAATCCCATTTTTTGCACCCAACAACCTATTTTTGCACCGCTTTATGGGGTAGCACAAACTCTATCTCCTTGAACGCATACTCATGAAGCGTGCCATCGGCGTGTTCCAAACGTAGCTCTCCCGAGGGCTTCACGCCACGTATCGAGGCACGAATAATCTCGCCCGAGGGGAGCATGTAGGGGTACTCCTCCAAGAGGTGATACATGCGGCTAACATACGTCTGCTCAACGAGTTGCTTCTCGCCCGCCTCCAATCTTGCGTACCACTCGCCGAGCTTCTGCATAAAGCAACGCAGCACCTCCTCACGGTCGAATGTTGCGTTGCGTTGTAGTGCCATCGACGTGGGGTTAGGCAGGTCGCTGGGGAAGTCGGCTTGATTTACGTTTAGCCCTATGCCCACGATTGTGCGTGCAAGGGTGTCGCCCGAAAGCGAGTGCTCGATAAGCACGCCCACAAGCTTGCTATCACCAGCATATATGTCGTTGGTCCACTTTATGCGACACTCGATGCCGTACTCCGCCATGGCATCAACAAGGGCAAGGGCAACAACCTCCGAGAGCAAAAACTGCTCGACGATAGGCAGAAACGTGGGGTGTAGCACCACTGAGAATGTCAGGTTCTCGCCCTCGGTGCTATGCCACGAATGTCCTCGCTGGCCACGGCCCGCCGTCTGGTGCTCGCTCCATATCACGTCCATGTGCTCGTAGCGCTCGCCACGTGCCTCGTCGTTGGTTGATGTTGTGTTGTTTATATGGTATATCATAGTGTTTATTACGCATTTATCACTCAAAGATACGCAAAATCTTATAAAAATGGTTATCTTTGCAGATATATATTAGAATGCATGACACGATTTATGACCATAGCACTCGCAGCACTACTTTTAATGGTGGGCTGCACGCCTAAAACAAATAAGGCAACGAAGGAGGCAACGGAGGCAAAGACCGCAACCGTAAAGACCGCATTTGCAAAGCTTTACGACTATCGCATTGTGGCAGAATATCCACACTCAGCGCATAGCTACACACAGGGTTTGCAGTACGCAGACGGCACAATGTGGGAGGGCACAGGCCAGGAGGGCGAGTCGCACCTTCAGCGCATATCGCTCTCTACGGGCAAGGTAGATGTTGTGGCATCGCTACCTAAGGAGGAGTTTGGCGAGGGCATCACACTCTACAAAGATCGCATATATCAGCTCACGTGGCTTAGTCGCAAGGCACATGTCTACACTCTCGAGGGCAAGCACCTACGCACCATCAGCTACGAGGGCGAGGGCTGGGGCATAACCACCGATGGCGAGCGTCTATTTATGTCGGACGGCACGGCAACAATACGCCTCATAAACCCCGACACATTCGCCACCGAGGGCTCTATATGCGTGATGTACAACGGCGAGCCTTTGGGCAACATCAACGAGCTGGAGTGGGCTGATGGCTACATATGGGCAAATGTCTACCTAACGGACTCTATTGTCAAGATCAACCCCACAACGGGCATTGTCGAGGGATATGTGGACCTTCCCGCACTACGCAATAAGCTACAAAACAACCCTGAGGCAGAGGCGTTTAACGGCATCGCCTACAACAAGGATAACGGTCACTTCTACGTTACAGGCAAGGATTGGAACAAACTCTTTGAAATTGAAATAATCGAGTAGTAATGAGCAAGATAAGAGAACGCTTTGCAGAGCTTCTGCAACGACATATCATAGTTAAGGACGCAGCCATAGGCACCACGCTTGTGGGCAACCGCCGTGATGTTGCGCCCGATAGCCTATCGCTTAGCGACCCTGAGAAGGTCATGGCGATGTACGAGGCATCGATAAAGGCTGGTGCTACAATCATCACCTCGAACACCTTCCTTAGCGACCCGCTAATGCTCAAGTCGTGTGGCGTGGAGCAGTCGTCGGAGGAGGTTGTGGCAGCATCGCTACGCATAGCGCACGAGGCACGTGAGCGAAGCGGCAAAGAGCTATTTATTGCCGGCTCGATAGGCCCCTCGACACGCAACATCACGCTTGCCATCGACCTTACGGAGGATGAGCTACGTGCATCATATCGCACTCTTATCGAGGCACTTGCAAAGGGTGGCGTAGATATATTCCTTATCGAGAGCATCACCGACATACGCAATGCCGAGATTGCTGCTGAGCTATGCTCGGAGATTGCCCCCGACACCCCTATCATCTTCTCGGCAACACTCTCAAAAATCGGCGGTCTGCTAATCTCGGGTCGCTCGGTAGAGAAGTATGTCGAGGATGTCAAGAAATACAACCCATTGGCTATCGGCTTCAACTGCTCGTATGGCGTGAAAAACGTGGTGGACAACATTGAGCTACTTACTCGCTACACCGAGCTACCTACATACGTAGCACCCTCGGCAGGCATTCCTGACGGCAAGGGCAAGTATCCCGAGACCGTGAAGAAGCACACCGAGACACTACGCACAGGCGCCGAGAAGGGCTTGCTCAGCATCGTGGGTGGTTGCTGCGGCACAACAGCCGAATATACCCGTAGCTTAGCACAAATGGCACGCCACTATAAACCTCGTAAATAGAAGATTATGAATAGCATAGAGCTACGACGAGAGCTACACCGCAAAGCCGAGCTGTCGTTCGAGGAGTTCAAGACGCAGCAGCTGATAATTGATGCGCTTGAGGCTGAGGGCATCGAGTATCGCAAGATTGCCACAACGGGCGTTCTTGCCAAGATTGAGGGCAACAGGGGTAACCTGAGCCGATGCGTGGTGCTTCGTGCCGACATCGATGCTCTGCCCATTAGTGAGCTTAACGACATAGACTATAAATCTGAGCACGAGGGTGTTATGCATGGCTGCGGCCACGACATGCACACGGCAGTGCTCTTTGGCGTGTTGCAACATCTCAACCGCAACCGTGACTTCGAGGGCACCCTCTTTGGTCTGTTTCAGCCCGGCGAGGAGCTAAACCCTGGTGGCGCAGTCAAGGTGCTTGAGGAGAACCCCTTCGAGGGCTACGAGGTGGCTGCCGTCATTGGCGAACATGTAGACTCTACGCTTGAGGTTGGCGAGGTAGGCCTATGCCCAGGCAGGTTTATGGCATCGAACGACGAGATACGCTTCTACATCTCGGGCCGTGGTGGTCATGCCGCACGCCGCACGGAGATTGACGACAGCGTGACAGCGATGGCTGATATGGTGCTTCGCACAACAGCGCTCAATACGCCCGAGTGCGTGGTATCTATCGGACGTGTTATTGCCGATGGCGCAACAAACGTAATACCAAGCCTTGTTACGGCTGAGGGCACCATGCGCACCTTCGACCGTGAGGTGCGTGAGCGCACCCATGCCTACCTACACAACAACTCACGTCAGGTGGCTGAGAAGTATGGCGTGGAGGTAAAGGTGGATATTAGCTATGGCTACCCATGTGTTGTGAACGACGTTATGCTAACCTACGAGGCGATGATTGTTGCCTCGGACGAGGGCATCGTGGTGCGTGAGCTCAAGCCTATGACCACTGCCGAGGACTTTGGTCACTACACCGAGCGCTACCCATCGCTATTCTTCCGCTTGGGCGTAGGCAAGGAGTCGGGTGGCTCACACACAGCTACGTTCCTTCCCGACGAAAGGGCAATGGAGTATGGCGAGCGCATGATGCGACGCATGGCGCTACACGTATTAAATAAGTAAGAAATGGCAAAACATAGAAACAAAAGGGGAAACAACCGTGATGAGCGTGCTTCGTTTATCGTTGATATGTTCCGAGAGTTTCCCGACAACAAATTCTCGCTCAAACACCTCGCCGCAGCCTCGGGAGGTGCCGACCGTGATGGCCGCACGATGACCTTTGCCATTGTGCGTCAGCTAATCGAGGACGGCTTTATCGAGGAGGTGGCACGTAGCAAATACCGACTATCACGCTCGGCAATGCCACGCTTTATGGGTGTTGTGAGCACAGCATCTCCAGGCGTGCTCTACGTGAGTGTCGAGGAGATGGAGAGCGACGTATATGTCTCTCGCCGCAATGCTGGTGGCGCTTTGGAGGGCGACACAGTGGAGCTTGTCGTGGCACGCCGCTCTCGTGATGGCGAGCTCGAGGGAACTATCGTAAGCGTCATCGAGCGCTCAGCACGCCCATATGTGGGCACTGCTGAAGTTACAGCAAACTCGATATTCGTCACGCCCGACACTCGCCGCCTAGGCTGCGACATCTACCTACCCCGCAAGAAGAATGCAAAGGTGGAGAGTGGCGACAAGGTGTTGGTGCGTGTGGTCGATTGGCCCGAGGGCGAGCGACTACCCCATGGCGAGTTGGTAGACATATTGGGTAAGGCGGGCGACAACGACACCGAGATGCACGCCATATTGGCTGAGTTCAACCTACCATATCGCTTTGAGCGTGACGTGCTTAACGCCGCAAAGCGCATCGAGGAGGGCATCACCAAGGAGGAGATTGAGCGCAGACGTGACATGCGTCCCCGCACAACATTTACCATCGACCCTGCCGACGCTAAGGACTTTGACGATGCACTATCGCTACACAAGCTCGACGAGGGCTTGTGGGAGGTGGGCGTTCACATTGCCGATGTTACGCACTATGTAACCCCTGGCTCAGTGGTAGACAACGAGGCTGTGGAGCGTGCCACATCGGTATATCTTGTCGATCGCACCATACCTATGCTCCCTGAGCGACTATCCAACGAGCTATGTTCGTTGCGCCCACACGAGGATAAGCTCTGCTTCTCGGCGGTATTCACGCTTAACGAGAACCTCGACATTGTGGAGGAGTGGTTTGGTCGCACCGTTATTCACTCCGATAGGCGCTTTACGTACGAGGAGGCGCAAGCTGTAATCGAGAGTGGCGAGGGAGAGTTCAAAGAGGAGATATTGACCCTTAACCGCCTTGCACAGGCTCTTCGCAAGGAGCGCTTCAAGCACGGCGCCATAGCCTTCGAGCGTGACGAGGTGCGCTTCCGCCTCGACGAGAAGGGCAAGCCTATAGGCGTATATACCAAGATACAGAAGGAGGCCAACATGCTTATCGAGGAGTTTATGTTGCTTGCCAACAGACGTGTTGCCGAGTACTGCGCCTACCGCCTATCAAACGGCAGAAAGGTGGCTCGACCCATGGTCTTCCGTGTTCACGACGAGCCGTCGGAGGATAAGCTCGAGAGATTTAGAGAGTTTGCCCTACGCTTTGGCCACTACTTCAAGGCGCAGAAGGGACGTGCCGTGGCTAAGGAGATGAACAAGCTCCTCGGCACGATAAATGGCCGTCCCGAGCAGAATGCCATAACCACGCTTGCTGTACGAAGCATGGCAAAGGCGGTATATACCACCGACAACATCGGTCACTACGGCTTGGCATTCCCCTACTATACACACTTCACATCGCCCATACGTCGCTACCCCGACATGATGGTACACCGACTATTGGCATCGTACCTCGGCGGAGCGAAGAGCGCCGACAAGGTGCACCTCGAGCAGCTGGCTGTGCACTCCACCGAGCGTGAGATCATCGCCTCGGATGCCGAGCGTGCAAGCATCAAGTATAAGATGGCAGAGTTTATGAAGGACCGCATTGGCGAGGAGTTCGAGGGTGTGGTATCGGGACTTACTGAGTGGGGCGTATACGTCGAGCTCGACGACACACATGTCGAGGGCATGGCATTCCTACGAGATATCGACGATGACGACTACTACCGCTTCGACGAGGCACGCTACGAGGTTGTAGGACGCTCGTCGGGCATTCGCCTAACGCTGGGCAGCCGTGTGAGGGTGCGTGTTAAGAGCGTAGACCTCAACCGCCGAACACTCGACTTCAAACTATTACTCTAATAAAACGTTGATAGCATGAACGTTGAAGATATACTCGAAAAGGCGATACTGCGTGAGTCACTAACACGCCAGGAGGCATATTTCCTCTACGACAACGCCTCGCTACATGAGCTTGCGTCGGTGGCTGATGCCATACGTCGCATGACGGTTGCCGACCCCGAGGTGGTGACATGGCAGATCGACCGCAACGTGAACATCACCAATGTCTGCAAGTCGGGCTGCAAGTTCTGCAACTTCCACTGCAAGCCCCACCAGACCGATAAGGCATATATCACCACGATGGCGGAGTACCGCACAAAGATCGACGAGGCGCTTAGGCTCGGTGCCGACCAGCTGTTGCTTCAGGGTGGTCTACACCCACGCCTCGGCATCGAATTCTACGAGACGCTCTTCCGACAGCTTAAGAAGGAGTACCCCACACTGCGCCTAAACGCACTTGGTGCTCCCGAGGTATCGCACATAGCTGCAATCAGCGGCATCACCACCCTTGAGTGTCTTGAGCGCCTCAAGGCGGCGGGTCTTGACACCCTGCCTGGTGCTGGAGCTGAG
The DNA here is from genome assembly GCA_017560425.1 of Alistipes sp. Classification (GTDB taxonomy): domain Bacteria; phylum Bacteroidota; class Bacteroidia; order Bacteroidales; family Rikenellaceae; genus Alistipes. The sequence goes on from JAFZEX010000049.1 coordinate 52,463, forward strand.
ATTTTATCGGACGACATTCGCAAGCGCATATCCCCCGCCAAGCCATCGGCACGTGAGTGGGTGCGTGTTATGCACGAGGCACACAAGCTCGGCATAACCTCTACGGCAACGATGATGTATGGCCATGCCGAGCAGCCACACCAGCGCATCGACCACCTTATAACCATTCGTGACCTTCAGGCACTACGCCCCGAGGGCTCACGAGGCTTCACCGCATTTATTCCGTGGGTATTCTGCCCCAAGGGCACAGAGCTTGAAAAGGAGGGCATCTCGCCACGCTTCTCGGCAACAGAGTATCTGCGCATAATTGCCATGAGCCGCATCATTCTCAACAACATAACCAACATTCAGGCATCGTGGCTCACCGTGGGCAAGGAGGTTGCCGAGCTGGCACTCAAGAGCGGCGCCAACGACATGGGCTCGATAATGATTGAGGAGAATGTGGTCTCGTCGGCAGGCGCAACAACACGCTTCGACCGTGAGGCGATGAAGGCAACAATCCGCCGTGCCGGCTTCACCCCACGCCTCCGTGACCAGCTTTATAACTATCGTGAGGAGAAGGAGTTAGGCACAGAGTAGAATAAGTGATGTCAAAAGGCATATAAGGGTCTGAAAGGGTTGCAATACTCTTCAGACCCTTTTTGCCTCTTATAGCCCTTGTGCCTAAATCAGCGCACCAATTTGTTGTTAGGCAGGTTGCAGATGTGGCCTTGACATGAAAAAGCCTCGAATGGGAAATACTTGACGTATGTCCAATTCGAGGCTTTGATTGAAAGGTCGCAGATGCGTACCTATCACAACAAATTCTCCTTTGCAGCCTTCTCTGCCGCTGCACGCTCCGCCTTCTTTTTGGCTATCGCCCTCTTGCGAGCCTCAATCTGCTCGGGTGTAAGCTGCTTCTTGGGCTTCTTCTTTAATGTCGTGCTATCTACTTGAGGCTCCTTGCGCTCGACACGCTCAACACTCCTGCGAGGCTCTGCCTCACGGTCAAAAATAAGCGAGCGATACTCACCGAAGTTGATAGCAGCAACGAGCACAACAACAAAAACCAAAATGGTGAAGACAACACCAATAACTCTCTTTATCATATATTTTAGCTATTTATGCTTGTTAGTAATCTCCTCGACGGCACGCTGCAACACCTTGTCGTTGGGATAGATATTGTAGTAGAATGCAGCATCGCTAAGTGGTGTGTTGCGACCGATATAGGCACGTAGCTGCGCCGAGATAATCGAGCGTGAGGTGGCTATATCTTTGCGGTTGCGCTTCACGCCATGGCGCTCGGCATATGCCACAAAGTCCTCAACAAGGTTATGACGCTCAAACATCGAGTCGAGCTGCGAGAGGCTCTTTATAGCGTCGATCTCGGAGCGATGCTTATCAGTAAAGTCGAGCGTGTAGCGATACAACACATTCATATTCCACACCTTATTATAGTATGGCGTGATGCCGAGGGTGTCGAGCGGAATAAATATGTCGGGCATGATGCCACCACCGCCATATACTGTGCGACCACCGGGCGTAGTGTACTTGAGCGAGGCGTCGAAGTGTATTGAGTCTTGCGTGAAGAACTCGTTGCGGTTGTAGCGGTTGATGATATCCATCTGGTAAGCCTCATCGTCGCCATTGGTATAAGGCTTCTGAATTGAGCGTCCCGTAGGCGTGTAGTAGCGAGCAACGGTAAGGCGCATAGCCGAGCCGTCGGCAAACGACATCTGCGTCTGCACCAAGCCCTTACCAAAGGTGCGACGACCAATAACCAAGCCTCGGTCGTTATCCTGAACAGCACCCGCCAAGATCTCGCTCGACGAGGCGCTAAACTCGTCTACAAGCACCACCACATCGAGCTCGGGGTACTTGCCATTCTTGCTATACTCCCTCTGCTGCTTACGCGCCCTATCCTCGGTATATACAATCAGCTTGCCCGAGGGAAGAAGGTCATTAACGATGAGTATCGCCTGGTCAAGGAAGCCTCCGCCATTGCCTCGTAGGTCCAAGATTAGCGACTCCATGCCCTCAGCCAATAGCTCGTCGATAGCCTTGCGCATCTCGGCATGCGATGTGCGTGAGAACTGCGAGAGGCGTACAAAGCCGATATTGGGATTGCGACGAAGCATAAACGATGTCTCGATAGAGTGTAGCTCGATCGCGCCACGCACAACATCTACCTCGACAAGCTCCTTGAGGCCATGGCGCTGCAACGAGAGCTTTACGTGTGAGCGGCGAGGGCCTCGCATAAGGCGCACCATAGAGTCCTGCGGAATCTTCTGACCCGCAACATCACGTCCGTCGATACGCAGAATTCTGTCGCCAGCACGCAAGCCCGCCTTGTCGCTGGGGCCCTGCGGAATGACGCTGAGCACCATGATGGTGTCGGTCGAGGCGTTGAAGACGATGCCTATGCCGTCGAACTCGCCCTCGAGCGACTCGTTCACACTTTTGAAATCCTTGGCAGGAATAAACTCAGAGTGGGGGTCGAGCTCCGAGAGGAGCTTGGGAATCACCCTATCGTAGATCGTGTCGAGCTTGATATCATCGACATAGTAGCTACGTATGGCGCTCACGGTCTGCACCATCTTGTCGCTAAGCGTGAGGTAGCGCTCGAGATTTTCGAGGTCGGAGGCAAACTGCGTCATCTCGATGTTGTTGCGCTCCATAGCCTCCCAATACTTATTCAATCGGGCACGCTCAATGGCCCTACCCAAAAGTATTGAGCAAATTACAATCACAACCACAGCAAGAGCATACTTTGCCCTGCGATTACCTTGTAGCTTAGACATAACACCCTACGTATTGCAAAAATCTCGCCCTACGACTACTTGTTCTTGAATGTATAGGTCAAACCAACTGACAACATCGACTGCACCTGAAGCTTCTGATACTCAGCCTTGTTGTAGTAGAACTGAACGTAGATCTGTGTAGAGATATACTTTGTTGCCTTGATGTCGATGGTGTTCTCCCAACGAAGCGTAGGCACAACATGCTGATACTCGCTCCAAGAGCCGTCATCAAGCTGCGTAGACACAAACTTATTTTTTGACGAGATGTCGGTAATCCAACCGTAGAATGAGTATGCAGTAGTGCGGTAGCGCAACCAGCCATTCTTACCCCATGTTCTGTCGAAGTCGAGCTGGATTGAAAGACCACCCTCATACTTCTGACGGAAAGGTGCTGCCACGCCATAGTCCTTAGCGGTCTTATGGTCGATACGGTATGTTGCGCTCATCGCAATAGGCGCAAGATTGACCTTTAGTGGGAAGGTCTCAGATGGAAGAATGTAGGTAAAACCGAGTGATGCGTCGAGATAACCAGGGGTCATGAAGTTAGACACTCGCTGGTTGCCCAACTGCTTGTCGCCACGAGCCTCGTAGCCACGAGCAAACTGAGTACGGAACTTAACATTAGCACCATACGACCAATTCTTCACCAATGCCCACTGAGGAGATGACGACAACGAGATCTCATCGACATTCTTAAACCACACGCCCTTCTGCTCGCCATTAAGGTCGATCTTGGTGTTGTTGTAGCCGAACTTTGCCGCAGCAGTGTTGGTGAGTGTGAAGCGACCCTGCTTATAGGTGTGCAAGAAGTTAAGGTTGGCAAGAACGGTGATTGTGTTGTCGCCAGCTGCCTGCCATGACTTGCTGAATGCTGTGAGCGAGCCGTGGAGATTAGCCGTGAAGTCCACGGTGTTACGCTCCTGACGGAGAATTAGACGCTCGGCACGACGCTTAGCATCTGAGTCGATATTTAGCGCCACATCGCCCTGCTTCATGTTATTGTCAAACACGATAGGCTCCTCGGTTGCCTCGATGTTATCCACAGATACCTGTGCAAATAGGTTTGTTGCTGGCACGAGCATAGCCAATGCCAAAAGTGCAAAAATCTTCTTCATATAGATTGGGTTTTAATAATTATCTTTGATAACGACTACAAAGATATAAATTTTTCGTATCTTTGTAACAAATAACAGAGATAAAGTTATGAAATATTTTGGAGCACACGTAAGTGCATCGGGCGGCGTGGAGAATGCCGTTCGTAATGCAAAAGATATAGGGGCAACAGCCTTTGCCCTATTCACAAAAAATCAGCGTCAGTGGTTGGCTCCCGAGCTTAGCCCTTCGCAGATAGATATATTTAAGCAGGCTATGGCTGAGGCGGGCTACACCGCAGCACAGGTGTTGCCCCACGACAGCTACCTCATCAACCTCGGACACCCCGACGAAGATGGCCTCGAAAAGTCACGAGAGTCCTTTTTCGAGGAGATGCGTCGCTGCGAGCTGCTTGGCCTCGACCGCCTAAACTTCCACCCCGGAAGCCACCTCAAGCGCATCGACGAGGAGGGCTCGCTGAAGCGTATTGCCGAGTCGATAAACATGGCGCTGGAGCGCTCTGAGGGCGTTACGGCAGTCTTGGAAAACACGGCGGGACAAGGCTCAAACCTCGGCTTTAAGTTCGAGCACTTGGCATACATCATCGACAGAGTGGAGGATAAGAGCCGTGTGGGCGTATGTCTCGATACGTGTCACTCGTTTGCTGCGGGCTACAACCTTCGCACACGTGAGGCGTGCGACGCTACGTTTGCCGAGTTTGAGCGCATCGTGGGCTTCAAATACCTACGTGGCATGCACCTCAACGATGCAATGCGTCCTCTTGGCAGCCACATCGACCGCCACTCACCACTTGGCGATGGCGAGATTGGCTGGGAGTGCTTCAAGTATATCGCCCACGACCCACGCTTCGACAACATTCCACTTATCCTCGAGACCCCCGACGAGGAGCGCTGGGCTAAGGAGATTGAGATATTGAACAACTTTGCAAAGCAATAATTTCGAGATATGGGAATTGCAGAAATTCTGTTGATTGGCTTCGGCTTGGCGATGGACGCTACGGCAGTATCTATAGGTAAGGGTCTGAGCGTTAAGCGAGTAGAGCCATCGCATGTATTAAAGGTTGGACTTTGGTTTGGCGGCTTTCAGGCGCTTATGCCCATTGTGGGCTATCTGCTTGCAAGGCAGTTTGCCGACTTTGTAGTGGGCATCGACCACTGGATAGCCTTCGGCTTGCTTGTGCTTATCGGACTCAATATGATACGTGAAACAATATGGGGCGACGAGGAGGATAGCAACGACGACTTTAGCCTACGCACCATGGCGCTTATGGCTGTGGCAACAAGCATCGACGCACTTGCTGTGGGCGTGAGCTTCGCCTTTATCCATGCCAACATCTGGACCTCGTCAGCAATTATCGGCGTTGTCACCTTCGCCCTCTCGGCAATGGGTCTATATCTCGGACGTAAGATTGGCTCACACCTCGGCTCAAAGGCGGGATTGTTGGGCGGTTTGGTGCTAATTGGCATCGGCATAAAGATCCTCGTTGAGCACCTAAACCATTAGTGGTTAGCGCATTAAAAAATGATACTTGGTAGCTCAGATGCTACCAAGTATTTTTTGTAGATAAGCCACCGCCTTGCGATATATATCCTCGAAAATGGCGCTTACGTCGTAGACCGTATCGAGGCGGCGATGCCATAGCCTAAGGGTGCGCCGCACGGAGCTGTAGTATAGTATTGCGGTGATAAGAGCGTATATCGCCCCGACGACAAATAGTGCGAAGGCAAGACTCCCGGTAAGTGCTGCGAGCACCACCACAAAGGCTCCACTTAGGAACATAAGTCCTAAAACGAGCACAACGACAAACATCAGCATCGACATACCATATCGCAGGTTAGGTGGCTAACATCGTCTACTTGTTCTCAGCGTCGCAGTGACAGCCGAGGTCGGCACGCATGCGAGCCTCTGCCTCGCTCACAGCATCACGAATCTTGTGACGTAGCTCCTTGCCCGATGTAGGGGTCACGAGAACTGCTACCATAGCTCCGACAAGGGCACCACCCAGCGCCGAGAGCAGACATAATGAAGAGTGTTTCATAGTTGTAAATTTTAAATGTTGTACACCCTGACAACAACAAATCCTAAGCCACAACTAAGGCGAGTAACAAAAAAATTGTATATTTGTAGCATGAACGACAAAGTGCCATACGTAGTGACCTTCACGGGTCACCGCACCTACTCACGCCACAACGACCAGCTCATACAGCATTGGGTCGAGATGTTGTATATGGCGGGAGCGTGTAGGTTTCGTGTGGGCATGGCTGAGGGCTTCGACCTTGCTGCAGCAAGTGCGGTGCTCGTAGCGAAGAACAAGCATGCAGATATCGAGTTGGAGGTGTTTATCCCCTGGCGAGGCTTCGAGCAGACCTTTAGCGAGAGCAACCGCCGACTATACTCGCTTATCGTTGAGCGTGCCACACAGATACACTACATTGCCGAGAGCTACTATCATGGTGTCTATCAGGAGCGCAACGAGAAGATGGTTGATGGTGCCGACTATGTTATAGCGTGGTGGAACGGCAAGCCAAGTGGCACGGCAAACACAGTGCGCTATGCCCGCAGAGTAGGTTGCCCCGTCAAGAATATTTACAGCAACGAGCAATTAGAACTTTACATATAAAACAATAAGCCGACCATGATTAAGGGTCGGCTTATTGTTTTAATGTGTAGTGAGTAATTAGTAATTAGTAATAAGCAACAACAAATATTACTCATTACTCTCTACTAATTACTAATTATTCTTCTCCTTGCAGACGCTCAAACGCCTGAACCTCAACGTCGCTCTCTGTGGCAACCGGCTCAACGGGGATAACCACAACCGATGGATTCAATGCGGGAGCTTCGATGCTCTCTACAACCTCCTCGGCAGGCTTTGTGGGCCACAAAGCGGGCTTCACAACGCCGAACATAAGCCACGAGATAAGCAGGGCTATAATGATGTTAAAGAGCTGAGCACCAAGGAACGAGAACAATATATTACGGTTCTCACGTGACACAATATCCTTTAGGCGGGTATCCATGCCGATGCAGACAAACGATAGCGAGAAGAAGAACGTAGAGAAGTTCTTAGCCATCGAGGTCTCGATAAGCTTGCCCGAGCCACCCATGGTTAAGAGGTCGTTCGACTGCAAGATGCTAAAGAGTGCTGAGGCAAGGACAAAGCCGAGGATAAACTTCGGAAACTTCTCCCACACGATACCAAACGATGGGCGCTGCATGCCACGACCCTCGCCCGAGCGGGCAGAGAGATACAGGGCGATGAAGAATGCCACAACGCCGATAAGCACATTCTGCGTAGCCTTAACCACGATAGCCGTCTTCTGAGCCACGTCGCCCGCCATCTCCGACGAGGCACCCACGCCCGACGTGGTATCGATAGTACCACCAATCCACGCACCCGTAATCTCGCTCTGGAGCAGTGGGTCATCGGTCAGGAGGGGCACAACCATAGATGCAAGCCATGGCATAAGGTAGATCATAGGCACAACGACGATAAGCACCACCGAGGTGATATACGACAAATTCCTCTTCTCCGTACCAGCAACACCCGCTGCCGTGATACACGCCGAGACACCACATATCGAGCAGCCACTCGCCAAAGTCATGGCTGTAGCACGCTCAACCTTGAGCCTACGAGCAAGCAGATAGCCAAAGAACCACACTATGGCAACAACCATAAGGGCTTGGATAAGTCCCGCAGCACCCGACTTCATAACATCGGAGAAGAGCACCGTGGCACCGAGGCAGACAACGCCTATCTTGATGAAGAACTCGCCCTGAATGGCTGGCTTGAGCCACTCGGGGATATGGAACACGTTGCGAATGATAAGTCCGAAGATAACCGAGAAGAATACCGCCTCGAAACCGTAGAACTTAACGGCATCAATCTTAGCTATCCACTGCGCAAGGAGGGCAATCAAAAATACCACCACAAACGAGGGGATAATACCCTTTACCGACCTGTCTAACAAGCGGTTACCAACATACAACAGCACGAAGGCAATAAGGAAGAATATGGCAATATCGAGCCATGCTCCAAGCTCCGTGAGGTCTGCCGAGATCTTAACACCTCCACCAGGGAGAAATGACGACAGGGCTGCAAACGCAACGAGGGGAATACTCAAAAAAGTAGTTACCCAATCTTCGGTAAGAAACTTTTTCATATGTCAAAATGGGGCGTTTAGAAGATCGCCGTAACCAACAGATTTACTCCGAGAGTACCTGGCTTAGTGGCATCGGGGCGATGGTTCATTACGTACGAGCCATCGAGCTGCAAGCGTAGGAACTTATAAGGCTTGTAGATACCAGCAAGGGTGATGCGCTCCTCATTGAGGATGTTAGCCTCGTCACGGATAAACTCGTAGCGGCCCGCAACCGACCATGGCTTCTCGAAGTGGTAGCCTGCCAAGGCGTAGAGGGTGTTGGTGCGATTACCGCCAAAGTTAGCCTGAGCAAACTCAGAGCGAACAACAACATGGCGTGAGTTGTACCACGCACCTACCGACCAACGTGGAGCCTTCATATAGGTGTTGCCAGCGTAGTTTGTCACCGAATGCATATACGATGCTGAAATCGACAAATCCTTGATAGGCTTAATCATAACACGACCCACAAAGTCCTTCGACGAGTTGTTGTCCTTGAGGTTGATGCCAGCGCCGTTAAAGATACCTACGTTATAGTTGATGATGTTGTAGCCCTCACGTGCGATAAAGCCACCATAGAGCTGAGCACCTACATCACGACCTGTGGCAGCAATGCCATCATACTTGTTGGCGTTGCGAGTAAGGTACATCGTTAGGTATGAGTACTCGATAAACTCGAATGTTGTAGGTCCGCAGAGCTCGTTCTCCATAGCAAATGGGAGCTTGAACTGACCCAACTCCACGTTAAGCTCATTAAGAGGCTTGTAGCGGTAGTAGAGGTCGCAAATCTTTGGCGAGCCAGCCATATCTACCTGAAGGCGGAAGTCCATCTTCTCCTGAAGGAAGTTACCTGTGAGGCTTAGGCGTGCACGCTTAAGATAGAATGTTGTAGATGGGTCATTAGCCTCGTTGTATTCGAAGCCACCCTGCAAATATCCTGATAGCGACATGCGCTCATTGGCAAACGACTTAACCTTCTCTGCTGTAGTCTGTGCCTGGGCAGCAACGCCCACTGCCATAGCGGCAATAATAAGTAATGTTCTTAGTTTCATCTTTAGTTAGTTTAAAAATCTGTGGGCAAAGATAGTGAATTTTATCTCTAATATAAAATAGTAGAAATACCTAAATTCGCTCATACCACCCCAAGAGGGCATATTATGGCTCATACACCACAAAAAAAGGGTGAGCATCACTACGGATACCCACCCTTTCGGAAAACCTATATTACCTATTACTTTACAAGTACAACATACTCGTTGGCTGGCAACGATACGGTGTATGACGAGCCAACCTGAACCTTAGCACCTGTCATAAGGTTTGTCCACTCGCCGGTCTGTGGCACGTTGATGGTTGTTGTAGACTGAGTGTTTGTGAAGTTTGCAACAACAATTACACGATCCATAACCAAGGTCTTGCCGCCCATGCTGTCGTCACCTGTCTTCCAAGTGTGAACAGAGAGGTTGCTCTGACCATAGTAATCCTCGTTAGATGTACGCCATGTGATAATCTTCGACAAAGCGTCGTAGAGAGCCTTGCGGTTGGTGTCGTTCATATAGTCCCAACGGATAGGCTTGCGGTGAGTACGATACTCGTCGCCCGAGCCTACCACGCCACTCTCGTTAGCGTTGATCGAGAAGTCGTAGCCGAGCTCACCAAACTGCCACATCATCTTAGGATATGGAGTGAGGAAGTGGAAGGCATAGACAGCCTGCAAGCGCTTAGAGATAACTGCCCAATTGCTCTTAACGTAGGTATCGCCATAGGTCTTAGCCTTGTATGCCACACGCTCCTCGTCATGAGTCTCGATGTTGTTTACACGGCCCTTCTTGAAGTCGGCGAAGCTACTCTTGTTGTTACCTGTCCAGCCCATAACGCTCTCCATGTAGCCATTCATCTGGTTGTTGTTCCAGCAGAGGGCACCCGCCTTGTTGTAGAGCTCGGTCTCCTCGCCCTGGTCGCAGAAGTGCTCGAAAATGATGTATGCGTCACTCTCCACCGAGCGGATAGTCTGAGCATAGTGAGTCAAGATGCCGATACGCTCAGCCGAGTAGCCACCAGCGTCGTAGTTGCTTGGGTTCTGCACAAAGCCCTTGGTGAGGTCGAAGCGGAATCCGTCCACCTTGTACTCCTCCAACCAGAACTTCAACACATCGTCGAAGAAGTTTACAGTCTCCTGGTATGTGTGCTTGAAGTCGTGGAACACGCTAAAGTTGTGAGTTGCATCAACGTTGAAGAATGGGTTGTTCGAAGCAGTCTTGCTTGTGCTTGAGTTCCACCACATCTTAGCATATGGGTGAAGGCCGGTTGCGTGGTTAAACACAACGTCGATAATCACCGCAATACCACGCTTGTGGCACTCGTCGATAAACTTCTTGTAAGCCATCTCAGTACCATAAGCCTTGTCGGCAGCAAAGTAGTAGCAAGGGTTGTAGCCCCATGAGTCGTTGCCGTCGAACTCCTGGATAGGCATAAGCTCGATAGCGTTGATACCCAATGTCTTGAGATAGTCGAGCTTTGCAGTTACAGCGTCGATGGTGCGCACTGTCGAGAAGTCACGGATAAGCAACTCATAAATTGCCAACGAGTTCTCCTTTGGACGGTCGAAGTCGGTGATTGTCCACTCATACTCCTCAGGGTTAATCTCGAACACTGCAACAGGCTCAGTAGTGTAGTCCTTTGGATAAGGCTTAAGATCGGGATACTGAGCAGCAGTGATATACTTGTCGTTCCATGGGTCGAGAATCTTTGTTGCATAAGGGTCACCAATCTTGATAGTCTCATCAACAAGATACTGGTAGCCATACTCAACACCCTCCTCGAGGCCCGAGATAGTAATCCAGAAGTAGTCGCCATCCTTCTTCATCATATACTCGTTAGATGCAGCATACTGGTTGAAGTCGCCAAGCAAGATAGCCGACTTCTTGCCAGGAGCAAACAACACGAAGGTAGCCTCGTTGCCATTAATGTTAAGACCCTTCTTAACGCCTGCTGGGCGTGGTGCATTCTCGGTCTTGCCAAGGATAGTCACCGATACCGACTCCTCAACAGTCTCAACGCCATTTGTTGCAACGGCAGTAAATACGATATCCTCGGTTGTTGTTGCTGTGTAGGTGTACTCGAGCGATGGCTCAGTGGTTGTAGCAACCTCCTCACCATTCTGATAGAGCTTTACAGATGTTGCTGCCTGCTGCTGTGTCTGCACAACAATATCCTCGCCCACCTGATACTTAGTACCATGCTTTGGCGATAGGAACTTAACAGCCAAGCCCTCCTGGGCAAGCTCAACGAGGATGTCGGCACCGTTATCCTTAACCTCGATCTTGTTGTCTGACGAGCGGAATACGAAGGCGAGGTGAGTAACTGTCTCGTTAGCATTCACCTTGTACCATGAGCGGATGCCACCCTTGATGGTGTAGTACCATACGTTGTTACCCTTGTTCTCGAGCTTACACTCTGGGATGTTCTGACCCCATGACGATAGCACGTGCTTCCAATCGCCATTGTCCTTGCTTGCCGAGGTGAGCACACCTGTGTGGGCATACAACTCGCCTGTGAAATTGTTGGCAGCAGTACCCTTGGTGTTGAGAATGATGGTGATATCCTCAGTTGTATCCTCAGTGATGAATGCAGGATAGGTAGAGATTAGCGGAAGCTCCGCAGGGTCTGGTGTTGGAAATGGCTCAGGCGTAGGATCATCAATGCCTGGAGTCTCACAGCCCACCATTACGATAGCCGCAAATAGGGCAAGTAGCAAGAAGTGTAACTTTTTCATTGTTTTATTGTGTTTAGTTTATGTTTTCAAACAATGCTTGTGCATATGCACAATACATCTGCAAAGTTACGATAATTATTCGACAACTAAAAATCTTGTGACACATATTTGCTAAACGGCACAAAATCGGTCCTGAGCGGTAGGCATCGCCCGACGAAATGCAATACCTCGCAAAGGCGGAAAATCGAACAAATTCACACATGGAATAAATATGCATAAATATCGCAACAAAAGGTTGTTACAACGAATATTTTTCCTATCTTTGTCGCATTATTATAGAAATATTGACACAAATAACTTTATCAATAACCAATTTTATGAAAAGAACACTTTCAGCATTCGTTGCTGGCATCATCGCCCTCGTGGCAATGTCGTGCGAGACACCAAATCTCGACGACCGTCTTGCAACGCCTAACTTCAATGTTACCGTAGAGGGCAACAAAATCACTGTTGCTTGGGAGAAGGTAACAGGCGCAGCTTACTACGAGGTAGGTCTTAACCCAGGCTCTATTGCTAAGACCGACAAGACAATCCACCGTTTCGAGGATCTTCAGTACAACTCTACATATGTTGTATCGGTTCGTGCTATCGCCACCGACGCAGCTAAGAACTCTGAGGTAGTAGAGAAGTCGGTAAACACTGCTGAGCGCATCGTGCCAGCATACCGTGAGTGGGTTCCAACATATGGTGCTGCTGCTCAGGCAATCTCGAACAACGGCCGCTGGGTTGTTGGTGGTAACGACCGTGCAGGTTTCGTTCTCGACCTTTCAATCGACGAGATGGTTGAGTTCCCATCTGCTGAGTTCTACGATGTTGCAGACGACGGTACTGCCGTAGGTTCTGACCACTCGGAGAACCCTGATGGCGACGCTGCAATCCTTATCGGCGACAAGGTTGTCAAGATTAAGGGTGTTGCTGAGCTTGCTGACACATATGCTATGAGCTGCGCAACAGGTATCACCCCTGACGGCAACTACGTCGTAGGTTGGTTCTACGACCACAACGAGAACGCATACTTCGCACAGCAGTTTGGCTACGTTATTCCTTTCTGCTACGACGTGCTCAACGAGCGCATCTCGGTTCCTGCTATGGGCAACCGCCTCTACAACGAGTCGGCAGCAACTGTTATCAGATCGGTAACTGCTGAGCGTGAGATCCTTGGCTATGAGCAGTCTATGGGTATGCACAACATCATTTGGAAGGACGAGTACACTCCTTATGAATACGCTCACTTGCAGTACGACGAGACCACCTACGACCCTATCATCAGCATGGGTGACTCACAGAACTTCTTCACACAGGGCGGTAGCTACATCTACGGCAAGGCTGTTGATTATGCAAATGGTCAGGCATCATATGCTGCAGCCTTCGACCGCAAGAACAACAACCTCCTAACATTCATCGGTGGCTCGGTTACTGCCATGTCGGATGATGGTATTGCATACCTCAACGACGTGCCTTACTACATCGGCACAACATCTTACGTTATCGACACTAAGTCAGGTGTTTACGACGAGTGGACTCCACTCGAGGAGTGGTTGTTCGACGAGCACGACATCGATATCGCTGCATTCGAGCCTATGACCGACGAGACTAAGGACGATGGCTTGTTGCTCGAGGGTGTTATCGTCGTTGCAGTATCTGAGGACGGCCGCACAATCGTGGGTATCACCAACACAAACAATGGCTGGATTACCTTCGTCGTAGATTTCGACGGTGAGGGTCGCCCAGGCTTGAACTAATTCAAGACATAATGAAGTTGCCTTATACGACAACTTCAACAACACACGAGGCTGTCCTTTTTTTTGGGCAGCCTCAATACTAAGGACTAATTGCTATGAAACGCACGATTATTGACCTCTTCGAGGAGTCGGTAGCGAAGTACGCCACCAAGGAGTTTTTGCTCGAGAAGCACAATGGCAAGTTTGAGCCAACGACATACGAGGCAACACGACAGGAGGTGCTCAAGGTGGGCGCTGGTCTTGTGGCGTTGGGCATCAAGCCCGAGAGCCGTGTGTCGATCCTTGCCGAGGGTTGCAACAATTGGATTATCTCGGAGCTTGGCTTGCTATACGCTGGCGCTATCAGTGTACCCCTCTCGATAAAGCTCGAGGAGGCTAACGACCTCTTGTTCCGCCTACGCCATGCCGACGTGGAGCTGATATTCGTGTCGCAGCACCAGCTACCAAAGATCCGCCGCATAGTCGAGGAGCTTCCACTACTAAAGCACATCGTGGTATGGGGCAATGTCGAGGGCGAGCTGCGTGAGGGCGAGCTGATGCTCGAGAGCCTCAAGCTAATGGGCGAGGAGCACCTCAAGGAGCACAAGGCAGAGTTCTTAGCCATAGGCAAGGCGCTAACAAACAACGACATAGCAACTATCACCTACACATCGGGAACTACGGCAGACCCCAAGGGTGTGGTGCTCACACACCGCAACTACACAGCCAACGTGGAGCAGGCACGCTCGGTGGTAAACATTCCGTCGGAGTGGCGAACACTCATCATCTTGCCCCTCGACCACTGCTTTGCACATGTCGTAGGCTTCTACATCATGATTGCATGTGGTGCGTCGGTGGCAACAACCGAGGTGGGTCGCACACCGATGGAGACACTGAAGAACATACCTATAAATATTAAGGAGGTGCGTCCACACTTCCTGCTCTCTGTTCCCGCCCTTGCCAAGAACTTCCGCAAGAGCATCGAGACATCTATCCGCAAGAAGGGCAAGACAACAGAGCGACTATTCAGGCTTGCGCTCAAGACATCGTATGCCTACCAGGCTGACGGCTACACAAAGGGGCGTGGCTGGCGAGCACTGCTCAAGCCCGCAGTTATGCTCTTCGACAAGATACTATACTCAAAGGTGCGTGAGGCATTTGGCGGCGAGTTGCAGTTCTTTGTGGGCGGCGGAGCGTTGCTCGATAGCGAGCTTCAGCGCTTCTTCTACGCCATAGGTATACCTATGTTCCAGGGCTACGGTCTTTCGGAGGCAACGCCTGTAATCTCGACAAATGCCCCAACAAAGCGAAACCACCGCTTCGGCTCGTCGGGCAGATTGGTTCAACCACTCGAAATCAAGATTCTCGATGACGAGGGCCGTGAGCTGCCACGAGGCGTAAAGGGCGAGATTGTCATCAAGGGCGAGAACGTGATGGCGGGATATTGGAAAAACCCCGAGTCTACAGCCGACACGGTGCGTGATGGCTGGCTACATACGGGCGACATGGGATATATGGGCGAGGACGACTTCCTCTACGTATTGGGTCGCTTCAAGTCGCTGCTCATATCGTCGGACGGCGAGAAGTATAGCCCCGAGGGCATGGAGGAGGCGATGGTGGACAAGTCGCCAATCATCGACCAGATAATGATCTACAACAACCAAAGCCCCTATACCATCGCCTTGGTTGTTGCCTCAAAGGAGAACCTCAACCGCCTGCTCAACGAGCGTGGCATGCAGGGCGAGGAGCGCTACCGTGAGGCAGCAAAATTGGTGGGTGCTGAGGTTGCCAAATACCGCACAGGAGGTGCCTATGCCAACGAGTTCCCCGATAGATGGGTGCCCGCAGTAATTGCCCTTGCCCACGAGCCATTCACCGAGCAGAACGGCCTGGTAAACAGCACGATGAAGGTTGTGCGCAACAAGGTAGAGAAGCACTTCGAGGAGGCTATCGCCCATGCATACACCCCTGAGGGTAAGCTCATAGACAACGCCCGCAACATCGAGGCAATGCGCAAGCTATTGGGCTAAGCCGCTCAGCGACACAACAAAAAAAGGAGTACCCCGAAGGATACTCCTTTTTTCTTTGCACACGCTATAAGCCGAGTTCTGTTCCCTTGCGGGCCCCTATCATTTATCTACGACGACAATCACTTGCCGCCTCTAGCAACCTACCCCCCGACATTGGACGAGCAACCCTTAATTGTCGGTATACATGGTCTTGCAACCCACGAGACGTACTGCCAAGGAGTATTGCTACCCTTGCGGTGGGCTCTTACCCCACCTTCTCACCCTTACCCTTGCGGGCGGTTATTTTCTTCTACGCTACTATACCCTCTCGGATATCAAGCCATTAACTTGCGTGGCGCTCTCTGTTGCTCGGACTTTCCTCCCCCACCCTAAGGTGGCAGCGATAGAGCACATGTGCGGTGCAAAGGTACAAAAAAATTGCTTAGCTCAACAAATTTTCGTATATTTGTAAAAATTACATCAGTTTATGGCAGACAACTATCTCGAGAAACGCATGGAGGACTACCTAAATCAAGCCCCCCGTGCCCGCAAGATACAGACACTAAACAAGCTACTACGCCGCAACCGCAGCTACCGTGGCTACGACACAAAGTTCGAGGTGCGTGACGACCAGCTACGACGCATCATCGAGACAGCTACGCTATGCCCCTCGGCACGCAACCAGCAGGTGTTGCGCTTCCGCCCTGTGCTCAGTGGCGAGAGCGACAAGGTGCTAAAACATATACGCTTAGGTGGTGCTCTTCCCGAGTTACACCTACCCCTCCCCAACACCGAACCCCGTGCCTTTGTGGTAATATGCTCGACTGTCGAGGAGTCGAAATATGTTGATATTGACCTCGGCATCGTAGCGCAGACAATGCTCCTACAAGCAACAGAGATGGGTCTTGGTGGCATCTGCATAGGTGCTTTCGACCATGCCGAGATTAAGGAGGCGCTCAGCCTTCCATACGAGCCTGTGCTTGTCATCGCCTTTGGCCGCCCTGCCGAGCATATCGAGCTGGTGGAGTGTGGCGAGGGCGAGAGCCTAACATACTACCGCAATGAGGGCGTGCACTACGTTCCAAAGATTAGAGTTGAAAACCTGATAATTAAATAGTTATGCGCAACACAATACTAACCATCGCAGCACTTTTCATGCTCCTTGCAGCAAGGGCTGAGGGCGACACACCCTATTGGGAGCAACCCGAGGTATATGCCATCAACAAGCTACCGGCACGTGCCTCGCTAACACCCTACAAAAACACCGAGGCAGCCTCTGAGCGCAAGCCCTCGGAGCTTGTGCTAAGCCTTAATGGCGAGTGGAACTTTAAGTGGGCAGCACAGCCCGACGAGGCTCCCGAAGGCTTTTGGGCTGAGGGATACGACGACAGCACATGGGACACTATGCCTGTGCCAGGTAATTGGGAGATAGAGGGTTACGGCTATCCGATATACACCAACGTGAACTATCCGCACCCCAACGACCCGCCACACGTGCCCCTCTACGACAACCCTACGGGCTGCTATCGCAAGAGCTTCACGCTACCCGAGGGCTGGGACTCTCGCCGCACGATACTCCACTTCGAGTCGGGCTTGGCAGCGATGTTCATTTGGGTAAACGGCTCGGAGGTGGGCTACTCCGAGGGCACAAAGACCGCCGTGGAGTTCGACATCACACCATACCTTCGCAAGGGCGATAACACCATAGCTATCAAGGGCTTGCGCTGGTCTGATGGTTCATATCTCGAGGACCAGGACTTTTGGCGCTTGTCGGGCTTCGATCGTGGCATAAAGCTCTACTCGGTAGACCACACACGCATTGGCGATGTGCACGTTGTTGCCGACCTCGACGAGACATACGCTAACGGCCTATACAACGCCGTGGTGACACTACAAAACACTAATGACAAGCCATTTAAGGGCGTTATCGAGGTGTCGCTTCTAAAGACTCGCTACGACTACGCCACACGTGAGCAGCGTTGCGACAAGGCTATTGCCATGTTCTCGAAGGGCATAACCGTGGAGGCTGGCAGCAACCTCGACATCGACTTCTCACGCAAGCTCGCCAACATAGGCACATGGAGCCACGAGCGACCAACGCTCTACACCACACTCGTAACGCTCAAGGATCTCAAGGGCAACATCATCGAGTGTACGGCGTGCAACACCGGCTTCCGCAAGGTAGAGATCAAAGATGGCATATTGTTGCTCAACGGTAAACCTCTGCTAATCAACGGAGTAAACATTCACGAGCACAACCCTGCAACGGGCCATGTGGTAAATACCGAGCTGATGATTAAGGATATCGACCTTATGAAGCAGCACAACATCAACGCTGTGCGCACCAGCCACTACCCTCAGCCAACAGAGTGGTACGACCTCTGCGACATCCACGGCATACTGCTCGTTGATGAGGCAAACATCGAGTGTCATGGCTGCGGCACGGGCTGGCACGATAGCTACCCCGAGTTCCACCCATCGCACCGTGAGGAGTGGAAGGGCACGCACCACGACCGTGTGCGCTCGATGGTTGAACGTGACAAGAACCACCCTTCGGTAATCATTTGGTCGATGGGCAACGAGAGTAGCGACGGCGAGGTATATGGCGAGATGTACGATTGGATACACAAGCGTGACAAGACCCGCCCCGTGCAGCTTGAGCAGGGCTATGGCGGCGAGCATACCGACATCATCTGCCCTATGTACTCGCCATTTAGCGAGCTCGAGCGCTACGCCTCACGCACACTCACTAAACCATTTATCCTCTGCGAGTATGCCCACGCCATGGGTAACTCTACGGGCAACCTACGTGAGTTCTACGACATTATTAATAGCAGCCCACACCTTCAGGGTGGCTTCATATGGGATTGGGTAGACCAGGGCATCGATGCCAAGGGTCGTGACGGTCGCCACTATTGGGCTTATGGCGGTGACTTCGGCGCATATATGTACACCCACGACGAGAACTTCTGCTGCAACGGCCTTGTGCTCCCCGACCGCACACCACACCCAGGACTCATGGAGGTGAAGAAGGTGTATCAGGATATCGAGTTTGAGTACTCGGAGGGCAAGCTTCGCATCAAAAACAACTTCAACTTCAACGACTTGTCGCAATACTCGTTTAGCTACACACTACACCGTGAGGGCGAGATTGTTGAGCAGGAGGCATTGCAAAATATTCAGTGTGCTGCGGGCGAGAGCGTCGAGATAGAGCTCACACTACCAGCCATGGACAATGGCAAGGAGTATACCTTGGAGCTCGCTGCGAGCGCCATGATGCAGGACCTCGTAAACCCTGGCACGGTGCAGACGAGGGTTATTGCCACCGAGCAGTTTGTGCTTCAGCCCTACAACTTTACTTATGCTCAGCCCGTAGGCTCGATCGAGATTGACGAGGGCGACGGCTGGTTAGCAGCATATGCTGGCGGCTGTGGCGTGCTGTTCAACACCAAGACGGGTGGCTTGGCACGCTACGTATCGGCAGAGCGTGACCTCATGTGGCAACTGCCCGAGCCATGGTTCTGGCGAGCACCCACCGACAACGATTGGGGTGCTGGCTTCCAGCGCACAGCCAACGTGTGGCGCACAAATCGCCGTAAGGCACTTGGCGCAACAGTCGAGAAGTACGACGACAGGGTTGTTGTGACGGGCAAATACTACCTCGTAGATGCCCCATCGGAGTATACGCTTACATATACCTTTATGGCTGATGGCGCACTCAAGGTCGAGGTCGAGTGGCAGCGCCAGGGCGAGTATGTTCCCGAGCTACCACGCTTCGGCATGCGCATGATATTCCCACAGAACTATACACACCTAACATTCTATGGTCGAGGTCCTTGGGAGAACTACTCCGACCGCAACGAGTCGTCGTTCATCGGACTCTACGAGCAGTCTACCTCAGAGCAGCTATTCCCATATGTGCGTCCTCAGGAGTCGGGCAATAAGAGCGATGTTCGCTATGTTGAGCTACGCAACGATCTCGGCATCGGCGTGCGCATCGAGGGCTTGCAGCCACTCAACATCAGCGCCATGCCTTACCGCTCGGAGGATCTCGACCCTGGACTCACGAAGAAGCAGATGCACTACTCCGACATTGAGCCTCGCCGTGAGGTTGTCCTCCATGTAGACCTCGCACAGCGTGGCTTGGGTGGCGACGATAGCTGGGGTGCTCAGCCTCACGACAAGTATCGCCTAACGGCAGATAGCTACTCGTATGGCTACATCATACGACCTATCAACCGCTAAGCATAGATACAACAAAAGACCCCAAGAGTTGCTCTTGGGGTCTTTAAGTTATAGGAACATTGCTACCTATCTACTTTTAAAAGTGACGAGTCGCCATAGCTCAAGAAGCGGAAGTCGTTGGCTAAGGCGTAGTCATAAATTTTGTGCCAATCATCTCCAACATAGGCACTTACCAACAGCAGAAGCGTAGACTTTGGCTGGTGGAAGTTGGTGATGATGTAACGCACTATGCGGAAGCGGTAGCCAAGCGGCGTGATCATAATCTGCGTAGCCGCCTTTAGCTGCTCCACACCTCGCTCAGTCATGTAGCTAAGCAGAGTCTGCAACGCCTCACGACCCGTAAACTCGGCAGGGATATCGTACAACTCCCACTGACCTACAACACGCTCTGGGTCAGCATCGCCCAGCATCTTAACACGCCACGCAAGTGCCGACAACGACTCCAAGGTGCGCACCGACGTGGTGCCCACAGCAACGATTCGGTCAGCATTCTTAACGAGGTTCTCGATAGTTGCACGACGCACAATAAAGTGCTCGGTATGCATAGGGTGTTCGGCAGCGTCGTCAGCCTTAACAGGAAGGAACGTGCCCGCACCCACGTGCAACGTAACCTCCTCAAAACCAAAGCCCTTAGTCTGCATATTAGCAATAAGCTCGGGCGTGAAGTGCAGACCCGCCGTGGGCGCTGCCACCGAGCCCTCAAACTTGGCATATACGGTCTGGTAGCGGGTGTTGTCAATCTCCTCGCTATCACGGTTTAGGTATGGCGGAATAGGTATGCGACCCAGCATCTCGAGAAGCTGACCAAAGGTCTTGTCGGTGGTCCACCTAAAGCGCACGATGTGCTCACGTGTGCCACGCTCAACAATCTCGGCACTAAGCCTATGTATCTCGCCCTCAGCCTCAAACTCAACAAACACCTCACCCTCTTTCCACTTCTTGAGGTTGCCCACAACACAGCTCCACTCCGACTCACCATGCACGCTAAAGGCATTTTCGTAGTCGGCAGGAGAGTGTGGCTCGAGGCAGAAGACCTCGATGCGTGCGCCCGACGCCTTGTGCATGATGATGCGAGCACGAACAACACGTGTGTTGTTAAAGACGAGCATAGCACCCTCGGGCAAGTAGTCGGCAACATGCGCAAACCTACTCTCGCTAATCTCGCCATTATGGTAGACCATAAGTTTCGACTGCGAGCGCTCAGCAAGTGGGAACTTGGCGATGCGGCAGTCAGGAAGGTCGTAGTTGTAGTCGTTTATATCTATATGTCGCTCAACGCTTTGCATTCTCTACTCTGTGATAAGATAGTCGGATAGTTTCTGCTTCCACTCCTCAGGCATCTCGACAGTCTGCTGCAGCTCGAAGTCGAAGGCAACCATCACCGACGAGCTCTCGGTAAGGCACTTATCGCCATGCATTATGCGCTGGTGAAGAGTCATGCTCTTAGTGCCGATACGTGATACGTCGGTTGCAACAACAATGTCGTCGTGGAGGCGCACCTGACCATAGTAGTCGGTATGTGTCGATGCAGTGATGATGCGTAGGCGGTCAAAGACTCCGGCAATGCCCAAGACCTTGACGTAGAAGTCGGTCTTGCCCATGTCGAAGTAGCTCTGCTGCCATATGTTGTTTACGTGCAAGAAGCTATCAACGTCCGAAAAGCGCTTCTGCACGGGGGTTATAATCTGCTTTGCCATAGGGTGTTAGCTGCGGATAATCTCTACCTCGCCACCCTCACCAAAGGCGATAATGGCACTTGGCTTCTGCGTAGGCTTGCCGTTGAAGCGTGGGTTTACAACATAGTCTACACCGTCGATAATCTCCTGCACAACATCCTTTAGGTGCTTAGCCGTAGGCTCGCCCGAGATGTTTGCCGAGGTAGAGACGATAGGCTTGCCAAATTTGCGCAACAACGCCTGGCAGAACTCGTGCTGAGGCACACGCACGCCGAGGGTCTTGCTTTCGGGGATAAGGTTTGGCGCAACGCCCACAGCACCCGGAAGGATTGCCGTGAGAGGCTTATCCGAGAGCTCCATAACCTCGAAGGCGATGCCTGGCGCACGGTTCACGTAGCGCACAATCATGTCGGCATCACGCATCAGGCAGAGCATCGAGCGCTTGTCCTCGCTCTGCTTTAGCTTGTATATCTTCTCGACGGCTGCCTCGTTTGTTGCGTCACAGCCGATGCCCCACACCGTGTCGGTGGGATAGAGGATAAGGCCACCAGCCTTCAACACCTCTATGCACTCTTCTACAGCTCGCTGCATAACTCTACTT
This sequence comes from Alistipes sp., assembly GCA_017560425.1. Lineage (GTDB taxonomy): Bacteria > Bacteroidota > Bacteroidia > Bacteroidales > Rikenellaceae > Alistipes. Next base: position 74,522 of record JAFZEX010000049.1, read on the forward strand.
TGATGACATTAACTCGTTGAAACAGTGACGGCAAATAGGCTGATAGGTATCCTGGGCACCGAGCACAACCTGCTTCTCGTCGGCAGTTAGGCGGTGCGAGTGGTGCGCAAGGTCGCCACAGCGAACGCAGATGGCGTGCACCTTGGTGACATACTCAGCCGTAGCCATAAGCGCTGGCATAGGACCAAACGGAACACCCATATAGTCCATATCCAAGCCCGCAACGATAACACGCACGCCGCTATTAGCCAGCTGACGGCATACATCGACAATACCCGCATCGAAGAACTGCGCCTCGTCGATGCCGACAACATCTACGTCGGCAGTCATGAGCAGAATATTCTGCGCCGACTCAACAGGCGTAGAGTGAATGGCATGGCCCTCGTGCGACACCACATCCTCCTCCGAGTAGCGGATGTCGATCGATGGCTTGAAAATCTCAACCTTGAGGTTAGCAAACTGTGCTCGCTTCATGCGACGAATAAGCTCCTCGGTCTTTCCCGAGAACATCGAGCCACAGATAACCTCGATCCAACCCTTATGTTTGTTACTCTCTAAAAACATCTATTTTACTTTTATTATTCATCGATTCGTGTGATTCGTGCGCCAAGTGCGTTAAGGCGGTTCTCGATATCACGATAGCCACGATCAATCTGCTCGATATTCTGAATTGTGCTCACGCCCTCGGCGCTCATGGCTGCGATAAGGAGTGCCACGCCCGCACGGATATCGGGCGATGTCATGTTGGCAGCACGCAAAGGCATCTGGTGGTCGTGACCAATAACCGTAGCACGGTGTGGGTCGCAGAGGATAATCTGAGCACCCATGTCGATGAGCTTATCGACGAAGAACAAGCGGCTCTCGAACATCTTCTGATGGATAAGCACTGAGCCCTTAGCCTGAGTTGCCACAACCAAGAAGATAGACAACAAATCGGGAGTAAGGCCTGGCCATGGAGCATCGGCAATGGTCATGATTGAGCCATCGATAAAGCTCTCGATAGCGTAGTGATCCTGCTGTGGAATGTAGATATCGTCGCCACGCTGCTCGAACTTAATACCCATGCGGGCAAACTGAGCAGGGATAATACCGAGGTTCTCGTACGACACATCTTTGATGGTGAGCTCCGAGCGGTTCATAGCCGCCATACCGATGAAGCTACCCACCTCAATCATATCGGGAAGCATGGTATGCTCGGTGCCACCCAACTCTTCAACACCATCGATAACGAGGAGGTTAGAGGCGATACCCGAAATCTTAGCACCCATGCGGTTAAGCATCTTGCACAACTGCTGGAGATATGGCTCGCACGCAGCATTGTAGATTGTTGTGCGACCCTCAGCCATGACTGCCGCCATGACGATGTTTGCAGTACCTGTTACCGATGCCTCGTCGAGGAGCATATATGTACCCTTAAGACGCTTAGCCTCAACAGTGTAGAACTCGTCGCTAAGGTCGAAGTTGAACTCTGCACCGAGCTTCTGGAAGCCGAGGAAGTGGGTATCAAGACGACGACGGCCAATCTTGTCGCCACCAGGCTTAGGCATGAAACCTACACCAAAGCGAGTGAGGAGTGGACCAATCATCATCACCGAGCCACGCAAGCGACGACAGCGCTGATGGTAGTCCGACGAGCGTAGGTAGTCGAGGTTGATGTCGTCAGCCTGGAAAGCGAAGCTATCCTCCGACAAGCGCTCAACCTTAACACCCATAGCCGACATAAGCTCGATAAGCTGCATAACGTCGGCAATAACAGGAACATTTCGAAGAACAACACGCTCTGAGGTTAGAAGTGTTGCACATATGATTTGAAGTGCCTCATTCTTAGCACCTTGTGGCACAATCTCACCACTTAGGCGGTGACCGCCTTCTACTCTAAATTTTGCCATAGTCAAAAATTTTTATCAAAGATACGAAAAAATCGCTGACTTAGGCAAATTATAACTTAATAAGTTATCAACAATTACTAAATATTTGCTGGGGGGCACTACTTTATGGCCGCCAAAAACTCGGAGAACTCACGCCACAATGGCTCGGTTAGCAGCCACCACTCACGAGCCTCGGCACGCTGCGACGGACGCTCCGAGTCGATATCTCGGCGGAATGCCTCGTCGTCGGGATGTTCGTCAAGGCATAGCTCCTCGTAGTATGCCTTATGGCGTGACTTAAGCAGCGACAGCAGCGCCTTATCCACCTCGCCATCGCCACGATACGAAGCCCATAGACGAGCCACAACAGCCTCGGCAGACTTGTCGGTAAGGTCAATCAAAAGGTCGTCAAACAGATCCCACTCCTCCATGGCTACATAGCAGAGTGCCAAGAGATTAACCGCCTCAAAGTGGTCCTCAGGATCGCAATCCAACAACAGCTCGAGCTGCGCCATAGCCATCTCCAAGTCGCCAATGCGGAAGTGATCGACAGCCGAGCCATAGAGCACCGACACCGCAGCACGGCTATTGGCATGCTCCCACCTTAGAGGCATAGCCTCATCTTCGGGCAGAGCATCTACCAAGAGTTGAAAAGCCTCATAGCGTGCCTCACACGCCTCGTCATATCTACCCTCCTTAACGAGCGCATCGATATTCTCGTTGTGGCGCACAAAGTTATATCGTCCTCGACCCTCGAGCTCAAACATCTGGTCGGCAGTGGGGTTAAATTGTAGCTCCTTGTTTGACATCTTTACGAATTTTAGTCATCAATAATCCAGAAATCACCGCCGTAAGGGCAGCACCATATATATAAGCCTCAGCCGTTGCCCCCAAGCCCACGAATTGGCTTGACACAAAGACAAACGACGAGCAGACGTAAGTCATTAACACTGCGGGAAGTAGCGCCAAGAAACTCACCTTCGAGCCTCGACGCATAAGCCATGCCGTAATCATCCATAACGTGACGACAGAGAGGGCTTGGTTTGACCATGCGAAGTAGCGCCAAATAACATCAAAATCGATGAAGGCGATGCCAATGCCGATGGCAAAGAGCGGAAGGCTCACCACAAGGCGCTTCACGATAGGCTTTTGGTCGTAGTGCAACATATCGGCAATGATTAGGCGTGCCGAGCGAAAGGCGGTGTCGCCCGAGGTAATCGGCGCAACAACAACACCAAGCAGGGCGAGCACACCACCCACAACGCCGAGCGTCGTGTCGCTAATCACCGAAACGGCAACACCAGCATTACCGCCATTCTGCTGCATAAACGAGTTAAGCCCCTCAACACCACCGAAAAACGCCATGGCTATAGCCGCCCACACAAGGGCGATAATCGACTCGGAGATCATAGCACCAAAGAATATCGGACGAGCCTGCTTCTCGTTGGTCATGCAGCGAGCCATGAGTGGCGACTGCGTGGCATGAAATCCCGAGATAGCGCCACACGCAATACTTATAAATAGCGTAGGCACAATGGGCAGTTTATCAGCGTTATAGTGCATATTATCGAACGACGTAAGCTCGGGCACCGAGTAGCCTCCGAAGAGCAAAACACCAAACAATGCCACCGCCATAAATATTAGTGAAGCACCAAACACGGGGTAAATCTTGCCGATAATCTTATCGACGGGCAACACCGTGGCAATAAAGTAGTAGACGATGATTATCGCCACCCACACGAGGTAGGGCGTGTCGGTCTTATCGCTAATAATCTGCGAGGGCGTGACAATAAATACTGCACCCACCAAAATCATCAAAATGGGGATTACCACGAGGGTGAATTTATGCATTCCGCCACCGAGATATTTACCTATAATCTCGGGCAGGCTCTGTCCGCCGTTACGTATCGAAATAACACCCGAAACAAAGTCGTGCATAGCGCCCATAAAAATGCCGCCGAGCGTAATCCACAGAAAGGCAACAGGACCATAGCACGCACCCATCAGAGCACCAAATATCGGGCCTGTGCCAGCAATGTTAAGTAGCTGAATTAGAAATATTCGCCAGCGTGGCAACGGCATAAAATCGACACCGTCGTAGTGTGTTTTCGAGGGCATATCTGCCTCGGGGTCGATACCCACCGTACGCTCCAAAAATCTACCATAAAGGAAGTAGGCAGCAACGAGCGAAACGAAGCATATTGCAAAGGTTATCATAGCAATTTTTCAAGCTTTAGTTGCACAAAATTAATAAAAATTTGCAACATTATCACACCCCACCCAAAAGATTAATTTTAGCGTGATTGCAAATCACCCTGCAAGGCTTTTAACAATCAAACATCGAATATCGCTTCCAAAATTGAGATTTTTTGCGTATCTTTGTACGCTATTTATACGCATACGCATACGCATGGAAAGATTTATCATAGCCATCATCTTGATTTTCTGTGGCTTAGCCGCCACCGAAAGGGTGTGTGCACAGTATTATAGCTGGGGTACTGACCCCACGTCGCTACGCTGGCAACAGCTCAAGGGCGAGAAATATCGCATCGTATATCCCGACTCGGCAAAAAATATTGCATCGGAGGTGGCATACTACCTCGATGCCGTGCAGAGCGAGATAGCCTATGGCTATGAGCACCCACAGATGTCCATTCCGTTTATCGTACACCCCGAGAACATGCTCTCTAACGGTTTGGTTATGTGGCTACCTAAGCGTGTGGAGTTTCTATCCACGCCAGCAATCAACGGCTACTCGATGCCGTGGCGCAAGCAGCTTGTAGCACACGAGTATCGCCATGCCGTGCAGTACAACAACCTAAATCGTGGCTTGGTCAAGGGCATCAGCTACATCATCGGTCAGCAGAGTTCGACAGTGGGACTGCTCTTCATGCCGCTATGGATGATGGAGGGCGATGCCGTGATGTCGGAGACCGAGATGTCTACGTTTGGTCGTGGTCTACAACCATCGTTCTCGATAGCCTACCGTGCCTACGACAATGTGCTGGGCGCATTCAAGAGCCGTGACAAGTGGTTCTGTGGCTCGTACAAAGACTACATTCCCGACCACTATCAGCTCGGCTACTTCATCTGTCGTCATGGCTACAACCAATATGGTGCTATCTTGGGCAACGACATGGCCGACCTCACCACACGCCGCCCATGGATGGTGGTTTCCAACTCGTGGGTATTCAAGAAGCTCTATGGCACTACGCAGCCACGCCTCTTCGACGAGACCTTCGACACGCTCTACCACCATTGGCAGGGTCTCGCAAAGGTGAAGCAGACCACAGAGTATATAGCAATCCCCGAGACTGAGAGCCATACAACATACTCGCACCCTATGGCACTACGCAGTGGCGAGATTGTCGCCCTCAAAGAGGATCTTGCAACACCCATGGCATTTGTGCGAATCAACCCCCAAAGTGGCGAGGAGCAGCGCATAGCATATGCGGGCTACCTGTCGTCACGCCCCATACTCGATAGCAACGAGCGCATATATTGGACCGAGTATCGCCGCAGCACGCTCTTCGCACAAAAGGTGTCGTCGAAAATATGCTACCTCGACCCCGACAAAAAGAGTGCTAAGCAGCTACGCACCAAGGGCAATGCCCTCTATGTGACACCTACCAAGGATAGCAACATAGCATGGGTTGAGTATGCGCCGAGTGGCAGGTATAGTGTTGTGAGCTACGAAAATGGCAAGGAGCAGAGTCGCCACACCCTGCCCCTCGACAAGGAGATACACGGCATGGCGTGGGACAACCTAACCGAGGCGCTATACCTAATCATCACCGACAACGACGGCATGCACATAGCAAAGCTTGAGCACGACAAGCTATGCCCCGTAACCCGCTCGGCATATACCACGCTTAGCGACCTACGTGCCAAGGATGGCAAGCTCTACTTCGGCTCGATAGCATCGTCTCGTGACGAGCTGCACTACCTTGACCTTGCAACGGGCAAAGAGTATCAGCTATCGGAGTCGTCGTTCGGCTCGTTTAGCCCTGCGCCCTACGACAACAACCACATCGTTGCCACAAGCTACGACAGGCGAGGCCACCTCCCTGTGACACAGAGAGTGACAACAACAAGAGAGGTGGAGTATCGCCCACACCCCGAGGCAACACTCCTCCCCGAGAGCAAGCCATGGGGCGTGATAAACCTCGACACCCTGCGCTTCGACCAACATATCGCCGACAGCATAGCCTTGGAGAAGCCCTCACAACGCTTCAACCGCCTTGCACACGGCATAAACATACATAGCTGGGCACCAGCATCGTACGACCCCTACGCCATTGTCGAGGAGTCGCACATTGCCTTCAACCTCGGAGCCACGATAATGTCGCAGAACCTGCTCTCGACAACCGAGGGCTTCCTAACATGGGGCTGGAACCACGACGAGGGCTCGATATTTAAGGCTACGTTGCGCTACTACGGTCTGGGCGTGAACCTATGGGCTAAGGGCACATATGGCGGTAAGCAGAGGTTGCACACCATCTACCGCTACAACCCCGAGACCCTCGAGAAGGAGTTTCCCGAGAACCCACAGCTCGGCAGATATTATGCCCTAAGCGCCGGAGCTACACTCCCGCTGCTATTTCAGCATGGCTACCACACCTCGCAGCTTGCGTTATCGGCAGCATGGAACTTCTCGAATGGCATGATAGCCAACGTGGACAAGATACGTTACGAGGGTGGCAAGATTACCAACTTCGAGACAATAGGCTACACCGAGGGTGTGCATCAGCTAAGCATGGGCATCAGCTTTAGCGACCAGGTGCGCATGGCACACCGTGACTTTCTACCCCCTTGGGGCGTTGTTGTGCAGGCAAACTACACACTAAACCCCACCACAGATAACTTCGGTCATCTGGCAGTGCTCTACGGCAAGCTATATACCCCTGGCTTTGCCAAGCACCACTCACTGTCGTTGGCAGCCTCATTCCAGACATCTATCGGCGGTTTCCACTCCGACATGATGCTCTCGGAGTTGGCGTTCAAATCGACGAAGCTACTACCACGAGGCTTCTCGTCGTACGACATCGAGAACAAGAACTACGTGGCAACATCGCTCAACTACCAGCTTCCCGTCTGGTATCCCGACAACGGCTGGCAGGGAGTGATATACTTCAAGCGCCTACGCCTAAACATCGGCGGCGACTACGCCTCGTTTGAGCGCCCCACCTTCAACAGCGAGGGAGGCATCGTCGAGCAGCGTGAGAGAATATGGGCATATGGTGGCGACATAGTCGTAGATTTTAACATCTTCACAATGCCTGCCGCAGCAACAATGACAGCCACGCTGTCGTTATATGCCAAAGGCTCGAACCTAACACTACGAAACAACAAACCATATATAGCCTTCGGCTTAGGACTACCCTTCTAAGCGGGCAGAGAGAGAAGTTTAACACACAAAACAGCGAAACAGACAAAAAATATAAAACCAAACATAGTATGACTAAGAAGGAACAAACAAAGACGAGAAAACAGGGCTGGAAAACATGGCTTGTTATCTCAATGTGGTCAGTAGTACTCACAGGAGTATTCGGTCTAGTGATGCTCTTTGCGCTTGCACGCTTCGAGGCACTCGGCCCTATGCCGACCTTCGACGAGTTGGAGAACCCACAGACTAACCTCGCCACAGAGATCTACTCTGCTGATGGTGTGTTGTTGGGTACCTACTTCGTTGAGAACCGTACGCACCTCACCTACGAGGATCTATTCCCACTAAGCCGTGAGCAGTGGATCACGATCGATGGTCACGAGCTACCTCCTATCGTTGCAGCGCTTGTTGCTACAGAGGACCTTCGCTTCTTCGACCACTCGGGTATCGACTTCCAGGCTACAGCACGTGCTGGTATCAAGACTGTGATCATGGGTCAGAAGGAGCAGGGCGGTGGTAGTACCATCACCCAGCAGCTTGCCAAGAACCTCTACAAGACACGTCGTCGTGACACAGGTCTTGAGGGTAAGGCAGGAACAGTGTCGGCAAAGGCTCAGGAGTATGTCATCGCAACACAGCTCGAGCACAACTACACCAAGGAGGAGATTGTATCTATGTACCTCAACACCGTTGAGTTCTCAAGCTCTAACTTCGGTATCCGCTCGGCAGCTAACAACTTCTTCGGCAAGGAGCCTAACGAGCTAACCATCGACGAGGCAGCAGTTATCGCAGGTCAGGTGAAGGCGCCAGGCACCTATGCCCCTATGCGTGCCGGTGTGCCTAACCCTAAGGCAGTGGAGCGTCGTAACCTCGTGCTTGAGCGTATGGTTGTGGCAGGAGCTATCTCTCGCACCCTCGCCGACTCGCTCATGACACTCCCTATCGACCTATCACGCTACCACCGTAGCGCCGATGCCCACAACGAGGGTATCGCAACCTACTTCCGTGAGATGGTGCGCCGTAGCCTCACCGCATCGGAGCCTCGCCGTGAGGACTTCCTCTTCGAGTACGACTACGAGCAGGCAAAGAAGCTGTATGAGGAGGACCCTGTGATGGGCTGGTGCAAGAAGAACCGCAAGGCTAATGGCGACACCTACGACATCTATCGTGATGGTCTTCGCATCTACACCACCCTCGACTCACGCATGCAGACACTCGCCGAGGAGGCCACAGCAGAGCATATGCGAGATGTTGTTCAGCCACATATGAACAAACAGATTAAGGCTACGGGCAAGCTCTACTTGGGCATGAGCAAGGAGAAGGCAAACAAGAAGATTGACAACTCGATGCGTCAGACCGACCGCTGGCGACACATGACCAAAGATGGATATACCGAGGAGCAGATTGTAAAGGCCTTCAACACCAAGACTAAGATGGAGATCTTCACATATAAGGGTGTTCGTGATACGATGATGACCCCTCGTGACTCGATCATTCACCACAAGTCTATCATGCGTCCAGCGATGGTTGCCGTAGATCCTAACAATGGCCATGTGCGTGCATACATCGGAGGTCCCGACCACCGTTTCTTCAAGTATGATGGTGCAACACAGACCAAGCGTCAGATTGGTTCTACTGCCAAGCCATTCATCTACTCATACGCCATCGAGGTGCTCGGCCTATCGCCATGTAAGCCTGTACAGAACAACCGTACCACCATCAAGTTCCAGGGTCGCAACTGGTCGCCTAAGGAGGCAGGTGGCGGTGGCTACGACGGCAACTTCCACCCTCTCTATTGGGGTTTGATGAAGAGCCGCAACAACTACTCGGCTTGGATTATGAAGCAGGCTAAGAACCCTGAGCGTGTGGCGGAGTATATCCACCGCATCGGCATCAGAAGCTACATTGAGCCCGTTCCTGCTCTCTGCTTGGGTTCTTACGACTCTAACCCATTCGAGATGGCTGGTGCCTACAGTACCTTCGTAAACCAGGGTGTGCGCATCGACCCCGTGTTTGTCACTCGCATCGAGGATAAGCAGGGCAACGTGCTTGCAACATTCACACCTAAGGCTACACAGGTTATGCCTGAGCGTGTGGCACACACCGTCATCGAGATGATGAAGAAGGTTATTACAAACGGTACAGGTCGCCGTATGATGACCCAGTTTGGCATCGGTGGCAAGAACATGCACATCGCAGCAAAGACCGGTACAACCAACCGAAATGTCGATGCATGGTTTATGTGTGCTACTCCTAACCTCGTTATCGGCACATGGGTCGGTGGTGAGGAGAACACCATTCGCTTCTTGCGTAGTGCCGACGGTTCACGTATCGCCCTTCCTATCACCGGTAAGTTCCTCAAGAAGGTATACCAGGACGGCTCGTTGGGCGTAAGCCGTGACGACAAGTTTAAGTTCACCACTAAGGCACCAAAGCTCAACAACTGTAAGATGCCGTCGGCGGGTGTAACCACAACAAACAAGGAAATCAAGAAGGAGGACTTCGCCAAGTCGGAGTTTGTTCCCGATGGATATATCACCCAGGAGGAGGGCTTCTTCTAATAGAAGAGGTCCTCGCACCTGAGGCACAATTTAAGTAAAACTGTTAATACCACACATTATGAAAATAGCAATTGTTGGCGCAAGTGGCGCTGTGGGCCAGGAGTTTCTCGCAATCTTGGAGAACCACCCTATGCCTATCGAGGAGCTTCGTTTGTTCGGCTCTAAGCGTAGTGCCGGCACCACCTATCGCTTCCGTGGCGAGGATATCGTGGTGCGTGAGCTTCAGCACAACGACGACTTTATCGATATCGACGTGGCGCTATGCTCTGCTGGCGGCTCTACCTCTATCGAGTTTGCCGAGACCATCACTAAGCATGGTGCATTCATGATCGACAACTCGAGCGCCTTCCGTATGGAGGACGATGTGCCATTGGTTGTTCCCGAGGTAAATGGCGAGGATGCCTTTAACGCTCCACGCCGCATCATCGCAAACCCTAACTGCACTACTATCCAGATGGTTGTGGCACTTGGTGCTATCGAGCGCCTGTCGCACATCGAGCGTGTTCACGTGGCGACATACCAGTCGGCAAGTGGCGCAGGTGCTACGGGCATGCAGGAGCTCTACGACCAGCAGAAGGCCATCGCCGAGGGTGGCGACCCTAAGGTCGAGAAGTTCGCCTATCAGCTTGCCTACAACCTCATTCCACACATCGACGTATTCCAGGATAACGACTACACCAAGGAGGAGATGAAGATGTTCCACGAGACGCGCAAGATCATGCACTCGGACATCCGCACTTCAGCCACATGTGTTCGTGTTCCCGTTATGCGTGCCCACTCTGAGGCTATATGGGTAGAGACCGAGGAGGAGCTCACAGTGGAGCAGGTGCGTGAGGCATTTAAGCAGACCAAGGGCATCGTGCTTGTTGATGAGCCCCAGGAGAAGCAATACCCTATGCCACTCTTTGCTCAGGGCACCGATCCTGTGTATGTAGGTCGCATCCGCAAGGACTTGTGCAACGAGCGAGGCATCACGTTCTGGTGCGTTGCCGACCAAATCCGCAAGGGCGCAGCACTCAACGCCGTGCAGATACTTGAGCTTTTGGTTGCCGGAAAAGAGTAATATGGTTTTTTGATGTTTGGCATATCGTCAAACGGAAAAATATTTTCATTTTTCTATTGCGAATAACCATATTTTTGCCTACCTTTGTCGGGTATGGCATAGATATAAGTGTACTTATGCGTGCAAACAGAAAGAAAAAGAATAAATTTTTAAACTAATAATAACCTTAAAACAACTACAATTATGGAAATTCCATTTGCAGAAGCGTATCGAATTAAGATGGTTGAGCCATTGAAGAAGAGCACACGTGCAGAGCGTGAGCAGTGGCTCAAGGATGCACACTACAACCTCTTCGGCTTGAAGTCTGAGCAGGTTTATATCGACTGTTTGACTGACTCTGGTACCGGCGCTATGAGCGACCGTCAGTGGGCAGCAATGATGACTGGTGACGAGGCATATGCTGGTTCTAAGTCATTCTTCCAGCTTAAGGAGACTATCGGCAACATCACTGGCTTCGAGTATGTAATCCCTACTCACCAGGGTCGTGCTGCTGAGAACGTGTTGTTCTCACACCTTGTAAAGGCTGGCGACATCATCCCAGGTAACTCACACTTCGACACTACTAAGGGTCACATCGAGTTCCGTAAGGCAGTAGCTTTGGACTGCACTATCGACGCAGCTAAGGATACTCAGCTCGAGATTCCTTTCAAGGGCGAGGTAGACTGCGCTAAGTTGGAGAAGGCATTGGCAGAGAACGCTGAGAAGATTCCTTTCATCATCGTTACTGTTACTAACAACACAGCTGGTGGTCAGCCTGTATCAATGAAGAACTTGCGTGACGTACGTGCTATCGCTGACAAGTATGGCAAGCGTGTAGTATTCGACTCAGCACGTTTCGTTGAGAACGCTTACTTCATCAAGACTCGTGAGGAGGGCTACGCAGATAAGACTATCAAGGAGATCTGCAAGGAGATGTTCTCATACGCTGACGGTATGACAATGTCATCAAAGAAGGACGGTCTTGTAAACATGGGTGGTTTCATCGCTACACGTCACGAGGACTGGTACGAGGGTGCTAAGCGTTTCTGCATCCCATTCGAGGGCTTCTTGACATACGGTGGTATGAACGGCCGTGATATGGCTGCTTTGGCTGTAGGTCTTGACGAGAACACTGAGCTCGACACTATCGAGACTCGTATCAAGCAGGTTCAGTACCTCGCTGCTAAGCTCGACGAGTATGGCATTCCTTACCAGCGTCCTGTTGGTGGTCACGCTTTGTTCGTAGATGCTGACAAGGTACTTAGCAACATCCCTAAGGAGGAGTTCCCAGCGCAGACTCTTGCTATCGAGCTCTACTTGGAGGCAGGTGTTCGTGGTTGCGAGATCGGCTACATCCTTGCTGACCGTGATCCTGTAACTCGTGAGAACCGCTTCGGTGGTCTTGACCTCCTTCGTTTGTGCATCGCTCGCCGCTCTTACACTAACAACCACATGGACGTTATCGCTGCAGCGTTGAAGAACGTTTACGACCGTCGTCACGAGATCACACGTGGTGTTAAGATCGTATGGGAGACTGAGCTTATGCGTCACTTTACTGTGAAGCTCGAGCGCTTGTAATTTTGAATTATAAGGCAGACATCTACTGCCGCTAACAAAAAATCCCGACAATGAGCAGTACGCTTTAGTACAGCCCATCGTCGGGATTTTTGCCGAGCGTTGTATCTGCAGCCTTCTAATCCAAAATATTGGAGGATTGTGATAAGGGCGCATCTGCACCCTTTCAATCAAAGCTCCGAATGGGCAGTACGCCAAGTACAGCCCATCCGGAGCTTTTTCATGTCAAGGGCACATCTGCAACCCTTCTGACAACAAATTGGGTCATGGTGCTGATTTAAAATGGGTGGCGCTTCGCTTGATGGGAGCGATGGGTAACGCTTCGCTTGATGGGAGTGATGGGAGCGCTTCGCTTAATGGGTAACGCTTCGCTTGATGAGTATTAAGGAAAGATTCCCATTTATCCCATTTATCCCCTTTATCACATTTCTCACAATTATCCCATCTATC
>JAFZEX010000050.1 GCA_017560425.1 Alistipes sp.
AACGATTCTGGCTATTCAGCTACGCATGTGCAAGTCGCCTAATGCGAAAATCTCGAAAAAACGCAAATATCCTGAAATGTTTGATTTTATAATAAATAGAAGCCTGTCTAACTTTTTTTGAATGTTAGACAGGCTCATTTTGGCTTATGCTATCGCAAAAATTACAATGCGTTAACGTGCAATGCAAGTGAGCTCTTAAGGTTAGCTGCCTTGTTCTTGTGGATGATGTTAGTCTTAGCCAACTTGTCCAACATTGAGCTTACCTTTGGAAGCAATGCCTCTGCTGCGCTACGCTCAGTAGTGTGACGCAATGCCTTAACTGCGTTACGAGTAGTCTTGTGGTAAAGACGGTTGTGAGCACGCTTTGTAACGGTCTGACGAATTCTCTTCTTCGATGACTTGTGATTTGCCATAGTTTTAAATCTTTTTTTTATTTTTACTTTTTATGTTTCTCTTTGTTTTCCGACTCTTCACACAGGTGTGCAGCCTTATCGGAGGGCTCACGAACGGCCGTAGCCGCTTTCGGATAGGCTCAAGGCCCGCTCCTAAAAATCTGTTCTAACCGCAAGCACCACTCCTTTCGGAGTAACGCCCCAAGTGTAGTCCGTACGAGAGTCGAACTCGTCTTTCAAGAATGAAAATCTTGTGTCCTAACCGATAGACGAACGGACCATACCACTAATGCCCATCTATAATGCGAGCAATTTAGCGGTGCGAAGGTACACAAAATTTTCTATTTGGCAAAATCTTTCTACAAAAAATTTACTATCTCGCTATATATTAGCATATATAGGGCTGTTTAGCGCAGCTTTATAGCCTTTGTTGCGGCATCAAACGAAATATGCTCGCTGTTAAATAGGCGCTCGAGGTTGCCCGACGCTATCATCTCCGAGGTAGGCAAATGCACCAGGCGAGGGGTATCAACAAGGGCGATGCTATCTGCCAACGTTAGCGCAATGTCGAGCTCGTGGGTCGAGAAGACAATGAGCTTACCCTCATCGTGAGCCAGGCGGCCAAGGAGTGTGCATAGCTCGTAGCGGTTGGGCAGGTCGAGGAATGCCGTGGGCTCGTCGAGGAGTATCACGGGGGTATCCTGAGCCAAGGCACGAGCTATCATAACCCTCTGACACTCACCATCAGACAGGGTTTCTACCATGCGATCGGCAAGCTTATCGACACCCGTAATCTGCATCGCTCGCTCGATAATCGCTCTATCCTCATTGGTCAGGCGACCCATCCAGTCGGTATATGGCGAGCGACCAATTGCCACAAGGTCGTAGGCACGCATCGAGTCGATGTCCACACGCTCAGTATTTACAAATGCCACAAGGCGTGCGAAGCTACGAATGTCTATCTCGGAGATAGCCTTGCCATCGACCATGATGTCGCCCTGAGCCACCTCGCCAAGCTTGGCAATGGCACGCAGCAAGGTACTCTTTCCCGTGCCGTTGCGACCGAGCAGCGCAACCATCTCTCCACACTCGAAGCGTGTTGTGGCACCCGCAATCAAGGTGCGCTCACCAAAGGCAAGCGATATGTTACTTAGCTGAATCATTGGCGGTTACGGTTACGCATTACAACAAATATGATGATAGGCACACCAAGCAGTGCGGTGATTGTGTTCACAGGGAGTATCATGCTATGGTGCGCCACAAGGTCGGTTACAAGGCAGCACAACAACATCGAGAGTGCACCCCAAAGTATCGTTGCGGGCATGAGCACACGGTGGTCGGCAGTGCGGAAGGTCATGCGTGCAAGGTGTGGCATAGCAAGACCTATGAAGCCGATAGGACCGCAAAAGGCGGTCACCGTGCCGGCAAGGAGCGTCGTAGAGAGGAAGATGATGGTGCGTGAGCGACGCACATTAAGACCCATGGTGCGGGCATATCCCTCGCCTAAGAGCAACATATTGAGCGACTTAATAGCCACAATGCCAAGCACAAGACCAACAATGATAATAGGCGCAAATATCGCAATATCTGCCATCGTCACGGTCGATAGCGAACCCATAGTCCACACCACGAAGGTCTTGAGCGACTCCTCGCTACCCATATACTGAAGCACGCCCACAATAGCCGATATTGCCGAGCCGAGCATCATGCCTATGATAAGTATTGTGCTGACACTCTTTATCTTACGAGATAGCGCCATAACAAGCATAAGCACCGCCGCCGAGCCTATCCACGCCACGCCCGTGATGCCTAAGCGCATAAACATCGTGCCCGACAAGCCACCGAGCATGGGCAGCGCTAAGGTGAAGAGCGCCACGCCGAGGCTTGCGCCCGAGTTAATACCGAGGACGTATGGACCTGCCAAGGGGTTGCGAAACATGGTCTGCATCTGCAAGCCACTTGCCGAGAGCGCCATGCCCGACAACAGCGCCACGATGATCTTTGGCAGACGTAGCTCCGTGATGATTTTTATGTAGTTGGCATTCTCCGAGTTTCCCACCAAGACCGCCCACACCTCGCTAAGAGGTATCGACGTAGTGCCGAGCAAGAGGTCGCCAAAGGCAACCACAAGGCTCAACACTGCGAGGAGTACAAAGAGTGTTATATGTAGTCTATTTCTCTGCATATTAATCACTTAAGTCGCTGGTGATAGTACATGTCGTCACCACGCTGCATTATCTCGACAAGGTCGCTGAGCACCACATCGGGGCGCACGATTGCCGACTCCCAAAAGTCGCTACCACCACCCTCGCCACGTCGGCGATTGTTGTTGTAGACGTCGCCACGCACGACCACCTCCATCGTGGCAAATATCGGCGCTGTGGCACGTAGCTCGTCGAGCGAGGTGCACTGACCAGGGTTGAGCCAAATATCGGTCTTAGATACCAGCTCCACAGCCTCCTCAAGACTTATGCCCACCGAGCTATTCGACTCATTATCATAGATATAGTCGCCACCAGCATCCTCAACAAGGCGCACCATGTAGCTGCTATTCGAGGGCATATACCACACATCTTGATATGGTAGGTTAAACATCACCTTGGGGCGCACAGCATCATGTACAACACTCTCACGCACAGCGTTGTAGCGCTCCTCGATGCCTGCAAATAGAGCCTCTGCCTCGCTACGACTGCCCACCACCTCGGCCATTGCCACTATCCACTCAGCCTTGCCAAGTGGCGACTGCTCGCAGTAATCGCCAAAGTAGATGTATGGAATATTCATATCACGCAGCTTGGTCACCACGGCACGATTTTCTGCCTGAATGCCATACATCACCACAAGATCGACATCGTTGAGCAACATCGCCTCGAAGTCGAGATTGTTATCGTAGCCCACGTCAAAAACCTTATCATCGACTCTAACCTCCTCATTCATAACATACTGCTTGCCCGACACCCCCGCCACAGCGCTGCTCATGCCAAGCTCGGCAAGCATTGCCACATGGCTTGTGGACATGCATACGATCCTCTCGGCACGACCCACGATGTGCTGACCACGATAGCCCTCTGCCGACTCCTCTGTGGCAAATATCGCCAAGGTCTGCTCCTCGACATTCTCGCCCTGCCACGGACGTGTCACACGAAGGAGCTTGTTGCCCTCATCGTCAGCATACACAGCAAAGCCCGATGCGTGCTTCGGAAGGTAGCTCTCGAGGCTAAAAGCGGTGTTATCTACCCCACCACTCGCCACGCAACCAACACACGAACAAAGGGTTAGCATGTATAGTAATATCTTAGTCATAGCATTCATAAGGCAAAGGTACATTTTTTTTGGAATTTAATTTGCGGGAATCAGAAAAATATTACTATCTTTGCACCGCAAAATTGCAGCGGGATGTAGCTCAGCCCGGTTAGAGTACACGTCTGGGGGGCGTGTGGTCGCAAGTTCGAATCTTGTCATCCCGACAAAGCTGAGTAAGCAGAGGTCCTCAATCGAAAGATTGGGGACTTTTTGTTTTCCATAGCACATGATGCCACGCATCAAATGTGCTACGGAGAACAAAAATAGCCCGTTCTCGGGTGTGCCTCTGCTTACTCAGCTTTGTGCACCCAATTAAGGGACCACCCAAGATGGGCGTTAAGCGAAGCAACCAAAGGTTGCGAAGTAGCCAATCTTGTCAGCCCGCACCCCGCAGTAGCCAATCTTGTCACCACAGCCCAACCGAAGTAGCCAATCTTGTCATCCCACTTCACCAATCATGTCACCCCACACCAATTCCATCATAAAAAAGGCTGTCCGAAGACAGTCCATATCACTCTACATCAACTTCTTAACCCACTTAAACAGCCTATACGGCATATACCTAAACGGCAGGTCGAGCCACGTGGGTGTGACCACCACCGACCTGCGGTGCGAGAAGGAGTAGAGGCTATCGCGACCATGGTAGCGACCAATGCCCGAGTTGCCCACGCCACCAAACGGAAGGTGCTCGTTGGCAATGTGCATGATAACATCATTGAGGCAAGCACCACCCGACGATGTTAGGTGTAGCACCCTACGGCCAACACCCTCATCGGCAAATACATACAACGCCAAGGGCTTCTCTCTGTCGTTCACAAAGGCTATCGCCTCATCAACGCTCTTTATTGTTATCATCGGCAGCACAGGACCAAATATCTCGTTGGTCATAACAGCGCTATCGGGCGACACGTCGTCTAAGAGCGTAGGCTCGATATACCTATCCGCAGCATCTACCCTGCCACCAGCAACCACCCTACCATCACTAAGGTAGCCACTAACACGCTCGAAGGCCTTGTTGGACACAAGGCGAACGTAGTGCTTGCTAAGCTGCGCATCGTCGCCATGAAGCTCCGTCATCGCACGCCTAAACTCACCTATAAACTCGCTCTTTACCGCCTCGTGAACGAGCACGTAGTCGGGGGCTATGCATGTCTGCCCGGCATTGAGGCTCTTGCCCCATGCCACACGCTTTGCCGCAAGGCGCACATCGGCACTCTTATCCACAATCACGGGACACTTGCCACCAAGCTCCAGGATCACGGGCGTGACACTCTCGGCAGCAGCACGCATAACGACACGTCCCAGGTCGGGCGAGCCCGTAAAGAAGATTATGTCGTAGCGCTGGCGCAGAAGCTCCGTGTTTACATCACGGTGCCCCTGCACCACGGCGATATACTCCTTGTCGAAAGTTTCGTATATAAGCCTCTCGAGCACCTCTGCCACATGCTCGACATAGGGCGAGGGCTTGACAACTGCCGTGCACCCCGCAGCGATAGCGCCCACCAAGGGGTTGAGCACAAGCTGCACGGGATAGTTCCATGGCGACATGATGAGTGCCACGCCGAGGGGCTCGGTGAGTATCATGCTGCGTGAGGGAAACATCTTCAGTGGCGTACTCTTTTTTGAGGGTGCTGCCCAGCGACGAAGGTTCTCCAAGAAGTTGTCTATCTCGCCAAGCACGATGCTTATCTCGGTCATGTATGCCTCCTCGTAGGACTTGTGTAGGTCGAGGTAAAGGGCATCGCACAGCTCCTTCTCGAAGCGCAGGATGCTCGCCTTGAGGCGCTGCAGCATCTCACGACGAAAGTCGAGCGAGAGCGTGGCATGGCTACGAAAGTAGCTGCGCTGAGCGCTCACCAAGGGGGCTATATCTTCGATGCGTGTAGGTGTTATCATGGTCTATGGTTTTAATTGGGTAGCATCAAACCATGCGCCAAACAGGTTACGGGCGCTAATATGCCTTATTCAATATTACGAGGGCTCCGATCACTCCAGGCACCCAACCGCATAGCGTGAGCAGTAGGACAACAAGAAAGGAGCCGCAGCCCTGGTCGATGACCGCCAAGGGCGGAAAGAATATTGCAAGCAACACACGTAGTAGTGACATAGTTCTTTGGTTTTAATCGTTTAGTGCAAAGATAGCGCATTTTACGAAATTATCGCCATGCCGAGGGGAATATTATTTGATGGGGACGATGGTGGCGCTTCGCTTGATGAGAGAGATGGGAGCGCTTCGCTTGATGGGATAAATGGGTAATGATGGGTAGAATTGGATTGAGCTGGGGAGTGTCGGGCAGCGTAAGGGACTCGAATGGCGAAGCCATAGAGCCGATACCTTATAAACAAGCGCAGGGCGTTAGCCCAAGCAATAAACCATTCTCTTATCGGCTCAATGGTCACATAGAGCCGATACCTTATAAAACAAGCGCAGGGCGTTAGCCCGAGCAATAAACCATTCTCTTATCGGCTCAATGGTCACATAGAGCCGATACCTTATAAAACAAGCGCAGGGCGTTAGCCCGAGCAATAAACCATTCTCATATCGGCTCAACCCCACTTTTGTGAGCAGTGCCGTACGCAACGTGATGCTTGGTGCGCTCGATAAGGCGGCATTGCCGAAGGCAAGGCTCAGGTGGTTGGGGGCGTGCGGGCTTGCACGCATAAGACACCAACCACCTGAGCCACGAAGCGAAGCTTCCGCCTTATCGTCCAGGGCATAAAACAAAAAAACGGACAACTCGAAAGTTATCCGTTTCTGGCGGTGCGTAGGGGACTCGAATGGCGACGCCATAGAGCCGATACCTTATAAACAAGCGCAGGGCGTTAGCCCAAGCAATAAACCATTCTCTTATCGGCTCAATGGTCACATAGAGCCGATACCTTAT
>JAFZEX010000002.1 GCA_017560425.1 Alistipes sp.
CAGTCCCGGCTGAACAATCAAATATTATTTTTTCTCTTTTAGTTTCCGATAAAGCTGAACAGCTCGCAATACAAAGATACAAACTTTTCTATATAAAACAAAAACCTGCCTAACAAAAAACTTGTTAGACAGGCTCATTTTTTTATGTCTATCTAAAGATGTGATAGGGTAGATACACAAAAACAGGACTGTCCATTGCTGGACAGCCCCATCGAATATGAAGTTTTAAAGGTCTTCTTAGTTTTTGTTGAGAATGATGCGGTCGATCTCCTCGATCTGCGCCTTGAATGTCTTGTCGATATCCATCGTATCGGCAACAGCCTTGCAGCTGTGGAGCACCGTAGCGTGGTTACGACCACCGATTGACGAGCCGATAACCGTGAGAGGAGCCTTGGTGTGCTGCTTAGCCATGTACATTGCCACCTGGCGAGCCTGAGCCACATCACGTGTGCGCTTTGCCGAGTTGAAGGTGTCGAGGTCGATGTTGTAGTACTCGCACACCACGTTCACGATATGCTCGATGGTAATCTCACGCTGGGTGAGCTTCACGTATACCTTCAAGATGTCCTTAGCAAGCGAGATTGTAATCTTGCGGTTGAGGAACGAGGCGTTAGCCACGAGCGACGATAGTGCACCCTCAATCTCACGCACGTTTGCCGAGATGTTCTCAGCAAGGTAGTTTACAACCTCCTCAGGGATGTTGGCACCCATGCGCTTAGCCTTGGCACGGATAATCTTTACCTTGGTCTCGTAGTCGGGCACACTGAGGTATGCCGACAAGCCCCACTTAAAGCGGGTGAGCAGGCGCTGCTCGATATCCTTGAGCTCCACAGGTGGCTTATCCGACGTGAGGATAAGCTGCTTGCCGCCGAGGTGAAGGTGGTTGAAGATATTGAAGAAGGCATTCTGAGTACCTGTCTTGCCCGTGAGCTCCTGGATGTCGTCGATGATAAGCACATCGACCATCTGGTAGAACTGGATAAAGTCGGTAATCTCGCCATTCTTGTATGCTGTCTGGAACTGCGCCTGGAACTTGTTCATAGATACGTAGAGTACCTGAAGCTCGGGGTGGCGCTGACGCACCTCATGACCGATAGCCTGCGCAATATGTGTCTTACCCAAGCCCGAGTCACCATATATATATAATGGGTTGAAGGCGTTGTCTCCGGGGTTTACAGCCACAGCCATACCCGCCGAGCGTGCCAAGCGGTTGCACTCACCCTCGATATGGTTGTCGAAAGTGTAGTTATGGTTGAGCTGAGGGTCAAACATCATGCGACGAATGCCCGGAATTACAAAAGGATTTTTTATATTTGCAGTGTCGGTTGGCACAGCATGCTGCGGAAGAGCAGATGCTGCTGTGTCGGTCGTAGGCTTTTGGCTACGAGGAATAGCATAGTGAATCTTGATGTTAGCACCGTAAAGCTCTGATATGATGGGTAGTAGAATGCCCAAGTATCGCTTCTCGATGTTGGCAACGAAGCTCTCGTTAGGTACACGCAGACTGAGATTCGCACCATCGAAGTTGATAGGGCGGATAGGCTTGAACCACTTCACGATCTCCTCCTCGGTGATTGCACCACGGAGTCTATCGAGGCAGTCTTGCCATACGTCGTTATATCTTTCGTTCTGCGTCATTTTGTTATTAACACTCTAAAAATTCACTTCCAAATTGGGCGACAACTCCCCTGAAACAGCCCTATATGCTCTGTTTCAATGTGTTATCTTTTTTGCCTCGTTATTTGGTTATCTCGCACCCACAATTAAGTGCGTTTTGACATTGCAAAGATGTGGATAATTTTATTAAAATAACATTAAAAAATAGTTGCAAATTCCGAATTATTTACTATGGCTGTCTGGCACGAAATTTTCTGAAAATTTTTAATTAGCTGATAATGTATTATATGAAGAATTTTTAGTATATTTGCATATTAGATTTTTAGTAGACACAAGAAATAAACTATAAATAAAAATAATATTACTATGGCAGACGTATTGGATAAGCAGGTGCTTGCAAAGGCTCAAGCATGGCTTGATGGCGACTATGACGAGGCTACTAAGCAGGAGGTCAGAATGTTAATCGAGAACAACCCTAACGAGCTTGTCGAGAGTTTCTATAAGGATCTTGAGTTTGGCACAGGTGGCTTGCGTGGTATCATGGGTGTGGGTACTAATCGTATGAATATATACACCGTAGGCGCTGCTACTCAGGGACTTGCAAACTATCTTAAGAAGAATTTTGCGGGCGAGCAGATCAAGGTTGCTATTTCGCACGACAGCCGCAACAACTCACGCATGTTTGCCGAGCGTGTTGCCGACATCTTCGCATCTAACGGCTTTATCGTCTACCTCTTCGACGCTTTGCGCCCAACGCCTGAGCTCTCTTTTGCTATCCGTGAGCTCGGTTGCCAGTCGGGTGTTATGGTCACTGCGTCGCACAACCCTAAGGAGTATAACGGCTATAAGGCATATTGGAGCGACGGCTCGCAGGTGACCTCGCCACACGATGTTAATATCATCGACGAGGTGGCTAAGATCACCCAGACAAGCCAGGTGCTCACAGGCAAGAACCCTGAGAATATCAACATCCTCGGCGAGGAGTTCGACAAGGTATATCTTGCAGCTATCAAAGACCTATCGTTGTCGCCTGAGTCGGTGGCTAAGTACAACGACATGAAGATTGTCTACACACCACTCCATGGTGCTGGTGTGAAGCTCGTGCCTGAGTCGTTGCGCAACTATGGCTTTAATAATATTATATGTGTAGACGAGCAGATGGTTCTCGACGGCAACTTCCCAACTGTCGCATCGCCAAACCCTGAGGAGCGCAAGACTATGGCCATGGCCATCGAGCGTGCCGAGAAGGAGGGTGCCGACTTCGCTATGGCTACCGACCCTGATGCCGACCGTCTTGGTGTCGCCTTGCGCACAGGCAAGGGCGACTACGTGTTGCTCAACGGCAACCAGACCCTCGTGCTGTTGATGTGCTACCAGCTCACTCGCTGGGCAGAGCTTGGTAAGATCACAGGCAAGGAGTTCGTCGTGAAGACCATCGTTACCTCTATGATGCCTGACGCTGTGGCCGAGCACTTCGGCGTTAAGTGCTACAACTGCCTCACAGGTTTCAAGTATATCGCAAAGATTATTCGTGAGCAGGAGGGTAAGACTAAGTATATCGGCGGTGGCGAGGAGTCGTTCGGCTACCTCCCTGGCGACTTTGTGCGTGATAAGGATGGCGTTGCTGCCATCACCCTCGTTGCCGAGGCTGCAGCATGGGCACGTGACACTATGGGCATCACCCTTTATGAGTGGTTGCAGCAGCTATATGTTAAGTATGGCTTCTTCCGCGAGGGCCTCGTGAATGTTGTTCGCAAGGGCAAGGATGGTGCTGCCGAGATCCAGCAGATGATGGTGGACTACCGCTCTAATCCTCCTAAGTCGTTGCTTGGCTCACCGGTTGTCACTATCTACGACTATAAGACTCTTGAGCAGATCGACGTGAAGAGTGGCGAGCGCAAGCCTATCGAGGGCATCGACGACAAGAGCAACGTGCTTCAGTGGCTTACCGAGGATGGCACAAAGGTATCGGTACGTCCTTCAGGCACCGAGCCTAAGATTAAGTTCTACTTTGGCGTGAAGGCTAAGCTCGAGTCTGTTGATAAGTTCGACGAGACGCTCGTTGCACTCGATCAGAAGATTGAGGATCTTAAGGCAGAGCTCAACTTGTAATTTGTTGTTATAAGCCGCAATCTGCGGCACATCTGAAAAGTAATCACCCTGGGCTGTACTTCAAAGTACTATCCCAGGGTGATTACTTTTCAGATGCACCACATCTCACGGCTTCTGACAACAAATAGTGCGCTTAGTGATGGGGAGTTTTGAGGACCTTGAGACCTTGAGACCTTAGGACCATTAAGATGGTTGCGGACAAATGTCCTAAAGGTCCTAATGGTCCTAAAGGTCTTAATCCTCTACCAATTAATAACTGATGATAGCGCCCTCCCTAAACTCTCTAAACTCCTTAAACTCTCTAAACTCCCTATCTTTGCGCTAATTACAGGGGCAGAAGGGGCAAAAAGGGTCACAAGAGTATTATTACCCTTTATGACATTTGTGACCTTTATGACCTTTAGGACCTTAGGACTGATAAGAGTATTAAGATGGTTGCGGACAAATGTCCTAATGGTCCTAAAGGTCTTAAAGGTCTTAATCCTAATGGTCTTAAAGGTCTTTATCGTCTTAATCCTAAATGTCCTAAAGGTCTTATTCCTCTACCAATTAATAACTGATGATAGCGCTCCTCCCTAAACTCCCTAAACTCCTTAAACTCTCTAAGCTCCCTATCCTTGCGCTAATTCCATCTCTGCGTAAAAAAACTAAACATTTTTTCTCTTTGACACAACCTGTCAAAATGGGGTGGTTACTTTGCATCGTGAAACAAGTGATAACCGATTAAACCCCTAAGACTATGAGCATAAATTTTACCATTGAGTGTCGCCACTGCGGAACACACACCATCGTAGAGAGCTACGCAAGTTGTAGCACCATGCGAAGCCTAAGCGACGAGCGAGAGATACACATCGACACCGAGTGTGCCATACGCTGCCCCAACTGCCGCTCACGCCTAAATAGCAGCGAGGCGGAGTTCTTAAGTCAGGTGAAGATGCTAAGGTCATAGTTTTTGCTTATCGTGGCATAGATAAAAAGTAAGGGCAATATTCGTTGAATTGGGAAAAAATAAGTAACTTTGAGTCATAAATAAATATAAGGAGTTACACGATATGATAAATATAAAGGTAGGGGAGCAGCTTCCCCAGTTCAGTTCAACAACAACCCAGGGCGCACCATTTACGCTCGACGACCTAAAGGGCTCGCCCACGGTGCTCTACTTCTATCCCAAGGACAACACATCGGGCTGCACGCTTGAGGCTAAGAGCCTTCGTGATGGCAGGGAGGAGCTTAAGAGCCGAGGCTACAAAATTGTGGGCGTGAGCCCCGACTCGGTGAAGTCGCACCAAAACTTCTGCTCAAAGCACGAGCTTAACTTTACGCTCTTGTCCGATGCCGACCACTCGCTCGCTGAAGCGCTTGGCGTATGGCAGCTAAAGAGGATGTATGGCAGGGAGTATATGGGCATTGCACGCACCACGTTTTTGCTCGATAGCGATGCACGAGTGACGCACATCATCGAGAAGGTCGATACTAAGAATGCGTACGCCCAAATTGTTAAACTATTGGATAATAAATAAATACGAAATATATTATGGCAGAAAAAGTTCAGGTAAATGCCGACAAGCTCAAGGTGCTCTCGGCAGTGATGGATAAGATTGAGAAGGATTTTGGTAAGGGCTCGATTATGCGTATGTCGAGCGAGTCGGTGACCGATGTTCCTGTGATTCCTACAGGCTCCGTAACCCTCGACATGGCACTCGGCGTGGGTGGCTACCCTAAGGGCCGTGTTATCGAGATTTTTGGCCCTGAGTCATCAGGTAAGACCACGTTGGCGATACACGCCATTGCCGAGGCGCAGAAGGCGGGAGGCATCGCAGCATTTATCGATGCTGAGCACGCCTTCGACAGCTACTATGCTCAGAAGCTCGGCGTAGACGTGGATAACCTCCTCGTGTCGCAGCCCGACAATGGCGAGCAGGCGTTGGAGATTGCCGACTCGTTGATTCGCTCAAGCGCCATCGACATCATCGTCATCGACTCTGTTGCGGCGCTCACGCCAAAGGCCGAGATTGAGGGCGAGATGGGTGACTCGAAGATGGGTCTTCAGGCACGCCTCATGTCGCAGGCGTTGCGCAAGCTAACCGCATCTATCTCAAAGACAAAGACCGTATGTATCTTCATCAACCAGCTACGTGATAAGATTGGCGTGGTGTATGGCAACCCTGAGACCACAACAGGTGGTAATGCCCTTAAGTTCTACGCATCGGTGCGTATCGACATCCGTCGTGCATCGGTAATCAAGGATGGCGAGGAGCAGCTCGGAACACGCACCAAGGTTAAGGTTGTGAAGAATAAGGTAGCACCTCCATTCAAGAAGGCGGAGTTCGACATCATGTTTGGCGAGGGTATCTCAAAGATTGGCGAGATTATCGACCTCGGCGTAGACTACGACATCATTCGTAAGTCGGGCTCATGGTTCTCGTATGGCGACAAGAAGATTGGCCAGGGCCGTGACGCTGTTAAGGAGGCGTTGCGCAGCGATGCCGCACTACGTGAGGAGATTGAGCTACGTGTGCGTGATGCCATGAACGAGGCTAAGGAGCGTTAATAACCCCCATTTAGCACGAAATTTGCCATTCACGACTATCTGCAAAAGGGTAGTCGTGAATTGGCGTATAATAATAGTGAGAAACGAGAAATTAGTAGTGAGTAATTAGTAACGGGTAGTCAGTGACTGCGAAAATTATTACTCATTCCTAATTACTAATTACTCATTCATGACTCCTCATTTCTCACATCTAATTACTAATTTAATAGGTTTGTATGGAATATACACCCCATGATGAGGCGTTGATTGAGGCTAAGTGGCAGGAGCTCGTTGAGGAGTGCCGCAAGCATAAGATATGCAAGCGTGAGGACGATTGGCAGTTTGTGCGTCGTGCCTACTTCCTTGCTAAGGAGGCGCACAAGGGTGTGCGTCGCCGCTCGGGCGAGCCATATGTTATCCACCCAATCGAGGTGGCGCTGATTGCCGTCAGGGAGATTGGCCTCGGCAAGAAGTCGGTGGTGGCGGCATTGCTCCACGACGTGGTGGAAGATACCGACTACACCGTCGAGGATATAGCACGCATCTTCACGCCAAAGATAGCCTCGATGGTCGATGGCCTCACGAAGATTGCAGGGGTCTTCAACTCGCAGAACTCCGAGCAGGCGGAGTACTTCCGCAAGGTGCTGCTCACGCTCTCGGACGATGTACGTGTCATAATCATCAAGATTGCTGACCGCCTGCACAATATGCGTACGTTGGGCGCCATGCCTCTCGACAAGCAGATAAAGATAACGAGCGAGACGATATATCTCTTTGTGCCCTTGGCTTACCGCCTTGGCCTATACGCCATAAAGTCGGAGCTCGAGGACTTGTGCATGAAGTATCGCTTCCCCGAGGAGTATGAGGATATTCGTCGCAAGATTGAGGAGACCGAGCCTGAGCGCCAGCAGTATATCGAGCGCTTCATGACACCTATCAAAGAGGTCTTAGACCGCAACGGCTTCCAATACGAGATGAAGGCTCGTGTGAAGAGCATCTACTCGATATGGAACAAGATGCGTCGCAAGGAGATACCCTTCGAGGAGGTTTACGACCTCTTCGCCATACGCATTGTGTTTAAGGCGTTGCCATTCCCCTCGGAGAAGACGCAGTGCTGGCAGGTATACTCGTGCGTCACGGATATATACACGCCTAAGCCCGACCGTCTGCGTGATTGGGTGTCTATCCCCAAGAGCAACGGCTACGAGGCGCTGCACTCCACCGTGATGGGCCCCGATGGCATATGGGTCGAGGTGCAGGTGCGCACCGAGCGCATGGACGACATCGCCGAGCGAGGCTTTGCAGCACATTGGAAGTATAAGCACGCCTCGATTACGCAGGAGGAGGATGGCTTGGATAAGTGGCTGCGCAAGGTGCGTGAGGCGCTTAGTGGCAACACCGAGAATGCCCACGAGTTCTTGGATAACTTCAAGCTCTCGTTGTATAAGACCGACGTTGTGGTCTTCACGCCTAAGGGCGAGCCACAGACCCTGCCTTATGGCGCTACGGTGCTCGACTTTGCCTACGAGATTCATACCAAGATTGGCAACCACGCCATAGGTGCGAAGATCAACCACCGCATAGCCCCTGTCTCGGCACGCCTAAATAGTGGCGACCAGATTGAGGTTATCACAGCCGAGAATGCTCACCCTAAGGCCGAATGGCTCGACATGGTTGTTACGAGCAAGGCCCGTCAGGCAATTTCCGACTTTCTGAAGGGCGAACGACAGAATAACATAGAGTACGGAATGCAGCTGCTCACGGAGCGTCTTGCCGAGCATAATGTGATGCTCAGCGGACGTGTTTTGCGTAAGCTTATGCCGGCGTACAACTGCCTAAATAAGGATGAGCTATATAGCAAGATTGGCGCAGGAATTATCCAACTCGATAACCTCGAAAAGCTGCTTAAGGAGAATACCTCACGCAAGATTTTGAAGTTCTGGAAGCTCCTTATCCCGGGTGTTAGCAACGCCGAGGAGAGCGATGATATCGATCTCGACGACGAGGCTCTATCGCTCGAGGAGCAGGCAGTCGAGGACTTGGCAGACCACCACTCCGAGGAGTCGGAGTTTATGATTGCCGAGTGTTGCGAGCCAATCCCTGGTGACAATGTTGTCGGCTTCCGTGATCCTAAGACGGGGCGTATCGTCGTGCATAAGTCGTCGTGCGACACGCTCATTCGTCTTGCTGCGCAGCATGGCGAGAATATCCTTCGTGACGAGATTCGTTGGTCGCAGCATAAGGCGGTGTCGTACCTCGTTACGTTGGAGCTCTACGGCATCGACCGTCCAGGCATCTTGCTCGATTTAACAAAACTTGTCACAACCTACTTTAGCATAAATATGCGAGCAATATCACTCCAGTCGCACGACGGCATCTTCGAGGGTAAGCTCAGCTTGTATGTCACCGACATCGACAGTCTTAACCGCCTGTTGGAGGATATGCGCAAGATCAAGGGAGTGGAGCAGGTGCGCCGTTTGCAGAATACTTAGCGAGAGTTGGCTCGCTGGTAGGGCAGTTTAGCGCAGAAAAATAGAATAGGAAAAATATATAAATATTTGACTAAAACTCAAACACGATTATGGCATCAATTTTTTCACGAATTGTAGCAGGGGAGATTCCCTGTTATAAGGTTGCAGAGAACGACAAGTTCTTCGCATTTCTCGACATCGCTCCTTTGGCTAAGGGTCACACTCTTGTAATTCCAAAGCGTGAGGTTGATTATTTTTACGATCTCGAGGACGAAGAGTTGCAGGGTATGATTGTTTTCGCTAAGGAGATTGCGAAGAAAATCAAGGCAACTACACAGTGTACAAAGGTCGCAACAGTGGTTTTGGGCCTCGAAGTAGCCCATGCACATATCCATTTGGTGCCTATGAACACCGAAAAGGATGTAGATTTCAGCCGTGAGAAGCTTAAATTAACTCCAGAAGAGTTCGCAGAAATCGCAGCGTCGTTGCAGTAAATCGGGGCTGTTGATAACTTTGTAACTCATTATTAATTAGAGTGGTAGGGTATTTCATATCCTACCACTTTTTTATGCTTTTTAACATAATATACCCATCTATTTAATTTTGCACCCACATCTGGGTTGAGTCATCTTTTTTCGCAAAATTCTCAACAATTCTTTACACTTGTAATTACATTTGTAATTAATTACAAATGTATACAACATTGTGATATGACAAATGTAAATATGTAATAATCAGTCAAGATCTGTTAATAATTACATTTGTTAATTTTGGCGTTACATTTTTCAATCCCTTGTTTTACTTGCTTTACCCCTTAGTTAAAATATCGAACATTAATTTTTACACGCTTAAAAATCAGTGCGTTACAATTATCATCTTAATTCAATTGTATCTATTAGCTCTATTATAGCTCCTTTTGTACTGTTTTTATTATGAATATGGTAAATTAATAGCTAACTACTGAAAATATAGTGATATACGAATGTTACCTAAATCATATTATGGCTAAAGCTGATTTGCGATATTTACCATAATTTAACAATTTACAGATGTAATGGTTATTAACATTTATCAACACTTTACTTTTGTATAGAAATTTGCATTACAAAAATAAAATGTTTATATTTGTAAAAATTATCGATTATGAAGGAAAAATTGGAGTATTTGCTTCGTGAGAAGCAGTTATCTGCGACTTCGCTCGCTCGCCTACTCGAGATACAGCCCTCGGGAATTTCGCATATCATGTCAGGTCGCAACAAGCCGAGCTTCGATTTGGTGGTTAAAATTCTCACAGCTTTTCCCGACATAAATCCTGATTGGTTGCTGCTCGACTCCGACGAGGTCTACCGTCGTGGCGGAACCTCCTCTACTTGCGACCTCTTTGGCTTCGACGATCAGCCATCGCAGAGTGATCCATCTCTCGGCGTAAATGAAAATATAGAATTCTCAGAGAGCAAAAATCGTGAGGAAAATTTGCAAATCAACAATTTTTCATCTGCCAAAAATTCGGGTAAGTCCGTAGATCGTATCGTAGTTTTGTATGCCGACGGAACCTTCGAGAGTTTTAGCCAAAAGTAGCTGCTTCGATTTTTCGATACTATATATATAAAGAGTAATCCGCAACTTGCTCGGTTGTTAATACGACCTCAAGTTGCGGATTTTATTTATATTCATGTTATGCACTAAATATTCACTAAAGTGCATAACTATTGCATGCTATGTGCGAAGATTTTTCGATATTTTAGATTGCGATTTATGTTGGTTTTATCTATTTGCGCATAGCTTCGAGCTCTCGCATGCGGTCACGATGGCGTGTAGCTGCGGCAAAGTCGAGGCGCTTGGCAGCCTCCTCCATATCCTTTTTTGCTGTGGCTATGAGGCTCTCGAGAGTCTCCTCGGTGGTGTATGTAGACAACGCCTCGGCAGCCATGCTCATAGGCTCTGATGCCATCTTAAATGGCTCGGCGTAGTGCTGCTCGACAATAGGTGTTGCCGTCATATTTGCAGGCATGTTGCTCTCACGCTCGCTAAGAAGTGCGCTCTGACCGCTGCCACTCTTCTGTGCCTGGCGTGGTATTATGCCGTGCTCGATATTATACATTATCTGCTTCTCACGACGGCGGTTGCTCTCCTCCATTGCCGCAAGCATAGAGTCGGTAATCTTGTCGGCATAGAGTATGGCGTGACCATTTGCGTGGCGTGCTGCACGTCCCGCAATCTGCGTTATCGAGCGTATGTTGCGCAGGAATCCCTCCTTGTCGGCATCGAGGATTATTACGAGTCCCACCTCAGGAAGATCCAAGCCCTCACGTAGCAGGTTTACGCCCACAAGCACATCTATCATGTCGTCGTGTAGATCCTCCAATATCTTTATGCGGTCGAGCGTGTCGATGTCGGAGTGTATGTAGTTGTTGCGCACGCCTATTCTGTCCAAATATTTCGACATCTCCTCAGCCATGCGCTTGGTAATTGTCGTCACTAAGACCTTGTCGCCCTTACGCACACGGGCGTTTATCTCCTCCAGGAGGTCGTCTATCTGCCCATCTGTCTTGCGCACGTCGAGTGGTGGGTCGATGAGTCCTGTGGGGCGTATTAGCTGCTCCACAATCTCGCCCTCGCTCTTTGTAAGCTCATAGCTTGCGGGCGTGGCACTTACGTATATCTTCGTTGGTGTGAGGCTCTCAAACTCGAAGAATTTGAGCGGACGGTTATCCTTGGCTGCGGGCAGGCGGAAGCCATACTCCACGAGGTTCTCCTTGCGTGCACGGTCGCCTCCAAACATGCCGTTTATCTGCGGTATTGTCACGTGGCTCTCGTCGATTACCGTGATAAAGTCCTTGGGGAAGAAGTCGATGAGGCAGAATGGGCGTGAGCCCTCGGCACGACCATCGAAGTAGCGAGAGTAGTTCTCGATGCCCGAGCAGAAGCCCAGCTCCTTGATCATCTCCAGGTCGTACTCTACACGTCCCTTGAGGCGCTGTGCCTCGAGCTCCTTTCCCTCACGCTCGAAGAATGCGAGCTGCTTGCCAAGGTCGAGATATATCTCAGAGGTGGCTTGCGCTATGCGCTCCTGCGATGTCACAAAGAGGTTGGTGGGGTAGAGCGTGATGCTTTGCAAAGACGATAGCTTCTGTCCTGTGTTGCCGTCGATGCTGTATATCGCCTCTATCTCGTCGTCGAAGAATACTATGCGGAATGCCTGGTTGCCAAACTCGCCAAATGCCGCCATGATGTCTATCGTCTCGCCCGTGACACGGAATGTTGCGGGGCGTAGCTCGAGCTCTGTGCGTGTGTAAAGCGCATCTACGAGCTTGCGTAGGAAGGGCTTACGACCTATTCGCTCACCCACCTTTATCTCGATAGCCATCTTGTGGAAGTCGTCGGGGTTGCCACAGCCATATATGCACGATACGCTCGCCACGACAATCACATCTCTACGCCCTGAGAGCAGTGTAGATACCGTTTTTAGGCGTAGTCGCTCAATCTCGTCGTTTATAGAGAGATCTTTTTCTATGTATGTGTCTGTCGTTGGGAGATATGCCTCGGGCTGGTAGTAGTCGTAGTACGACACGAAGTACTCCACGGCATTCTCGGGAAAGAAGTTCTTAAACTCGTTGTATAGCTGCGCTGCTAACGTCTTGTTGTGGCTTATAATCAGCGCAGGGCGGTTTAGCTCGGCTATCACGTTGGCTACGGTGAATGTCTTTCCCGAGCCCGTCACACCAAGCAATACCGAGTCGTTCTTGCCCGTAGAAATGTTACGCACAAGTTGCTCGATAGCCTCAGGCTGGTCGCCCGTAGGCTCGTATGCCGAAACGAGTTTAAAGTCCATGGTGCTTAGAGGGCAGTTGTTAGATAGTTTAGGGAAGTCTATCGAACTTCCCTAAACCATATTTATCTCTACTTCTCGATGTTCTTGAAGTAGCGGTATGTTGCAACCCTTAGCTCCTCGGCGGCTGGGTCGTCGCATACGATTATGCCCGCAGGGTGGATCTGTAGGGCTGAGAGTGTCCATTGGTGGTTGTAGCTGCCCTCGATGGCGTGGCGCAAGGCACGAGCCTTCTTTGGGCCTGTGGCAAGGATAAGCACCTTGCGAGCGTCGAGGATTGTGCCAACGCCCACGGTGAGCGCCTGTGTAGGCACCTTCGAGATGTCGCCACCAAAGAAGCGTGAGTTCACGGCGATGGTGTCGGGCGTGAGGGTCTTGATGCGTGTGCGTGACTGCAACGACGAGAATGGCTCGTTGAAGGCGATGTGTCCATCTTCGCCCACGCCACCCATAAAGAGGTCGATGCCGCCAGCCTTAACTATTGCCTCCTCATATTCGCGGCACTCTGCCATGAGATCCTCGGCATTGCCATTGAGAATATGCACATTCTCGGGCTTTATGTCGATATGCGAGAAGAAGTTGTTCCACATAAATGAGTGGTAGCTCTCGGGGTGTGACTCCTCAAGACCTACATACTCGTCCATGTTGAACGTGATTACATTCTTGAACGACACCTCGCCAGCCTCGTATAGGTGGATAAGCTCCTTATATGTCTGCAATGGCGTTGAGCCCGTAGGAAGACCCAATACGAATGGAGCCTCCGTCTTTGCTGCCTTTGCCTTAATCTCGTCTACAATGAGGCGTGCTGCCCACTGTGCAACCTCAGCTGAGGTATCCTTGATAATTACTCTCATAATATCTCTTTTTTACGTTTAAAACATCTTTACGAATACCTCAATTGCCTGATACTCAGCCATGCCGAGCTTGTCGTATAGCTTTGCGGTATTCTGTGTGCGCTCCTCGGCACGCTGCCAAAACTCACGAGTGTCGCTGCCAGGGAATGGCACGATATCTTTCTGTGAGAGGTGGCGGTAAATGGCGTGACGTTTCTTGAGCATCTCGTCGGGTGATAGTGGCACTGCCATGTCTACAAGTCCGAGGTTCCACTCCATCCATGCGCCACGGTATAGCCATAGGTGGCACTCCTCACGCCACTCCTCATCCTTGGTTATGTCTAACGCCTCGAGCAATGCCTCGATACACATGCGGTGTGTGCCATGAGGGTCGGCAAGGTCACCCGCTGCATAAATCTGGTGTGGGCGTATCTGGCGCAGTAGCTCAACGATGATGTCGATATCTTTGCTTGTTATCGCACCCTTCTTGATACCTCCCGTCTCGTAGAATGGTAGGTTTAGGAAGTGGGCGTTGGTGTCGGGGTTAAGGCCGAACGAGCGCACTGCGGCACGTGCCTCGGCACGACGTATAGCGCCCTTGATGTCGAGCAACTCACGTGGCTCAGGCTCGCCCTGCTTCTTCGATTTGATTATATTTGCCACATCCTTAAACCTGTCGCCAAGCGCAAGCTCACGTGCTGTGTCGATGTTCTGCAACACCACGTCGTCGTGCACTGCCACGTTGCCCGATGTCTGGTATGCCACGTGCACATCGTGATCCTGCTCCACAAGGCGGATAAACGTGCCACCCATAGATATCACGTCGTCGTCGGGGTGTGGCGAGAAGATGAGCACTCGCTTAGGGTATGGTAGCGATGGCGTAGGACGTGTCGAGTCGTCGGCATTAGGCTTGCCGCCTGGCCAACCCGTGATGGTGTGCTGAAGGTCGTTGAACACACGAATGTTTATCTTGTCGTATGTTCCACACTTCTCCAACAGCTCGCCGAGCGAGTTCTCGATGTAGTCCTTGTATGTCAGTTTAAGGATAGGCTTGTTTACCCTGCCACAGAGCCATACTACGGCCTTACGCACAAACTTTGGTGTCCAATTACATGGGCCCACGAGCCATGGTGTCTGCTCACGTGTGAGGCGCTCGGCAGCATTCTCATCTATGACGACCTCGATGGCGGGGTGAAGCTGTAGGTGGCTTGCAGGTACAAGGTCGGTAACCTCGCCCTCTACAACATTCTGCACCACCTTTGCCTTCTGCTCGCCCCATGCCATGAGTATGATGCGGTCGGCACGCATGATTGTGCCAATACCCATTGTGATAGCCATCTTTGGGGTGTTCTGTAGTCCGAAGAACTGTCCCGACTGCACCTTGCGAGAGTTGTGTGATAGCTCCACGAGGCGTGTTGGTGACTTGGCATATGAGCCCTGCTCGTTGAAGCCTATCTGTCCCTCCTCGCCCATGCCGATGATCATGAGGTCTATCTTGCGTATCGACTTCTCGTACTCGTAGCAGTACTCCGAGATTTTCGACTGAGGTACCGAGCCGTCAGGAATGTGAATATTCTCGGGGGCTATGTCTATGTGCTTGAGGAACTCGTCGTGAATGCGGTAGTTGCGGCTCTGCTGCTCGGTGCTACAAATAGGGTAGAACTCGTCGAGCGAGTATACTGCAACGTTGGCAAACGATATCTCGCCACGCTGATAGCGCTTCACAAGCTCACGGTAGAGTCCAAGAGGGGTGTGACCTGTGGTTAGTCCAAGTACGAACGGAGGAAGCTCCTCGTAGATGTCACGAGCCGAGGCGTTATCTCTGTGATGACGCACCAATCGGCAGATGATGTCGGCAACATATTGCACACCATTGTACTCGCTCTCGAAGACACGTGTAGGAATCTTCTCGTAGCGATGCACAATATCTTTTGGTGCAGCCTCCTTGATTAGGCCACCGTCCTTTGGAAGTTGATACTTAGCGTTCATAGCTTATCTGTTTTATCTCATTAAATCCTTAACCAGGTGGTTGTGTTTCGCCTCTCTCAGTTCTACGAACTGCCTAACGACAAATCTATCGACCACTTCAATCTTCAAAGTTATAATTTTTTTGCCAAATATGCTAATCTTGCTCAGAAAATTTAGTGCCGAGGGCGAGATTTTTTTTATGGGATAGATGGGACGAATGGGATAGATGGGATAGATGAGGAGCGCGGAAATAGAGAGTTTGGGGAGATTAGGGAATTTAGCGAGGCGCTATCGACATTTATTGCAAAGCCTAACTGCTAATCTTATCCCTAAGTTCCCTAAATTCCCCTCTCTCCCATCGAGCGAAGCGTTACCCATCAAGCGTTAGCGCTCCTATTTATCCTATAAAAGGGACTAAAGGGTAGAAAGGGTAATATTTTCTACCCTTTTGGACTCTTCGGACTCTTATCACGAGAAATAAATTTATTGTTAGAAGGGGTTAGGCTTGGTCTATCGCAAAAGAAGACCCCTCGGGATAGTACTCAAACGTACAGCCCGAGGGGTCTTACTTTTAGCGATGGGCCGAGAATGACCCCTTATCTCATCAAATTAAAAGATGGTCTTGCGAATAATAGTCTGCTCACGATCTGGACCTACCGACACCACAGCAACCTCGATGCCTGTAAGTTCCTCGAGCTTAGCGATATATGCCTTAGCATTTGCTG
The DNA here is from genome assembly GCA_017560425.1 of Alistipes sp. Lineage (GTDB taxonomy): Bacteria > Bacteroidota > Bacteroidia > Bacteroidales > Rikenellaceae > Alistipes. The sequence continues at coordinate 16,086 of JAFZEX010000002.1, forward strand.
GAAGCTCGTCGTATGACTTGATGGCTGTGATATCCTCTGACCAGCCGTCAAGCTCGATATACTCTGCCTCTACACGCTCGAGCTGTGCGATTGTCGAAGGCACATAGTCGATAGCCTTGCCGTCGAGCTTGTAGCCTGTGCAGATGCGAATCTTATCAAGACCCGACAATACGTCGAAGAGCATGAGTGATAGGTAGTTGATGCCGCTGATGCGACGCACGTGGTTGAGCACCACAGTGTCCAACCAACCCACACGGCGTGGACGACCTGTCACGGTGCCATACTCGTGGCCACGCTCACGGATATAGTCGGCACGCTCGTCGAAGAGCTCCGATGGGAAAGGACCCTCGCCCACACGTGTTGTGTAAGCCTTAGCCACACCCATCACGTTGTTCACGTAGCGAGGTGCAAGACCTGTGTTCACAGGCACGCTGGCAGCAGTAGGGCTTGATGATGTAACGAATGGATATGTACCGTGGTCGATGCAGAGCATAACACCCTGAGCACCCTCGAACAACACCTTCTTGCCCTCCTCAACAAGGCGGTTGAGAAGCACCGATGTGTCGCAGATCATTGGGCGAAGACGCTCGCCAAGCTCCAAGTATTGGTTGTAAATTGTGTCGAAGTCGCAAGGCTCCATGCCGAGTGCCTTGAGCTCGATGTTCTTCTGCATGAGTGCGTCCTTGAGGCGCTCTGCAAAGTACTCCTTGTCCAAGAGGTCGCCAATGCGGATGCCCACACGGCTATACTTGTCGGTATATGCTGGGCCGATACCCTTCTTTGTAGTACCAATCTGGCGGCCACCCTTTAGTGCCTCGTAAGCACCATCGAGCATCGAGTGGTAGGGCATAACGCACGCTGCACGATCTGAGATATATAGCTTGTAGTCGGTGATGCCAGCAGTGTGTAGGCGCTCCAACTCCTCGAGAAGCGACACGGGGTTGATGACCATGCCGTTGGCCATGATGTTTATGATATGGGGGTTAAACACGCCCGAAGGAATCGACTGCAAGGCGAACTTCTTGCCGTCGAAAACGATAGTGTGACCAGCGTTGTTGCCACCCTGATGACGAACTACAACGTCGGCACCACCCGCATAGAAGTCGGTGATTTTGCCCTTACCCTCGTCGCCCCATTGAGCGCCAACAACAACCAATGTGTTACTCATAATCTTTAGTCTATTTTGCGCCTTAACAGCTAAGGCATAATTTTACGCCTACAAAAGTAGTAAATTTTATGCTAAAAAGCTACACGAACAGCCGAAATTATTAACATCTTGTTAAAAATCAGCTCTTCGCCCTATTAACCACGTGTTCCATGATAATAACCATTATCACGCCCATGGCAAATCCGTTGCCCAACAATGGCTCGATAATCTGTGGCATGATGCCTCGTGGCATAAGCTGGAAGAGCATAGCCATCATTATCGGAAGACCTATGGTCAGTCCCTCGCCAAACGAGCGTACCGACTGTGTAGTGTGTAGCATCTCGAGCGATGCGGCAAGCTGCGTACCCATCAAGAATAGGAGTATCACGCCGATAACGGGGTTGGGTATCGCCGTGAGTGCCCATATCACTCTGTCGGATAGCGAGCAGAGCATCAGGAGTATCGTTGCAGGGATTAGCGCATAGCGTGAAGCACAACCTGTTGAGGCTACGATGCCTGGGCTCATGGAGTAGTTCACAGGGCCGAGAATGCCTAACGAGCCCGCCACGATGTTGGCTAAGCCCGTGATGCGCACGCCACGCTTAAGACGTGATGACATACCCTCGGTTTGTAGCATCTTGCCAAGCGACTCGATAGAGCCTATGTCGTTGATAAGCAGTGCTATGTAGCATATGAAGAATGCCACCACAAGACCCCAATCGAGCCTAAACTCGCTGATGAAGAGTCCGTCGAGCGTCACCTTACTTGGCGTGAACTCTTTGAGTGGAAATATGGCATAGTATGCCACGCTGCCCACAACCAGCGCTATGGGTGTCACAAGGCTCTTGGCAACGCCACGAAGCTTGCGGTTGAGCACAACCATTATGGGTGCTGCCACAAGGGCGAATACAAGACCAAAGATATGCTCGGTGTGCGATGCCTGAGCAGGGAATATTAGGTTTTTGATTACGGGCGTAAGCGTGAAGGCTATGAGCATGAGTATCACCACCACGATGCGTGGCGTGAAGAGCTTCTGTACATGCTTGATAAGTCCACCAAACGTAACCAACGTGATGAGCACGCCACCAAGGGCTATCGACGAGTAGATGGCATTGCCGTTGCTCTTGCTCGCAAGGGCCGATAGTACGCCCACAAGCAACACCGACGCAGGACCAACAACCAGCGGAAGACGGTGACCCCAAATGACCTGAATAAGACCCGTAAGTCCCATTATCATAAACATCTTCTGACCGAAGAATAGTCGCTCGGCGGGTGAGCCCTGTGCCACAAAGACACTTGTTACAACCACTGCCACAGCAAGGATAAACCATTGCAGGGCATATAGCGACAGCTGCGATAGTGGCAGTCGGTCATCTACATTGTATTTAAGTTTCATCGTACAGCTAAGTTGTTAGTACTCGACCTTGTCGGTTTTGTTTTGCCACTTTACGAATGCAGCTAATGCCTCGCTACGCATGAAGTGCTCGCAGTGTATCGAGCGGTGGTCGTAGTCGAGGCGTAGCTGATCGTAGATAAACGAGTCGTCGAACTCGATGGCGGCAGCGTCACGCTTTGTGTTGGCGTAACATATGCGCTCGATACCCGCCCAATAGAGGGCACTAAGGCACATGGGGCATGGCTCACACGAGGTGTATACCGTGCAGCCACCAAGGTCGAAGGTTTGCAGCTTCTGACACGCATTGCGTATTGCCACAACCTCGGCATGTGCCGTAGGGTCGTTGTTCGGAACTACTCGATTTGCGCCTGTGGCAATAAGCTCGCCATTGCGCACGATGATAGCACCAAACGGACCTCCTCCGCTGTCGATATTCTCGATAGATAGCTCAATTGCCATCTGCATGAATTTCTGATCTTCTGCGCTATAGTCGGTGCGCTCGGGAAGACCATTCTGGGTATCGAACTTTGTCATTACCTAAACTAATTTTTACTTCTTCTTTGTAAGCACAATAATTACACCAACCAACGCAGCGATAACGCCTACGAGTAGAATAATTATTATCAATGTGCCGATGCCCAAGCCATCGTTGCTTGCTGATGACTCCTCAGTAGCCTTTATGACCTTGTTGAGCTCTATACGCTTACCGTCCATCTCGTAGAAGAGGCTCTTCTGAGTGTTGTCGATGTAGATGACCGGCAAGTTCTCCTCAGGAATGATTGCCATAAACCAGCACTGGCTTGTGATGTTAAACTTGTAGCCGATGGTGTATCGCTCCTTCTTAACATCTGAAAGGTCGATTGCAGTTGTTGAGCTCTGGTTGGTATATGCCTTGCGCTTCTCGATAAGTGCTACGCAACCAACGTTGCTCTCTGACCTCCACTCGCCGATAGTCCACTCAAACTCAGCAGGAACCTTGCCGCTCTTTGACTCGTAAAGAACACGCTTAAGGTCGTTCTCTGTGAGGTTTGATGTGTCTACTGCAGCCGACTTAGCCATGCGCTTCTTGTGCTGATCTGAGTTGTAGCGATAGAATGAGCCGATGTTGTGTGTGTCGAGGTTTACGGGGTATGTCTGCTTCCATGTGCCGTTTGATGCTGTGAAGGTGATGTTGTTGCCACCTGTGAGTCGCCACTTACCTGTTACAGTAACCTCGCCCTTGTATGTAAACTTACCACTCTTGTCGCACGCAATAACATAGTCGTTGTCGTTGATCCATGTGCCTGCAAGCCATGTTGCCTTGATGCTGAGGTTTACGGCAGCAACAGGGCTCCAACCCACCTGCGACTTAGCAACGTAGCCATAGATGCCCTTATAATAGATATAGTACCAATTATTGTTGTTGTAGGCAACCTCAATAAACTCGGCTGGGAAGTTACCATTAGGAATTGCGCCAAGCACAGTACTCTTTGTTGTTGGCTGCTGACGAATGTTTACATAGCCGTCATACGCATTGCTGTAGATGTAGTCTTCATAGTAACCAGCAAATGCAGAGTTGTCGATGCCCGCAAAAGCAAGCATTGCAACACACATTAAAATTCTGTAAATGTTTTTCATGGTGTAAGTTATTAATTAGTTATTTTGTATCGCTTTTTGTGTTGGCTATTAATATCTTGCAGGGTATAGCTTGCAAGAGTAGCGCTTGTTGCCCTTTACAACATACATGATACCAATAAACTCACCTCTGCCATTGAATGTGCCCTCGAAGCTTGCTGTTAGCTGACCATCGTTGGTGAACTCGTGAAGCTTTACGATTCCGTCGTAGTCTGTGCTACCTACGAGATAGAGTTTGTTATTAGAGCCATACTTGTTGTAGTAGTACCAACCTGAGTACTCGCCATTTGAGTAAAAATTCAAGTACATGGTAATCTTTAGGTTGTCACCAATTGTACCTGTGTAGTATGAGCTCTCAAGCAATCTTGGATTTTCACTCTTTGTAGGCTCATTTGATGGCTCGTTGTTTGCCATTGCCTGCTGTGATGTGCCGAGTGTGAAGAGTGCACATACCGCAATGAATGATGCAAAAAACTTTTTCATAGTGCAAATTGTTTAATTAGTTATTTGTATTGTTAAATATATCATATTTGGCGTTATATATCTCGCTCTCGATGCTTAGTGAGCTAAGCACGGTGTGGAACACGCAGTACTGCTCGGCGAGCTCTATATCCTTAATTGTGCGCTCAGAGTCGGAGTGCCACACGATAAACGGAATGTCGAACTGCTCGGCGGGAGCCATCGACTTAGGCATGCCGTGCATATATAGGTTGTTTTCGCCCAACGACTCGCCATGGTCCGATACAAATAGCATTGTCACCCTCCACCCCTCGAGCGTGCGTAGCTCCTCGATGGTGGTGTGCACGATGTAGTCGGTATAGAGAATGGTGTTGTCGTAGGCATTTATCAGCTCGTCGTGGTCAGCCTCAGCCATCTCGACGGTGGTGCACACGGGTGTGAACCTCTCGAACTCGGCTGGGTACTTCTTGTAGTAGGTGGGGCCGTGGCTTGTGCTGGTGTGCAACACCACCAACACCTTGCTCTTGTCGCTCGACTTGATGCGCTCGGCAAGCCCCTCCACTAAGATGCCATCGTAGCGCTCGTCTGTATCGGGATATTTTGCCTTTAGTGTTGCAACCTTCTCAATGTTAGCGATATGCAGTGGTGGCTCGCCCCAATTGCTTGTGCGCCACACCACATCTACGCCACTGCGATATAGGTAGTTGGGGAGTATCTCGTAGAGCTTGTTTGTTGGCTGATGATCGATGATTGCCTTCACGCCCGCCGTGGTGTATGTCGCTGCCGACTCGGCATGTAGTGTCACCACAGAGTCCTGCTTTAGAAGTGGGTTAGTTTCACGCTCGTAGCCATACAACGAGAAGTTTTTGCTACGTGCCGACTCGCCAATAATCACCACGCACACCTCTTTATTGTCGTTCGTTATCGTAGCATCGGGGAGCAATATCTCCTTGGCGTTTAGACGCTTCCAGCTGTTGTAGTAGCGCACGGTGTTCACGGTGTAGGACCATGGAAGGATTATGCTGCCGAGGCGTGGCACGTTGCGGTCGATCCATAGCGTGTTGCTTAGGTTGGCAACGCCCACGAGGAGTATTATGCCGAGCGACGCAAGCGCTGTCGTGCCCATCTGCTTTAGCTTGCCGTAGTCGATTTTGGTCTTAAACAGCCACACGCAGGGCACTATACCGAGCAGCACGAAGTAGAGAATGCCACTTAGCGAGAAGTAGCCCGAAGCCTCCGAGTAGCGGGTGTTGAATACGTTGCCCATCATCTCGCTGGTGATAAGCACCTCGTAGCCATTTATGAAGTATAGCGCTAAGGCGTTGAATAGTAGGCTTATGGCGATTATCGTCTTGCCCACTATGCGACCGCAATATATCAGTAGGTAGATAAGCAACATGTGCACAGCAAAGAGAATTATTGCTATGCTACATAGTATTATTATGCCATTTGCGCCCTCCTCGGTGCTCTCCATAACACCCCTAAGCAGTGGAATGTTGTAGCCTACGATGGTGAATAGGCTGAGCATAGCCGAGAATAGGGCTATGTGCATCGGCTTCGAAAACAATCTGCCGAGTATGTTTTTGACTCTACTCATGCCTCTTATCTCTTTTGCGCCATAGGCGATAGGTTGCCACTATTGTTGCACCACACAGGGTTGCTAATAGTAGGTTGTATAGTATTGTAAGCGTGATGTTTACGCTGTGTTCCGAGTTGGTTGTGGGGTAGTCGCCACGGCTCTTGTCGTAACGAGCAAAGGGGTTGGTGTATATCACCTCGCCCGTCGAGAAGTATGCCACAAAACGTGCATATGGCTCGTCGTGGGGTAGTGCGTACTCCACCTTGTCGGTGTCGCTTAGCTCAATGAGCGTGCGGTGCTCGCTGCCGTAGGCTACTATGCGCTCCGCCTTTGCAGATAGCGATAGATAGATTGTGTTGCCATCTACGCCTATCGATGTTATGCGTGGCAGGGTGCTGTTTGCTGCATATTTCTGCTCCCAATCGCCTGAACCATAGTCGGGTAGGCGCATCGAGTAGTAGCCACCCTCACGTAGTGTGCGTGCCACGTCTGTCCACTCTGTGCTTGGCGACGATAGGAAGTTGCATCGGCGAGCAATCTTGTCGCTACGCTCGGGGTGGTGCAGGTCGTCGTTGGCAACACCAAATGAGTAGTGCCCAGCGCTTAGCGCCACGTCCCAATATTCGCACTCGGTGGAGTGTCCGCTGTCAAGCTCCACAATCATATATCCCGATAGCTTGCGCATAATGTTGTCCGTGGTTAGCGGTGTTCGCAACGGGTGGTTTAGCTGCACAAAGTCGTACTCGGCGTTGAGGCGGTCTATCTGCCATTGGCGCTGCGAGGCGAGCACGGGGAGTAGATGGTCGAAGAGCATAACACGCTCAGCGCCAAATGCTAACTTGTGATATTTCAGTAAGTTGTAGCCATGCTCATATGCGAGGGCATAATCCTCGTGGCGTGGGTGCTGGGTACGATAGTTGTGGTTTGTGATAGTTACTATGTCGTAGCCGAGTTTGTCGTATGCCTCGAGGGTATTGCTTGGCGTGTATTCGCACTCGTTTAGTGGTGATTCTATGCGTGTGTGAGTGTGGAAGTTGGCACGCTTCCATGTCGCTGCGGAGTCCACGTTGCGGTAGGGGTTGAATATGTCGTCGCCGCTAAATGGCTTAGGGTCAGCAAAATCGTATATCGGGCTGAGGCTCGTTGTAAGCACAATGCATACCACCACAAGCAGGAGCGTTGCCACACTCTTGCCTATGATAGTCATCAATTTACTATGTCCGCCTCTGCGTTCCACTATCTACACAATTATTACAATTTACAAAAATAGCAAAATTTTCTTAAATTGTTCTCTGCTTTGGCGAAAATATGTGGTGTTGGCGTGTGGGGTTAGGCTTGGTCTATCTCAAAAGAAGATCCCCTCGGGATAGTACACCTAAGTACAGCCCGAGGGGTCTTACTTTTGCGATGGGTCGAGAATGACCCATTATCACAACACAATGCTATTTCTTAGCCTCCTCTACAGATACCTTACGGAACTCCTTGAGAAGCTTTGTGAGCTCCAAAGCTGCCTTACGTGCACGTGTGCCAGCTGCCTTGTTGTTCTTCTCTGCCTGCAAAGCTGCGTTTGCTGCAAATGCCTCATACTGTGCTGCGATGTTTTCTACTAAAGTCTTCATATTTGTAAAATGTTAAATGGTTTTCTTTTCGCAAAGATATAAAAATATTTTAAATATCAACAATTTTTTCCATTGATTTTAAGCATAAACCCATGATTTGCCGACAAATCGGCACGTTTTAGTGCATAAAAAAACCATTTTTACCACTCCTCTTTCTCGAAATAGTCGTCGATATAGCCACAAAATACCTATTTGTGGGGATTGATGGCGAGCACATAAATTACTACCTTTGCGCCATTAATAATATAAATAGTTTAGATTATGCGACTTAGTGAGCTAAAAACGGGAGAGTCGGCTGTCGTGGTCAAGGTGTTGGGCTACGGTGGCTTCCGTCGTCGTATAATCGAGATGGGATTTGTGCGTGGCCAAAGTGTGAGTGTTGTGCTGGACGCACCCCTTAAGGATCCTATTGAGTACCATATCATGGGCTACGACATATCGCTACGCCGTAAGGAGGCCGAGATGATCGAGGTTATGACCCTCGAGGAGGCTGAGCGCCTGACATCATCTGCCGAGGATATTGTCGTTGGCGATGCCGACCTTTTCGAGCGTGCACTAAGCTCGCAGCAGCATACTATCTCTGTGGGTCTTGTAGGCAACCCTAATGCCGGCAAGACATCGTTGTTCAACACGCTCTCGGGTCGTAGCGAGCATGTGGGCAACTATAGCGGCGTTACGGTAGATGCCAAGCGTGGTACACTCAGCCATAAGGGCTACACCATCGAGATTACCGACCTTCCAGGAACATACGCCCTCTCGGCATACTCGCCCGAGGAGAAGTATGTGCGCCGACATATTGTCGAGAACAGCCCCGACATCATCATCAATACCGTTGTTGCCTCGAACCTCGAGCGCAACCTATACCTCACGACCGAGCTTATCGACATCAACCCCAAGATGGTTATTGCGCTCAATATGTACGACGAGCTTGAGGCGAGTGGTGCTAAGTTCGACCACGAGGCGTTGGCACGCATGATTGGTGTGCCTATCGTGCCTGTTGTTGCGCCCACACGCCGAGGCATCGACGAGCTGCTGGATACCATTATTGCCATTCACGAGGGTAGGCATCAGCTCGAGCGCCATGTTCACATCGGCCTTGGTCAGCTTATCGAGGAGAACCTCGAGGAGCTAAATAGTGATATGCGCCTACACCGTGACGAGCTCCCTGCCCACTTCCCACCACGCTACTTCGCCCTGAAGCTTATCGAGGGTGATAGCGATGTAAGGGCTATGCTCGAGCCTCTGCCACACTTCTCTCGATGGAGCGCTATGGCAGAGCGTGCAAAAAGAGATATCGAGGAGGGCTTGGATGTTGATGTGGAGACGGCTATTGCCGAGCGTAAGTATGGCTTTGTGTCGGGAGCGTTGAAGGAGACCTATTCGGCAGAGGGCATAAAGCGCAACACGCTTAGCGACAAGCTCGACGAGATTGTGACACACCGTCTGTGGGGCTATCCCATCTTCTTTGCCATCATGTGGTTTATGTTCTACTGCACCTTTACTTTGGGTGCCTACCCACAGGATTGGATCGATATGGGTGTTCATTGGCTCTACGACAAGGTGCGTGGCATGATGGAGGCTGGTGCTCTGCGTGATATGCTCACCGATGGCGTTATTAGCGGCGTTGGCAGTGTGCTTATCTTCCTGCCCAACATCATGATATTGTATCTCTTCATATCGTTCCTCGAGGACTCGGGATACTTGGCTCGTGCCGCCTTTATCATGGATAAGATTATGCACCGCATGGGTGTTCACGGCAAGTCGTTTATACCTATGGTCATGGGCTTTGGTTGCAATGTGCCCGCCATTATGGCATGTCGCACCATCGAGTGTCGCACCTCACGCCTTATTACAATATTGGTTGTGCCATTTATGTCGTGCAGTGCCCGCCTACCTATATATATGATGATTGTGGGCATCTTCTTCCCCGAGCACGCTGGCACTACGCTCTTCTTGCTCTATGTGTTGGGCATGCTCATGGCTGTTGCCTCGGCACGCCTTATGCGTAGGTTTATGTTCCGAGAGCAGGAGGCACCCTTCGTCATGGAGCTATCGCCATATCGTCTGCCTACCGTGCGTACCACCGTGCGCCATATGTGGAGCAAGTGTACGCAGTATGTTAAGAAGATGGGTGGACTTATCCTCATAGCCTCGATTGTTGTGTGGCTCTTGAGCTACTATCCACGCCCTGCGCAGGATACGCCCGAGGCTGAACGCTACACATACGAGATGTCGTATATGGGCAAGATTGGCAAGGTGTGCGAGCCCGTGTTCCGACCTATGGAGCTCGGCTGGCAAGCCTCGGTGGCTATCCTGTCGGGAATACCTGCTAAGGAGATTGTTGTGAGCACTATGAATGTGCTCTATGCTCACCCCGACGATGCTGCGGTTGCTGACGAGGAGGAGCTCTCGCCAAGTGTCAAGGAGCGTATTGCCAAGAGCATGTCGCTACCCTCGGCTGTGGCATTCTTGATATTCTCGCTCTTGTATCTGCCATGCATCGCCACGATTATGGCTATCAGCTCGGAGCTTAATTGGAAGTGGGCTATGGGCTCGGCAGTCTATAACACCGCTGTGGCATGGCTTTTGGCTTGGGTTGCTTACCTCGTAACGGGATTACTACTATGATAACGTGGCAAGATTTGACAGTTTGGGCTGTCGCTGTGGTGGTATTCGTGCTCTTGGTGGTGCGTGTATGGCGCTTTTTTGAGTGTCGAGGAACAACGGCGTGCGACGGCTGTAGTAAGGAGTGCGACCACCGACGAGTGAAATAATGAAAGGTGAGAGGTGAAAGGTGAAAGGTGAGAGGTGAAAGGTGAGAGGTGAAAAGTGAGGTGTGCTTTGCGCGAGAGTTAATTAGTAATTAGTAGAGAGCAAATAGTAATAAAAGCTAGAAAATATTACTCACTACTCATTAAAAAAGGTTTTCGCTACTCATTTACAAAAAATAGTAATGGCGACCGTTTATCGTGGTCGCCATTACTATTATTATATATATTATCATTATCGCTTCACAAATCTATCTACAACAGCGGCACAAGCAGCGTCGCCCGTGATGTTGAGCGTTGTGCGCACCATGTCGAAGATACGGTCGAGGGCGTAGAATAGTGGAAGACCCTCAAGAGGAATGCCCGCAGCAACAAGCACTGCCGCAGCAAGCAACGTAGGGCCAGGAACGCCTGCCTGACCGATAGCGCCAAGCGTACATACTACGGTGATTGACACATACTCAGCCATGCCGAGCTCGATGCCGTAGAACTGAGCAAAGAAGATGGCGAGTAGGGCGTAGTAGATAGCATTTCCCGACATGTTGATGGTTGCGCCAAGTGGAAGCACAAAGCCCGATGTCTGCTTCGAGATGCCCATCTGGTCGCACGCCTCCATGTTTACAGGAAGTGTGGCGAGTGACGATGCTGTCGAGAACGACACCACCTGAGGCTTGACCATGGCACGGAAGTACTCCTTGAGCTTAATACGTGAGAAGAGAGCCACGGTGAGAGGGTAGAGGCCCACGCCAATGATAGCCACGGCGATAAGGTCCAACCACAATACGTTGGCAATCTGCACAAGCATGCCGAAGCCGAATGTTCCTGTTGCGTCGGCAATAAGTCCGAATACGCCGAAAGGTGCTACGAGCATAACCTTGCCGATGCACCAAATAAGTGCGTCGAGAATGGTGTTCAGGCCACCAACCATCTTTCTGCGACGCTCATCGCCAAGGGTCGATACGCCAAAGCCGAAGAATAGTCCGAAGATGATGATTTGTAGGATGTTACCCTCGGTGAGTGCTGCGATAGGGTTGGCAGGAATCATGCCTATGAGCGTGTCCCAAAAGCCCATGGCTGCGGGTGCTGCATTGCTCGCAGCACTGCCTCCAGCCTCCGAGATTGCTGCCATGCCCTCGGCACTAACATGAGCACCAGGCTGGAACACTACGCCGAGTATCATTGCCACAATAATCGAGATAGCTGTAGTTAGGAGCATGTAGGCGATGCTCACGCCACCCACCAAGCCTGCTGAGCGTGTCTCGCCAAGGGCTGCTGCGCCGCTGATGATTGACACCAATACAAGGGGCACAACGAGCATCTTGATGAGCTGTATAAAGAGGTCGCCAAGAGGCTTAAACATCGCTGCCTCGGGACCCATCACTGCGCCTACGACGATACCGATGACCATAGCCACGATAATCCATAGACCTAAATTCTTCAAAAGCTTTTTCATATTTTAATTATATTTGAGGACAAAGATACTACTTTCGCTCAAAACGTCAATATATTATTACAAAAATCGAACTCTCGGGCTCAACTCTTGATATTTTTTAGTATCTTTACAACATTAAAACAATCAATATATGAAACCACGAATTGTTGTATTTACGGGTGCTGGCGTGAGTGCCGATAGCGGTATCTCTACGTTTCGTGACTCCGACGGACTATGGGCAAACTACCGCATCGAGGATGTGTGCACGCCCGAGGCGTTGAGGCATAACCGTGCTACGGTCATCGAGTTCTACAATATGCGTCGTCGTGAGTCGCTCACAAAGAGACCTAATGCTGGACACCTTGCCATAGCCTCGATGGAGGAGTGGGCAGATGTGACGGTCATCACGCAGAATGTGGATAATCTGCACGAGCAGGCTGGCTCACAGCGTGTTGTGCATCTGCATGGCGAGCTTATGAAGCTACGCTCGGAGCGTAACCCCGAGCTTATCTACGACATAAACGAAGGCTGGGAGCAGAAGCTCGATGCACGTGCCGAAGATGGAGCGTTGTTGCGCCCACATATCGTCTTTTTTGGCGAGTCGGTGCCTATGTTCGACCCTGCGTGCAAGATTGTGTCGGAGGCAGATGTTCTCATTGTTGTGGGCACGTCGTTGGCGGTATATCCTGCTGCCTCGTTGGTCTACTATGTGCGTGACCGAAAGGTGCCTATCTACCTTGTTGATCCTGGCCAGCCCGACACGGCAATGATTCGTAACCCACTCACGCACATCAAGGAGCGTGGCGCTGTGGGCGTACCACAACTTGTTGAAATGTTGCGCAATGAGCTTACGAAGTAGGGTGGCTAAGCGTGCCGAGGCGCTGAGGGAGTTTTGTCGCAAGGAGGGCTACAACACCGATGTTGCTCTCTTTGTCGATATGTCACGCCATTCGGGTCGTAGGCGCTTTGTTGCGTGGAGCTTCGAGCAGGGCACCCCGATATTTATGTGCCCTGTGAGCCATGGCAGTGGCGCAAAGGAGTCGCACGTGCGCTCACGCTATGCTCAGTTCTCTAACGATGATGGCTCGCACCTTAGCTCACTCGGTCGTGCCCTTGTTGCTGAGAGGTATGAGGGTCGCTATGGCGTTGCCTATCGCCTCGATGGCTTGGAAGAGTCGAACTCCAACCTGCGCCCACGCTGCGTGGTGCTTCATGGCTGGGAGCATACCACCACCTATCCCATCTTTCCTCGCTCGACTGTGGGTAGCCACGGCTGTCCTGTGCTCTCACGACGCATGATGCAACGCTTAGATGAAGTGCTGCAAAATAGGCAACGAGTTATAATTGAGATATTTGTATGAAAAATGAGCAACCGTCGGGTTGCTCATTTTGTTTATCTCTCCTCGTCGCTCCATGCCGAGTAGGGGTAGGCACGAAGGTGCGAGTTGTAGTAGCGCTTGATGCCTGTTACTTCATCGCCAAGCCACTCGGGATGGGCAAACTCCTCGTCGGGCGAGTCAAGTTCCACCTCGGCAATCGTGAGCCCGAGGTTATCGCCCAAGAACTCGTCTACCTCGAAGGTGTGTCCCTCGAACTCAACAATATGGCGATACTTCTCTATGATGCTGCCCTCGGCAAGCTGCATAAGCTCCAACGCCTCCTTAAGCGAGATCTCTTTCTCCCACTCGAAGCGGCTCAAGCCACCATCTTTCGAGGGGCCCTTAATCGTTAGCCATGCCCTATCGTCGGCAATGCGCACACGCACCGTACGACGACCCGAGGCGATGTATCCCTGCACAAGGTGCATCGAGCGGTCGATAAAGGGTTTGTAGTCGCCCACGACTCTAAATTTGCGCTCTATCTCCAACATACTCTTTCGATAAATTAAGCGAGGTGCGCACCATATTATATATATGCACACCTCGCTTGTTTTAGGTTAATTACTCCTCAGGAGCAAACATAGGATCCCACGATGGAAGCATCACAGGCTTCTGCTCGAGGAGCTTGAGAGTCTCGGCTGGGATATACTTCTTGTTGATTACAACACGGAACATATACTCCTCAAACCACTCGTCGGTCATGATGAGATTGCCCTGCCAGCCCGACTTAGCGCCCCAGCTATTCTCTACCATCCACTTCTTGGCGTTGCCCTCCTCGTCGAGGTCTACGGCGATAAGTGTCATGGCGTGTGATGAGCCACTTGCGAAGGTGCGCACACGCTGCTCCTTGTTCATTGGGAACTCAACGTCGAACAACGACTCGTAGTCGAAGTTAGCGATGTCGAGCGTGCCCTTCTTCGAGAGTAGGAACTTGCCCACGTCGCATGAGAAGTACATCGCTGTGTTGTCCTTGATTGATGCGATAGCAAGCGCCTTAACCTCGTCGATAGGGAGGTTGAGGTATACCCAGTTATGGCCGTCGTATACATGGCGGTCGTACTCAATCTCGTACACCTTGTGGTACTCACGTGTAGGGTCGTTCATCACCATCACGAAGTCCTGCTCGAGGTTTAGCTCGCCGAAGTACTCCTTGTAGAACGACTGTGGGGTATAGCTCTTTGTAGAGAGCACCTTGCCGCTACGGTCACGGAGTGTCCACTCAAACTCGGTAGGAGGCACGCCATAGGCACGCACCAACATCTGATAGATCTCCTTAAGCATCTCTGTCTTAAGGGCTACAGGCGCACGGCGATCCTTCTGCTCACGGAGCTTGAGGCCATACTCTCTAAGCTTGAGCTTGAGGAGGTTTGATATCTGCGATGTGTTGTTTGTCTGGTAGTTCTCGGGCATAACCTCAGCAGGCACCACGCCATACTTCATCACGAGGTTCGACACGCCGGTGAACTGACCACCATCGTTAAGAGGGTTCTTGAACAACCACTCCACCTGGCGATCCTCCATCTTGAGGTGCTTGGTGTCGATAACTGCCTGAAGGAAGAGGTTACACTTCTCCAACTGATCGTAGAAGAAGAGGTAGTTGTGCGAGAATGTCAATTCACCAAGGTCGTACTCCTCGATCATTTGTGCACGCAACACGTTGAGGCCTGTGAACAACCAGCAACGGCCCGACTGCTGCTGGTCGGTAATGCCCTTGGTCTTCACACGGTGCGAGAAGTTGGTGTCGATCATTGCGAGGTTGTCGGCATTTGTCGCAAGCGTGGCGATAGCTGTCTGCGCCATGGCGTTGCGTGCTGCACGGTCGGCAGCATCCTCCGTATACGACGCGCGAATCTCCTGGAGCATAGCCTCGCTGATGCCTCCCTTGTCCTGCTGAGCGCTAAGCGTACCTACTGCCATAAGCACAACAGCCAAAGTAAATAGTCTTTTCATTCTTTGTTAAGTTATTAGTTGATAATTTGTTACATTGTAAAAGCCCCCATCAAGAGTGCCCATACCACAAAGCGGCCGCACTTGCCCACAAACATCCATAGTGCCGAGGGCAGAAACTTAGCCTTGTAGAAGCCGAGGACTATGGCAAACACGTCGCCCACCAACGGCAGCCATGTCATAAGCGCAAGCCATGCTCCCCATCTTTCGACCTTCGTTCGGTGTCGCTCTATTGTCTCGTGCTTCACTCTGAACCACCTCTCGAGCCACTCTAACTTGCCAAGCCAGCCCACCCAATACGATGTCAAGCCACCAAGCCAGTTGCCGAGGGTTGCCACCGTCACAGTTGCTACGGGGTCGCCACCGAGGGCAAGCATGCCTACGAGCAATATGTCGGAGCTAAACGGAAATACCGTAGCTGCGAGAAATGCCCCGAGAAAGAGCCCTAAATATCCATATTCGAGTAACGACTCCACAATCTATTTAATGGCTAAATATGGCGAAGTGTGGTGTGCTGAACACACCTTTTTTCGCCTTCATGGACAAAGGTATTAAAAAAAATAGATTAGTGAAGAGAGAAAGTGGTAAAAAATGTTGTTAATGTGTGCAAGATTCGACAAAAATATCTATCTTTGCGTGATGAATAGAGTACCATTAGAAATGGTAATCTTTTGGATACTGATCCTAAAACTTATAATTAAAGATAAAATCTAATGAAGCGTATTTTGGTTTTGGGTGCCGGTGGTCAGATTGGATCTGAGTTGGTACCATATCTTCGCTCAATCTACGGTGCATCGAATGTCCTTGCAACCGATGTTAAGCACAATGCTGTTTTGGCCGAGGCTGGCCCATTCGAGTCACTCGATGCTCTCGATGCTAATCAGTATGCTGAGCTTGTAAAGAAGTACAACATTGACTCTATCTTCAACCTCGTGGCACTTTTGTCTGCAACAGGCGAGAAGAACCCTCAGCTTGCTATGCGCATCAACATGGGTGCGTTGGAGAACTCTTTGGAGATTGCTCGTGAGAACAACTGCGCAGTCTTCACTCCAAGCTCTATCGGTGCTTTCGGTGGTGACTTCCCACGTGATAAGACTCCTCAGGATACCGTTATGCAGCCAAACACTATCTACGGTGTGTGCAAGGTAACAGGCGAGCTTTTGTCTAACTACTACCACTCACGCTTCGGCGTTGATACTCGTTCGGTACGTTTCCCAGGCATCATCTCTAACGTGACACTTCCTGGTGGCGGTACTACCGACTACGCAGTAGAGATCTACTACGAGGCAATCAAGGGTAACAAGTTCGTATGTAACATCGCTCCAGATGTATATATGGATATGATGTATATGCCTGATGCATTGCGTGCTACTGTTGAGCTTATGGAGGCTGACCCTGCAAAGCTTAAGCACCGCAACTCATTCAACATCGCTGCAATGAGCTTCACACCAGAGATCATTCGTGAGGTTGTTGAGCGCCACGTGCCAGGCTTCCAGATGGAGTACAACGTAGACCCTGTTAAGGATCAGATTTCACGCAGCTGGCCAAACTCTTTGGACGACACTTGCGCACGTGAGGAGTGGGGCTGGAAGCCAGAGTGGGATCTCGAGTCTATGACTAAGGATATGCTTGAGAAGGTAGCTGCTAAACTCAAGTAATTTGAATTTGTTGTGATAAGGGGTCATCTTTGACCTATCCCAAAAGGTTGAGCACCCGAGGCTGTACGTCAAAGTACTATCCTCGGGTGCTCACTTTTGCGATAGGCCAAATCTAACCCCTTCTAACAACAAATCAGGTCGTGGTGCTTAGTTAGGTGGGCAGGGGCAAAGCGCAGAGAGAGAATTTAGGGAAATTAGGGAGTATAGTGAATTTAGGGAGCGGTTGTGCTTTACGAAAAAAAGATGATAGCGCCCCTCCCTAAACTCCCTAAACTCCTTAAACTCACTAAGCTCCCTATCTTCGCGCTAAAGCTCGATGAGTTTTGAGGACCTTGAGACCTTAGGACCTTAGGACCATTAAGATGGTTGCGGACAAAGGTCCTAAAGGTCCTATTGGTCTTAATCCTCTACCAATTAATAACTGCTGATAGCGCTCCTCCCTAAACTCCCTAAGCTCCTTAAACTCTCTAAGCTCCCTATCCTTGCGCTAAAGCTCGATGGGGGTGATGGGTAACGCTGACGCTCGATGGGGGTGATGGGTAATGCTGACGCTCGATGGGAATTATCTCATTTATTCTATTTATCCCATCTATCCCATCTATCCCATTAAATAAATCTCGTGCGAAGCACACCTTACTTTTCACCTTTCACCTCTCACCTTTCACCTTTCACCTTTCACCTCTCACCTTTCACCTCTCACCTTTCACAGCAGTCCCGCCTTATAGTAGAGCACAATCTGCTCCATCATCGCATCTTCGCCTTTGGGGTCGTATTCGAGTTTTAGGTTGTTGCCAAACATGCGGGCGAGTAGCTGGTAGAAGTTGGCAGTGAAGCCCGAGCGTATGTTTTTCACGATATTGAATGCTGTGTGCTTGGTTTCACGGTCGAGGAGCTTTAGCAGAATTACGCCCTCGTAGCGTGTCATCTTCAGGAGCACGGGCGTGAGCTCCTCCTTGAGAGCCTCTTCCAGCGCTCGGGTATATCCCTTGCGGTCTTTGCGGCGCTCAAACTCTGCCAACCTTTGGTCGAGGTCCTCGAGGCGTACTGCGGCATCGAGGGCAAGAGGGTAGACCTTCTTCACGGCAGCCACCATGCGCTGGTAGCGCTGCATCTCCCTATTACTTTTATATATAGGTACGGTCATTATTGTTATGTGCAGCGTCGAGTCGCCTCGTGCGTTTACCTCCCAGCGTGCCGACTGAGCACCATAGATGCGATGCCTACGTGCCTGCGCCGAGCTCTCGGTGGGCACTACAACGGCAAGCATGAGCAGCAGAAATATGGTGCGAAAGAGGTTCATCAGAAATATCTTTTCACAAAGATAACGAAATAGTCTGATATTTAATTTTGTATCTCGAAGAAAATCACTATTTTTGTAGTATAGTAACTATTAAACTCTTTTTGACTATGCTTGAAGTAGGACTAAAACACAATAGCGTGATGCGTGTTGAGGCTGGCAACACCGCCGAGTTTATCGGCTCTGGCGACATGGCTGTGCTTGCAACACCTGCAATGGTTGCACTAATGGAGAATGCTGCGATGCTTGCTGTGGCGTTGCACCTTGGCGAGGGCGAGACTACCGTGGGCTCGATGATCTCTACATCGCACCTCAAGCCTTCGAAGGTGGGTAATGTTGTCGAGGCACGTGCCGAGCTCGTGGAGGTAGATGGTCGTAAGCTCACGTTCAAGATTTCGGCTTATGATGGCGAGACGCTTATCGGCGAGGGCGACCACGTTCGTTTCGTGGTAAATCGTGAGAAGTTTTTGTCGAAGCTATAAACAAAAAGGCTGATGCGTATTCCCCCTAAGCAACCAAATTATAAAATCCAAAGGAAAGCTTATAACCCCAATTGGCTGCTATATACGCATCAGCACTAAAATATGGTTAAACGTATTGTTGTTTAACGACGGTGCAAAAGTAGTGTAATACACCTGGTTAGACAATAGACGCTTTACGGAATGTATAACCAATATTACCTGTGGACGATTACTCGTGTCGTCTGCAACGATTTTTTGGGGTTATGGATAATCAGACACCAATACTAAAGCTCGATACCATACAGAGCCTCTGTGACTATCTTGGCATAAAGTCGTCGAATAGTCTATTTACTGTTATCGACCTGCATGAAGTTGGTGATATCAAGCAGGTTGCCAAGCGCTATAATCTATATAGCGTGATAATGGTTCGTGACGAAAAACGCATTGCTGGGCATGATGCCTATCTCTATTTTATTCGCCCAGGTCAGTATAGCCGTCTTAGCTCGGGAGTCTTGCCAAGGCTCAAGGGCTGGATGCTATATTTTCACCCCGACATTTTGCAGGGCACGTTGCTCGTGAACCGAATGTCGGAGTATGCCTTTTTTAGAGATTCGTCGTCAGAGCCACTCAATCTTGACAATGCCGAGGCTGCGCTTGTCGATAACTACATGCGTCTGCTCTACGACGAGCAGTTCCGTGAGGAGGATCGCTACACCCGTCGCATCTTTGCCTCGGGCATGTCGGTAATCTTGACGCAGTGTCTACGCTTCTACGATCGTCAGCTTGGCTGTGTTGAGCAGGGCAACAACGACATTGTGCGCCGTGTAGACATCTTGCTCAACGAACACTTCTCCTCTCCGGTGCGTAGCCGTGAGCTGCCTACCGTGGCATGGTGTGCCGAGAAGCTCAACCTCTCGGCAAACTATCTTGGCGACCTTATGCGCAAGCATGGCAACATCTCGGCGCAGGAGCATATCCACCGCCGTATTGTCGAGGAGATTAAAATCTACCTCGAGCGTGATAACTGCTCAATAGGTCACATTGCCTATGTGCTTGGCTTTAAGCACCCTCACCACCTGTCACGCCTCTTCCGTAAGGTTGAGGGGTGCACGCCTATCGAGTATCGTCAGCGCTTCCATGCGACCACTGACGAGTAGTAGTCACCGATGAAAATCAGGTGTCGGAGTAACATGGTGGCTAAAATTTTGCTAATTAAAAAAAATAGACTATCTTTGCACCGCTTACGAGCAACGATTGAGCTATGGTGTAACGGTAACACAGCAGATTTTGGTTCTGTTATTCTGAGTTCGAATCTCGGTAGCTCAACCATTTATTGTGATAAGGGGTCATTCTCGGCCCATCGCTAAAAGTAAGACCCCTCGGGCTGTACGTTTGAGTACTATCCCGAGGGGTCTTCTTTTGCGATAGACCAAGCCTAACCCCTTCTAACAATAAATGTGAGAAGTGTGGTTTCTGCGACGCTTTGTTTAATTAGTAATTAGTAGTGAGTAATTAGTAATAAGTAGCTACGAAAATATTACTAATTCCTCATTACTAATTACTCATTCCTAATCGCTTATCCTCGGTATTTTATATTTGCGCAGCTCGGCGTTTAGCTCCCTCTCTCTGCCCTCGACAAGCGAGTTAAGCAGGGCGTGAAATGCTGCCGAGTGGTTGTGGTGGCGGGTGTGGCAGAGCTCGTGAAGGAGGATAAACTCTCGCAGATGCTCAGGGAGGAGCATCACAAACAACGATATAGATATGCCATTGCGGCCGCTGCACGAGCCCCAGCGTGTGTGTGCCGACGATATGCGTAGCGTGGTATAGCCAAGGCCATGCTTCGTGGCAAGGCGTTGAAGCGCCTCGGGGACGTATTGTCGTGCCTCACGGTGTAGGCGCTCAACATCCTGAGGGGTGAGTGTGGGGTAGTTGGCTTGGCGCTTGGCGAGGCGTTGGCGGGTGAGTTCGATCCACTCCATGCGGCTCTCGGCAAAGGCTATGGCACGGCTGCGATTGGCAAAAACAGGGTAGCTAAGGCGCAGGCTACCATCACCACGCACAACAAGACGAATAGAGCGTGCCCGCACTGAACGAACACACTCTATTAATCCAAGCGTAGGGTGATGCACCAACGCCATTAGTCACCAATTCGCTGACGCACAACCTCGAAGAGCATGATTGCCGCTGCTGCCGACACGTTGAGCGACTCGGTGTGACCAATAAGCGGAATAGCGAGCTGCTCGTCGCAAAGCTTTAGCACCTCCTTCGAGATACCTTTATCCTCGGCACCCATGACAATCACGGTAGGCTTCTTAAAGTCGGCATCGTAGAGTAGCTTGCGGCTCTTCTCTGTTGCTGCAACAATCTGGAAACCATCGGCCTGCAACGCCTTGAGGGTGTTGCGGATAGAGCCTACACGGCATACAGGGATATTCTGCAAAGCACCTGCCGACGAGCGTATAGCATCGCCATTTACGGGTGCTGAATTCTTGAGTGGTGTGATAAGGCCGTGAGCACCAGCGCACTCTGCCGAGCGGGCAATACCTCCGAAGTTGCGCACGTCGGTAACGCCGTCAAACACCACGATAAGAGGTGTCTCGTCCTCGGGCACACGCTCCAAGATATCCTCCAACGAGGCGTAGTCGATAGCGGCGGTCTGCGCCACAACGCCCTGGTGGTTGCCACGAGTGAGGCGGTTAAGCTTCTCGATAGGCACCTCCTGCCAACGTAGGTGGTGGCGTGCCATAAGATCCTTGAGGTCGGTCATTAGCTGACCCTCGGCGCCCTTCTTGATGTAGATGCGCTCAATCTGCTTGCGTGCCTCGATAGCCTCGGCAACGGGGCGGATACCAAAAATAATATTCTCCTTCTCCATATTTTGTGTTAGCTTTGTTCGGTTATCTCTACCTCATACGATGCCTTCTCCCACTCGTGCATAAGGTGGTCGTAGCGCTCTTTGAGGGCGTTATACTTTGTGTAGTCGTCGGCGTTGTACTCCGTAGCCACGGCAAACTTAGCGTCGTACTCGGCAATCTCTTTCTCTACCTTTGCTGCCTCCTCCTCGATCATTTCCACATTCTTGCGTAGCTTACGTAGGAGCTTCTCCTGCTCCTTCTTCTGCTCATACGAGAGCTTGCCCGTGTTGCTCTCAGCGGCCTTCTGCGCCGCCGGCTTGTCGTGACGCTCGATATCCTGCAACGACTCCACCTTGCGCTTCTCGAGGAAGTACCATATGTCGCCAAGATACTCTCTCACGCCACCATCTCTAAACTCGTAGATGCGGTCCACAAGGCCGTCGAGGAACTCTCTGTCGTGCGACACAACCACTACCGTGCCGTCGAACTTCATGAGTGCCTCCTTCAAAATATCCTTCGAGCGCATATCCATGTGGTTGGTAGGCTCGTCGAGGATAAGCAGGTTGTAGGGCTCGAGCATGAGGCGTGCCATGGCAAGGCGTGAGCGCTCACCACCCGACAACACCTTTACCTTCTTGTCGATATCCTCGCCACGGAAGAGGAATGCTCCGAGGATGTCCCTGAGGCGTGTGCGAATATCTCCCACAGCAACTCTGTCGAGGGTGTCGAACACGGTAAACTCGCCGTCCATCAGGTCGTCCTGATTTTGGGCGTAGTAGCCGATATTGACGTTAGCACCGAGCTTTATTGTTCCCTTCGTAGCCTCCAACTCGCCGAGGAGTATTCGTGCAAAGGTGGTCTTACCCTCGCCATTACGTCCCACGAGGGCGATTTTCTGTCCTCGCTCGATGATAAACTCGGCACCCGAGAATATGCGCTTTTGGTCGAATGCCTTGCCCACCTCCTTTACCTCGGCAACAATCTGTCCTGAGCGTGGTGCGGGCGGGAACTTGATGTTTAGGCGTGATAGATCCTCCTCATCAACCTCTATGCGCTCCAGCTTCTCGAGCTGCTTCACGCGCGACTGCACCTGGTTGCTCTTGGTGGGCTTGTAGCGGAACTTCTCGATAAACTCCTCGGTCTTCTCGATAAGTCGCTGCTGGTTCTCGTATGCTGCCATCTGCTGTGCTCGGCGCTCGGCACGCAAGACAACATACTTCGAGTAGGGCACCTTATAGTCGTAGACCTTGCCCAGCGAAATCTCGACGGTGCGTGTAGTTACGTTGTCGAGGAAGGCCCTATCGTGCGATATTAGCAGTACTGCGCCGTTGTAGTTCTTGAGGTAATCTTCGAGCCACTGAATACTCTCGATGTCGAGGTGGTTGGTAGGCTCGTCGAGCAAGAAAATCGAGGGGCGACGTAGTAAGAGCTTGGCAAGCTCGATACGCATGCGCCAGCCTCCCGAGAACTCACGTGTGGGGCGCTCGAAGTCGCTACGCTTAAATCCCAAGCCGAGCAACGTGCGCTCGATGTCGGCCTCACGGGTGTCGCCACCAAGGATGTGATAGCGGTCGTTAGCCTCGTTTAGGCGGTGGATAAGCGTGGCATACTCCTCCGACTCGTAGTCGGTGCGTGCGGCAATCTCCTCTGTTAGGCGCTCAATCTCTCGCTCGATACGAATTACCTCGTCGAATGCCTTGGCAGTCTCATCAACGAGTGTTGTTGTGTCGGCAACACGCATCTGCTGAGGAAGATAGCCTATTGTGCACTCGCTGTTGATTGTCACAGCACCCTCGGTGGGCTGCTGCTCGCCGGTGATGATGCGCAGTAGGGTGGTCTTGCCTGCACCATTCTTTCCCACAAGGCCTATGCGGTCTTTGGGATTAATCATGAAGGATATCGAGTCGAAGAGCGTCCAGCCTCCGTAGCTTACCGAAAGATTGTCTAACGAAATCACGCTTTATGTCTGAATATTATGAATTTAGCATATCGATGATTGCCTGCTCCTGGTTCTCGGCACCAAACACTGAGCTACCCGCAACCAATGCCTCGGCACCAGCATCGAACAAAAGACGTGAGTTAGCTGCCGAGATACCACCATCAACCTCGATGATAAGCTCGTCAAGCTTCAACTCCTGCTTCTTGCGGTTTAGGTACTCGCACTTAGCGATAGACGAAGGCATGAACTTCTGACCACCGAAGCCAGGCTCCACGCTCATAACGAGGATAAGGTCGAGCTGCTCGATCCACTTGTCCAAAACCTCAGGCTCTGTGCCAGGCTTGATAGAGATACCCACCTTAGCACCCGCCTTGCGGATAAGGTCGATGCACTCCTGAATATTCTCGGTAGCCTCGTAGTGGAATGTAACGTAGTCGGCACCTGCCTCCACGAAACGCTCAACATACTTCTCTGGCGCAGTGATCATTAGATGCACGTCCAACACCTTGGTAGTGCCCTTGCGTAGTGGCTTCATAAGTGGGAAACCAAACGAGATGTTTGGCACAAACACGCCGTCCATAACATCGACATGCACCCACTCAGCCTCTGAGCGCTGGAGCATCTCCATATCCTTGTTAAGATTACCGAAATCGGCAGATAGCACCGATGGAGCAATAATTCTTCTCATAACTATTTTAGGTTGTTTTAGGGTTATCATTCTACGAATGGACAAATTTACAAAAAATGTTTTGATTTAGCGCACTATTCTTCGAATAGTTTTGTATCTTTGCTCATAGTTTATCACTAACCACAACTCAAAATGGATACAATTTCTATCATATTACTTATTTTTGTTGTCTTGCTCATTGCCACTCTCGTGGGGGTGTATGTCATGTGGCAGCGCAACGATGCGTCGGCAAGAGCCGAGAAGAGCGCCGCTGATGCTCGTGTTGCCGAGCTTGAGGCGGGCGTGAGTCGTGCCCAGCAGCAGCTTAGCGACGAGCGCATAGCCCATGTGCGCACACAGTCGGAGCGTGATGCCCTCAAGCAGAGCATCGAGCAGATGCGCACCGAGCGTGAGGCTACGGAGCGCACCATGAAGAGCGAGTTCAAAAATCTTGCTAACGAGATTTTGACCGAGCACCAGCACAACCTGCGTCAGGCAAACCGTGACTCGTTGGACTTGCTGTTGAAGCCTTTTAAGGATAATATCACCGACTTTCGTGAGCGTGTTGAGCGCATCTATGCCCATGAGAATGAGCAGCGTGGAGCACTTAAGAATGAGCTCGATAACCTCATTAAGCTCAACCAGCAGATGACCTCGTCGGCAGCCAACCTTACCGATGCCCTCAAGGGTAACTCTAAGGTGCAGGGCGATTGGGGCGAGGCATACCTCGAAACCATTCTCGAGAGCACAGGCTTGGTGAAGGGTATCCACTACCATATCCAGCAGAATATCAAGGGTGAGGAGGGTCAGAACCTACGCCCCGACGTGGTGTTGTCGTTGCCCGAGGAGCGCTCGATAGTCATCGACTCGAAGGTGTCGCTCACGGCATATGTGCGCTATACGGAGGCTGAGAGCGAGGCGGAGCGCCGTCAGGCATTGGCGGAGCATGTGCAGTCCGTAAAGAAGCATGTTCAGGAGCTTGCTCTTAAGGAGTATCAGAAGCTTATCAACTCGCCCGACTTTGTGATTATGTTTATCCCTACCGAGCCCGCCTTCCTTGAGGCGTTGAAGGAGGATAACACCATTTGGGCTGAGGCATACCGCAAGAAGATTATCATATCGTCGCCCACAAACCTCTTTGCGCTGTTGAAGATGGTGGGCGATATGTGGCGACGTGACGAGCAGACAAAGAACCAGGCCGAGATTGTCGATAAGGCGACAAAGCTATACGAGCAGTTGGTGGTCTTCACCGAGCAGCTCGAGGGTGTGGGCTCGGCGCTCGACACGGCTAAGAGCAAGTACGACGAGGCATATAAGCGCCTGCACACGGGAAATAATAATATAGTGCGCCTCGGCGAACGCCTCAAAAAGCTGGGCTTGCCAACCAAGAAGCATCAATCCTCTAAGGCCCTTGCCGAGGCAGACTTAGACGAGGAGTAAACAGACTCTTATTATATAGTTTCAAAAAGATAAAAGGTTGTCCATGAACTTGTTGGACAACCTTTTGTGTGTAATTCTATATCTATTTAATCGGCACAATCTGCTCTGCATAACGGCTCCAATACTTATCTTGTCTATACGCCATTACCGACTCCTTGGGTACATATATCTTTGTGGCTTCTGATATGCCTAAATAAACGCCTGGCCAATCACATTCAATCTGCGGAGGCTCGGTTGCCAAACAAACTATCTTAGCAAGGTTACTACAATCATAGAATGCATACCATCCAATCGTAGTTACGCTATCGGGAATAGTCATGCTTATTAGGCTACTGCAAACAGCGAATGCATGCCTTTCAATCTCAGTTACGCCATCGGGAATAGTGATACTTGTTAGGCTACTGCAACCTCTGAATGTCCACTCTCCAATCGAAGTTACACTATCAGGAATAGTGATGCTTGTTAGGCTACTGCAACCATAGAATGCACCATTTCCAATCGAAGTAACACCATCGGGAATAGTTATGCTTTTTAGGCTGCTGCAATCATAGAATGCATACTCTCCAATCGTAGTTACGCTATCGGGAATAGTGATGCTTGTTAGGCTACTGCAATTATAGAATGCACCATATCCAATCGAAGTTACACTATCGCCAATAGTCACTTTTGTGAACTTAGAGCCATCGAACGCGCCATCTGGTATATTACAATTTACAATTAGTTCGCCTGTGCAACCATAGAAAGCTTCATATACAATCTTGGTTACGCTATCGGGAATAGTTATGCTTTTTAGGCTACTGCAATTATAGAATGCATACTCTCCAATCTCAGTTACGCTATTGGGGATAGTTATGCTTGTTAGGCTACTGCAATTATAGAATGCACCACATCCAATCGTAGTTACGCTATTGGGAATAGTAATGCTTTTCAGGCTACTGCAAACAGCGAATGCCCACTCTCCAATCGTAGTTACACTATCGGGAATAGTGATGCTTGTTAGGCTACTGCAATCATTGAATGCCCTCGCTCCAATCTCCGTTACGCTATCGGGAATAGTTATGCTTGTTAGGCTACTGCAATTCTCGAATGCACCCCATCCAATCGTAGTTACGCTATCGGGAATAGTGATGCTTGTTAGGCTACTGCAACAATAGAATGCAAAACGATCAATCTCAGTTACACTATTGCCAATAGTTACGCTTGTTAGGCTACTGCAATCCTTGAAAGCCCCCTCTCCAATCGAAGTTACACTATCAGGAATAGTGATGCTTTTTAGGCTACTGCAATCATAGAATGCATATTCTCCAATTGAAGTTGCGCTATCGGGAATAGTAATGCTTGTTAGGCTACTGCAATAAGCGAATGCACCCTCTCCAATCTGAGTTACTCTATCGGGGATAATCAACTCCGTAAACTCTTTATTGTCGATATATAGATGCTTGTTTCCTGGAATGTTATAAATAGGATTGTTCGTGCAATATTTCGCTAAGTCAGTAATATTAGCATTTACATCTTTTAGAGCATCGCAACCTCTGAATGCATAATTTCCAATCTTGGTTACACTATCGGGAATAGTGATACTTGTTAGGCTACTGCAACCATCGAATGCTTCATGTCCAATCTCCGTTACGCTATCGGGAATAGTGATGCTTGTTAGGCTACAGCAACCCTCGAATGCATAACTTCCAATTGAAGTTACGCTATCGGGAATAGTTATGCTTGTTAGG
The DNA here is from genome assembly GCA_017560425.1 of Alistipes sp. GTDB lineage: Bacteria > Bacteroidota > Bacteroidia > Bacteroidales > Rikenellaceae > Alistipes. The sequence goes on from JAFZEX010000002.1 coordinate 43,470, forward strand.
CTACTGCAACCATAGAATGCGCCATTTCCAAATACCTTAATCGGCTTATTTACTCGAATAACACCCCTGCCATTTTCGTAGGTATGAGATACTATCTCGAAATCTTCGCCATTTTCAGGTGCGGGTTCCTTGCCAAATTCAAACTCAGCGATTTTGTCATCAGTTGTGGTATACCAAATCTCGTTGTCGGGTGGCGTTTGGGTTTGTGCTTGAGTGGTAAATATTGTTGCCACAAGGCACAAAGCAATGATAAATAGTTTGCGCAGCATGGTATTGAGTTTTGAGTTATTTTTCGATAGTAACAAAGTTACGAAGAAAAATATTTGCGACAAAAAAACTGCCTAACAAAAAGGAGTTGTTAGACAGATTCTTATAGGTTTTCTCGCTTTATACCTAATCGGTGTTCGTCGATAATGGCGTTTACGTAATCTATGAATGGCTTGCAGCGCTTGAAGGTGCGTGCTGTGCGCTCCAGCCAATCCTCCCTCAAAAACCACTTGGTGCCCACACGCTTGACGAGCATTATGTGGCGCTGAAGCAGCAGCTTACGATGCTCCTCGTCGATGGTCATGCCCTTGGGTAGGCGTAGAAACCTGTCACGCTCAAGTAGCTGAAAGCCACTCGCCTTGATTAGCTCCATGATGGTAGAGCCATCTTTGACGGCCTCCTCCCTAAACCACTCCAACACCTCACGGCTGGGGTTGAAGATGCCCACAGCCAGGAGCGAGTCGCCACATGTCGAACCCTCGGCAGCGATGTGGTAGTAGTAGCCAGCATATCCGCTGCGCTTGCCACCACGTGCGAAGAATCCACCGAGGTAGTCGTTGTAGGTGCGGTCGCTATGCTTGAGCTTATAGTGGCGGGGTAGCGGAAAGCTACAATCGGCAAGCCTAAGGTAGCCGATTGCAGGGTCGTACTTGCCAATGAGCTTTGCGAGCTTTTGAGCATTCTCGGCATTCTTCGAAAATGCCTCGATATAGGCTCGGCGATTAGCAAAAAACCACTCCTTCGTGTCGTTATGGTGTATGCCCTCGAGGAAGGTTAAAACGTTGTTCATCAATCTAATATAAAGGGAGCGACCAATGTTAATTGAGCCACTCCCTGTTGGTTTACGAAAAGCCGTCTACTACCAAGCAAACAAAGGATACTCCTGCATCATTGCATTAACATCCTTGCGTACTGCTGCGATGTTCTCCTCGTTCTCAGGGTCGCTTAGTACACGGTCGATAAGCTCTGCGATATAGTCCATCTTGTCCTCCTTAACACCACGTGTTGTGATGGCTGGAGTACCGAAGCGCAAACCTGATGTGGTGAATGGTGTGCGTGAGTCGAATGGCACCATGTTCTTGTTTGTGGTGATGTCGGCAGCTACCAAGCACTTCTCAGCGAGCTTACCTGTGAGCTCTGGGAACTTGGTGCGAAGATCAACCAACATAAGGTGGTTGTCGGTGCCGCCCGATACGATCTTGTAGCCACGCTTTGTGAGAGCCTCAGCCAATGCCTGTGAGTTCTTAACCACCTGCTTCTGATACTCCTTATACTCTGGTGTGAGCGCCTCGCCAAAGGCAACAGCCTTAGCTGCGATAACGTGCTCGAGTGGACCGCCCTGGATGCCTGGGAATACTGCAGAGTTCAAAATCTGCGACATCTTCTTCACTACGCCCTTAGGAGTTGTGTAGCCCCAAGGGTTGTCGAAGTCCTTGCCCATGAGGATAATACCGCCACGAGGACCACGCAATGTCTTGTGGGTTGTAGATGTCACGATGTGAGCATACTTAACAGGGTTGTCCAACAAACCTGCTGCGATAAGACCTGCTGTGTGAGCCATGTCGATGAGGAGCAAAGCACCTACCTTATCAGCAATCTCGCGCATGCGCTTGTAGTCCCACTCACGAGAGAATGCCGAAGCACCACCGATGATGAGCTTTGGCTTGTGCTCAAGGGCGAGTGCCTCCATCTCCTCGTAGTCGATGTTGCCTGTCTCCTCCTTAAGCTTGTAGCCTACGGCGTTGAAGTACATACCCGACATGTTCACAGGTGAACCGTGTGAGAGGTGACCACCGTGCGATAGGTCAAGACCCATGAATGTGTCGCCTGGCTTGAGGCAAGCGAAGAATACTGCCATGTTTGCCTGAGCACCTGAGTGTGGCTGCACGTTGGCATACTCAGCGTCGTAGAGCTTGCAGATGCGCTCGATAGCAAGATTCTCAATCTTATCGACAACCTCGCAACCGCCATAGTAGCGTGCAGCAGGGTAGCCCTCAGCATACTTATTAGTACATACAGAGCCCATAGCAGCCATCACCTGGTCGCTAACGAAGTTCTCCGATGCGATAAGCTCGATTCCCTTAGTTTGACGTGAACGCTCCTCAGCGATCAAATCAAAAATCTGTGTGTCTTTGTTCATTTTAGGTATTGTGTTTAGTTTTTGGTTTTAAGCCTATATAAGAACCTTTGTTCTTAACAACTAACAAAGGTAATAAAAAAAAATTATTTGGCAAAATAGATAAGTGGATAATAATTTCGACAAATTTTAGTACCTTTGCACGAATGATTGATCGTGAAACCATAGACCGAATATTTAGTGCCGTCAATATCGTAGATGTTGTTGGCGATTATGTTACACTCAAGCGCAAGGGTGCGAACTATCAGGCATGCTGTCCTTTCCACCAGGAGAAGACACCATCGTTTGTTGTGTCGCCCGCTCGTGGCATCTACAAGTGTTTCGGTTGTGGCAAGGCTGGAAATGCCGTTAATTTCGTGATGGAGAGCGAGAATATCTCCTATCCCGAGGCGCTCAAGGTGCTTGCCAAGCGCTATGGCATCGAGATTAGAGAGGAGGCCGTAACCGAGGAGGATATACAGCGAAACAACAATCGTGAGAGTATGTTTGCGCTCAACCAGTGGGCTGCGGACTACTTCCAGCGATATATGTATAACGAGGACGAGGGCCGCAGCGTGGCTCTTAGCTACTTCTCGTCGCTCCGTGGCTTCAGCGATGCCACAATCCGCAAGTTTGGCCTTGGCTTCTGCCCATCACGTGGCGATAGGTTCTCTATGGATGCTCGCTCTGCGGGATACAAGGAGGAGTTCCTGCTCTCTACGGGCTTGTCCCTAAAGCGTGAGTCGGACGGCATGCTGCGTGACAGGTTCTACGATAGAGTCATCTTCCCCGTGCACAACGTCTCGGGACGTGTTGTTGCGTTTGGTGGTCGTACCTTGCGCACCGACAAGAAGGTTGCCAAATATCAGAACTCGCCCGAGAGCGAGATATACTCAAAAAGCCGAGAGCTCTATGGCCTCTTCTTTGCTAAGAAGGCTATTCAGCAGGAGGACATGGTGATAATGGTTGAGGGCTATGCCGACGTTATATCGATGCACCAGGCGGGTGTCGAGAATGTTGTGGCATCGTCAGGAACATCGCTCACCGAGGAGCAGATACGCCTCGTTGCACGTTTCTCGAAGAACATCACGCTGATGTACGACGGCGATAAGGCGGGTGTTAAGGCGGCACTGCGTGGTGTCGATCTTATCCTCAAGGAGAACCTCAATGTTCGCATTGTGCTACTCCCCGAGGAGCACGACCCCGATACCTTTGCTCGTGCACATTCTTCCGAGGAGCTACGAGAATATATCCGCAACGAGTCGCAGGACTTCCTCGCCTTCAAGGCGCACCTGTTGCTCGGCGAGGCTACCGACCCGATGACTCGCTCGGAGGCTATTCGTGCCATGGTCGAGAGCATTGCCCTTATTCCTGATGCTATCAAGCGTCAGGAGTATGTGCGCTACTGTGCCGAGATTATGGATATTCCTGCCGACACGCTTGGCGTGGAGGTGGCACGCAGTGTCGATGGCGTGAGGGGCAACCGTGAGGCACGTGAGTTTATTCAGCGTCAGCAGAGCCGTGAGCGTGAGTATAAGCAGGCAGAGCAGATGCCTAATACGTCTCAGCCACATGACGAGCATATGCCCACAGAGGCTACGCTTGGCACAACAATGCAGACCCTTGAGCGTGAGATAGTTAAGTACTTGCTAAAGTATGGTCACCTGAACTTCACGGTGCTCGAAGATAAGGAGTATGTCGATTACAACGTTGCTGACTTTATCTTCTCGGAGCTCGATGCCGACCAGCTTACGTTGGTATATCCGCTCTACCGCACCATATACGAGGAGTACCGCACCGAGAGCGACCGCCTCGGCATTGGTGTTGAGGTGGCTACGCACCGCTTCGTGAACCACCCGAACCCCGACGTGAGCCGCATCGTTGTGGACTTGCTCACCTCTGACGACAACTATGTCATAAGCCGTATATGGGAGCAGAAGGAGGTGCACATCGAGAGCGCTGAGGAGCAGTTGGCATATGGAGTGCCCAAGGTTATGGATATATACAAGCTACGCACCCTCGAGCGACGTATCGAGGAAAACAAGCGCCGTTTGGCATCGCCCGATGTTACCGAGGATGAGATGTTGGAAATCATGGCACAGCTATCAAAACTACACGTTGCACGTGTGAAGCTTGCGCAGATGACCAAACGTGTGTTTTAGTTTGAAAAAAATGGGTGCCCGGCGTACCTCCGTATCACTACGTTGGCGGTGTGCAAACAGAAAATAAACTAAAGATGTGTAAAACATATCAAAGATAAAAGAATTAGTTACCTTTGCCGAACACCCACTCTAAGAGTGGCAAAAGGTGTGCCGAACAGAGGCTAACGAAACGATAAGATATGGCAGATTATAAAAATATAAATATCCGCAATAAGCGAGCTACGTTCGACTACGAGATTTTGGAGGAGTACATCGCAGGCATTGTGCTTGTGGGCACCGAGATTAAGTCGTTGCGCTTGGGCAAGGCATCGCTTGTAGACTCGTACTGCTACTTCGAGCGTAACGAGTTGTGGATTCGTAACATAAACATTGCTGAGTATGCGTGGGGCACGTGCAACAACCATGTCCCTAAGCGTGACCGCAAGCTTCTTCTTAACCGCAAGGAACTTAATAAGTTGCAACGCTCGTTGCAGGATCGAGGACTCACCGTCGTGGGCCTCAGGCTCTTCCTTACGGAGCGTGGCTTGGCGAAGGTGGCTATCGGTCTTGCTCGTGGTCGTAAGTCCTACGACAAGCGTGAGTATATCAAGGAGAACGACGCTAAGCGTGAGATGGATAAGGCAATGAAAAACAATAGATAACAGCGAAATATGGCACTTATATTATCAATTGAGACAGGTACAGATATTTGCTCGGTAGCCCTTGCTAACGATGGCGAGCTTATGGCACTTCGTGAGAGCGACGAGGGTCGTGACCATGCCAAGAAGGTGGCATTGTTTGTCGATGAGCTATTGCGTGAGACAGGCGTTCAGCCCTCAGATATCGATGCTATTGCCGTAGGTAAGGGTCCAGGCTCTTACACAGGTTTGCGCATCGGCGTGTCGTTTGCTAAGGGTATGTGCTATGCTTTGGGTATTCCGCTTATCGCCATTGGCTCGCTCGATGCCTTGGCAGAGGTGGCACGTGAGGACTTCGAGGCTGGTATCCTCGATATCGAGGAGGAGGATTGGGCGCAGGCTAAGCTCTGCCCAATGGTCGATGCTCGCCGCATGGAGGTATATGCTCAGGTCTTCGACGTTGAGGGTAAGGCTCTGAGCGAAGTTGTTGCCGAGGTGGTTACCGAGGAGAGCTTCAAAGAGTGGCGTGCTAATGACAAGTTTGTTATCTTTGGCAATGGCGCTAAGAAGTGCGCCGAGGTGTTGCCCGACGCTATTATCGAGGATATCGTTCCTTCGTCACGAGGCATTGTCCGCCTTGCCGAGGAGGCGTTCAACGCTGGTAAGTTCGAGGATTTGGCATATTTCGAGCCATTCTACCTCAAGGACTTTATCGTTATCCCATCGAAGAAGAAGCTGCTCTAAGTAAACGAAATAGGGTGGCGACACTATACTAAAAATCCTCTTGGGTTAGCCCAAGAGGATTTTTGCTTGTTTGCGTGCTGCGTCCGATATCTCGCTGCCGGATAGCATCTTAGCAATTTCGTCGATGCGCTCCGCTTTGGTTAGGCGGCGGATATTTGTCTTACCCTCGCTCTTATATACCACAAAGTGTGCGCCGCTCTTCGATGCCACCTGGGGTAGGTGCGTGATGTCCACAACCTGCATCTTTGTAGCCATGTCGGCAATAATCTCGCCCATGGCATCGGCAATACGTCCCGAAACTCCGGTGTCGATCTCGTCAAAAATCACCGTAGGCAACTTAATCTTCTCGACAAGTATAGCCTTGAGTGCCAGCATCACACGTGAGAGCTCACCACCCGAGGCTATGCGCTCGATAGGTGCGGGCTTAGTGGTGCGGTTAGCCGTAAAGAGATAGGCGATGCTATCGGTGCCATTAGGCGTGAATGTGTCAATAGGCGTAATTGCCACCTCGAAGCGAGCATCCTCCATGCCCAACTTCTGAAGTATCGCAACAATCTTCTCCTCGAAACCAGCACATACCGCAACACGTGCATCGTGAATCTTGGTTGCAACGTCTCGGCACTCTGCCTCGAGAGAAGCTATCTCCTCACGCTTTTTAAGTAGCTCGCTATCGCTATTGTCGATTGATGCCAATCTACGCTCAAACTCCTTGGCCTTAGCCAAGAGGTCGTCGTACGACTCGGCACGGTGCTTAATCTCGAGCGAGTAAATCGTGTTTAGTCTGTCGCTTAGCTTCTGCAACTTCTCGGGGTCGGCATCTATGTCCTCTGCCTCGTCCGATGCTGTGGCGCTGATGTCCTTAAGCTCCTCAACTACAGCGTGTATGCGCTCAGCAAGGGTGTTGCCCGCAGGGTAGCTCTCGCCTAAGGCCGATAGCTCACGCTCCGAGCGTGATAGCGCAACAAGCACGCCCAGCTCCTCCTCGTCGAGGGTGTTGCGCAGCGTGGTTAGCGCCTCGCCAATACGGTCGGCAGACTCCAATATTGCGAGCTTCTGCTCGGTCTCCGCCTGCTCGCCCTCACGTAGCTTTGCTGCACGAAACTCCTCCACGGTGTAGCGCAGCCACTCCTCATCTTTGCGTGCCGCCTCCATCTCGCTCTCCATCTTGCGGTACTCCGCACGAAGCGCCGTGAGGCGACCGAGCAGCGAGGTGTACTCCTCCAACAACGCCTCGTTCGATGCAAGGGTGTCGAGAGTTGCGGTGCGGAACTCCTCCGACGAGAGAATGAGGTTTTGGTGCTGCGAGTGAATGTCGATGAGGCGTGAGCCAAGCTCCTTGAGTGTTGCGAGCTGCACGGGCATATCACCCACAAACGAGCGGCTCTTGCCGGCTGGGGTGATGATGCGACGTATGGTTATCTCGCTCTCGTAGTCAAGGTCGTTATCCTCGAAGATCTGCTCGAGGCCATAGCCATCAATAGAGAATGTCGCCTCGATAACACAGTTCTTCGTGATGTCTTTGGTTGCCTGACCCTCGTTCTTTGCGCCAAGCAGCATGCCCAAAGCGCCCAAGAGAATAGACTTACCGGCACCTGTCTCACCGGTGATGATGTTCAGGTGCTCGTCCCACTCGACGTGCAACGACTCGATAAGGGCGTAATTCTCTATGGTTATGCTCTTTAGCATATTATTTCTTGAGTGTTTCTATCTTATCGACAATCACGCCAGCAGCCTCACGCTTGCTCATAAGCGGGTGCTCCTCAGCGCCATTAGTGTCGATGATGGTTATCTTATTGGTGTCGCCACGGAAGCCTGCGCCAGCATCACGTAGCGAGTTGAGAACAACAAAGTCGAGGTTCTTGCGCACAAGCTTGCCCTGAGCATTTGCCTCCTCGTTGTCGGTCTCGAGGGCGAAGCCTACAAGCACTCTCTCGCCCTTGGCAGCGCCAAGCTCCTTGGCGATATCCTTTGTGCGACGAAGCTCGATGCGCATGTCGTCGTCCGACTTCTTGAGCTTCTTATCTGCCACGGTCACAGGCGTGTAGTCGGCAACAGCAGCACACATAACTGCGCCATCAGCCTCGCTCCACTCCCTCACTGCGGCATTGTACATATCCTCAGCCGAGAGCGTGTCGATGCGCTCAACGCCCGCAGGAACGGGTAGGGTGGTGCGGCCACTAATGAGCTTTACCTCGGCACCACGCTTAGCCAGCTCCTCGGCAATGGCATAGCCCATCTTGCCCGTAGAGTGGTTGGTGATGTAGCGCACAGGGTCGATACGCTCGATAGTAGCACCAGCAGTGACGATGTAGCGCTTACCCTCTAACGTCTTTTTTTTTTCGCCCTCAGCAAAGATCGCCTTTACCTGCTCGACAATATCCTCAGGCTCAGCCATGCGGCCCTTGCCTACCAAGCCACTTGCAAGCTCGCCTGCTGCGGGCTCGATGATAGCCACGCCTCGCTCCTTGAGCGTTGCGAGGTTCTGCTGTGTGGTGATGTGGGCATACATGTCGAGGTCCATAGCGGGAGCTACGGCAACCTTCGAGCGTGCCGAGAGGTAGGTTGTGAGCAGAAGGTTATCTGCGATACCTGTGGTCATCTTAGCCAAGGTGTTGGCAGTGGCTGGTGCTATGAGCAACATATCAGCCCACTCGCCAAGCGACACGTGTGAGTTCCACTCGCCATTCTCAGGGTTGAAGAACTCGACAAGGATAGGGTGCTTCGAGAGTGTGGCCATCGTAAGTGGCGTGATAAACTGCTTAGCGAGAGGTGTCATGATAACACGAACCTCTGCACCCTCCTTCACTAAAAGACGGCACAGCATAGCTGCCTTGTAAGCTGCTATGCTGCCTGTAATACCGAGTATTATGTGTTTTCCGTTTAGCATTGTTCGATGCTTTGTGGTCACTTTTGGCGACCGATACCACTATTTCTCCTGACCGTGACGGAAGCTCACCTCGCCATCGAGGAACTCCTCAGTAGCGATGATTGCTGGCTTTGGAAGACGCTCGTAGTAGCGAGAGATCTCAATCTGCTCACGGTTCTCAAAGGTCTCCTCTACAGAGTTGTCAGATGGTGTCGAGAAGTCAGCGAGCTTGCGGTTGATCTCTGCCTTGAGCTCTGTTGCAATCTGGTTAGCACGACGTGCAATGATGTTGATGCTCTCGTAGATGTTGCCTGTTGGGGTGTCGAGGTCCACAAGCTTACGAGTGATGGTGTTGCTGGGAATGTTCTTCTTAATCTCCATAGCCTATATTTTGTTATTCGTTATTTTTCTTCTTAAAGTTTTGTTACTCCTCAGTTTTGCGGTTCTTGTCGATGAAGTCTCGTGAGCGCTCCGCTATGTTGTTAAGCTCACGCATATGCTTCGACTCGGGATATTCAGCAACAAACGAGTAGTAGTAGTCGAGTGTTGCGAGGTATCTATCCATCTGCTTCGCCTCGATCGAGTTTGCAGCGAGGCGGTAGGCAGCCACCGTGGTGTAGTACATTATCTCCTCCTTGCGTGGCGACTCGGGATACTGCTTTAGCGAGTTTTTGAAAGCTACGATTGCCGACTTGTACTTGCCAATCTTGAAGTAGGTGTAGGCATTCAGGTAGCTCTTCTCCATGAGTCGATGGCTGAGCGTTGTTAGCATCTCGTCAAACTGAGGCATCTTCTCCGACTCGGGGTATCTCGACATAAACTCTGTTATGGCGATGATTGCCTGTGTTGTTAGTGCCTGGTCGCGCTGTGGCTCGGGCGAGAGGTAGAAGAAGCATAAGGCATACATGCCCTCAGCATCCTCGATGAATGGGCTACGGCCAAACTTCTTGCGGAAGTCGTCGAGCATCGTTGCCGCCTCCTCATAGTTGCGATCCTTGAACTTGCAATGTGCATTGTAGAACGATAGCGAGTCCTCACGTGGCGAGCCCATGTAGATGTGGCGACATGCTGAGAATAGGTCAGATGCCGACTTCCACTTCTCTTGGCCGTACAACACGAGCGCCTGCTCATAGACATAATCAGGGTCGTTTGTCTTGAGGGTCTTGGTCACAACGTCGCATGACGATATGGCGATAACCACTGCCACAAGAGCTACTATGTAGGATAAAAGACGCTTCATTACTTCTCTTCTGAATTTCGCTTATGTATATAAGCGCACAAAGTTACACAAATTTTTCAAATAAACGATACTCCGTCGTAAATTATTATTTAATAAATAATAAAGTTTTTGGGGTAGTGGAGCGTGAGGGTCGTTGGTGCTGGGATTTTTGGGGCGCTTCGCTCGATGGGGGTGATGGGGGCGCTTCGCTTGATGGGTAATGCTTCGCTTGATGGGGGTAATGGGGGCGCTTCGCTTGATGGGGGTAATGGGGCAAAGGTATCACAACCCTATCATTTCCATTCTTTCCATTCTTTCCATTTGTCCCATTCGTCCTTGCTCCTATCCACCAAAAAAATAAACACAAAAAAAGCTCCGAATAAGCCGTACAATGTACTGCTCATTCGGAGCTAAATGATTGAACGCTAATGCGTTCCTATCGCTTGAGATTACTCAGCTACAACAGCGAACTTGATAGTAGCCTTAACCTCGCGGTGAAGCTTAGCAACAGCCTCGAACTCACCAAGAGTCTTAACTGAATCTACAGTGATGTTCTTGCGATCAACCTCGATGCCCTTCTCCTGAAGTGCAGCAGCAAGGTCAGCAGCTGTAACAGCACCGAAGATCTTCTCCTCCTCAGCCTTAGCTGTGATAGTGAGGTGAAGGTTTGAGATAGTCTCAGCCAAAGCCTGAGCGTCAGCAAGGATCTTAGCGTCCTTGTGAGCACGCTGACGAAGGTTCTCAGCAAGCACCTTCTTTGCAGAAGCTGTAGCAGCCTTAGCGAAACCCTGAGGAATCAAGTAGTTGTTGGCATAGCCAGGACGTACGTTAACGATGTCGTTTGCGTAGCCCAAGTTCTCTACGTCTTTGATAAGAATTACTTCCATAGTCTTTCCTCCTCTTTATTATTTCATACAATCGGTTACGAATGGAAGGATTGCAAGGTGACGAGCACGCTTAACAGCCTGAGCAACCTTCTTCTGGAACTTCTGTGAAGTACCTGTAAGACGACGTGGCAAAATCTTACCCTGCTCGTTGAGGAACTTCTTCAAGAACTCACCATCCTTATAATCTACGTACTTGATGCCGAGCTTCTTAAAGCGGCAGTACTTCTTCTTCTTTACGTCTACTGATACTGGGTTGAGATAACGGATCTCTGATGCACCCTGCTGTGTATTCTCTGCCATGATTACTCCTCCTGTGTTTTGTTAGCAAGCTTAGCACGACGCTTCTGAGAGTACTCAACAGCGTACTTGTCCTGCTTGAAAGTTAGGAAACGAATGATGCGCTCGTCGCGACGATACTGAGTCTCGAGAGTGTTGATGATTGAGCCCTCACCGGTGAACTCTACAAGGAAGTAGAAACCAGTGGTCTTCTTCTGAATAGGATAAGCGAGCTTCTTAAGGCCCCAGTTCTCCATATTCACAATCTGACCGCCGTTCTCGGTGATTACGCCCTGGAATTTGTCAGCAACCTCCTTTACCTGTGCGTCTGAAAGGACGGGAGTGACAATGAAAACGGTTTCGTAATTGTTCATACGTTTAAAAAATTAATTGGTTTTTTGCATAATGCGGTGCAAAGGTAGTAATTATTTTTTAACTTACAACACCTCGACCTACTATTTTATGGGTGTAACGAGCTAAAAATTAATATTTTTATACGTTTTTACATAAAAAGAGTCGCCATCTTGCGTGGGCGACCCTTTTTGCCTACTCCTCCTCGAAGACTTCCTTGCCCAAGCCACATAGTGGACAAGTGTAATCCTCGGGCAGATCCTCGAAGGCAGTGCCTGGAGCTATGCCATTTTCGGGCTCACCCTTAGCTGGGTCATATACATAGTGACATGCTGTGCATACATACTTTTTCATACTCATAGTTTTTAGGTTATACATATTATATATATAGGTAGTATGCAACAATAACGCCACGCCCTAAACAAAAATTGCCCGACACAATGTGTCGAGCAATCTTTTTTCTTTGCGAGCTGTTCTATTACTTCTGCTCTGCGGCAGGAGTCTCAGCGTTCTCTGCAGGAGTCTCAGTTGCAGCAGGAGCCTCAGTGCCCTCTGCAGGAGCCTCTGTCTCAGCAGGAATAGCGAGAGTTGTAGGCTCGGCAACAACCTCCTTAGACTCAGTAACAGGGTTGAAAGCCTTCTCTGCGTTCTTCTCAGATGGCATAGCAGTAACTGAGAGAAGTGTGAACAACACGATGGCTGCAACCATAGCCCATGTGAACTTCTCGAGGAAGTCAGATGTCTGGCGAACACCCATTGTCTGGTTTGCTGCACCGAAGTTAGCAGCCATACCGCTCTTAGGTGACTGAACCAAAACTGCAAGTATCAACAAGACACTTGCGATAGCAATCATGATAATGCAAAAAGTATACATAGTTTACAAATTTAATTATTCTATGTTAATTGTTCTCTAATTTTTCTTCAATCTTCGCAATTAGTCCCGCAAAGTAAATACTTTTTTCTGAATTTAGCAAACTTAATTTGCGATAAGTGTCAATTGCTTGGCTATAAAGTCCCTGATTTAGGTATATTTCCGCCAATTCTTCGCTAACAATGTCGTCCTCGCTCTCGATTTCCACCTCCGAGATGTCGTCGGCATCGCCCTCCTCGGCAGCAATGCGTAGGTTGTCGAGCTTTAAGAATTTGTCGATAAGCTCGTCGTGGCTAAGTGCCGTGAGTGTGGCAAGGTCGATCTCGCCACGAGCGATAGCTCCCGCAGGGTGGAGCATGGCAATGAGCTGTGTCGCTGGCTTGCACTTCTCGCCCTTCGAGCGGTATAGACGTAGGCGTGCAGCACTCCACCATGGATAGCGTGCCACAATCTGCTCGATGTCGTTGTTCGACGTCGAGATGTTTTTGTAGATGATGTCGTTGAATGATGCCATATTACCAGTTGCCTGCTGCGGCCATATAAATGTCGTTTACGAGAGCCTTCACAATCTCCTCGATAAGCTGATCCTGAACGTCGATAAGCAGCTGCGAAGAGTCGTAGTCGGCATATGATGAAAATGTCTTGTTGTTAAACGATAGTGTCTGATCAATAGCATTTTGGAAGCTGACCTTAACGGTTATCGTCAGGCGGTTTTGTAGGGCGTAGTCGCCACTCGACACCGATGCTGTTGTCGAAGAGTAGTTGGTAATCTCGCCCTCGAAGGCAAAGTCGCCGCCCTCCTCCACCTGCTCGAGGCGTGTTTGGCGTGAGAACTTGTCACGAAGACCCTCCGTAAGCACGTTGCTTAGCGTAGGTGCCACCATGGGGGCATTGTTCGGGAAGTATGCCACAGAGAAGGTCTTAGCCTCGGGAGGAATAGAGCCTCCTGATAGGTTGTATGTCACTTTGTAGCCGCAGCCAATGCTCACAAGGGCCATGAGTGCAACTACCACGAGTCGGAAAAATATGTTGTGTCGTGTCATGCTACTTGGTGTTTTCTTCGATTCCTAACGCCTTGATGCGGCGGTATAGTGTGCGCTCCGAGATGAATAGCTCACGTGCTGCATCTTTGCGCCTAAAGCCATTGTTGCGTAGCGCCTGCATTATCTGCTCACGCTGCACGTCATCTTTTGTGAGCTTGAGCGTGGGCTCCTCGACAACCTCGACAACCTCGCTATGCTCATAGTGCTGGGGCAGAGAGTGTACGGGGTCGGGTAGTAGACCCACCACCTCGCTGTGTATGTTGGGCGATTTGTGGTGGTCGCCACTATGACCCATAGCCTCAGTCATCATGCGCTTAAGGTCGTTAATGTCGTTGCGCATGTCGAACAAAATTTTGTAGAGCAACTCTCGCTCGCTAAGGTCGTTATACTGCGCACCCGAGTCGTGACCAACAGGACGCATCGCATACCCCTCCTCGGGGAGGTAGCGACGGAGAATGTCGGCGGTGATGTCACGGCGCTGCTCGATAGCCGAAATCTGCTCGGCAACGTTCTTGAGCTGGCGAATGTTGCCTCGCCAATGATAGTTCTCGAGTGTGGCACGTGCACCCTCGTCGAGGGTTATCGCCGGCATGCGATACTGCGTAGCCACGTCGCTGGCAAACTTGCGGAAGAGTAGGTATATGTCGCCCTTGCGCTCACGTAGTGCTGGCACGGCAATGGGCACGGTGTTCAGGCGATAGTATAAATCCTCACGGAAGGCACCGTCGGCAATAGCCTGAAGCAGGTTGTTGTTGGTTGCCGCAACAACTCTCACGTCGGTCTTCTGCACCTTTGCCGAGCCTACACGCATGAACTCTCCCGTCTGCAACACACGCAGTAGGCGCACCTGAGTAGAGAGTGGCAACTCGCCAACCTCGTCAAGGAAGATTGTGCCACCATCAGCCTCCTCGAAGTATCCCTTACGGCTCTCGATAGCGCCCGTGAACGAGCCCTTCTCGTGACCGAAAAGCTCCGAGTCGATGGTGCCTTCGGGGATAGCGCCACAGTTTACGGCGATATACTTCTTGTGCTTGCGTGCCGAGTAGGCGTGAATTACCTGTGGGAAGAACTCCTTACCCACGCCGCTCTCGCCCGTAACCAACACTGAGAGGTCGGTGGGGGCTACACGCATGGCTACCTCTAAGGCGTTGTTCAGCGCCTCGGAGTTGCCTATGATGCCAAATCGTTGCTTGGCAGTGAGTAGTTCGTTCGATATCATAATGTTGTGTTAGTTATGCTCTGTGTTGTTGTGGGCAGCGCTGGGGCAGGTGCTGGTGTGGTCATTGTCGTTGCGTTATGCTCCATGTCGTGCCTTAGGTCGCTCGTGGCGAGTGTGTCTGTGGGCTCAGCTGTGGGCGATGTGTTATCCACTGTTATGTTGTGCATCGTGCCCTCGCCCTGTGTCCACTGCCATGTGAACCATATGCCTACGCCCAAGGCGATGATTATTATGGCAATGATGGCTATCTTGCCACCGCCACCACGCTTGCTATGACCGCCGTAGCTCTCCTCCTCCTGGTTGCGTCCCTTGCGGTTTTCGTACTTCAAGCCCTTGAGATACCTGTCGGGCTTGCCAAGCGATAGGTCGTCGTCGTCATCGTTGCGTCGAGCTGATGCTGTGGTGATTGTCTGCGAGGTGCGCAACTTGCGGTGGGTGCTATGCCCCGTGATGTTCTCGCTCTGCTGCTGGCGTATGCGCTGTATGCGTTGTAGCTTTAGGCGCTCCTCCTCTAAGCGCTCGATAGGTGGCTTAATTCTGCCACCAAACACCTGGGGCTCACGGCGCTGACGGAAGCTTATTGTGCCATTCTGGCCTGCCGAGAACTCGCCGAAGTTGGCAATGGTGTACTTCTTGCCCTCAGCAACGGCGTGCTTAATCTCGAAACGGAGTCGGTCGATCATACCATTTGCCGCAAGCTCGTTGATGCCGTAAGCCACCAACAGCGAACGCAGTACGCCATCGTCAGTGCGCATAAGCTCCGAGAAGATGATCGACCCGTCGCTTGGCTTGACGATAAACATACCGAGCTGTGGCACGACAATACGGTTGTTGTGCTTGAGGTATCCGGTGATTATGTTTATTACCAACTCCATACGTTATATAGATATAACGTGCAAAGATAAATAAAAAATGTGAAACAGCAAAATCGGGCGGGGAAAGTGGGGTAGGCAAGTGGAATAGATGTCTTGTGCTGAAAAAAGTTGGGATGGTTGGGATAGATGGGATAGATGATGGGGTAGATGGGGCGAATGGGAAAAATGGGGAGATTAGGGAGATTAGGGAATTTAGGGAGAATGCCTTGCAGATAATTGTCGGCAGCGCACTCACTAAACTCACTAAACTCCTTAAACTCCTTAAATTCTCTATCTCTGCGCCCTCTACCATCTCCCCCATCAAGCGTAGCGCTCCCCATTACTCCCATCAAGCTGAGCGCTCCCTTCCCATAAGCCGAGGCTTCGTCCCACAAAAAAAAACTCCGAGTAAGCCATAGCTTACTCGGAGCATAGTGTGCGGTCGCAGATGCGGCCGTATCAAACGAAATTACTCCTTCTGCTCGTTAAGAATACGCATTGCAGCGTCAAAAATCGTAGTATCGTCCAATGTTACAACACCACCGTCTGGACCCTGCTCGATGTGGATACCAGAGCAAGCCTTAGCCTCAAGGTGCTGACCACCAAAATAGTTACGTACTGTCTCAACGTCGATTCCCAACTCGTCTGCAATGCGCTGCGAGCTACCTGAGGGTAACTTATCCTTGATGCGGCGCAACTCGTTAAATGTGATAATCATAATTGTAGTTATTAGGATTAATAATATTAGTTTTCTTTTACGATAGTAAAATTAATACAAATTTTTGTAACCGCCAAACTATTTACAAACTTTTTAGTAAAAAATATTATTAATATATGCTAAAGATGAAATAACTATAAGTAAATCGTGTTAGACGAGATTTTGTGGCTTAGGTACGATGCCCGGAAAGCGTGGGGTGGTGGCACGAAAAAAGCCCCGAAGGAACTCCTTCAGGGCTTTGGTTGATGCGTAGCTCAGTGTCTACGCTTTCCTTAGCTATGATTAGCGAATCTGGCGAATGATCTCACCACCGTGCTTGATAGCCTCCTCGTTCTGTGGGAGCATCTTCCATGCACGCTCTGGCAATGTCTTCTTAAGACCAGCCATAACGTTCTCCATAGCAACCACAGGGCGAACCTTAAGGTAAGCACCCAAGATCATGGTGTTGAACAACTTAGCCTGACCCAAGCGTGCGCACTCAGCAGTAGCATCGATCTGATAGATGCTGATGTCAGTACGTGTTGGGTGGCTGGTGATACCGTTGGTGTCGTAGATGAGCACGCCACCTGGCTTCACCTGAGCCTCGAACTTGTCCATTGACTGCTGGTTGAGAACAACTACGCAATCGAACTCGTGAGCGATAGGTGATGAAATAGCCTTATCCGAGAGGATAACAGTTACGTTAGCAGTACCACCACGCATCTCAGGACCGTATGAAGGCATCCATGTTACCTCCATATCCTGCATAATACCAGAGTAAGCCAAAATCTTACCCATAGTGAGGACACCCTGTCCTCCGAAACCTGCAATGATTATTGTCTCTTTCATAATGCCTTACTCTTTAGTAGTGTCCTTCAAATCTCCGGGCTCGTAGAATGGCAACATGTTCTTCTCAAGCCACTCGTTTGATGCAACTGGTGAAAGCTTCCAACCTGAGTTACATGTAGCAACGATCTCAACAAGGCTGAAGCCCTTACCTGCCATTGCATTCTCGAATGCGTGACGGATAGCCTTCTTTGCCTTACGTACGTTAGCTGGTGTGTGAACAGTCTGACGAGTAACGTAGCATACGCCATCGAGGTGAGCCAACATCTGAGCAATCTTATAAGGATAGCCGTTGAGCTTTGGATCACGACCGTAAGGAGTAGTAGCGGTCTTCATACCCAAGAGGGTAGTAGGAGCCATCTGACCACCGGTCATACCGTAGATAGCATTGTTAATATAGATAGCAACGATGTTCTCGCCACGAGCAGCTGCGTGAATAGTCTCACCAGTACCGATAGCTGACATATCACCATCACCCTGGTATGTGAATACCATCTTCTCAGGGTTTACACGCTTGATAGCTGTTGCTACTGCGCAAGCACGACCGTGAGCAGCCTGTGCCCAGTCGATGTCGATATAGTTGTATGCAAATACTGAGCAACCCACTGGCGATACACCGATAGTGTCATGCTCCAAACCCATCTCCTCGATAACCTCGGCAACGAGCTTGTGCACAGTACCGTGGCTACAGCCTGGGCAGTAGTGCATTACATTAGGCAAGATAAGCTTAGACTTGCCAAATACCAAATTCTCTTTTTTGATTTCAACCTCTGCCATAGTCTTATCGATTTATAAGTTTCTCTTTAACTGCTTTAAGTACCTCATCTGGTGAGAACAACATACCACCCATGCGGCCGAAGTGCTCAACTGGAGCCTTGCCGTTTACTGCGAGGCGAACGTCCTCAACCATCTGACCTGCGTTAAGCTCAGCTGAAAGGAAGCCCTTCACGCCACGCTCTGCAAGCTCAGCGATAGCCTTAGTTGGGAATGGGTAGAGAGTGATAGGACGCAACAAACCAAGCTTGATGCCCTCAGCACGTGCCATCTCAACAGTAGCAGAGCAGATACGTGATGATGAACCAAATGCTACGATTACATACTCTGCATCGTCGCACTCGATAGCCTCGTAGCGTACCTCATTCTCCTTGATAGCATCGTACTTAGCCTGAAGGCGCTGGTTGTTTACCTCCATAACCTCTGACTTAAGCTCGAGTGATGTGATCACGTTGCGCTCGCGGTCATCAGTCTTACCGATAAGAGCCCATGACTTGCACTCTGCAGCGATCTCCTCCTTAGTCTTGCGTGGACGCTGTGGAGCGAGAACAACCTTCTCCATCATCTGACCGATACAACCGTCAGCGAGGATCATAGCTGGGTTGCGATACTTGAACGCAAGGTCGAAAGCATCAGCAACGAAGTCGTGCATCTCCTGAACTGAGTTAGGAGCCAATACGATAAGGTGGAAGTCACCGTGTGCACCACCCTTACATGCCTGGAAGTAGTCAGACTGTGAAGGCTGGATAGTACCAAGACCTGGACCACCACGCTGGCAGTTTACGATAACACATGGAAGCTCAGCACCTGCAAGGTAGCTCAAGCCCTCAGACATAAGGCTGACACCAGGTGATGAAGATGAAGTCATCACACGCTTACCTGTTGATGCACCACCATAAACCATGTTGATTGAAGATACCTCAGACTCTGCCTGAAGAACAACCATACCGGTAGTCTCCCATGGCTTCTCCTCCATGAGGGTCTCCATAACCTCCGACTGTGGAGTGATAGGGTAGCCAAAATAGCCGTCGCAACCGTAGCGAATTGCTGCATGAGCAATCACCTCGTTGCCTTTCATAAGTTTTACCTCTTTCTCTGCCATAGCTTACTCGAATTTTTGGCGATACACCGTTAGACAACTATCCGGACAAATGATAGCGCAAGATGCGCAACCAATACAATTATCCGGCTCAACCATCATAGCGAAGGGGTAACCCTTGCCATTTACTTCAGTCGATAATGCAAGCACGTTGATTGGACATGATGCAACACATACACCACAACCCTTGCAATGCTCTGTATCGACGACAACTGTTCCTTTGATTTTTGCCATACGACAGTAGTTTTATAGATTGTTAAAAGTTCGGTTTTCTCACAATTACGGAATTAACCAAACAAATGTACAAATAATTTCCCAAACTATGCACACTTTTTTGAAATATTTTTTTGCGATAATGGTTATCGGGCTGTGAAACAGTAAAAAACACGATTAACGGCAAAGTGGTGTCATGACAGAAAAGGTATAACGTGGGTCATCAAAGATGAAAATTATGACACCAGACCTCGTTGCTGCCTGCTTGTTTGCTCAAACAAAAGAATCGGACAAGAGCACCTGCCCATGTCCGATTCTATATATATAATATATGTTATATCTCCTTTCTCGTGTGCTACTACTCCTCGCCAAAGTTGAGCATCACACGCTTCTTGTTGTTGCTCGATACAAGCTCCAAGCCCTGAAGCTCGGGGGTGTGTGGCGACTCGATGGTGGCGAGTATTGTGCCTGTGGTGTCTATAAGCGTGTGGAAGCCACCGTCAGAGATTAGGAAGAGTCCCTTCTGCAAGAATTGGTCGTTGCTGCCTACCGATATATCTATGATGTTGGCATTTGTTGTCATGAGGTATTGACCTGTGGTGTCGATGATGCCATATGCACCCTCGCTATTGCGCACAACCATCAATCCGCAGTTGAACTCCTTGGCGAAGCCTAAGTCAAACTCGGGCTCGAGGTAGAGCTCGAGGCTCTCGTCGATAAAGCCGTACTTGTTGCCCAACTTAACGGCAGCAAGGCCGCAGCTCATTGGGTGTACAGCGCTATATGGGCACTCCTTGATGAGCCTTTGGGTGTCGAGGTCGGCAAAGTAGCGTTTCTTGCTGTTGTCGGGCATGGTAACGTCCACAACAACAATGTTGTATGTAACACCCGAGATGATCTCCCACTTTGTTGTGAAGCTACTGCCGGTGATGCTATAAACCGTATGTTTGTTGTTGTCTGTAACCACGCAATACTTAGGCGTTAGGTATCTGCCACGCTGTATGCCGTCGCTGCTCTCTGCTTCACGCATCTTGGGCAGTGCATCCCACTCTGTTGTCTCGCCGCTCTTGACAAAGCGACCGTTAATATCGTAGATGTCGCAGACATATACCTCCATCTCGGAGTATCCGTTGCCACCTGCCGTGGTGTCGGCAACAGCGTAGATCTGGTTGTTGTTGATTGTGAGTGCCTGGTATTTGTTATCTATGACCTGCTCGCCCTTGTCGTTGATAACGCCCCATGCGCCATGCAACGACACGGCAGCCACGTTGCGGTTTAGCGTGAACTCCGAGAGCATGGCACGGTTGTAGTAGCCTGTGCCAAAGAGGACTTGCTTAGCCTCGTAGATTGGCTCGATGACCATATTACCCTCGAAGTCCATATATCCCACGAGTCCCTCCTCCGTAGCGTAGCGCAGTAGCGTAACTTCGGTTAGGTCGGGGGTGAGGATATAACGTTTCGAGTGCTGGTAGATGTAGCGAACCATTATCGAGTAGTAGGGGTCGTAGCCATAGTTGAGGATATACTCCACAAAATCACGTATGCTGCCACTCTCGGTGATGTTGGCAAGGTGCAGGCGGCGCTGCGCCTCGTAGTGCTGCTCCACGTTGCCATAGTAGTTGATAAACTCGGTGAGCATCTCGCTGGTTGATGCTATCGACTCGAACTCTATGTCTGCCATGCGCTGCTTGAGCTCTGCCTTGTTTTCTGTGTTAGGGTACTGCTCCAAGAACCACTTCATCTCGGCAAGGTTGCTGGCATTGTCGGCAAATATGCGGTTGTAGCGCATGGTCTTGAGTTGCTGCTCAGCATTTGGCGTAAGCTTAAAAGTGGGGTAGTTTGCTATAAAGCTACATAGCAACTCCTCGCTGTTGCTCGCCATAGCCTCGTTGTAGTAGAGTGTTGTGCGGTGCTCGGCAACACTGTCACGATACTTCGACTCGGGGTATGTGGCAAGGAAGAAGTCGCAATCCTCGGTAGATGTAGACTCTAAGGTGTGGGTGTGGCGTAGCTCCTCAAGCCTTCTCTCAATCTCGCCCAGGCGTGAGTGGCCACCACGCTTTGCCCATGTGATGTAGATTACGTAGCTGCGCTCGGTGTCGAGTGTCATGAGGTAGTCGAACGACTCATTCTCGATGGCGTATACCACCTGCTCAAGCGTGATGTCGAGGCCCAAGAATGTCCTCTCCGTGTTTATCGAGTTTAGAATCTCGTTGATGTGCTCCGAGAGTATCTCGTAGCCAAGTAGCTTGTTGGCACCCATCTGATTGGGCATATTGAGGAGTGCCGCCTCGGCGAGGTAGCACATCTCGGGCATCTTTTCACGTGTCTTGTCTGTTATCTTCTCATAAAGCTCGGTGCTTGCCACAATGTCGCCATCGGCAAGACTCTTTAGCACTGCCTTGGGTGTTTGCGCCATGGCGTGCTGTGCTACAAAGAGGCAGATTATGAATAATGATATGCGTTTCATAGTGTTTATTATTTGCTGAATATTAGACTCTTGCTACCGTCGCTCCACTCGATAACGCCGTTGATGCATGTTATCGACGAGAGCTTCTCAGAGCTATAATGACTCTGCTTTATGGGCTCGTGCTCAATCTCGACAATTATGTCGTTGTTGGCATCAATAATGCCACACTTGCCGTTGAGCATAACCTTGTAAAGACCCTTGTAGCCGGCGAGTGGTGCTATGTCATCGTAGATGGTGCTTATCTTGTTGCCCTCCTTGTCGATGAGGTATGCCTGTGTGCCTTTGATCACCGCTGCTGTGCCGCAACTAAAGCTGAAGGCACGGTCGTAGCTCTGCTTGATATAGGGCTCGAAGTTGCTATCCACAAAGCCGAAGCTGTTGTCGAGATACTGCACAAGGATAACGCCCTCGTTCATAGCCCACATGTTCCTAAACTTATCCTTCGAGATGATAGCCTGCTTGTCGAGGTCGATTACGCATCTGTTGCCCGAAGAGATAGACTCGGCGATGATTATGTTGTTGTAAATCACCGTGAGGTCGTACGATAGGAAGTTGAGCGTCGTGATGTTTCCTGTGCGTGAAATAACGTTTATCTTCTCGTCGTTCTGCGTCTGGAACCAGCGGTAGTAAGGGGTGATGTAGTGCAGACCGCCATAGATCGAGCCCACGCACTTGCCCTCGACATATATGCTCTTCTCCCACTCGTCCTGAGTCTCCTTTATCGACACATTGGCAGTAAACCACGATGTGTCCCAATTGTTCGAGGTTGCTGCGCCTGGCGATGTGGAGTATAGTCTTTCGTCGGCAACCTTTGCACCCTTGTAGTCGTATACGGCACACTTTACCATGCCTCGTGTCTGCTCCTCGCCCTCGGTCGATGGCTTCACGCAGATGATCTCGCTGTCGAGGAATGCTATGTTGGTGTACTCCGTAGGGATTACCAGCTGGCCACTGCCATTTATCGCTCCCGACCTATTCTCTAAAAATACCATGGCCATGCCTCGGTCGGCTCTGCACTCGAAGACATCTGTGGCATGTCGGCTCGATATGCCAAGTCCTGCGTAGCTCTTAAGATCGTACTTAGGCTCTACTACGACCCTGCCGTCGTGGTTTAGGTAGCCCACCTTGCCCTCTATGGTGCGGAAGCGTACCAACGACACGGCGTTGATGTCTTGGGTGAGTATGATGTAGCCATGCTTCTGAGCTATCGAGCGCTGCATGCGTGTGTAGTTGCGGTCGTAGCCATGCTTCTTAACATATCGGAAGATCTCGCCAATGTCTGCTCGGTCGATGATTTGGAATATGGCAATGCGGCTATTTGCCTCACCCACCTGACGAACATTGGGGTAGTACTTGACAAATGCCTCGAGAGCCTCTCTGCTATCCTTGAGCGTTGGATACTCTATGTTTGCCATCATCTGCTTGAGCGACTCTATCTCGTGATGGTTGGGGTAGCGGTCTACAAACCACTTCATGTCGTCAAGCTTCTCTGATAGCACTATGCGCTGGTAGCGCTGCTCCATTAGGCGTGTTGCCACATCGCCAACCCTCTCATACTTGGGGTAGTCGGCGATGAATAGCTCCATGACATCTTCGTCGGTTGAGGCTATGGCCTCGTCGTAGCGTATGTTGGCACGGTGTGCCTCTACCTCGGTGCGATGCTCCGACTCGGGGAACTCCGCCAAGAACTTGTTGCATGCCTCCACGCTGCGCTCGCCCATAACGCCCTCAAATATCTTCTCCTCGAGCTTGCGCAGAACGGGCTTAATGTTGGAGTGATTGCCCTTCTCGGCAAGGGCTATGTAGCTGCGATATGTGCTCTCGGTGTCTATCTCCAATACAGCATTTAGCGACTGCTGCTCAATCATCGCTACAATATCCTGAAGCGTTATGTCGTCGCCCTTGAGAGTCTTCTCTATGTTCTCCGACTCGCTAATCTGCTTGATGTGTGTTATAAGCATATCGTAGCTGCGTAGCTTGCTCTCGTTGTTCTGATGCTCCATACTAAGTAGGGCAGCCTCAGCTAAGATGCACATCTCGGGCATCTCGTTGCGGGTCTTAAGACTTATCTTCTCAAGGCGCTCTATGGCTTTCTCGGCATCGCCCTCCATGATGCTCTTTATCACGGCACGTGGTGACTGCGCTGCGGCACTCATGACGCATAGTGCCAAGAGAATTGTTGTGTAAATCTTCTTCATATAGTTGAGATGTAGTTTCGTTTCTGTGCCGCTCCTAATAGCTGGAGCGGATAATAATCCCTCAAAGATATAAATTTTATTGGACAACTCCAAATAAGTTCTAAATTTATATAGGTGGTTATATAGGTGGTATATAGGCGTCGCCCACGTGTTGCTAACGTGCAACGTGGTGCGTTTTGTTGTGCGTCCCGAGCAATTTTTTTAGACTTTTGTGCTGCGATGCTCAATTTTCTCGATTTTTACGAGTTAAAAATGAAATTTTTATTTTGATGTAATGTGCTGATTAATAAAGTGTTGTGTGATGGTGGTGAAAAATAATGAAGAAAAAGTGTAATTTTTTTCAAAAAATATTTGGTGGATAAGAAAAAGTGTTATATCTTTGCACTCGCAATCGAAAAGATAGCACGCCTCTTTAGCTCAGTTGGTAGAGCACGACACTCTTAATGTTGGGGTCCAGGGTTCGAGCCCCTGAGGGGGTACAGAAGGCGAGAAACGAAAGTTTCTCGCTTTTTTGTTGATTATCAATTAGTGAGAATAATAAGAAGTTGCCAATACATTATGAGAATGGCACAATATGGAGCAAAATGTTCAAAGAAAATGATAGTGTCGTCTATCTTCTCTTTACGCTTTCCCATAACGCAAAGATAAAACTTTTTTACAATTTCCCCCACCGGAATTTTACAGTGAGCCGATATTAGCACTGCATCTGGTATGAAGTATACAAAGGTGAATATCACACAAGATAAGTATAATAAGAACTAAGAAATTGATGCGTATGAAAAAGTATTATATTATTTTGATTGGCTTTTGCCTGTCGCTTTCATCTTGTAACTATATTACTGATATATTCGGCACGAAAATGGGCGAATCGAGAGTATATCGTTCAGGAAACGAAATTTTTGTCGACGACTTTTCTTATTCCCAGGGCATTTCAAGTATAAATGGCAAAAATTACAGCGTTGATATTAAAATGCTCGATGAATATATCTACCATGTTTGTACTACAACATCTGAGAACTATATTTATGTAACTATTAGAAGAGTCTTCAAGAATCAGTATGGAGAGAAATCTTATGAGAACATTACAATTGGTAAAATAGATGTTGCAGAGTCAAAGAAGTATAAGAGCTTTTCCTATTGGAATGATTATTACGGTTTTGCAGATATGTTCTATAAGGATATAAGGGAGTATAACGAACAATATAATCGAATTGGCGATCCTTATACTGTTCGTATTGTGCCGGCATACTATCCCCGTAGTATAAAGTAGAGTGAAATATCACTAAATCAAAGTTTAAAGCCGTGAACAATATTCAAAAAATACAGATCGGAGCAGCTACATTGCTGCTGTTGTGCTTAATGCCATTTCCGTATGGTGTATATACCGGATACATGGCTTATTGGTCAAAATAGTAGATAAAATCGGAGCAATTTTTATTTATTGGTCAAAAATAGTAGATAAATGCGGGTATTTGCCCGCATTTTCTACTTGTATTTGAGTTTGAAATATTCATCTATAAATAGTTTGCGGTATCTTTTTGACATGCCATTGTGTACTCGCAGTTTAGACTTTAAGTCGGTATTGATTGCTTCGAGAATATTATTGGTATTAGGTATTGGAATATCTGGGTTATCATAGTAAGTCCATAGCCACTTCATATGTCTTTTCATAGAGAAGTAAGCACTGCGCATTCTGCGTTGCACGGTGCTAACTGAAAGACCGTGTCGTTCGGCAATCTCTGCAAGAGTTTGTTTGCCCTTTACATACTCCTCATAGAGACTCTTGGGCGAGGTGGAACGGCGAGCTGTAGGTAGCACCGAATGACGATGGCAGTTAGAGCAAAAATAACGCTGTTTACCCCCGTTGTAGCCGTGTCTGACGAGGGTGCGATGCCCACATCTTGGGCAAACTTTTTATCCATTTCTAACTCAAATAGTGCAAATATAAGAAAATCAATCGATTGCCCCGATTTTATGTACTAAATTTGACCAATAAGCACTATGTTTGATGCAATCAAAACCAATACATCTGAAATTCTTAATTTAACTAAGCAGCGAGACGAGTTGTTGCCATTGCTAATGAATGGTCAGGTGTCGGTAAATTGTCATTTATCAGTCTGTACATTGTATAATCGGTACTTGAAATTGATGAACTTCAATAGTGTTTTGCGACAAATTCTCTGAGAAATATAAGTTGTGAAGTGAAAGCATAGCTTTTTTATTGAAAAAAAGGCTAGCTTTTACTAAATTTTTCATATATTTGTACACGCCTGCTGGCCCATAGGGTTGGGTGGGTGACATATTGAAAGACGTTTACTTGACGTTCGTCTTCCTCATTCAAACTTCGCAACTTTGAAACCTAGCGGAAGAGACGGCAATGTTAGCGTCCATGGGTGATGTTTATTCAAACAGCACGCATTGTGCGTGGTGTACTGTATATCCATCTCGACGTGGGCCAGCTGCATTGCTTATCTTGTTAGGAGGCAATGCGAAGGCCTGAATGAGAGATAAGCAGAAGTACAGTTCCCACGTCTTTTTTTGCTAATAGCCCAATCTGAGGAACTATAAGCCCCAATATTGCACCCGAGGTGCAGGAGGAGTGTATGAAGAGCGATGAAGAGATAGTTCATCATATTCTACACAGAGATGAGGAGATAACCATTCAGTTCTTGTATAAACAGTGTTATCCTCTTTTTAAATCGGTATATAACAAGTATTATAC
>JAFZEX010000006.1 GCA_017560425.1 Alistipes sp.
CGGCAAGAGTGATTGAAGCCGTGGAAAAGAAGATGGAAAGATTAGCTGAGGAGCAGAGTTCTCCATACATCTGCGGGATAGATGGTCTTGCTCGTTACTTAGATATTGGGGAAACAGTCGCCCAGGAGATTAAAAACAACAAAGAAATTCCCTACTCGCAACGAGGTAGAAAAATTTGGTTTGAGAAAAAAGAAGTGGATAAATTTATGCGACGATATAGGGCGTAGACTTGCTATATTAAGGGGTTTTGCCTATTTTTGAGGTCTGAAATGCGTGCCACATTAGGCGTAAATTTAGGCGTAAAAAAAGTAAATCCCCTCCACACTGCTGTGTAGAAGGGATTTTAGAGGTCTGAAGCGGATTCGAACCGCTGTAGACGGTTTTGCAGACCGTTGGTTAAGCCACTCGCCCATCAGACCATTTGTCTAACCGAGGTGCAAAGATATGCAATATTTCTCAATATGCAAAATTTTTCGCAATAATTTGCAATTATTATCCTCGATAACAGAAAATAGGGCTATCTGAAACATCGTCAGAGAGCCCTATTTCTATCGTGTGTAGCAACTACTTCTTGATAGTTATGCCGAGCTCCTTAGCTACATCTGCTGTGATGTCGGTGAGCTGCTCTGGGTCGAAGTAAGCAAGTCCTGCTGAGGCTGCCATGTCGTTCTCAGTGCTAAAGATGGCGATGTAGCCACCCTTCTTTGCTACGGTCTCAACAGCCTTGTTGGCCTTCTCGAGGATAGGTGACATAAGCTGTGTCTGTCGCTGCTGGAGGTCCTGGCCTGCAATCTGCTCGAACTCCTGAATGCGCTGGCTTAGCTGCTGCAACTCGCTCTCCTTAGTCTGGCGGATAGTGTCGCTATATGAGTTCAGGTTCTTCTGGTAGTCAGCGAGCTTCTGGTTGAACTCAACCTGCATCTGCTCGAGCTGATCCTGAAGCTCCATGCCATAGGCGTTAAGCTCCTTGCCTGCCTGCTCAAACTCAGGCATGTTAGGAATGATTGCTGAGAGGTTTACACGGCCAAACTGCTGTGCGTTAGCCGCTGATGCACCAACAAAGAGAAGTGCTACGGCAAGAGTTAGTTTTAGAAACTTCTTCATTTTAATCTTGTTTTTATTAATTACATT
This sequence comes from Alistipes sp., assembly GCA_017560425.1. GTDB lineage: Bacteria > Bacteroidota > Bacteroidia > Bacteroidales > Rikenellaceae > Alistipes. Next base: position 1,132 of record JAFZEX010000006.1, read on the forward strand.
CTTCATTTATCGCAATGCGTTGATAATCTTCTGCGTGAAGTCTACCTTCGACGAGTAGTAGAGCACTGTTGGGTTGGCTGAGATGTCGATAACAAGGTCGTAGCCATACTGCGTAGCGATGCGCTCGATGGCGTTAAACACCCTCTGCTGGATAGGCTGAATAAGCTCCATGCGCTTCTTCATAAGCTCGCCATCAGAGCCGAATAGCGACTCTTGGTATGCTGCTGCCTCCTGCTCCTTTTGGAATATCTGCTGCTCACGCTGCTGGCGTGTTGTCTCGCTGAGCGATGCACGCTGCTGCATATAGCTGTTGTAGAGGCGCTCAACCTCCTGGAACTTAGCATCCACCTTTGCCTGATACTGCTCGGCGAGGTTGTCGATCTGAGTCAAGGCATTGTTGTATGCTGCGAGCGACTTGAAAATCTTCTCGCTATCAACCACCATATAGTTTTGTGCCGATACGGCTGCTACGCTGAGAACCATTGCTACAAGAGCTACAATCATTCGTTTCATATTCCTAAGGTTTTTAGTTATACGTTACTAATATAATGTTTTACACCTCAAATTTATTGCCACATGTCGTAGCTTTTAGCTAAAATTGCTGTCCAAGCACGAAGTGGAACTGTGAGCCGCTGCGCTCGGTCTTGCCATATGCTGGGTCGAAGCCCCAACCCCAATCTACGCCAATCATACCTACGATAGGGAGATACAAGCGCACGCCGAAACCTGCCGAACGCTTAATCTTAAATGGCGAGAACTCCTTCCACGAGTTAAAGCCGTTACCACCCTCCAAGAATCCGAGCACGTAGATCGACGAGCTTGGCTTCAGGATAACGGGGTAGCGAAGCTCCATGGTGTACTTGTTGTATGCCACAGAGTAGTAGCTCGATGGATCCAAGGCGCCGTCCTCGTAACCACGCAATGCGATAATATCGACACCATATATATTATATCCTGTCATGCCATCGCCACCAATCTCGAAGCGCTCGAATGGCGACACCTTATTCTTGTTGTAGTGACCCAAGTAACCCATCTCGGCACCGAGCATGAGCACAAGGTTTTGGTTCTGCGTGAGAGGGAAGTACCAGCGGCCCTTGAGTCGCCACTTGTGGTACTCGATCCATCGATAGCGATCCTGGTCCGAGAGATTTGTGTCGGAGTAGTCCTTGCCGTCCCATAGCGAGAAGGGTGGTGTTACCTGCAACGATAACGAGAACTCGGAGCCCGAGCGTGAGAAGAAAGGAGCATCTACCGACGAGCGCTGCAAGTTAAGCTTGAGGGCGAGGGTGTTTGCCACACCGTCGCTGATGATGAAGGTGTCCCAGCCCTTAAGACCGTAGCGCTGATAGCCAAGCTCGCCATAGAACGTGAAGTATGGGTCGGGCCACTGCAAGCGCTTGCCGAAGCCCACAGCAAGACCCATTGAGCGGTAGTGCATCGAGGCGTCCTGCCATACGTAGTATGCGTTGTTCTGCTCCGAGATATATCCCGACACGGTGAACGAGTTAGGACGCTTGCCACCCAACCATGGGTCGGTGAAGCTCAACGATAACGCTTTGTAGTATGTTCCGTTTGTCTGTCCCGAGATTGCGAGCTTTTGGTTCTGTCCCGAGGGGTATGGTCGCCATGCGCCCTTCTTGAAGAAGTCACGCATAGAGAGGTTGTTGAGCGTGATGCCCACCGAGCCCACGAATGTGCCTGAGCCCCAACCGCCGGCGATGTTAAACTGATCGGAAGCCTTCTCTGAGAGTGGCCAATTTACATCTACCAACTCATCGCTCACAGGCTGAATGTCGGGAATGATAGCCTGCTCGTCGAAGTGACCCATGCTCATCAGCGTGCGCATGGTCTGCATGAGAAGGCCTCGGTTGTATAGCTCGCCAGGGCGTACGTATAGCTCGCGGCGGATAACCTCGTCGTTCACTCGCAGATTTCCCGATATGCCTACGTTGTTCACGGTGAAGGGCTTGCCCTCGAAGATGCGGATCTCGAGGTCGAGCGAGTCGGGGCCTACAATCATCTCGGCAGGCTCGATCTGCGACATTAGGTATCCGTTGTTCTGATAGAGCGACGAAATAGATATCTCGTCGGGGTTCATCTCACGGCCGATGCCGAGGCGCTTGTGCAACGACTTCTTGTCGTAGACATCGCCCGAAGCAATGCCGAGCATGCTCTCGAGGCGTGAGGTCTCGTAGATGGAGTTGCCCACCCAATTGATGTTGCGAATGTAGAAGCGGTTGCCCTCCTCCACCTCGATGTCGAGGCCGAGGGTCTCGTCGTCGATAAAGTACAACGAGTCACGCACGATGTTGGCGTTGCGGAAGCCCTGCGAGTTGTAGAAGTCGAGCAGCTTGAGCTTATCCTCCTCGTAGTCCTCTTCGAGGAGCTTGCGGTTTTGGAAGAAGAGAATGCTCTTCTGATGTGTCTTCTTGAATGTTCGGCGTAGGCGCTTGTCGTCGAACTCCTCGTTGCCGATAAAGTTAATCTCGCCAATGCGCACCTTAGGACCTTTGTCGATTACGAAGGTCACGTTCACGCACTGCTCATATATCGAGTCGTTGTCGATGCGAATATCTACGTTACATGTGCGGAAGCCCTTCTCGGCATAGTGCTCCTTGATAAGTTTTATGTTCTTGTCGATGACATAGTCCGAGAGCTCGGTGTTGCGGCGCAGCTTAAGCACCTCACGCAAGTCGTCGCTCTTGCTCTTTGTCACACCCTCGAACTTCCATGTGAGGATGCGTGCACGCTCCTTGAGGAATACCTCCAAGTCTACCGAGTCACCCTCGATGGTTGCACCAATCTGCACATTCGAGAAGTAGCGGGGAGCCCACAAGCGCTGCATGGCGTTGGGGATAAAGTTGCTTGGCAAGTATATCGAGTCGCCCTCGACGAGTCCTGCCGACGACTTCAATATGCTGTGGTTTAGATACTTTACGCCGTGGAGGTTTACCTTGCGAATGTAGTATAGCTTAGGGGTCTTATCCTCGAGCATTGGGGCATTGGGGTCGAACAGTGCGCTATCGACACTTTCGCCGCCAAACTCACTACCGAGGGTATATGTCGTGCTACGCTGCTGTGCTACGCCATGGGGCATAAAACAGAGAGCGGCAAGAGTGGCTAAAATATATATTTTGATGCTTCTTATCATTTTGCTTCTTTATCTTCAATAACAAGGCCATAGCGGCGCTCACGTGAGGCGTAGACATCGAGAGCCCTCTTGAACTCGGCATCGTCGAAGTCGGGCCATAGTACCTCGGGGAAGTAGAACTCGGCGTATGATGCCTGCCATAGTAGGAAGTTGCTCAAGCGACACTCACCACTTGTGCGCACGATAAGGTCGGGATCGGGCATCGAGCGGGTCATGAGGTGGTCGGCAATAACCTCCTCGTTAATCTCGTCGCTACGTAGCTCGCCTCGTGCCACACGCTCGCTGATGGCCTGTGTTGCAAGCATCAGCTCACGGCGTGACGAGTAGTTGAATGCCAAGACGAGGGTCAGTGTCTTGCCCTCGGCTGTGCTCTGCTCAATCTGGTCGATCATCTTAAGCACAGAGTCCGAGAAGTGGGTCTTCTCGCCAATGATCTGCACCCTCACACCCTGCTTGATGAGCGCTGGCGACTCTGCCACAACGCTCTTGCAAAATAGCTCCATGATGGCATTCACCTCGGCAGTGGGGCGACCCCAATTCTCGGTAGAGAAGGCGTACAACGTAAGCCACTTAACGCCATACTTTGCGGCAGACTCCACCGCACGACGTACCGACTCGACACCGGCGATATGTCCCTCATATCGCTCCTTGCCATGCTGCTTAGCCCAACGGCCATTGCCGTCCATGATGATGGCTACATGCTCAGGTATGTGATGTTTGTTGCTCATAATAATCTCACAAATGTAAACAATTTAATTAAATTTTCACAATTCCGAAACCACTTTTTATCACGTGTGCGCACAGGCACGAGGTGTATTGTGTTAATACTCAGCGATATGACGATTATAAAAAAGTGGTGTTTGCGGGGTTGTGCTTAGCGGTTATCTACGCCCCACATCATCTTTTCTCTTAACGTGTCGTAGAACGTATTATTATGTGGCGTAGCCAAAATTAGCGACTCCTCGGCTGCGGCAAGCTCCACGGTGGCACTATTGTTGAGCCTATATGTGCGGTTGTCGAGCGAGAGCGATGCCTCGCCGTCACGAGCATTTAGCTTGAGGGTGATGCGGCTGCTGTCGGGCACCACGATAGGTCGCATGGTGAGGTTGTGGGGCGCAAGTGGCGAGAGCACAAAGCAGCGACACATGGGGTCTACAACAGGGCCTCCTGCCGATAGCGAGTAGGCTGTTGAGCCCGTAGGTGTCGAGACAATTAGTCCGTCGCCATGATATGTTGCTATTGTCTTGCCATCTATCTGAGCCTCAACCGATATCATCGTTGCGCCATGACGCAAAATGGTCACCTCGTTGAGTGCCAGCGGCATGAAATCCTCGGTGGGGTTCATCACTCTGAGCATGCGTCGCTCCTCGAACTTAAGTCCACCCGTGGCGATAAGGTTGAACAGCTCCTCAATTCCCTCGCCCTTGTCGGCAGTGAGGTAGCCCAAGCGCCCGCAGTTGATGCCCACAACGGGTGTTGTTGGCGTGGGGCGTAGCGAGAGCGCATCGAGCAGTGTTCCGTCGCCGCCATAGGTAACAAGCACGTCGTTGCCTACGGAGCGTGGCGAATTTGTGTAGCGATGCTCGGCGCTTATGCGTATCTCGGTGAGTGCCTCGATCATGTTCGCAAAATCCTCATTTATAGAGTATTCGAACCCGTGACGCTCGATCGCCGCAAACATTGTGAGTAGCTGCTCAGGGCGATGTTTTAGCTCCTTGCGAGAAAAAAGTATAATGTTCATTATCGCAGAATGAAAAAAAATATTAACTTTGCTTTTGCAAAGATATGAAAATTATGACAAAACTAAGCGTTAATATCAATAAGATTGCCGTAGTGCGCAATTCCCGAGGTGGAAATATGCCCAATTTGTTGAAGGCAGCACTCAATATCGAGCAGTTTGGCGCTGACGGCATCACCGTTCACCCACGCCCCGATGCACGACATATTCGCTACTCCGACGTGCGAGAGCTTAAGGCAAATATCAAGACCGAGCTCAATGTCGAGGGTAACCCTATCGAGAGCTTCTGTCAGCTTGTCGAGGAGGTGCGCCCAGCACAGGTTACACTCGTGCCCGATGCCGAGGATGCCATTACCTCGTCGGCAGGTTGGGACACTATCCGCAACCGTGACTTCTTGAAGGCTATGGCTGACCGCTTTCACAAGGCGGGTATTCGTGTGTCAATCTTCGTAGACCCTGTTGTTGAGATGGTTACAGCGGCCAAGGAGTGTGGTGCCGACCGTGTTGAGCTATATACCGAGGCATATGCTGCGGGCTATTCGGAGGATCGTGAGGCAGCCATTGCACCATATGTTGCTGCTGCCGAGGAGGCACGCCGTGTGGGTCTTGGCCTAAATGCTGGTCACGACCTTAACACCGAGAATTTGCAGTACTTCATTGAGCGCATTCCTTGGGTCGATGAGGTATCTATCGGTCATGCCCTTATCAGCGATGCCCTCTATTGGGGTTTGGAGAACACTGTGGAGATATATCAGCGCTGCATACGTCGTGCTCACAACATTGAGAAATAGAGCTATTTAGAATGATTGAGCCGCTAAAGCAACCAATATTTAAGCATATCATGGAGGTCGTCGATGACATGGGCTTGGAGGCCTATGTTATCGGTGGCTATGTGCGTGATTACTACCTGCGTCGCCCCTCGACCGACATCGATGTTGTGGTGGTGGGTAGCGGCGTTGCTGTTGCCGAGGAGTTAGGCAGGAGGCTGAGCGCCAAGGTAACGATATTCAAGACCTATGGCACGGCAATGCTTCGTTGGCGAGATACCGAGGTTGAGTTTGTTGGCGCACGCCGCGAGAGCTATACTCCCGAGTCACGCAACCCCCAGGTGGAGCCAGGTACGTTGGAGGACGACCAGCGCCGTCGTGACTTCACGATAAATGCCCTTGCCTGGTCGCTCAACAAGGCTACATTTGGCGAGTTGGTCGATCCGTTTGGTGGCATCGACGACCTCGAGGATTGCATTATCCGCACCCCTTGCGAGCCCGACACAACCTTCTCCGACGACCCGCTGCGCATGATGCGTGCTGTGAGATTTGCCTCGCAGCTCGGCTTCGACATCGACGACGAGACCTACGACGGCATATGTCGTCAGGCGGAGCGAATAAACATAATTACTAAGGAGCGTATCTCGGTGGAGCTCAGTAAGATAATGGCATCGCCTGTGCCATCTATTGGTCTTACCCTGATGCGTAACTCGGGCCTATTGAAGCACGTCCTTCCCGAGCTCGACCGCATGGGTGGCGTGGAGCGCCGTGGCAAGCATGCCCACAAAGATAACTTCGAGCATACGATGAAGGTGCTCGACAACCTCGCCAAGCGCACCGACGACATATGGCTACGCTGGGCAGCCCTCTTCCACGATATTGGCAAGCCACAGACAAAGGCATACGACCCTCACCACGGCTGGACATTCCACCAGCACGAGGCTGTGGGCTCGAAGATGATACCTCAGCTCTTCCGCCGCTTGAAACTGCCGATGAACGAGCCTATGCGCTTTGTGCAGAAGATGGTCTTCTTGCATATGCGTCCGATAGTCCTCTCCGAGGATTTGGTTACCGACTCTGCCGTGCGCCGTCTGTTGTTCGAGGCGGGCGACGACATCGAGAAGCTGATGATGCTCTGCGAGGCAGACATCACCTCGGGAATTGATAGCAAGGTGCAGCGCTATCTCCGTAATTTTGAGCTTGTTCGCAGCAAGATGAAGGATCTCGAGGAGCGTGATCGTGTGCGTAACTTCCAGCCACCAATCACGGGCGAGATAATAATGAAGACCTATAACATTCCACCTTGCGCCGTTATTGGCGAGATTAAGGAGGTGATTAAGAATGCTATCCTCGATGGCGTTATCCCCAACGACTACGACGCTGCCTACGCCCTTATGGAGCAGGAGGCTGAGCGCCGAGGACTTCATAAATAGCTCTTTTTGGCGATATGTGGATATACGGAGTTCTACTCTTAGCAATATATTTGGGTGCTAATGCCTACCTTTTTTGGCGGGTGTTAGCACTCATTTCTAGTTTGCCTCTTGCGCTACGCATAGGCATAAGTGTGGTGTTCTGGCTCGCTGCGCTCATGCTCTTTGTGGCTATGGCTCTCCGTAATGTCGATATATCGGCAGTTGTGGCACGCACCATGTTTAATATTGGCTCCGTATGGCTTGTGTTTCTGCTCTATGCCGTGCTGCTGACCCTGCTTTTCGACCTGGTTCATATTTTCCTCCCAGCATTTAGCCACGGTACTCCTATTGCGCTATGTATCACGCTATTGATAATGGTCGTAGGCTATGCCAACTATCGCAATCCTCGTGTCGAGGAGATAGAGATCGAGAGCGACAAAATAGAGCAAGAGTTGCGCCTTGCTGTTATTAGCGATGTTCATCTTGGGCATGGCACAACTCGACGAATGTTTGACGAGTATGTCGAGCTTATCAATCGTCAGAATGCCGATATTGTGCTTATCGTTGGCGATTTGATTGATAACTCGCTACGCCCTGTGCGTGAGCAACATATGGAGGAGATCTGTGCGCAGATTAAGAGCACAAAGGGTATATATATGGTGCTTGGCAACCACGAGTATATAAGTGGTGTAGATGATGCTGTGGCATTTATCAATGATACCCCAATCTCACTACTTCGCGATAGTGTTGCCCTCCCTTGCGAGAGTGTTGCCATTATTGGTCGTGACGACCGCATAAATCGTCATCGCAAGTCTCTCGAAACACTTGTCAGTGAGGTAGATAGCGCCTTGTTTAAGATTGTTCTCGACCATCAGCCCTACGATATTGCCATAAGCAATAGCCTCGGTGTCGATTTGCATCTATCGGGCCATACTCACCGTGGTCAGGTGTGGCCACTAAGCTGGTTGGTTGATGCTATGTATGAGCAGGGCTATGGCTATCGCAAGTGGTCGAACACCCATGCCTATGTCTCTTCTGGCCTTTCGCTCTGGGGACCTCCCTTCCGCATTGGCACACGTAGCGAGATTGTTGTAATCACGCTAAAACTTCTACGTCAAGCTCGTCAATAGCCTCCCACTCGGTGAGCTGCTTTCCGAGGTAGTCAAAGCGTGCAGCCTTGTCGCCAAGAAACACCCACGACTCGCCGCTCTCAACATCGTACTTTATGGTGTCGTACTCGGTGGCTATTATCTCGTTGCCATCGATATCCACGACTCCCATACGATGATTTGGCAGGGTGACAACTGAGCGATGCTCAACAAAACGTGTTGCACTAAGATATTTACACTCAATAACTTTGTTGCCACTCTCATCGGCAAAACCGACAAGCCCATTCTCCTCTATTTTGCGACGGTGCTCGTGCATTGGCTCCGTTGTTGTATACTCCGACAACGCCTCGCCAAGGCATTGTGAGTTGATGTTGCTGAGCGCATTTCGCTCGATTAGCTGACGTAGGCTCTCAATGGCGTTTGCGTCGTGCGAGGGGCTTGACGTGGTGTAGTATTGGTGTGTCAGGTGCCACCTGCCGAGGTTGTCCACTATTATGTTCTCCGCCTTGAGGTTGTTTAGGCTGATATTATTCTTATTAAGCATCTCGCTAAGTGCCTCAAGTTCTGCAAGCAATGTGCTTTGTGACCAGGTGTATATCGCCTCGCTAAGGGGTTGTCCCCATGCCACCCACTCAACAAACACAGAGCATGTTGTGCCACCTGCACGCCTTAGCTCTGAGGCATGGAGCGTAAGCTCGCTACATAGCCTCGATGCGGTGTTGCGCAGTAGGGGTATGGCGCTATGCATGAGCGTTGTCGCCTCGGGCGATATTGGGGCATAGATAATGGCGTTGCGCCCATCAATCGTTGCTCTACACTCGGCAAAATGGCGTGAGCGACAGATGGTTACGGTGTCGGCTTCTATGTTTCGAAGTGTGCATAGGTGCACGTCGGGCTCGCACAAAGCGTTGCGAAACTCCACGATAGAACAGATATCCATACTATGCAAGGTTTATGCTCTCCGAGCCTATGTTGAGTATTGTGAGTAGCTCGCATGGCGAGGCGTTGAAAGCCATTGCTCGATGCCTGCCGCTCGACGCAGGCTTGGCGATGGATGCCACCAACGAGTCGAGTTGCTCGGGCAGCGTGCTCGACATCTCGAAGAGCGTGCGGTAGTGTGGCGAGAGGTTAGCTCTCGATAGCTCCGTAGGAAATATCTCGCTTGGTAGCTCGTCGTAGGGGCTTAGGTGTATGTTTATAAGCAGGGTGTTGCCATCCTCGGTCGAGGTGTTGCAGATGCTCTTGGCGATCGAAACAAGGTCGGCATCGGAGGCATCGTTGCACTCGCCATCGGTGATGTGGAAGATGATGGGTGGGAAACTTTGGCGGTTGTTGGCTTTGGCGCACCACGCCTCTACCATATTATACGCACGTGATAGCGCCTGAAACATTGGGGTCTTGCCATGCGCCTCGGGCTTTATCCACTCACGTAGCGTGAAGGTGGCATCTGTCGTGCGACCATCGTCGGTATGCTGCTCGAAGACTATTGTGCGAGGCTTGGGTGCTGCCTCTGCAAGGCGGTTGATTGCCACAAAGCCCGTGTCGGTGTCGATAGGTAGCATCGATCGTACCTCCGTTCCAGCATATCCAAGCACGGCAATATCGTAGTAGTTGCGCACCTCGTCGTGGCGCTTGGCACGCTCCAAAAGTTCATCAATGAGGTAGTTGCATACGGTGGCTACCGCCTCGATCTTGCGCATGGGCACACGGTTGAGCAATGTCTGCTCCTGCATCGACATCGAGCAATCGACAACCATGATAATAGCACCTCGGTTTAGGTGGGTTATAGGTTTCGAATACATTGGAGGTTCGGGTTAAGGTTATAGTATTCTGCGTGTTCGGCTCTCGGGGGTAAGCCTTAGGTTGTGCAGATCGCAGTTCTCGAGTAGCACGATGCCTGGTGTTTTGCCCACCTCGATGGTTCCAAGCTTAGCGTCAAGGCCCATCGCCTCAGCGCCATTTTTTGTTGCCCACCTAAGCAGCTCCGTGAGAGGCACATCGCCCAAGAGGCGCATGTTTTCCACCATCGACAGCTCACGTGCCGAGGCTAACGAGTCGGTGCCTATGGCTATTTTAGCGCCCTTTGTGCGTAGTAGCTCTACGGGTGGTTTACTGCCTGATATATAGCGGTTTGACTCGGGGCATAGTGCCCATGTGGCAGGTGTTGCAAAGTGTTTGGCTATGCGCTCTATGTCGGTTGCTGTTGCCTCGCAACCGTGCACCAACACCACTCGCTTCTCAGGTGCTATGCTTGCGGTGATGCGCTCGGCGGGTGTGGCGTAGTGCAGAAAGTCGCACTCCCAGCCCATTTTGTCGTACCACTGCTTAAGCGAGCCCTCGTTGTGGTATAGCTCCACCTCATCTTTCGACTCGAGAAGGTGAACCGATATTGTTTTGTCGTTTGCCTCCACGGCACTACGAAATATGTCGTCCTGAAGCGAATATGTCGAATGTGGTGTTACACTTGACTGCTTCCACTTAGACGCCATATATTTGTGGTTGTCAATATTTTGTGTGGTTAGCCCAAACACCTCAAATAGGGTTAGATACTCGATGCGTGAGCGCTCCTTGATGGGCATTACCAGCTCGTCGTTGGCAATATCCAAGACCGCCTCCACGCCCTGCTCCCACATCTCGGCATCTGCCACCGAGGCGGCATGTAGGCGCTCCTCTGTCGAAAAGTTGTTGCGCACAGCACCTATGGCTCGGGCAAAGCCCGCAAAGCCACTACCCTCGGCAATAGCACCACGCAAGTAGGCAAGCTCGAGGTGGCAGTGTGCATTGACCATTCCTGGGATAAGTATTCCCGGGAAGAACTCAACGCTGGCACAGCTATCCAACTGCTCTACCTGGTCGATGCCAACTATTTGGCGGTTGTCATCAACGCTTAGGACGATATTACGTCGTAGCTCGCCACCAATTAGTGAGTAGTGTGCTGCTATCTTTCTCATTGTTAGCGCTTTGTTTTTGCCTCCTCCTTCGGTTTTGTGTCACTTGTCTTGGTTTTGCCCTTGGTGCGCTTCGACCTAACATCCTTCTTAAAGCTCATGAGCTTATTGTTGAAGAGTATTGGGCCCATCTGATCCTCGAAGAGGCTATCTACGGCTTGCTCTTTGGGGAGTATGCGTGTGATTGTCAGGTTGCGAATTACGATGCTTGGGCGCTTCGACTCCTCATTCTTGGGGTGGTAGTACATATTTAAATGTAGCTCCTTGTGAATGGTGTCGGCGATGAACTTGCGCTGATAGTTCGACTCACGGTAGCGTGAGAGCATCATGGTGTGGCGTGCCGTCATGCTGCTGTCGCTCAGGGTTAGATATGCCTCGATGCGTGAGTTGCGATTTTGGTCGGCAGTGTCGATTAGATAGTTGAATGCCACGTTGTACTCGCCAGGCTGAAGGTCACGAAGCACGATATGTAGCTTTGTTGTGTCCTTGAGGCGCTTGGCGGTAATCAGGCTGTCGCTATATATGATGCGTGTGTATTTGCGCTTGGCGATGTTGTCGATGGTGTCGAGCACCACAAGCTGGTAGCTGTGCTCCTTCGACTCCTCCTCCAACATGCGGCTTGCCTCGCCCACAAGGTCGCTAAGACGGCTACTCTTGCGCTGAGCAATCGTCTGCACCGTATATTGCATATCCTCGACGGTGTAGCCGTGGCGAGCAAGGATAGGCTCGTAGAGCAGTAGCGAGTCGTCGTTTATGACGCACTCCGTGAAGTAGGCATTTGCCACGAAGGCATCGTGAAAGATCTTCACGAGGTCTTTGTCCGAGATAGCCTTAGGGCCACTACAACCTATCGAGATAGTGGCGCATAATGCCAATGCGGCGTATGTTATCTTGTTGAGTTTCATATCGTTTTAGGTTTATCGTCGTAGTTTAGCGCCTACCGTCAGGCGTGATATTATCCAGCCAGCAACCATCACCACCATGGCAACCATCACCACGTCGCCCATGGTAAGCTCCACAGGGTAGCTCTCAAAAATCATGTTGCCAGGTATCTTCACCCAGCCAAAATACTCCTGACCGAGCGTGAAGCCGATGCCGATGCCGAGTCCTATCAGGCAGCCGAGGAGCGTAAGTAGCATGCCCTCGCCCACGAAGATGTTACGTATAAGTCTTTGGTTGCCACCCATCGAGCGAAGTGTTGTTATGTCACGTCGCTTCTCGGTGATGAGCATTATCACTGCGCCCACTATCGAGAAGGCTGCCACTATGGCTATGAATGAGCCGATAAGTATTATCGCAAAACGCTCAAGGCGTATCAGCGCATTCATCGAGGCATTTTTCTCGTTGCGAGTTCTTACGATGAACTCCTCGCCAAGCATCTCTCTGAGGCTCTGTTGCACCGCCTCGGGTGTGTAGCCATCGTCGAGCTTTATCGCTATGCTCGATATGCGACCCGGGTAGTTGAGTAGGCTCTGCGTGAAGCCCAGCTCGGCAAGTGCCAACTCGGCATCTATCTCGGCATTTATGCTCACCACGGCTGCCACCTCTGCCTTCTTGCGCGAGAAGCCACTTGTGGGTAGCAGCGACGATAGCTGTCGGCGGTTTAGCGCATATAGCTCTACGGGGTGGCCAACGCTCTGAGCACCAAGCGTATATGCTGCCGCTGTGCCCAGCACAATCTTGCCCGCACTAAGGTTGTTCACGCTACCACGATAGACAAAGTCGCTCACAGGAAGCACGCTGTGATAGCTGCTGTCGATGCCTCGCAGAGTGAGTGTTGTGCGGTGCTGTGCCGTTGTTGCCACAATGCTCTGCTCGAGGTATGGCGCACAATGCTTTATGCCTTTGGTCGATAGTAGCTCTTCGATGCTTATTGCCTCGGCATCAAATGTTTGACCACGTGAGGCCAAAATCTCGATGTCGGCATCTACCGACTTGTAGAGTGTGTCGATGGTTTGGCTTATGCCTCCGAACATGGCAAGGAGTATAATCATGGCGGCGGTGGGTATTGCCACAGCAATGACGCTCACCATAGATATGATGTTAATCACCGAGTGCGACTTCGGCGAGAACATATACCTGCGTGAGATCTTAAGCCACAATAATCCTCTATCGATGTTCATCGGCGGAGTCTTTAACTGCTACTTGTTGAGTAGGTTATCGATGTTGTTGATATACTCCAACGAGTCGTCGATGAAGAACTCCAATTCAGGAACCACCTTAAGCTGATTGCGAATGCGGCCACCGAGGAGCTTGCGCACCAACCAGCCCTGCTCCTTGATTGTAGCCAACACCTGCTCGCTACGCTCAAATGGGAATATGCTGATGTAGATCTTTGCATATGCCAAGTCGGGCGACACACGCACGGTGGTCACGGTTACGAGCGAGCCACGTAGTGCGTCGGCTAACTCCTTCTGAAATATCTCGGCGATGTCACGCTGAATCTGTCGAGCAATCTTTTGTTGACGTGTTGAATCCATAATATCTTCTGTTTTTAGTTATTTGCGTTAAGAGTTGTTATCGGCGTGCTGGCTGTGCTCCTGGCTTAGCTCCTGGCGCTCCGCCACCCAGCCCCGGCTGGTTTGTGGCGCTGCTAAAGTTGAAGCCCTCGAGGCGCTTGGTGCGCTCAGGACGCTTCACAAACCACTCGTTGAAGCCTCGCTTGTTAAATCGCCAACCAATAGTGAGTGAGAATGTTAGGTTGTCTACGGGCGAGCGTAGTGGCGAGTAGCGGAAGGGGTTCTCTTTGCCATCGGTGTCGTTCGAGTAGTACTTGTTGCGGTTCTTCATCAGGTCGGAATAACCGAAGTTGTAGCGTGCCTTGAAGCCCAGCTCAAGCTGTCCGAGAAGCACGGCAAAGCCCGCACCACCATTTAGGCCATAGCCAAAGCGGTTGTCACGAGGCACCTTCCACTCGTACTTGCCTGCAGGGTAGCGGTCGTTTTCGTAGCTATACTGCGACGAGATGTTGAACGATAGCACAAAGGCTGCCTCGACAAACAAGCGTAGCTTGTTGTCAAGCAGATAGAAGTGGGGTTGCCACACCATGGGCAACATCAGCGTCTGCACATCACGGCGGTAGAACTGATAGTGGCGTATCTCCTTGTCGTTGATAAACTCCGAGGTGTAGGCATATCCCATCATGAAGCCTCGCTCCATATATTCGAGATCGACACCCACAGCACCCACAAAGCGTGGCGAGTCGCTATAGTAGCGCCAAGCAAGGCCGTAGCTCTCGGCACCCCATAGCCACTTGGTCTCTTGTGTAGGGTAGAAGCGGGCATATGAAGCTCCCGAGCCACCCATGAGTGTGAGTGTGTGCTGTGCCATAGCCCTTGTGCCACAGCATATTGCAAGGAGCGTGAATGCGGCTCCTACCAAAAGTCTCTTTATCTTGCTCATAACTCTATCGCATGTTTACGTTGCCTGTGCCCGAGCGTAGTCCTCCGGTACCCAAGCCGCCGCCAAGACCGCCGCCAAGACCGCCACCAAGACCGCCACCGAGACCACCGCCCATGCCGCCGAAGCCCATGCCGCCTTGACCCTGGTTGTTGTTCTTGTTCTGCTCCTTGCGCTTCTTGGCATTATCCTCCTCGAGCTTCTTGAGGCGCTCGTCCTCACGGTCGTTGAGCATCTTGATAACCGACTCCATGGTTACTGGCGCAAAGAGCTTGCTTAGGTTAATCTCCACGTCGAACTCCCAATTAGCCTTGGTTGATATTAGCTCCACGCCCTCCTCGTTTTTGTAGATCTCGGTGCGCTCGGGCTGACGCATGAGCACCATGTCGCCACTATCCCACTTGCCGTTGTTGTTCATATCCTCAACAACACGTATCATCACGTCGCCTGGGTTTACAAACTCGAAGCGGTAGCTGCCATTCTTCACGCCAAGAATCTCCTTCTGAGTCTTACCCTGAGCGTTGGTTAGCTGCACGATGTAGCTTGCGCCAGGCTTTGCACCCACCACCTTCACGTTTAGTAGTGCATACTTCTCGGGGTCAGAGCCTGTGTACGAGCACTTTATAGTGTCGTTTTGCTCACGGGCTATGTTGTTGAACACTCCCGCAGGTATCACAAGTTCATACTTAGCCTTGCTCTCCCACTTAGCCCTGAGCTCGTAGCGGCGCTTGTTTACGGTGTCCTGCACGAAGTGGTACGCCACCTTTTGTGGCTCGCTAATCTGCTCTGTGGTCTTGGTGAGGACTATCTGCGCCGAGTCGAACTTGGTTAGCGGATAGTCGAACTCGAGGTTGATGTGCTTATCCTTGTTCACCTCGCCCGATGTGGTCATAGTCACCTTGAAGGGGTTTGGCTTCTCGGGCTCCTGGAAGCTCTCGCCATTCTTCTCGGCACGCTCGCGCTCCTTCTCTATGCGCTCACGCTCCTTCTGCTCCTCCTTCGACTCAACATATTTCCATGCGAAGCGTAGCTTGTCGCTCGACTCCACAAGGTTGTTCACCGAGTCGTGCTTGAAGTAGGTGATTGTGCCCTTGATGGTGTCGGGAAGCTCCTCGGCAGGGATGTCGAACCATAGCGCCACGGTATCCTTGCCGATGGTCTGTGGGTCGTAGATAATCTTGTCGGAAGGTATCGAGTCGAGCTCAATCTTTGTCACCTGGGGGTTCTTATCGCCAAAGTAGAGTAGTGCCTTGTGGCGTGACTTACGCTCGTGACCCGTTAGTGTCTGGCGAGCAAAGCGGCGATCCTTAAACATTCTGAAGTAGAGCTGTGGATCTGCCGATGGGTAGTGGCGCAACGAGTCGAACCATATGCTAAAGCCCGGCATGTAGCGTGGGTTGTAGACCGTGTCGAGGAAGCCGATTTGGTCTACCGAGGGCTCGTAGAGCATATTGTTGTTAGTATCTTCGAAGGCATATATGCGGTAGTTCACAGGCTTAAGGTTCTGCGCAATGAAGATACCGTTCTTCTCGGCACGTGCTATGACGTGGGGCTTATACTTAAACATTGTCGAGTCGTACTCTGTAGGAGTATCTACCGAGTCGGCAATGAAGAAGTAGATGAACGACTTGCCGACGGAGTCTGCCTTATACGAGTCGGCAGTATATCCCGACATATACATCGAGTCTATCTTGTCGCCCGTGGAGAATACGTAGCGCATGGCATGGAGTGGGTTGCCCTCGTTGTTATCGGCGATAGATGCTCCGAAGTTAATGGCGTAGGTGATGTCGGGGCGTAGCGTATCCTTGATTGTGATCAAGATGCCCTTGCCACGGCGCACCACCGATGGTTGCTTCTTCATCGCTGGCGAGGTGTATAGCTCCTTCTGCAAATCCTTGATCTGGACATACTCGTCAAACTCCACGTAGATCTTTGGTGGGTGGAGCGTGTCGATGCGTGTCGAGAAGTTGTCGGGATTCATGTAGACAATAACGGGGGGTATGGTGTCCTTAGGACCTCCCGTAGGTGTCATTGTCGAGGCACACTTCGTGAATAGTGCGGCACCAAAGAGCAGTATGAAAAATGCCGATAGTGCCGATGTTATGCGTTGCGATATGGTGTTACGTCTCATGCGTTACTCTTGTGTTTCGTTATTTTCGTCCCCCTCTACAAGCGACTCGCGCTCCTCGTCGGGGAAGGGGTTGGTCACTGTCCAGCCATTTGCCGTGCCTGACTTGCGCCATGCGTAGAGGTGTAGCTGTGCGTAGGTCACAGGAATATTCATCGGCGTGTCGTAGTAGCGTGTGGCAAAAACCCTGTTTGTGCGGTCCACAACAACCATGAATACCGACTCCGACCACATGTCGAGCTCAACCTGATACTCTGCCTCGGCATCGAATGTGCCGATTACCTCGGGGTCGTTGCGCTGCTCCTTGCGCTCGGTGTTTGTTATGCGACACTCGAGGGCATCCTCCCACGACGACACCTCCCACTTGCTCTTCTCAGGAACGTAGAAGGCGTAAGAGTCGATCTCGGTGGTGGTCTTGGTTATAGGGTCGCTGCTCACATTTTGCGAGTATACTGCAATCTTGAGCAGTGTGCCCTGGTTCTCCTCCTTGAAGCATGCGGTGAGGCATAGAAGGAGAGTTGCGATGGTCAATATCTTTGTTAAATGCTTCATATCTACTCATTTGTTAGGCGC
Organism: Alistipes sp.; assembly: GCA_017560425.1. Classification (GTDB taxonomy): domain Bacteria; phylum Bacteroidota; class Bacteroidia; order Bacteroidales; family Rikenellaceae; genus Alistipes. The sequence continues at coordinate 18,357 of JAFZEX010000006.1, forward strand.
TCAAGCATCTCACGTGGCGTGAGTCTAAGCGCTGGGTGCTCTCTCTCGGGGGCTATCTCCACTACGGGGCGCAAGGCATACTCACGCTCATCGAGGAAGTGATAGGGTATCACAAGCCTGCTATCCTCAAACGTTTGGTCGCCATAGAAAATTATGTCTATGTCGATAGGTCGTGAGGCATATCTCTCGCCACGCTCCTCACGCACCCTAAGCTCCTCGGCTCTATCTCTGCCGAGTAGCGCCTCGATGCAGTTTATGCGGCGCAACACCTCGTAGGCATCATGCTCGGTTGTTATCTCCACAGCCCTGTTTATAAACTCACGCTCGGAGCTAAAGCCGTAAGCCTCGGAGCGGTACTCCTCGGAACATTTTACAACCTCGCCCACGGCGATGCCTATCACCGCCACAGCCTCGTTGATGATTTCGGCGGCATGCTCGTCGTTCGAGCCAAGGAGTAGTATTACGCTCTCGGTAGCCATTACTTGAGTCGGTTTATCTGCTTCGACACGGCGAGTGCGAAGTGTGTGAATACTATGCGTGGTGCGCCATTCTGCATTATCTGCATCATTGCTCGCTCGATCTCCTCCACCAATATCTCGATATTTTGGTTGCCGATAAATGGTGCAAACTTACGACAGAAGTCGGCCTCCTCGCCCCATAGGTAGCTTATCGAGCCGAGGCCCGCATGTATCATGTAGCTCTCACGCAGCAGACGCACGCTATGAAGGAAGAACTGACGCTGGCTCTCACGTGTGAGCGCCGTAAGGTCGTCGGCCCACTCGAAGAGCTCGAGGTGGCGGTCGTTGTAGCTTAGGCGCATAAGGCGTGTGAAGAGCTCGAAACATTGGTGGCGCATCTCGTCGCTCGAGCCCTCTAACAATGCTCGAAGCTCAAGCAATGAGCCACCCGCAAGGCGTGACATGTTGTGTGCCTCCACCTGGGATTTGCCCTCCGCCAACGCCACTTGCTCAAGCACCTGAGGCTCGATGCGTGGCACGCTCACCTCCTGTGTGCGTGAGGTGATGGTGGCAAGCAGCTGCTCGGGCTGCTCCGACACGAGGATAAAGAGGGTCTTCTCCCATGGCTCCTCAAGTATCTTGAGTATCTTGTTTGCAGCCTCCTGGTTCATAGCCTCGGGAAGCCATATGATCATCGCCTTATACTCCGACGAGAAGCTCTTGAATTGCAGCTTCTTGATAATCTCCTCCGACTCCTTGGCGGTGATAAGACCCTTCATGGTCTTGCCAAGGTCGAGGCGTGAGTACCACTCCTCGGCAGTGAAGATGCCCTGCTTCTCGCTCCATATCTGTCGCCACTTGTCGAGGAACATGTCGCTGATTACCACCTCGCCCGACTTCTTCTCACGCTTGTTCACGGGGAAGACAAAGTGTAGGTCGGGGTGTGCCAAAGCCGATAGCTGCTGGCACGAGGGGCATACGCCACACGAGTCGCCATCGTGGCGGTTGGGGCAGAACAGATACTGCACATATGCCAAGGCGAGGGGTAGCGTGCCATAGCCCGCCAAGCCCGTGAAGAGCTGAGCATGGCTCACACGCTCTGCGTCGATTTGGTGTGCAAGGCGGCGTTTAAGCTCGTCGTGTCCTATGATATCTGAAAACTTCATCGTATAAACTTTCCTAAAGCGGCCTTAGCTAAAGCCTTAACATCAATCTTTTCACGCCAGATGGCATATAGGAGCATTGTGCCAAAGAGCACAACATTTAGACCAAGCCACATGCCGTGTGCAAGGTGTGGTAGTGCCAGCTCCGAGAGCAGGTAGAGTAGCGCCGTGAGGGCTACATACTCGCCAATGCGTCGTAGGTCGTAGGGCATGGGGTAGTATTTGCGACAAAGCATGTAGCTCCACACCACCATAGCCGCCTCGGCAGCAAGGCGCACCCATGCAGCACCCCTGAAGCCCATCTTGGGCACAAGCACGAAGCTTAGACCGAGCGTCACGGCAAGTCCCAAGAAGGTGATATATGCGGCAAACTTGGTCTTCTCCTCACGCTTATACCAAAACGAGAGGTTGAGCCACACGCCACACAGCACGTTCGAGGCAAGGACAACGGGGAGTATGTCGATGCCCGCTCTGAAGCGTGAGCCTACGATAAGGGCAAACATATCACGGAAGAGCACGATGCCCAAGAATATGAGCATCGAGGCAATTATGAAGTACTTCATCGCCGCAGCATTTGCCTCCTTGAACTCCTCCTTCTTAAATCCCGAGAGGAAGAAGGGCTCGGCAGCAAGGCGATACATCTGCGTGAAGAGCGTCATCACCACGGCAATCTTCACGATAGCGCCATATACGCCCAGCTGAGCCATCGCCTCAGCATCTGTGCCTGGCGTGAGGTACTTGATCATCTGACGGTCGATAAACTCGTTGGCAGTACCCGCAATGCCGCTAATGAGCAGCGGTAGCGAGTAGACGAATATCTTGCTCAGCAACGCTCCGTCGATGCGTGGCACCACACGGTCGGTTGATGGGAGTATGGCGATGAATGTTACGAGGCTGGCGATAAAGTTTGCCACAAGCACCCAGCCCACGCCAAACGATGTGGAGTACAATCCTGCAACGCCAAAGGCGATGGCGAGCGATAGGTTGAGTAGCATGCTCAGCGCCTTGAGCATAACAAAGCGCATGGCACGGCCCTGCTCACGAAGGCGAGCAAAGGGGATGATAGCCCATATGTCGAGCATGATGATGGCTGCCACGATGGTCACATACTCGGGGTGTGCCACATATACCTCGCCCATAGCACGAGATATCGGCATGTTGAGCACCCAAATAAGTGCAAAGAAGAGTGTTGCGGCAAGCGATGTTATGCCCCATGTTGTGGCAAACACCTTGCGCTTGGCACCCTTAACGTCGCCACCCTCCTCCTCGGCACGTGTGGTGAAGCGGAAGTAGCTCGACTCCATGCCCATTGACAAGAGCACGAGGGCAAAGGGGATAAGGGCATAGATGTCGGTAACTATGCCATACTCGCCCTGGTCGAATATGCGGGTGTAGTAGGGTGTCAGCAGGTAGTTCAAGAAGCGAACGACAATCGTGCTGATGCCATATATTGCGGTCTGTTTAGCTAATTTTTCTATCATCGTTTGTGGTTTTGTTTCCTGCGTACACGCTATGTATGCGTACGCACAATGCCACAAAGATAGCGAAATTTTTCTAAATACAAAAAAAGAGGGAGCTATGCTCCACTCTTTGCCCTGTCGTGCAATCTCTTGCAACAAGAAAATAATTCTCTAAATATCTCGGTTAAAGTCTATCGAGTGCCTCGTGAATAAGCGTGCAACACTCCTCGATTTCTGCCTCCGAGATGGTTAGTGGTGGCGAGATGCGGAAGGCGGTGTCGCAGTATAAAAACCAGTCGCTCATGATGCCCACCTCCTTGAATATCTCCATGAGTCGGTAGAGGTACTCCGACTTGCCCAATTCAACGGCAAGCAAAAGTCCCGAGCGACGAATTTCTAAAACTTTGCTGTGCTTCGATACTCGCTCCTCGAACATAGCACCTTTGCGCTCCACCTGTTCAACAATATTGTTGTTTATTAGATAGTTGAGTGCGGCGAGTCCTGCGGCGCAACATACGGGGTGACCACCAAATGTGGTGATGTGACCAAGACATGGGTTATGCGTAAAATCGTCGAGAATTTGCTTTTTTGACGCTACGCCACCAAGGGGCATTCCGCCACCAAAAGCCTTCGCCAAGCAGACGATGTCGGGCTCGATTCCGTACTTCGCCGATGCGAACATAGCACCCGTACGACCCATGCCTGTTTGTATCTCGTCGAATATGAGCATTGCACCCACCTCGGTGCATCGCTCACGCAGCGCCTTGAGCCATTCGGGGTTAGGAAGGCGCACGCCCGCCTCGCCTTGAACAACCTCACATAGCACGCCCGCAGTGCGCTCGGTGATCTGCTCCAAGTCTTCGAACGAGTTGAAATTGATGGACTTAACATCAGGGAGTAGTGGTCGAAACTCCGCCTTCCACTCCTCGCCCTCGGGTGTGCCCATCATCGACATAGCGCCATGTGTTGAGCCGTGATATGCTCGGCGCATAGATATCAGCTCGGTGCGTCCCGTGTGGCGCTTAGCGAGCTTTAGTGCTACCTCCACAGCCTCGGCTCCCGAGTTCACGAAGTAGACGCAGTCGAGATCGCCTGGCAATAGCTCGGCAATGCGTCGAGCATACTCCACCTGTGGTCGCTCAACCATCTCGCCATACACCATAACGTGCATATAGTCAGCTGCTTGCTTCTGCACTGCCTCGACAACCTCTCGATTGCCATGACCCACATTGCTTACCGACACTCCTGCCACAAGGTCGAAGTAGCGCTTATTCTCGGGGGAGTAGAAAAATGAGCCCTCGGCACGTGCCACCTCCACCATCATGGGAGCTGGTGAGGTCTGACCCACGTGCTGTAGAAATTGTTTGCGTAATATCATGATAATTAATACTCTGCGGTTAGTGTTCCGTCCTCCTCGGCACGGCGCAAAATGCGCTCATAATCTCTCACCGACGACATTGTCCAGCGTGTGAGAAGTTTTAGTTTCTGCTCCTGGGTAAGCTGCCAGCCATCAACAGTTTGGCGTATGCGCTCCGAGAGCATATAAATAAGTATGGCTGCCGATGCCGATACGTTGAGGCTCTCGACCATGCCACACATAGGAATCATCAAGAAGTCGTCGGCAGCAGCGATAACCTCGTCCGAGATGCCGGCATGCTCCGTGCCAAAGACAAGGGCAAACTTGCCCTTAGTAACGTCGAATGTCTCGGGCGTTGCGCTACAACGGTGCGGTGTGGTTGCCACAATGCGGTAGCCCTCAGCCTTGAGTGCTGCCAAAGCCTCGGCTGTGGTGTCGTGGTGCTCCACGTCTACCCACTTCTGCGTGCCTCGCACAATGTTTACCGAGGGGTCGAACTTGCAACGATCCTCGACAGTGTGTATCTGCTGAATGCCAAATGCCTCGCAGTGGCGCATTATGGCGCTGGCATTCTGAGGGTGGAACATGTTCTCGGTGAGTATGCGCATATAGTGTGTGCGGCTATTCACTGTGCGCTCGAGCACCTCACGGCGCTCGTCGGTAATAAACTTGGTTAGGTAGTCGAGCCTCTCACGTAGCCACTCCTCGGAGTGCTCTTCTGTGCGTAGCCTACTTGCGATATTTGTCATCTTCGTCTAATATTTTCAGGTAACTCTCGTAGCGTGACCATGCCACGATGCCCTGCTTCACACCCTCCTGCACGGCGCAGCCTGGCTCGTGGGTGTGTGTGCAGTTGTAGAAGCGGCAGTCGGGGGCAAGGCGCATCATCTCGGGGAAGTAGCGGCATAGCTCCTTCGAGTCGATGTCGATGAGTCCGAAGCCCTTGATGCCTGGAGTATCTATGATATATCCCTCCTCGATGCGATACATTGTCGAGAAGGTTGTTGTGTGCTTGCCCTTGTGGTGGCTCTCCGATATCTCGCCCGTGCGAATGTCGAGCTCGGGGTCGATTACGCTCACGAGTGTCGATTTTCCTACGCCCGAGTTGCCCGCAATAAGCGTTGTGTGACCCTTGAGAAGCTCACGTATCTGAGCAATACCCTCGCCCGTGGTCGATGATAGGCGTATAAGGTCGTAGCCTGCATCTTGGTATATCGCCGTGAACTCCTCGGCCTCTGCCTCGTGCTCGCCGGTGAGGGTGTCGGCCTTGCCAAGGACTATTGTCACGGGGACGTTGTATGCCTCGCACGTAACCAAGAAGCGATCGACAAACTCAACAGGCGTAGATGGCGAGTGGAGTGTCACGATGAGTAGTGCTCGGTCGATGTTTGCGCCAATGATGTGCGACTCCTTCGAGAGGTTTGAGGCACGACGTATGATATAGTTGCGGCGTGGCAAGATCTCGACAATTGCCGAGCTCTCGTCGTCGGGCTCAACCATAACACGGTCGCCCACAACAACGGGGTTTGTCGAGCGTATGCCCTTGAGCCTCAGGCGACCACGTATTCTGCAGTCGAGCTCTCCGTTCTCTGTCGCCACACGATACCAGCTACCCGTAGAGCTGATTACCACACCTTCGATGCGTTGCTGTTCCATGCTCTGTGGGGTTATTTATTGAGGAATACTTCTTTGTCTATTGTGCGCTCTGCCTCCTCGCGTATCTTGCCATCGAAGTGCTTGATAGTAGGTATGATGCGAGTGCCAAACTTGGCAAGTGGGAAGAACGATATAGACCTCTCAAGCGTCTCGTAGCTTATGAACTTATGCTCGAAATACTCACGCATCTCGTCGTCGATGTCGGCTTGGCTGAGCGCCAAGACACGCTCACGCAGGTCGCCATCACCCTCGCCATGGTTCTCCACCATCTCGAAGAGCTTCTCTTGCTTGATGTTGGGGCTAAGGTTTATGCGGTCGAAAATCGAGAAGAGGGCAGCAATCACGATAAGCGATGTGGCGATGTTGAGCACACCACCCATAACAGTGTCGATGCCCTTCATTGGCTTCCACACAACAACAGCCTTGACGATAGGTGCGATAACCCATATCAGAAGGAGCGCTGCTGCCACGATTATGACAAATCCAGCGAGGTATGCCTTGCCAGGATCGTCCATGAGAAGTGAGCCAACATTAGAGGCAAAGCGTGGGGCAATGAGCATTGCCATGTATAGGCCAACGAGGTGGCATAGCTGCACAACAAGACCTCGCTTGATGCCCAAGATAAATGCCCATACGAGGGCTATGATAACTATTACATCGATCATTATTTAGCTAAATTTGCCTGCACAAAGTGCAGATATTTCGCACGAAGTTAGCAATTTTTTTTCTTTATTCGTATATTTGCAAATAATTTCCACTTTATGAGACGCATTATAACTCTATTCCTGCTCCTTGTTGCGGTCGTGGCACAAGGTGCGGAGTCGCCCCAAAGAACAACATATTCGCTCAACGAGGATTGGCAGTTTTGCTTTGCTGAAGAGGGCATTGCCTCGGCAGAGTATGTGCGCTTGCCACACACGTGGAGCGACGAGGAGTGCATCGCCACAACAGCCTACTATGTACGTCATATGTCGGTGCCCGCCACCATGCGTGGCAAGCGCCTCTTCTTGCGCTTTGGCGGTGTGCAGAGTGTTGCCGAGGTCTTTGTAAATGGTCGTTATGTGGGTGAGCATCGTGGCGCTTATACCGCCTTCACGCTCGAGATTACCGACAAGGTGCGCTATGGCGAGAATAATATCATCACGGTGATTGTGTCGAACAACCGACGTGCCGACGTGCTGCCCCTAAGCACCGATCAGAACCTCTATGGTGGCATCTATCGTGATGTGGAGCTGCTGGTGACTAATAAAAATGTTATCTCGCCAATGGCATATGGCACCGACGGAGTCTTTGTCGAGCAGCGTGAGGTGACCAAGGAGCGTGCCTCGGGTGTTGTCAAGATCCACCTGTCGGCAAAAGATGATGGCGCTCACATGGTGAATATGCGTATTATCGATCCTGATGGCTACGAGGTGTGTAGCTCCTCTGTAAAGGGCACTAAGGCAGATAGCTCACAGCCTATCGAGCTGCCGTTTGCAATCGACTATCCTGTGCTATGGAGCCCCGAGCGCCCAATATTCTATCGTGTTGAGGCGAGCGTGGGAAATATCGATAATCCAACCGATAAGCTTGTCTTTACCGTAGGCTTTAGAAGTGTTACCATTAACAGCAAAAACCGCCTCTGCATCAATGGCAAGGAGTGCGATGTGCGTGGCGTAAACCTCGCTCACGACCGTCAGGGTGTGGGTGTGGCGCTGAGCAACGAGCATCTCGACGAGGATTTTGCCACAATATGCGACATGGGTGCCAATGCCCTGCGCTCGTTGTCGGGTCCTCACCGCTCGCACCTCTACGACAGATGTGACAGAGAGGGTGTGTTGGTGTGGATAGATCTTCCGCTTAGCTGCTCGCTGATAAACTATAACGACATATACTACTATCCCACCACAGCTTATAAAACCAATGGTTTAGAGCAACTTGCGGAGATAGTATATCAGAACTATAACCACCCCTCGGTTGTTATGTGGGGCTTGTTCTCGTTGCTCTCGGTTCGTGGCGACGATGTTGTGCCATATGTGCGTGAGCTCAACGACATGGTGCACAAGATCGACCCCTCACGCCTAAGTGTTGCGTGTAGCAACCGTGATGGCGAGCTTAACTTCATCACCGACCTTGTTGTCTTGCGTCAGGATGTGGGTTGGACAAAGGGCTCGTATGACGATGTTGCTGTGTGGTGCGACCAGCTCAAGGCAAACAAGAAGTTTAGCAAGCTACGCTTCGGCGTGTGCTATGGCGAGGAGGGTGTCGTGGAGCATGCCACCGACGAGGTGCGTCGCACGGAGATTGGTGCAACCTATCTTCCTGAGCGCAACCAGACACTTATGCACGAGAAATATATGGCACTAATCGCCGAGCACAACGTATTTTGGGGTGTGTGGATTGATAATATGTTTGACTACGCCTCAAGCACTTCTGCCAACGGCTTGCGTGAGTCGGGCGTGGTGTGCTACGACCACACGACAAAGAAGGATGCCTACTACCTATATCGTGCGTTGTGGAACAAGGCTGAGCCTACACTCTATATTGCTGAGCGCAAGTGGCAGCGACGCTCCGATGCGCAGCAGAGCGTCAAGGTATATAGCTCGGTTGGTTGCCCCGAGCTAACTGTAAACGACGAGAGCGTTGAGCTTAAGGAGGTTATGCCATGTGTGTGGTCTGCCGACTCAATTAGGTTCGACGACACTACGCTTATTTATGTCGAGGATGCCTCGAAAAAATACTACGACAACGCCACGATTATAATTGACAAGCTGCGAGTACGTCGTTAGCGGCGGGACCCTCGCACATTATTAGGTCGTAGATCGACATGCGGGGCTCGAATTCAAGCCTATCGCTAAACACCTGAACGTAGGGCTCGGCAACAAATGTCGAGCCTCGTTTTTTGTCACGCAGGTCGATGTCGTTCTCCGAGGCGATGATGTAACTTTCCGAGATGCGAGGCACGGGCATCTTCAAAATTGAGCATACAGCCTCCAATGCGGCATAGTTTAGATCGGCGAGATACTTCCACTCTCTGTCGTATAGCTTCATAAAGCGCTCGGCATAGTAGTCGTAGTAGGGCGACGAACGGTATGCCGACTCCATGGCTACAAGGTGCTGGTGCTGCCAGCGCTTCGAGTAGTCGATCTGCATCGAGCGCATGGGCTGGCGTGGCTTGTTGGCATGGCATAGCTGCACCGAGAGCTGCATAACGCCCCCCGAGGTCATTATCTCGGTGCGGTTGCGCTCCGAGCGCTTCACGTAGTTCTCGCCAAGGTCGATGACCACGTCGTCGCCACCCTTGCGAATGGCTGTCCAATACTCCGTAGAGCCAAAATATGCCGATGGAAGAATTATCATAGCGTTAGGTCTATTTCGTAAGTTTTAGTGCCACCCACTCCTCCTCTTGGAGCTTGGCTACAAGCTTGAGGTTTAGGGCGTTGGTGGCTGCAAGAATATCATCAACATCACCCTCGAGGAAGCCACTTAGTAGTAGGGTGCCTCCGTCGTTGAGCGCCGCCTCGTAGCGGGCAATATCATTGAGAATAATGTTGCGGTTGATGTTCGCCATAACAAGATCGTATGTGCGACCCTCGATCATTTCCACCGTGCCGAGGATAATCTCCATCTTATGGCTAATGGCGTTGAGCTCTGCCGCCTCACGGGCACTCTCGGTAGACCATATATCTATATCTATGGCATCTACCCACTCTGCACCACACTTTAGCGCCGCTATCGACAACACTCCCGTGCCACAGCCCACGTCGAGAGCTCTGCCCGAGGGCTTGCACTCGAGAATGTGGCGACACATCATGCGTGTTGTGTGGTGGTGGCCCGAGCCAAACGACATCTTGGGGGTGACGATAACATCTATTGTTGTAGGGTCGGCTGGTGCTGGGTGATGGGGCGCACGAATTACTATCTTGCCGTCGATATCAACCCTCTCGAAGCTCTCCGCCTCCCATGTCGAGTTCCAATTCTCGTCCTCGATCTCTCGCTCGCTACGTAGCTCACCAAACTCGGCAATAGCCTCCAGAGCCTCCTCACGGCATGCTGTCCACTCCTCCTTACGGCGGTAGGCAAAGAGCATGGTGTGCTCAGCCTCGGGCGCAGTGTCGAAGCTCTCGAACTCGTAGTCGGCCAGATAGGCGGTTATAATCTCTGCCATATCCTCATTTGGACAGGCTATCTGTAGCTCAACGTATTGTTTCATAGCGGCTAAAATTTGGTAAACTATGATATTATTATCTGAAATTTTTGTATCTTTACCGACAAAGATACGAATATTATGTCAGAGAGTGCTAAAAAGTGGGGGAAAATTAATGGCGAGTATCGTCGATACATCAAGTTCGAGCGACGACTATCGGACAATAGTGTCGATGCCTATATGCGCGATTTCGAGGAGTTTAGCCACTTTGTGATGCGCCATTGGGATATAAATCCCGAGTCGGTGGCGCAGGAGCACATCGAGCGATATATGGCGTGGTTGTACGACGAGGGACGTAGCAGCGCCTCGCAGGCACGCCGTCTAAGTGGCGTTAAGAGCTTCTACAACTTCCTGCTTTTGAAAGATCGTGTCGAGCAGCTACCCACCGAGGGTGTGGTAACGCCTAAGGCGGGACGTATGCTCCCCGACACGCTCACCATTGAGGAGATTGATGCCATGCTTGCCACGTTCGATATTCGTGAGTCGAAGGGGTGTCGCAATAGCGCCATTGTCGAGGTGTTGTACTCGTGCGGACTGCGTGTCTCGGAGCTCACGTCGCTACGCCTCCAAGACCTCTTCTTTGGCGAGGGTTATATCCGTGTTATCGGCAAGGGCGACAAGCAGCGCATAGTGCCCGTGAGCTCGGCGGCACGTGACAAGATACAGCTATATATGGAGTTTCGCAAGCCTAAGCGTAGCTCCGAGCCTGTACTCTTCCTTAACAACCGAGGCACGCCACTAACACGTGTCATGGTATTTAACATCATCAAGACGGCGGCAAGCAATGCTGGCATCGACAAGCAGATTAGCCCACACACCCTGCGCCACTCCTACGCCACACACCTCCTCGAGGGTGGTGCTAACATTCGTCAGGTGCAGGAGCTACTCGGCCACGAGAGCATCGAGACCACAGAGATATATACCCACCTCAATAGTCGTCGCCTGCGTAGTGTTGTCGAGGACTCGTTCTCAGATGTTGAACTGTAAAAATGTAGATTATGAAACGACTTACTATACTTGTTGCCCTGCTGCTTAGCTCTACTATGCTATTTGCACAAGTTGCTGAAACAGAGGTTACTATAAAGTGTGATTGGGGCACGCTCAGCGCTACGCTTGCCCAAGGCGAGGCGCATAGCGATACGGCTATTGTGATTGTTGCTGGCTCGGGACCAACTGATAGAAATGGTAACTCGGCACTCAACCTAAACACATATTGCTACAAGCTCCTTTCAGACGCACTTGTTGCTGACGGTTATGCTGTGTTGCGCTACGATAAGCGAGCTATTGGGCAGAGTGCAATTCCGATGGAGCAGATTCCAAACCTCGTTTTCGACGACTATGTCGATGATGTTGAGGTGGTGGTAGATTACCTACGTGGGGAGGGCTTCAAGCGAGTAGTTGTCGCAGGACATAGCGAGGGTGGTCTTATCGCCCTTGTGTTGGCTAATCGTGGTGTCGAGGTCGATGGCTTGGTTCTGCTTGCTGCGCCAGGATATGCCATGGACGAGATCTTGCGCACGCAGCTTCGAGCACAGCTTATGCCTCAGTATATGGCACTTATGCTCCAAGCCGACGTAATCTTGCGCTCGCTCAAGGCGGGCAAAACATATCCCGACGATAAGATTTCGAAGGAGCTCGTGTCGTTGTTCCACTCCTCTGTGCAGCCATTTCTGATTAACTGCATGCAGTACGACCCTCAGCAGTTGGCAAAGGGTGTTGAGTGCCCAATGTTGGTGGTGTGTGGCGGTAACGATATCCAGGTGAGCAGAGATAACGGCGAGGTGATTGTGAAGGCTCAGCCGAAAGCCGAGTTTGTGGTGTTCGAGAATATGACACACGTCTTGAAGGATTGGGCATCGGACGACCGTATCGATCAGCTTGTAAACGTATATGTAAACTCGTATTTGCCTCTTACCGAGGGTCTTGTAGCAGCAATATCGCAATTTGTAGAAAACATAAAATAGTTAAGCCTATGTCATTCCTATCAAAACTCTTTGGTGGCAAGCCCGCCACGCCAGCCTATACCAGCGACGAGCTAACAATCAATGGCAAGCGTGTAAAGTTCACCTTCTTTGCCCACGCCTCGGTGGCGTTGGAGTATGAGGGTAGACACATATATATCGACCCCGTTATGGAGAATGCCGAGTACGACAAGCTCCCCAAGGCAGATATGATTTTGGTGACGCACTCGCACTACGACCACTTCGACATGGCGGCTATCGAGGCGTTGCAGACACCCGATACTCGCATACTCCTTGACAAGACCTCTGCCGAGGGCTTCCATGGCGACTGCTACACAATGTTGCCAGGTGCTAAGGCTGAGCCATTTGCGGATATCAAGGTTGAGGCTGTGGCTGCCTACAACACCTCAGAGAATCAGCTTCAGTTCCACCCCAAGGAGCGTGAGGATTGTGGCTATGTGGTGGTACTCGACGATGCTGTGCGCATCTACTTCTCGGGCGACACCGAGCCTACGCCCGAGATGCGTGCATTGCAGTTTATCGACATCGCCTTTGTGTGTGTAAATCAGCCATATACCATGAAGCCTGAGCAGGCTGTCGAGGCTGTCAAAGCGCTTAAGCCACAGATATATTACCCTTATCACTATGGTCAAGTAGACGAGCCTACCGACGTAGAGGCGTTGGCACGTATGCTTGAGGGCGTGTGTGATGTTAGAATTCGAGAATTGGCATAATGGTTTCTCGCTTGAGAGCTTAGGGCGTCGACTGCGGTCGGTGCCCCTCTTTTTATTGCTCATACCCTATGTGCTCGGCATCCTCCTCGCCGATATGGTTGTTGTGCCCGATTGGGCGCTCGTGGTGGCGTTTCTATTAGCCGTTTTTATTGTCGAGCGTGGCAAAAATCGAGTCCTCTCGATGGTGGCGGTGGCGGTTGCGGTGCTCGGCTTTGGATATATGACAACCACGCTGCTGCGCCCTACGTGCAATATTGTCGATGGAGGCTATGTTACTGCACGTGTGCGAGTTAAGGATATTCCAACAGAGCGTGATGGCTACCGCCTATCGCACGGCGTTATCGAGGCGTGGCAGAGCGATTCGCTGTCGGAGAGCTCGAATTATGCGGTGGTGCTGTGGATACGCAACGACTCTATTCGTGAGGGCGACATCGTCGAGCTGCGTACTAAGTTTCATAGCCGTATGTCGCGCCACGAGGCGTACGATAGGCTGCTGCGCAACCGAGGCTTTGTGGGAGGTGTAGGTATTAACACGGATAACGTTATCAGCGTTGAGCGGTCGGGAAGGCAGACCCTGCAAAGCAGGGCTATACGCAAGCTCGAGCGCTCAATGCGTGATAGTATGAGCCACGCCACGGTCGAGGCTATGGTGGTTGGCTCACGTCGCCTCGAGAGTGGGGCTCTGCGTGAGTCATACTCCCGCACAGGGCTATCGCATCTTATGGCGCTCTCGGGACTCCACCTCGGCATTGTGGTGATGGTCCTAACGTTGCTCCTCACGCCCATAATACTCATTAGGCACGGACACCGTTGGCATAATGTAGCCGTTATTGTGGTGCTGTGGATATATGTTGCCATGTCGGGAGGTTCGGCATCGTTAGTGCGCTCAGCGCTTATGTTTAGCGTGATGCACCTCGCCATGCTATCGTCGATGCGCTACAACTCGCTAAATGCCCTCGCCACAGCGCTCTTTGCCATGCTCATCTACCGCCCGTCGTATATCTATGATGTTAGCTTTCAGCTCTCGGCAATGGCTGTAATAGGCATTGTTGTGTGGGGTGTGCCCCTTATGCGCCTTGTGGCTCATCGAGGATTTATCCTCAGGTCGTTGCTCACCACGCTAATTATCGGCATCACGGCAACAATGTGGACAATGCCCATCGTGTCGCACACCTTCGCAAATATCCCATACATGGGTGTTGTGGTAACGCCCGTGGCTATGCTAACTGCTTATGCCATTGTCTGTTGTGGAATATTTGTGCTTCTGCTTCCCGGAGTGCTCGCTATGCCCTTTGGCTGGGTTATGGAGCATGCTGCATGGGTGCAAAATAGCTTTGTCGAGTGGGTTGCTCAGTGGGAGTGGGTGGTAGTAAGCTACCAACTCTCAGGGGTGGGAGTAGCAATTATTTATGCCCTCTTTGCGATAATTACCCTCGGAGTATGGTCGTTATGCGAAAAAAATTGATAACTTTGTAGGTTGATGAGCGACATTTACAACATAGCAATACTCTCCACCACGGAAGTGCGTGAGGCTGTGGAGCGCAATGTTGAGCGTGATTCTTCGGCTGTTGCGCTCGATAGGCGTGTGCCCCATTCGTCGGTTGTGGCTACCCAAATAAAGTATCTGCAACGTGCACGCCGTAAGCTGCCACGCATGTATGAGGCTCGCTGCATAATCCCGCCACGTGCCTTCGAGCAGTCGTCGAGCGAGGAGTCGGCAGAGCGTAAGCCTATGTCGGGTGGCTCGGTGCTCGACCTTACGTGTGGCCTCGGAGTCGATACCATGGCTCTTGCACGTAGGTTTGAGCGTGTGGTGTCGCTCGAGCGTGACGAGGCGTTAGCAGAGGTTGTGCGCTATAATCTCGACCTGATGGGCATCACAAACGTAACCGTCGTTAGCTCCTCGGCAGAGGAGTATGTGGCTACATGTGACGAGAAGTTCGATTGGGTGTTTATCGATCCCGACCGTCGCTCGGCAGAGGGTAATAAGATGGTCTGCCTGGAGGATTGCTCGCCCAACATCGTTCATCTGATGCCAAAGCTTCGGGATATTGCCACACGCATTGCCATTAAACTCTCGCCAATGTTCGACTGTGCCGAGGCATTTAGGCTGTTGTCCCCCTCTGAGGTTGAGGTGGTTAGCCTTGGTGGCGAGTGCAAGGAGCTGAACATATACACAGGTGCCGAGCGCAATATGTTGCGTGTTGCTGTAGTGGGTAGTGGCGAGTGGTGCTTCGGGCCTGAGGCTATGTGTGCAATGCCCAATGGTGGTAGTGTCGAGGGGGGCGATTGGCGCTATCTGCATCTTCCCGACGTAGCCTTGCAGAAGGCTCGTGTTGCCATCGCTCAGCTTGCCCCCTATGCCTCGATTTGGAGCAACAACGGCTTTGCGCTATCGTGTGAGCCGCTGCCCTGTGAGCTTGGCTGTCGCAGCTACGAGATAGTGAGCATTGAGGAGTATCGCCCCAAGGAGCTTAAGCGCCGATATAAGGGCAAGGGCATCGACCTTATCAAGCGTGACACCACGCTCTCGGTAGATGCTGTGCGCAAGGCTCTCGGTGCTCGTGCTGGTAGCGAGGCGCTTATGGCAATAACGACGATAGATGGCACGAACTACGTCATAACACTGAAGAATAGATAGTTACAACCCAACATATGGATCTAAAACGACTTGCTAAATACGTCGAGTACACCGTTCACCGCCGTCTGCTGAGCTTTGCGCCTGATGCCAGCCGTGTGCACAATCTCTTTGTGCATGGCTATCGTCAGATGTACTACACCATTCGTAGTCGCAAGCTCCACCGCACCTTTGTGGATAGTGCCGCCCTCACGCTACAAACGCTCTTTGCAACAATCCCGCTCCTCGCCTTTGTGCTTATCATTCTCAGCCGCTTGGGTGCGTGGCAGCCTGTCGAGGCAAGCCTGCGTAGTGGCTTTAGCGAGTGGGGCAATTTGATCGACTCGTTGCTCACAGCAGCAAATAGTGCAGCCCAGAACCTACCTAACGGCATCTTTATGTTCATCGGTCTTGGCTCGATGATGTGGTTCATATTCATCGTCTTTCGTGGGGCTGAGGGGGCGTTCAACCATATATGGGGTGTGCGTGCCAAGCGAGGGTTTATAAAGCGCTATATCTCTTATACACTGATTGTTATCTTAGTTCCTATACTTTGGGGCTTTGCAACAACATTCACGATGGATGCCTTTCTGTGGTCAGGCCTCTCGAACGATATTAGCCGAGGCGTGTCACGCCTTATCTCTATCGCCATCACCGCCTTTAGCACGGCGCTGCTATATAAGTTTCTGCCACACGCCTATGTGCGTTGGCGCTATGCCCTCGGCATAGGTACTCTTGTGGGCGTGGTGCTCATGTTTTGGCAGTGGGGCTACGTATATATCCAGGCATACATGACCGCCTACAACGCCATCTATGGTAGTTTTGCTGCTATTCCGTTGTTTATCATCTGGTTGCAGGTGTCGTGGAACATCATCTTGTTTGGCTGCGAGCTCTGTTGCGTATGGCAAAATGCCGACTACTACGAGACTATCGACGCTCGTAGGTTGGGCATGAAGAGGCTACGTGGCACACAGCCTGTGAGGGTTGTTGTAGTGGGCTCGGGCAATGTTGCCGAGGCCTTTGCCTTGGCGCTGAGTGGTAATAAGAGTGTCGTTCTTAGGCAGATATATGCCCGCAACGAGGAGCGTGGTCGCTACCTCGCAACGCTAACAAATAGCCATTGGACCAACAAGCCTGAGGCGCTTGCCGAGGCAGACATATATATAATCTCGGTTAGCGATCGTGCTGTCGAGCAGGTGGCGCACTCTCTGAGCTTTAAGCCAGGCTCTATTGTGGTGCACACGGCGGGTAGTGTGCCTCTTGCGGTGCTTCCAAATGAGGGTGTCAGCCGAGGTATATTGTATGCCTTTCAGAGCTTTACGGCGGGTCGTCAGATGTCGCTTAGCAAGGTGCCTATCTTCATTGAGGCGGAGGACGAGGCCACGAAGGAGCGCCTTAAGGAGTTTGCGCACTTCATCTCGGAGCGTGTTGCCGAGGCTGATAGCGAGCGCCGTAGGTCGATACACCTTGCCGGAGTCTTTGTTAATAACTTTACCAACCAGCTATATGCCCTCGGTGGCGATGTTATGCTTGAGGCAGGTCTTAGCTTCGACATGCTCAAGCCCCTTATCGAGGAGACTGCCTCTAAGGCGGTGGCGAGTGCCGACCCACGTAGTGTGCAGACAGGCCCTGCTGTGCGTGGCGATAGAGCGGTGTGCGACAAGCACTTAGAGATGTTGGCAGATGACGAGCGAATGCAGAAAATATATAAAGATATAACTGAGAGTATATGGGAAACTTCAAAGAAGATATAGCGCAGGTCGAGGCCATTGTCCTCGATGTTGATGGTGTGATGACCGACGGCGGTATCATCCCCACGCCCGAGGGCGACTTTATCCGTCGCTACAACGCTAAAGATGGCTATGCCATAGCCTCAGCCTTGCGTGAGGGCATGAAGATATGTGTTATCTCGGGTGGTCGTGGTCGCATGTTGGAGAATAGGCTCACGATGCTCGGCGTTACGAAGATGTACCTTAACTGCATGGATAAGGTGGCGGCGATGCACGAGTTTTTCGAGGAGCATGGCATTGATGCTCAGAATGTTATCTACATGGGTGACGACATTCCCGACTTAGAGTGTATGCGCCTTGTGGGTATCCCTGTGTGTCCTGCTGATGCCTGCATGGAGGTTGTCGAGGCATCACGCTACGTGTCCGAGTTTAATGGCGGTCATGGCGCTGTGCGTGATATCGTCGAGCAGGTTATGCGAGCACAAAACAAATGGGCGAAAAACCTAAAGGGAGTCTTAGGCTTGCCAGCGTCACATTAGTAACTATTTGCCCAATATGAACAGCAAGATATATGACATATTTATAAGCTACTCATCTCATGATAAGGAGCGGGTGATGGAGCTATGCAACTATATCGAGCAACATGACCTACGCTGTTTTGTTGCACATCGTGACATTCCTCGTGGCGTGGTGTGGGCAAGGTCTATCGTTGAGGCTATTGAGAGCAGTCGCATGATGCTTGTTGTATTCTCCAAGTCGTTCAACGAGTCGGAGCAGGTAGATCGTGAGATTGAGCTTGCGTGCGAGGCGAAGATGCCGATATTGTCGGTAAGGCTTAGCGGGGACCAATATACGGGTGCTAAGCGTTACTATCTGAATAATATAAATTGGATAGATGCCTTTCCAGAGCCATGCCGTGTTTATGCCGATGTGATGAGTAGCATATTGAGCCTTCTTGGTGATGTTCGTAATAACAATATTAAGGCTCCAGCCATAGCCCCAGAGGTGGCTAAGCAGAGCAGACGACGTTGGTCGCCTCGCATCATCATGTTTATTGCTCTATTGTTGGCATTTTGTCTTGGTGCGCTATATTGGACATTCGATAGGTCGGAGGCTCGTCAGGGCGCAGAGCCATGCTATAAGGTTGGCGACTACTATAACGAGAATAACAAGGAGGGCGTGGTATTCCAGGTGTGGGACGATGGTCGTCATGGCAAGATCGTGAGCTTAGACGAGGCGGAGCTAAAGTGGTGTAGCGACGAGCAGTATCGCAAAAAGGTTGCCGTAGATGCCTCTAACCGAACAGATGGCAAGGCAAATACCGATAGGGTTGTCTATCATGCAGATGCAACGCAATATCCCGCCTTTAGTTGGTGCAGAGCCAAGGGTGGCGACTGGTATCTGCCCGCTATTGACGAGTTGGTGCGCTTTACCCTTGACAAGGAGGCAAGAGGGGTTATCAATCTGACACTTAAGGCTAAGGGATTTAGAGAGTTAGATGGTTGGTATTGGTCATCAACCGACTATGCTGACTACGAGCCCGATGCCTGTGCTTGGTATGTGTGGATAGCGAGTAACGAGACGCGTGGAGCTGATAAGAATAAGGAGGCGTATGTTAGAGCAATAGCCACATTCTAGCCAAGATCAACTATCATAGTAGGGCGATAGAGCCTATTGCTCTAATTGCTATAGCTTGATGGGAATTTCCCATTTATCCCATCTATCCCATTAATCCCGTGCGAAGCACACCTTACCTTTCACCTTGTCAGCGGTGAGTCAGGTTCATGTGACATCACCATGTAGAATAGTCTATCGACCAGCCCGGGGAAGAACTTCTTGAGAAGGTGTGTCATGCGGCCCTCCCACTCCATGAGGCATAGGCGCTTACGACGCTTAATGCCACGTGCTACGAGGTGCGCCACACGCTCTGCGGTCATCATCTTTGCCTCGTTGCGGGGTGTTGCGCCCTGCACGGTGCCATCGGCGGTGAGTGCCGAGAAGCGCACGTTCGAGGCGGTGAAGCCAGGGCATGCCGTCATCACATGAACACCCTTTTTGAGGTTCTCAATGCGTATGGTGTCGAGAAATCCCGTCATGGCATATTTCGATGCCGAGTAGCCCGTGCGTGCGGGTAGACCGTGAATGCCCGCTACCGACGATATGCCGACAAGCGAGCCTCGTGACTGCTGTAAGTGGGGTAGTGCATACTTGGTGCAATTTACTGTGCCCCAAAAGTTTACGTTCATGAGGCGATGAAGCACGCTAAGGTCGCAATCATCGAACAGAGCACGCATCGACAAGCCAGCATTGCATATCATTATATCTATTCTGCCGAAACGCTCGATGGCAACCTCTATGAGGTGCTTGCACTCCTCCTCTTTTGTTACGTCGCACACGCAGTATGCCACCTTTCCGCCCTGAGCCTCAATCTCTTGAGCTATGCGTACAAGCTCGTCGCCACGGCGGGCAGCCATAACCACATTTGCCCCCATCTTGGCATACTCACGTGCCATAGCCTCGCCAATGCCCGACGAAGCGCCTGTTATAACGATAACCTTGTCGCTCAAAAATTTTCTCATACTTTCCTTACTCAATCTCTACCGTCAGCCCATCGTAGGCAAACGCCACACCCTCCTTCTCGAGCCATTGTTGCGCCACGGCGTGAAGACCTATCTCGTGTGACATATGTGTCAAAAAGGCTTGCTTTGGAGCAACCCTCTCTACGACCTCTAAAGCCTGAGCCACCGAGAAGTGTGAGCTATGCTTGGTCCAGCGCAAGGCGTTGATAACCAGGTATTCTACGCCTACTAACTTGCTTAACTCCTCCTCGCTAATAGCGTCAAAGTCGGTGAGGTAGGCGAGCTTGCCGAGGCGGTAGCCAAAGACCGTGAAGCGGTCGGAGTGGCGACCCTCGATAGGTGTAATCTCGATGCCCTTAACTTTAAAACTGCTATCTCGAGCGATGGTGTGTAGCTCTATAACGGGCACACCTCGGTATTTATTTTGTGCAAAGGCGTAGTCGAAGTCCTTTGTTATGGTGGCTATTGTTGGCTCGTTGCCGAAGATGTGCATCGAGTGTATCGTTGGAAAGTCCACAAAGTTGAAGGCACGCACATCGTCGATGCCCGCAGTGTGGTCTTTGTGCTGGTGCGTGAGGAGTATGGCATCGAGGTGGCGCACGCCCTCACGCAGCATCTGCTGGCGAAAGTCGGGGCCCGCATCGATGACTATGCGCACGCCCTCGCACTCGACCATTGCCGAGGTGCGCAGACGCTTATCACGACTATCTGTCGATTGACAAACGGCACACTCACAGCCTATTACGGGCACACCTTGCGATGTTCCTGTGCCCAAGAATGTTAGCTTCATCGTTGCCATGCGTCACTCGTTTTGTGCCTCTGCAGCCTCGATTTGTGCATCGTAGGCCTTTAATTGGTTGCGTGTTGAGCGGGGGTGAAACATCTCGGTGAGCACCAATATGGCGATGATCACTATTGCCGCTAAGATATATGCCCAGCGAATAGGCTGCTTAGCGCCCTCGGGGCTAATGTTTTGGTTGTTTGCGTTGTTCTCCATACTACAAAGATAGCAATTTTCTAAAATATCGCCACCAAATCACATTTTTAAGAAATAATTTCTTAACTTTGTTAAAATGCAATATCATACATTAATAAAACAATGGACTCAATACTAAGTGTTCAGCATGTGACAAAGAGCTACACGGGGCATGTGGCGCTCGACGACGTGTCGTTGGAGGTGCCTCGTGGCTCGGTATATGGCTTGCTCGGCCCTAATGGTGCGGGCAAGACCACGCTAATACGTGTAATCAACCGTATAACCCTTGCAGACCAAGGCAGGGTGATGCTTGATGGTAAGGAGATATCGGTCGATGACATCTTCCACATCGGCTATATGCCCGAGGAGCGAGGACTATATAAGAAGATGCGTGTTGGCGAGCAGGCGATATTCTTTGCCCGCCTCAAGGGGCTTGATAAGCGTGATGCCGAGCAGCGCCTACGCCATTGGTTTGAGCGCCTCGACATTGCCGATTGGTGGAACCGCAAGGTGGAGGACCTATCGAAGGGCATGGCGCAGAAGGTGCAGTTTATATCTACCGTGCTACACGAGCCTAAGCTCCTTATATTTGACGAGCCATTCTCGGGCTTCGACCCTATAAATGCCAACCTGCTCAAGGAGGAGATCCTCGGCTTGAGGGATAGGGGTGCTACGATCATATTCTCGACACACAACATGGCATCGGTGGAGGAGATATGCGACCACATCACGCTTATCAACAAGTCACGCAACATACTCTCGGGCCCCGTTGAGGAGATTCGTCGTGCAGCGGGTGGCAACACCTTCGAGATTACGCACCGTGCTACGCACGAGGCCTTTGTGGAGGCTGTGGGCGAGCTTGCCAACGTCATTGGCGAGAGCCGTGGCGTGGTGGGTGGCTACACCGCAACGAAGATAGATGTGCCTCGCAACGAGGATATCCGTGAGGTGGTGGCACGCCTTAACGATAGGTGCGAGCTACGTGCCATGCAGGAGCTTATGCCCTCGATGAACGACATATTTATTCGTGCCGTGAACGGAACACTTAAATAACGAATGCACTATGAGAAAGATATACCTAATCGTGGCTCGTGAGTTTACGGAGCGAGTACGCAAGAAGTCGTTTATAGTAACCACGCTCATCATGCCCCTCTTTATGGTTGGCATGATGGTGGCACCCTCGCTCATGATGCTCTATGGCGGTAGCGAGCAGAAGCAGGTGGTTGTCGTTGATAAGTCGGGCTTTGTTGCCGAGCGCATGCAATCTTCCGAGGAGGTGGTGTTCTCTCAGCAGAACAACCTCACGAAGGAGGAGGCGTGCCAGATTTATAACACCGAGAGCGGTGTGTTTGGCATACTATATATAAATGAGGCGGTCAAAGAGAGTGGCAATGTGCAGTTTATCACCAACTCATCGTCGTCGCTCATGCTCGAGGAGCTTATCGAGTCGCAGCTGAAGAATATCATTGAGCGTGAGAAGCTTAAGGAGCGCTACAACATCGACAACCTCGACCAGATGTTGGCAGATGTTGCTACGCCTATCGTGCTCAACACCTTCGAGAATAACGGCACGGGCAACGACGACGAGATGGAGAGCACCTCGGCGGGCATCAACTACATATTGGGCATTGTGCTCGGCATGTTGCTCTATATGGTCATCATCATCTACGGACAGATGGTCCTTACGTCGGTTGTCGAGGAGAAGTCGAGCCGTGTTATTGACGTTATGGTAACCAGCTGCTCGCCCTTCCAGCTTATGATGGGCAAGATTCTCGGTATCGCCTCAGTTGCCCTCACGCAGATAGCCATCTGGGCGGTGCTCGTCATCTCTGCCTCTAAGTTCCTTATCCCTGCCCTCTTCTCGGCAGATGTTGCTGCTACGAGCGACATGATGCTCCAGGGTGTTATGGGCACGCTTGGCGACACGGGATATATCACCATGCTCTTTGCCTACCTCGCCTTGTTTATCCTTGGCGGCTTCCTGCTCTACGCCTCGTTGTATGCAGCAGCAGGCTCGGCGGTCGATTCGGTGCAAGATGGTCAGCAGTTTAACACCATAATCATGATGCCTATCATTCTTGCGATGATTGTCATGATGTCGGTATTCAACGACCCTAACTCGCCCATCGCCTTTTGGGCGTCGATGATACCATTTACCTCGCCCGTGGTGATGATTGCTCGCATACCTTTCGGCATCCCTACATGGGAGGTTGTGGTGTCGCTCGTGGTGCTCTACCTAAGCTTCATCCTCACCACCTATCTCTCGGCAAAGATCTACCGCATAGGCATCTTTATGCATGGTAAGCGACCTTCGTGGGGGGAGCTTGGACGTTGGATCCGCATGAAGTAATTTGTTGTGATAAGGGGTCATCTTCGACCTATCCCAAAAAGTTGAGCACCCGAGGCTGTACGTTTGAGTACTATCCTCGGGTGCTCACTTTTGCGATAAGCCAAATCTAACCCCTTCTGACAAGAAATTGTTTCTTGCAGATTAAGGTGGGCTGGGGCATGGAAAGGAGTACAGAGACAACAGAGACAACAGAGAAACTCGGGTATCAAAAAATAATCTCTGCTCTCTCCGCTGTCCCTATTTTCCCTATTCTCCCTATTTTCCCTACTCTCCTTATTAACCTCGTGCAAAGCGCACCGCACCTTTCACTTTCTAAACAAAAAAAGAACCTGTCTAACAAGTTTTTTGTTAGGCAGGTTTTTGTTTTATATAGAAAAGTTTGTATCTTTGTATTGCGAGCTGTTCAGCTTTATCGGAAACTAAAAGAGAAAAAATAATATTTGATTGTTCAGCCGGGACTGTACGC
>JAFZEX010000007.1 GCA_017560425.1 Alistipes sp.
AATAACGATTCTGGCTATTCAGCTACGCATGTGCAAGTCGCCTAATGCGAAAATCTCGAAAAAACGCAAATATCCTGAAATGTTTGATTTTATAATAAATAGAAGCCTGTCTAACTTTTTTTGAATGTTAGACAGGCTCTCTGGGTGGTGAATCCGCCGGGGCTTGAACTGTTTTAGCAGTAGAGATGATGCCTTATAGCGCAGGGCTAAGCCCGAGCAATAAAATCAATTATCAACTCAACCCGCATTAAGTGAGTAGGCGCGGAGGGTTGGCGAACGAGCTACTTGCCTAGCAAGTAGTTTTTTTGTTGTGTTTTAGTTGAGACTTGCTCAAAATAAAACATAACAAAAAAAGCAACAGAGAGTCTCTGTTGCTCGTTTAAATTTTGGTGAATCCGCCGGGGCTCGAACCCGGGACCCCAACATTAAAAGTGTTGTGCTCTACCTGCTGAGCTACGGATTCTCCGAATACCAAATTTTTCGTTTGGTGGTGCAAAGATAAACAATATTTTTGTTTTACCAAAATTGAACGATAAATTTATTATCTTTGCATATCTATAACCAATTTGCGCCACTATGGACCAGCCAAAACTTGAGCGTCTGCTTCGCCTGATGAAGCTGCTTACGAGCAACGTAAACTACACGGTAAACGACCTTGCAGAGCGTCTCGACACGTCGTATCGTTCGATATATCGCTATATCGAGACCTTCAAGGAGGCGGGCTTCGTGGTGCATAAGCTCGAGGGCGGAGTCTATAAACTCGGCAAGGAGAGCCCCTATTTTCGTGAGATATCGCAGCTGGTGCACTTTACCGACGAGGAGGCGCACATCGTAAATCAACTCATTGAGGGTCTTGATGATACGAACATGCTCAAGCAGAACTTGCGCAAGAAGCTAAGCTCGGTATACAACTGCACGGCGATGGCAACAAGCATCGTCAAGGGCAAGAATGCCTCGAACGTGAACAAGGTGTTGGAGGCTATCGAGGAGCGTAGGCAGGTGTTGCTCTGCGACTACTCGTCGTCGCACACGGGCGAGGTGCGTACACGCTGTGTCGAGCCCTTTGGCTTCACTACGAACTATGTTCAGATATGGTGTTACGAGCCCGAGAGCGGCATGAACAAGCTCTTCAAAACATCACGCATCGGCTCGGTCGAGGTGCTCGATAAAGCATGGGAGCACGAGGCTGAGCACAACGAGGGATATATCGACATCTTCCGTATGACGGGCTACGAGCAGCGCCGTGTGAAACTCGAGCTTGGCATGCTGGCGCACAACCTTATTTTGGAGGAGTATCCTCTCGCTGAGCGTGATATTAAGCCCTTGGGTGATGGTCGTTGGCTGCTCGACACCTACGTTTGTAACTATTTGGGTGTTAGTCGCTTTGTTATGGGCTTGCTCGACGATATTCGCATTGTCGATTCGCCCGAGTATAGCGACTATGTCAAGTGTCGCATGGCTCAACTTTCTGAGGGGTTATAGCCCCTTTTTTGTCTTGTGCATGCCGTGGTGTACTGCGGCAGTGGCTTGCGGCGGTTGAGCTCGGTGAGTGGTATGCCAAGCCTCTTGGCACGCTCACGTATCGACCTCTCGCTACGCTGCATGTGGCGTGCGATGCTCGATATTCTGTTGCCGTCGAAGAGCAACGTTGCCAGGCGCAAATCATCATCTTCGCTCCATTTACTGCTCTTGTCCTTAGGCATGCTCTGTGCCATGCCCGCTTTGGTGCGTGCTTGGCTTAGCTGTCGTGGCGTTATCACTATCGCTTCCTCTTCGTGCTTCGGTAGTTTATATCCTCTGCTGCTGCCATTTACGGCGATGTAGAGTAGCTTGTGAAGCCCGTATATCATTGGCGATTGCGAGCGCAGGCTCTCGGCAATTTGCTTGTGTGCCATGTCGTTGTGCTTCTCGAATAGGGCGATAATCTCGTTTAGCGTTTCGTCGTTGCCATATACGCACTCCTCGGGGCTGAGTAGTGTCTTGTTGCTGTCGAGCCTCTGCTCCAGACTCTTGTCGAGGGCGAGTGCTGCGAGCATCGTCGATATTAGGGCGATAGGGTAGTCGTCGATGCTCTTCTTGAAGTAGTTGTGCGTGCGCTTGGGGTGGCGATATGCCAGTGTTCCAATCTCTGCCGATAGCTCGTTTGCAAACTCGGGTCGCCACATAGCATCGAGGTCTATGAGCGATAGGCGCATGTCGTCGCCCGCAATTATGTTGTCGGGCTTAAGGTCGCCATGCGCATACTCCGACTCGAGAAGGTCGAGCGCCAACCTGTCGAACGACTTGCTTAGTGTAGGGTATATCTCGCAGTTGTTGCCTATATAGCTGTCGAGAGGCATGCCCTCGACCCATGGCAGCAGCACAATGTCGATATACTCCATGCGTCCGTCGATGGAGTATATGCCGAGCTCGCCCGGGTAGGCACTCTCGCCATAGAGCCTCTTGAGGTTGGGCTTTGTGCGGTGATAGCACTTAATCAGATAGTTACCCTCACGTCCCATAACCCTACATCGGGCAGTCACGGCGTTGTTACCCACAGATATGGTGTCGCCCTCGACCCATACATGGTCGATGGTGCGCAGGTAGATAACCTTGCTACGCAAGGTGGTTATTATGTTCAGTATGCTTGCCATTGGAGTTTTGGAGGTTTGCTGAAGACAAAGGTAGCTAATTTAGCTGTTATCTGCAAAATGGCTTAAATGTTTGAAAAATAATTTAATTTTCGTATATTTGCATTATGACACACCTCTGTGTCTAAAATAACTAAAGATGATGATCTTTGCTATGAAAAATATCAAGACCTTTCTGCTAAACCACATCTACTCTGTTGTTAGCTTTGTTATACTGCTCACGTTGGCATGCGTTATTGAATATCTCACAGGACAGCTATCGTGGTATGTGGGACTTGAGGCGTTTGCGGTGGTCTATGTTGTTCACAACATCAAACTCTGCATCTTCTATCCTGCTAAGTTCGATTGGTTGATGTCCAAGGGGACATTCATCTGGCGCATTGCGCTCTTCGTGCTCTCATTTCCGCTTGTGGTGTCGTTTGCAATACATGTTGCCAACCCGATGATTGACAAACATATTGCCCCTACCGAGGTTGTCTATTCTGCCGATATGTTAGATGACGGGGTAGATGCCCAGCAACTACGTGCTGATATCAACGACACTGACTCGTCGCCATCGCTGTTGTGGACTCTCTACTATCACTTTATCGACCCGGGAAACCAACATGTAACCCCTACGCTTCGTGGTCGTATTATTGCGGGTGTTTGTGCTGGCTTGGGTGTCTTGCTGCTCAACGGTCTGCTTATATCGGTGCTTATCGGTGCCTTTGATGTGCGTCGTGATAGGTGGCGTAGTGGCACTCTGCGCTACGACAGGTTCTTCAGTCGCAACCCTCACTATGTGATTATTGGTGGTAGCGACATTAGCCAATTTATTGTGAACAATATCTTTGAGGAGGCGGAGAGGCGCTCTACGAAACTTCCATATATTCTCATTCAAACCGACCGCAATGTCGAGGAGCTGCGCAACCACCTTTCGTCGGCGCTCGACCAGAAGAGACAGCAACATGTTGTGATATATTATGGCCACCGCACTACCAAGGAGGATGTGGCAGACTTGGTACTTCAGAGTGCTGTTAAGGTCTTTTTGCTTGGCGAGAGTGGTGTTGATGAGGCTAACGAGTCGATGCACGACAGCTATAGCATGCGCTGCATCGAGCATATGAACGACTATATCCAGCGCTTCAGAAATGCGCACAATATGCCTAAGGTTGAACCTTTGGAGGTGGATGTACTGTTTGAGCACCAAACAACCTTCTCTATATATCAGCTCTCGGATATGCAGAACGGACTCTACGAGTGCATCAACTTCAAGCCTATGAACTACTACGAGATGTGGGCACAGAAGGTGTTGGTGTCGGAGAGGATTGGTGGCGAGCGTGAATCGCAGTATATTCCGTTGGAGGGCGAGGGTATCGCACCCGATAGCGACGACTATGTGCACCTCGTCATTGTCGGCATGTCGCGCATGGGTGTGGCGCTGGGTATTGAGGCTACTCACTTAGCGCACTATCCCAACTTCGAGACTAAGCATAAGCGTACCCGCATAACATTTATCGACCCCGATATGGAGCGTGAGTATAACTTCTTTAGAGGACGCTTTAGGGGCTTTTTCGAGTTGGCACGCTATCGCTATGCCGATGCATCGATGTGTGGCTATGGCGCTGAGGAGCAGGGTGTTTACTACAACGAGAGCTATGGTAAGTGGATTGAGCCATGGACACGTAGTGATGGGCAGGGCCGAAGCCTCTATGGCCATCTTGGTGACGACTTTATTGATGTGGAGTGGGAGTTTATCAGGGGCTCTGTGGAGATGCCTGCCATTCAGCAATATATGATTGATGCGGTGGCCCAGTCTAATGCCAAGCTCACCATAGCTATTTGTCAGCCCGAGCCTAATAGTGCTGCAGCCTCGGCGCTCTATCTGCCCCGTGAGGTCTATAACTCAAGCTCTGTGCTCCAGGTGTTGGTATATCAGCGTTACGACGACTCGCTATTCTGCAACCTCTCAAAGATGAAGTATAAGACGCCGTTTAATGGTCGCATTAAACCTTTTGGTATGATTTCGGAGATGGCGGATATGTGGCCGTTCGATGTGCGTCAAAAGTGGGCTCAGATGATTGGCGAGCACTATAACAAGGAGAGCGTATATGGTGGTAGCTACGAGAGGGAGTGGCTTGTGGAACATGGTCTTGGAGAGTACGAGTCGTTGTTTGATTATCTACTTAGGTCGGGTGACGACTGCCCCGAGTGGGTTAAGAGCAACCGTGAGAAGATGGTTGAGGCCAACAACATCTATAATAGATTTGTTGGTGGACTTAGCGCCGAGAGTCTTCAGCCCACCATCGAACGACTCCTTAAGCAGTGTCGTGAGCAGGAGGGCAAGCTAAACAAGAATATCACGATGAAGGCGTGGTCTAACCTCTATAATGCCAATATCCTATGGACTAAGCTGCGTTGTGTGGGCTATAAGCCGGGTACGCGACTAAGCGTGGAGCAGGTGTGGCATCTCTCGGCAGTGGAGCATGCCCGCTGGAATATGGAGCAGCTGCTTTTGTCGCAGATGCCTATTAATCGCGATGAACTCGCCGTGTGGATCTCTGCTGGTAAGGATAGACGAAGCATCAAGGATTTGTATAAGGCAGAGCGTAAGCACCCAAACATCTGCTCGTTGGCTATGATACACAGCCTCGATAAAATCTTCTTCTACGATGTGGCATTGTCGATCTATCTCGATGAGTTATATAAACTGCAAAACTCTTAACCTAAACTATATACGATGAAAAATATTAACATATTCATAGCTGGAGCTAAGGACTTGGTTGAGGCACGTCGCCTTTTTAAGGTGCTTGCCAACAACCTTAATGCCGAGTACGACTCTAAGCAGTTGGACATAAGCCTTAAAATGCGCTCTTACGAGGATTTTGTGGAAAACAACAACCAACTCTCGTATGACGACTATATTGTCAAGGACTCCGACATGGTGATATTTATCATTGAGGGACGCATAGGCGCAAAGACCGAGGCTGAGTTTAAAATTGCTAGCCAGAGCCTTAGCCGTCAGGGCCGTCCCAAGGTCTTTGTCTTCATGAAGCAGTATGATCAACTTACACCCGATATTGCCTATGTCAATGGCTTGATGAGCACGCTTTTGAGCGACTACTACTACACCTATCGCAACTACGACCACCTCGAGTCTGTGGCTAAGGATGTGCTTCGTGAGGCTGTCGATGCACTTGCCCCTAAGCGTGTTGGCAACTCCCCAAAGCGTGCAGGACGCACTAAACTTATGTCGTGGCTAAAGTTGCAACACTATACCATAGTCACACTCCTTGTTGTTATTGTGGCGCTTGTTGCGTTTTTATTCGTCGGTCGCAACCATCTGCCTAACCGACCTATTACCATCGTTGTGGGTGGTGGCTCTGTGGCAAACTATGTTGAGGATAGCCTTAAGCTCGACCTTAAGGGCTACGACGACCTCATCTATTTCCATATGCCAAGCATGGCATCGCTATCTATTCTTGGCGAGGAGATTACCGACCATGATTGTCGCAACTATACCTTTGTGTTTGCTGCCGAAAGGGCCGATACTATGGCATTCTTCTCATCGGTAAATATCGATGATGTTAAAACAGATACAGATGGTTGTGTGTTGGGTGCATATCTTGGCGATGACCCTTTGTGTGCTATTGTTGAGAACGACCCTCTAATCAGAGAGTATGTTGGAGCTGAGGATTATGAGCGAGGACGTATCTCACTTGATGCGTTGAAGCGTATTCTCGAGGATCGCTCTCGATTTGATATCTACACTACGTCAACAACAAGTGGCACCCGCAAGCGTTATGCTGATTTGTTGCTCTCTAAGGGTCATGTGTTGGGTAACTATAAGCCATTTAACGAGACCGAGACTATTGTTACCACTCCAGGTTATCCAAGTGTGCGTCTTGCCAGCCGCTTCTATACATCTAAAAATGCCAAGGGTGCTACTAAGCTTCTCAAGACGCTCTCGTTGTACGATGTTGTCGATGGCGAGGAGCAGTTGCTCGTAAAGCGTATGTATGTCTACTTCGTAGGTTGCGGAAAGATGCATAAACGCTCGCCCGACAATATGAAGCAGATAGATATAACGTTGGTCTATGTGCCTCAGCCTATCATCGATTTCCTTCACGACTTAGGTATCTCAACCGAGCAAATAGATGATGATAACTATCTGCATTTTGAGGTTGCCGAAAAGATATTCTATCTCAACGAGTAGTCTCAATGGTGAAACTAAAACTAAATGACGAGTATGAAAAATAGTTATCAGCCTAAGCCTATTGACGCCTCCGATGTTGAGCTTCCAGAGGAGCTTATGACTCTTGTCGAAGAGCTAGCTCGCAATGTCCACGATATGTGGGCTCAGGCTCGCCTCGACGAGGGGTGGCGCTATGGCGCTGAGCGCAACGAGGAGCGCATGGAGCACCCCTGCTTGGTCGATTACGACGAGCTACCCGAGTCGGAGCGTGAGTACGATCGCAATACTGCGTTAGGTACACTGAAACTTGTCTATAAGCTTGGTTTTAAGATTGTTAAGAAGTAAACTAAAACTACGAATATATGAACAACTTTATCTATGACATTCCTGTAAAGGTATATTTTGGTCGCGATCAGCTTCAGCATCTCGGCGCTGAGCTTAAGAAGTTTGGTCGCCGTGTGTTGCTAACCTATGGCGGTGGCTCAATCAAGCGTAGCGGCTTGTACGACCGTGTTGTCGAGGAGTTACACAATGCTGACTTGGAGCTATTCGAGCTCTCGGGCATCGAGCCAAATCCTCGTATCGAGTCGGTGCGTGAGGGCGTTAAGATATGCAAGGAGCAGAGCATCGACGTGTTGCTGGCTGTTGGCGGTGGCTCTACTATCGATGCCACTAAGTTTATGGCTGCGGGCGCATGTGTCGAGCACGATGCGTGGGAGTTCTTCGGTGCGGGTGCTAAGCCTATCGAGCGAGCTCTGCCTATCGTCACTATTTTGACCCTCTCGGCTACGGGCTCTGAGATGGATACTGCGGGCGTTATCTCTAACCCTGCGACGGGCGATAAGCTCGGTCGCTTGGCTCAGCCATTGTTGCCAAAGGTGTCGTTCCTCGACCCTACATTGACCTACTCGGTTAGTAAGTATCAGACAGCGTGTGGTGCTGCCGACATCATGTCGCACATCATGGAGGTATATTTTAATATGAACAAGGATCTCTTTATGCTCGACTGCTTTATGGAGGGCATGCTCAAGACCGTTGTTAAGTATGCCCCCGTTGCCCTTGCCGACCCTGAGAACTACGAGGCACGTGCCAACCTTATGTGGTGCTCGTCGTGGGCTATCAACGGCTTTATCAATGGCGGCAAGAAGAAGGCGTGGAGCTGTCACCCTATGGAGCACGAGCTCTCGGCGCTCTACGACATTACCCATGGCTTGGGCTTGGCTATCCTCACACCTCGCTGGATGGAGTACTGCCTCGATGAGTCAAACGTTTATAGATACGTGTCGTTTGGTGTCAATGTCTTTGGCATCGACCCTACGTTGGAGCCTATGGCTATCGCCCGTGAGAGCATCAAGCGCCTTGCCGACTTCTTCTTCGTTGAGCTGGGTCTTAAGAGTACCTTCACCGAGGTGGGCATCAAGCGTGAGGACTTTAGGCTAATGGCAGAGAAGGCATGCCGCTATGGCGATATCAAGGGCTTCAAAACCCTTACTGTTCAGGACGTTATCAATATCTTCGAGATGTGCCTTTAGTGTAGTAGGGTAGTCGCCCTATATATTATATATGAGTGCAAACCGGTGGTGCGATGTGTGCCACTTGTTTGCACTCGTTGTTTTTTATAAAAAAAAGTTGCCGAAAAATTTGCAAATACCATAACTTATGTTGTATCTTTGTGATATCAAAATGATATTACTTTTTATGAAAAGCAGCAATCTACTTCCGCTAACAAATATTAATTAACCTATAAAACCTATTACTATGAAAAACTACACTTATTCTGGTTGGAAGCTCAACGGCTTTGTTGCTCTTCTTCTAAACCTTTTGTTTGTGGCTGCGGCAGTCTACTCGATTGTTGTGCTTGCTAACAGCATCGACGTTGTTGTGTGGGCGCTTGTTACCCTCATTGCTTCGCTCCTCTGCTCGGTACTCATGCTCTGTGGCTACATCATGCTCGAGCCTAACGAGTCACGTGTGTTGCTCTTCTTCGGTAACTATCGTGGTACATTCTACAACACTGGCTTTTGGTGGATCAACCCATTTATGTCGGCCAAGAAGCTCTCGATGCGTGCTCGTAACCTCAATGTCGATCCTATCAAGGTGAACGACAAGGCGGGTAACCCAATCCTTATCGGTTTGGTTGTTGTGTGGAAGATTAAGAACGATGGTGCCTATAATGCAGTATTCGAGATCGACGCTCCAATGGAGATTGGTGCAACAGGCTCAAATGTGCGTATGAACATTCTCGAGAACTTCGTGGCAGTGCAGAGCGACTCGGCATTGCGCCAGGTTGCGGGTATGTATGCCTACGACGAGAACTCTAATAGCTCATCTGACGAGGTAACCCTTCGCTCGGGTGGCGAGGAGATTAACGACCGCCTTACCGACGAGCTCAACGACCGCCTATCTATCGCTGGTATCGAGGTTATCGAGGCTCGCCTCAACTACTTGGCTTATGCTCCTGAGATTGCTGCTGCTATGTTGCGTCGCCAGCAGGCCGATGCTATCATCTCGGCACGTGAGAAGATTGTTGAGGGCGCTGTATCTATGGTTAAGATTGCCCTCGAGCGCTTGTCTACCGAGGAGGTTGTAGAGCTCGATGAGGAGCGCAAGGCAGCTATGGTTAGCAACCTGCTCGTTGTTCTCTGCGCCGACGAGGCTGCACAGCCAGTTGTCAACACAGGTACTTTGCATAACTAATATATAATAGTACCCCCACTCTTTATGGCTACGAAGGAGTCAGGCAACCGCAGCTTTGTTCTTCGCATTGACGGCGAGATGATGGATGCCCTCGAACGATGGGCAGAGGACGAGTTTCGCTCGGTCAATGGTCAGCTGCAATGGATAATTGCCGAGGCCTTGCGTCGCAGTGGGCGCAAGCCTCGAGCAAAAAAGGCAAAGGAGGTGCCTAAGAATGAAGAACAGATTTAGTATATTTAAGCATCGCTATCGCCTTGTCGAGAGTCAGGCTATGCGACGTCTGGGTAAGAAGAGCCCTGATGACGGCAAGCTCGAGTTTGCCGATATTCTTATATGCTTCTCTATCTTGGGACTCTTGAATATTGATCTACTCCCCGAGAGCGTTCCATATCGTGAGCATATCTTGATATTTGCCTCGGTGGCTATTGTTGCTCTCGGCGCTTTTCTTAAGTTTCGCCGCTTAGCACCACGCTCCTGCTGGACTAAGGCTTCGTGGGCGGCATTTATGGTTGCTGTGGCGTGTAGTGCCCTGCCCTGGATACTGTATGCTGTTGGCGAGGATAGCATGAGCATGACACTAGCCACCCATATCTCGCTCTTCTCGATTCTCTTGTGGCTCATATTTGCTGGTTGCTTTATGCGCCTGCGCTACATTCGTCGACGCTCACGCGAGGAGATTGCCATGATGCGCCTACGTGAGAAGCGTCGCCGTAACCTACAAACATTTTAAGCTATGTCACCCCTACACGCAATTATCGTCACTCTTATCTGCTTGGCTTTTGTGGTTTTTGCTCTGCTCGCACTCATGGGCAAGCTCGACCGCTGGTACACTTGGAGCCTTGGTGCCGAGGATAAGCCCTCCGAGCAGCGAGTTATGCGCTGGCGCATGGCATTTGCTGTTGAGGTGCTCCTGGCGCTTGTGCTTATGATTGTGTTTAATATATTAGATGTCGCCGATAAATACTCCTCATGGGCATTCTTTGCCCTTTGTGTTGGCATGGCACTTATCGAGCGTCTATGGATTAGAAAGGTGTAACGACTATGAAACGGATATTTATTATTGCGCTTGCATTGCTTTGCGCTGTGACGGCATACGCTCAGAATATCCCACAGTATCACGATGCAGATGTTGAGGCATCAAAGGAGTATGTCGAGGGTAATGCCTATCAAAAGGATTTGCTACTCTATGTCGACATGCTTGGCGATACCCACCCATATTATGCCGACTCGAAGCACCGTGCAGAACTTGATAAGTGTGCCAAGAGGCTGTATCGTGAGTGTGGCAAGATTAGAGATGTTGCTGAGTTTAAGCTACTCACAGCAAGACTTGCAGCATCACTTGGTGATGGGCACACAGCAATATTCTATTGGACGTCGCTCGATAGGATATTTCCCGTGCGAGTAGCCATTGACAATAATCGCTCAGCTATTGTTGACGCCTCGTCTGTGGAGCTTGGCGATTTGCTGGGTCGTGAGGTTGTGAAGATTAACGGCAAGCCGCTAAGCTATATATTGAAGCAGGCACGAGAGATTGTTAGTGCCGATAACGATGTGAACTTTGAGAACTTGGTCGAAGACTACCTTATGATTTCAGAGTTTTGGTCGATGCTTGGCATGAGTGATGAGGTGCTCAGCCTTGAGTTTGCCGACGGCAGCCATGCCGATGTTGCGGCTATCAACAAGAGCGATCTTAAAATCACTCAGCTACAAAACGATTTGTCGGGCAGGGTTACTGCGCCCCGTCGTGTGCTCTTCGATTACACTATCTACGAAGAGGAGGGTATATGCTACTTGCAGTTTAACCAGTTTGCCGACAGGGTTACACACCCTAAAAATCCAAATCTGCCACGTTTTGATGAGTTTGTGCGTGACATGATGGCAGATATTGAGGCTAAGGGGGTTAAGACTCTTGTTGTCGATTTGCAGTATAATAGTGGCGGTAATAGCTCGCTGGGCAATGTGCTCTTGTCGTACTTAATGCCTTATGCCGAGTTGAAGCAGTATAGTGCCGATGTTCGCATTTCGGAACTTATGCAGACCTACTACCCATACTACAAGGAGTTTACATACGATGGCAAGCCTCTCGAGCTGGGAAGGGTATATAGCGCTCCTATGTTCGACCACAATCGAGGTGTTGATGTTACTGCGGGTGTTATGCAGGATTCCACTAATCATGTCTTGAACTTTGACAAGGAGCGTATCTTCAAGGGCGATGTTGTCTTTATTCAGAGTAAAGAGTCGTTTAGCTCTGCATCGTTGCTACTAACCACAGCGCGTGATAATGGCGTTGGTTATATCATTGGTGAGCCCTCGGGTGGTCGCCCAAGTCACTATGGCGATATCTTATACTGCACACTGCCCAATACAGGAACTATCGCAACAGTAAGCCACAAACACTTTATTCGTCCCAATCGGGCATTGGTCAATGAGAAGTATCTCACGCCAAACATATTCGTTCCGCTCAACAACCCTGATAAGGACTTAGTATGGGAGTGCATATTAGACTTTTTTGGACCAAATAAGAGTAAGCGTGTTGTGACCACCAGCGCAACTAATGATGATAGCTACCTTTGGGATACTATATATAGACCTGTGATGAACTAAAATAAAGTGGATATGAATCAGGAGTCAATCGTATTAATAACAATGATGGTGGTCTTCACCGTTTTGGGCGTGATGCTTATCTTGGGCAAGGCCGACTTTGTCATCAAACGACATTTGCGTGACCCGCAGCGATACAACATCCAGCGTATGCGCATTGTGCACGCCGTGGCACTCTTTGTTGTCGATATTATGCTTATCCTCTTCCTCTGTGGCGTTGATGAGCGTATCGCCGTCTTTGCCCCGATGCCCATTGTCGTAATCATTGCAATATTGCAATATACATGGGCTCGCAAAAAGTAGATAAGGCCACATCTACACCCTTCTGACAAAAAGTAGTGTGCTTAGTTGGGTGGAATATAGGGAATCTAGGGAATTTAGGGAGTTTAGGGAAGATGGGGAAGATGGGGTAGCGGAAATGCATCTTGGGTAGATGTAGATAACACTCTCCTTATATTCTCTAAACTCTCTAAACTCCCTAAACTCCCTAAACTCCTTAAACTCTCTATTCTCCTTATTTATCTCATCACCCACCACGCAAAAAGCTGTCGCCTAAAACGACAGCTTTTTGCTTTACTCAACGAATATCTGGAACAACAACGGACTATACGCTGGAATCTCGGTAGAGGTTGTTGTGATGGTTACCGAGGTGTCGGTGCTGCCCGACGAGCCGTAGTAACCATAGTAGTAGGGGTTATATCCGTAGTAGTTCTGATTATACATGCCACCATAGCCATAGCCGTAGTAGTTGTTCATGTAGTTCATATAGTTCATGTAGTTGAGCATATCGTAGTAGCTTGTGTCGGTACCACCCGTAGTTGTCGAGGTGTATGTGCCGACCTTGCCCGCGATACCATAGCCGTATGTCGATACAGAGAGAATGGCTGCCCACTGACCCACACGGAGCGTAGGGATAGAGTTGTTCCACGCAGGGATATATTTATTCTCGTCCATATTCTTCATGTAGAAGTCCAATGCCTCGCCCGTGGTCTTTACCTCCTTATATATTATCTCCTTCACCTCGTCGATGTTGGTGTCGAAGATAAAGCCATCGAGGAAGCGGCCGATATACCACACTTGGGCGGTATTCTTAGTATTCAGCGAGTCGGCGGTTAGCACCTCGTCACGTGTGATGCCCTTGCCAAAGCGCTTTATGAGTGCCTCGTTGATGCGCTCCTCAAGGTCGCTCGTCGAGTAGATGGTGCCCGCAGTGTAGTTATCCTCGCCCGCATACTTGAGCGTATCTCTGCCAATAACATCAAACTTAAGGCGCTGCTCAGGGTTATATGAGTAGTTTACATACAACTGCTCGAGGGTGTCCACAGGCTGGTGCCAGCGACCGTCGAAAAACTCCAAGGGGCGTGTGTTTACGCTCTCCTCGCCCTCCTCGTCGGTGCGTGTGCTGCGGCGACGAAGCATAGATGTTGTAGCCTCGCTGTTCTCCTCCTTAACCACCTTGTGCTCCTCGCAAAGACCGCCATTCTGCTCGGCAAAGAGGTTCACGCAGTCGCCCTCATATGCCACAGGGTTAGCCACATGTCCCCACACCTTCATGTGCACGATCATAGGCTTGCTCTCGTCCATCTCGAACTGACCCTCGTAGCCACCGGTGCTCGACTCTGTTGTCTGCACCACCGATGATGGAAGATAGAGCCTCATCTCGGTGCCATAGCGCACCTCCACAGAGTCCTGACCAATCTTTAGCTTGTTGAACGTGGCGAGATATGTGCCCTCCATCATCGTCGTGCTCTCCTTGCCACTAAAGCGGTAGGCGGGCACGTAGCGTGTGTAGTTGGTATATGTGCCAAGCATCATAGCATTTTCATAGTTGCGTGTCTCGCAGATGTTGCCGTCGAGGTCACGACCCGTAAAGTCGTACCACACCCACACATCGCTGCCCGAGATAGGTAGTGAGTCGGCAACGCCATAGTTAAGCATCTCGACATAGTATCCGCCCTTCTCCTGATAGTTGTCCACGAGCCCGGGGTGATACTTCTCGATCCACGCCTTTAGTGAGCGCTGCTCCGCCTCGTTCGAGTTGAATGTTGGCTCCTTGATGCAGGCTGCCGCAAGGAGTATCATGGTCGCAATAATGCTAAAACTCTTTATGCTGTTCATCATAGATGTTTTACTTTTTCGTTACACTAAGAATGTCGATATACCACACCATAGCCGACTTTTTGGGTACCATGCCCAAAATGTGGTTGCCATAGCCAGCCTCGAACGTAAGGTATACCTCTACGCTGTCGCCCTCGTGGCAACCCTCGAGCGCTATCTCCAACGAGTCGAGAATCTCGCCATTGCCAAAGGTCACCACCAATGGCTCCGACGACCACTCGTACGACGCATCGAGGCCTGCCGAAACAAGCTCTTGTATCTTCGCCTCGTCGTTTGTGGCAAATAGATCGCCTGATGTGGGGCGTGAACTTTTGAATAGGTATGCCGAGTAGCGCAGCGCAACCTCGTCGCCAAGTGCTACCACGGGCTTGCTTGCACGCTCCTCGTCGTAATATGTTGCTATGTAGCGATATATGTCCAATCCCCACTGCGAGTAGAACTGAGGATTTTCGTCCAACGACTCGCCAATCTCTGCCTCGGGAATTAGGCGTGGCTGGTGTGAATTCTTAAGGTAGCTGCCGATGCTATTCTGCTGCTGTGTCAGCGTTGTGTCGGTTTGGTTGCTGCACGACATGGCGAGGGTCATAACGAGAGTCATGACCGCCATAAATGCTATTTTCGTTACCTTAATCATTGCCATATAATCGCACAAAGTTAATAATTATTTTGCAAAGCCTCTCTTTTTTTTACAAAAAAGATGCTATAGGCTCTTCAGCGCTGTGCGTATCGCCTCCTCGACGCTTATCGCTGGGTCGTTCTTGAAGATGGTGTTGAGCACCTTCTCCGAGGCTGTCTTCTGGAAGCCGAGCATCGATAGTGCCGCCAATGCCTCGTCGAAGCTCTCGGGGCGTGCCTTCACGGTTGGTGTGCTTATCATCAGGTCGCTTGCGCCCAGCTCGAGCATCTTGCCCGATAGCTCCACGATGATCTTTTGTGCGGTCTTTAGGCCGAGTCCCTTGACATTTTTCAGCAGCACGGCATTCTCCGTTGCAATGATGTTTTGCAGCTCACGTGGCGAGTATGTCGAGAGTATCATGCGGGCAGTGTTACCACCTACGCCTGAGACACTTATGAGCTGGCGGAAGAGCTCACGCTCGAGCTTCGTTGTGAAGCCGAAGAGGGCTTGCTGATCCTCGCGCACCACGAAGTGAACATAAAGCTTTGCCTCTGCGGCGTGCTCGATTTCGGAGTATGTTTTCAGCGATATGTTTATGAAGTAGCCGATGCCTGCAGCCTCCACAATGGCGTATGTTGGTGTTGCCTCGGCAACTTTTCCTGATATATATTCGTACATAAGGCTCTCTGTGTTACGAAAAATAAATATGAAAATTTCTACAAAAGTAAATAAATTTTTTTATCTTTGCCTTTTGAAACCGATAATTAACTAAAATCTTATATAGAATTATGAAAAAAACACTAATGTTTGCCTGTGTTGCTGCTGCAATGCTTGTATCGTGTGGTGGTAACAACGGAGAGTCAAATACCAATTCAGAGAATGGCGATGAGAAGCTCATTCTTGCCGACTCTACTGAGTGCGTGAAGAGTGCTGAGGTTGCCTATGTCGATCTTGATGCGATGTTTAAGTCGAGCAAGATTTTCGCTAAGGAGGGCAAGCCACTTGAGAAGCGTGTAGAGGATTTTCAGAAGAAGATGGCAAGCAAGCAGGAGGACTTTGCCAAGCGTGAGCAGGGCTTGATTTACGAGCAGAACAAGATTCAGCAGGAGGGTCAGAAGCTACAGTCTGACTATCAGAAGGGCCTTATCACAACGCTCAATGCTCAGTCTAAGGGCGAGCAGCTCGAGAAGCGTGCGCAGAATGCTCAGGCAGGCATAGCAGCCCTTCAGAAGCAGATTCAGCAGGAGGGCGAGACCTTACAGAAGGAGGAACAGACATTGGCTGAGGAGCATGCTGTTCTCGAGAACCGCTTCCGTGAGTTGCTCAGCAAGTCGCTCAAGGAGATCAACGCCGATGGTCGCTACAAGATGATCGTTAATTCGATGATGGTTGTCGATGCTGCCGATGGTCTCGATATCTCGTCATTGGTTCTCTCGAAGATCGACGAGCTCTACGAGAAGGGTGTACTCTCTGAGTAGTTTTTTTTAGTTCCGATAGATGTTTGCCGACACACAGCTATGCGTGTCGGCAAATTTTAGTAATAATTGTTTTTGTGTAACATATTGGTGTTATGGGCTTTATACCTTTCACATTTGTAGATTTTATCGATATAATCCTTGTTGCTTCGCTGCTCTATGCCTTTTATCGAGCTATGCGTGGCACGAGCGCCCCTTATATCATGCTTGGCATCTTTTTTATCTACTTGTTGTGGATATTGGTCAAGACCTTTAACCTTGTTCTCTTCTCGACCATTCTTGGTCAGATTATCTCGGTCGGTGTTATCGCCATCATCATCATCTTCCAGCCCGAGATCCGCCACTTCTTGCAGGCCATAGGTCGCCAGCGTGAGCGCTTTCAGTGGCTGTCACGCATCTTTAATTTGCGTCACCGCAAGGGCGAGCAAGATATTGACCTTCAGCCTATTGTCGATGCATGCCGCGAGATGGGCGAGCAGAAGGTTGGCGCTCTGATTATCATCAAGCAGTCGAACGACCTCGGCATCGTCGAGGAGAGCGGCATTGCTATCGATGCTAAGGTCTCTACCGCCATTATCGAGAATATCTTCTTTAAGAATGCGCCGTTGCACGATGGTGGTATGGTCATCAGTGGCGATAGGGTGGTTGCTGCTAAGTGTGTTCTTCCCTCTACACGCCAAGAGGTGCCAAAGGCATATGGCATGCGCCACCGTGCTGCGTTGGGCATGAGCGAGGTGTCGGACGCTATCGTTATCGCCGTGTCGGAGGAGACAGGCAAGATATCGCTTGCTCACGACTCGGAGATTACACGAAATGTTGATCCTGAGCGCCTCACGCAGTCTATCCGCAAGCTTATGCGCAAGAATGATATGCGACGTAATAGGAGCGATAACGAAGAGTAATTTGTTGTGATAAGGGACCTATTGCGTCCCCTAACAAAAAATCCCGACAATGAGCAGTACTTCGAGTACAGCCCATCGTCGGGATTTTTGCCGAGTGTAGCACTCGGCACCCTTCTGACAACAAATTGTGCGCCTGGGGCGCTTCGCTTGATGGGGGCGCTTCGCTTGATGGGTAACGCTTCGCTTGATGGGGGCGCTTTGCTTGGTGGGTAACGCTTCGCTTGATGGGGGCGCTTCGCTTGATGGGTAACGCTTCGCTCGATGGGTAACGCTTCGTTTGATGGGGGAGGGCGCAGAGATAGAGAATTTAAGGAGTTTAGTGAGTTTAGTGAGTTTAGTGAGTGCGCTGCCGACAATTATCTGCAAGGCATTCTCCCTAATTTCCCTAAATTCCCTAAGCTCCCTAATCTCCCCATTTATCCCATCTATCCCATCTATCCCATCTTCCCCATTCTTCCCCATTCTTCCCATCTTCCCCATTAAACAACAATTTATCGAAAAAAGTCCCATCATTCTTTTGATTATTGGTTTATCCTTCGTAACTTTGCATGTTGTATATGTTTATATATACAACAATGGGCATAAGCCACCCACTTTTGCGCAAAACACAAAACAAACTATTATACATTAAACTTTTTTATTATGAACAAACAAAATTACTTTGCTTCGGAGTATATTGCTCCCGAAGTAGAGGTCATCTCAACAGTTGTTGAGCATGGCTTTAGCCTTAGCAATGGCTGGGGCGAAGAGGGCGAGGCTGGTGACGGTTTCGACATCGAGGACAATGGTGAATTCTAAATCTATTGCAACTATGAAGAATTTGTTTAAGAATTTGATGCTTGTTGCAGTAGCTGCAATGGGTTTCACTGCTTGTGAGCAGGTTGGTGTTGAGTCTGTAGCCCCAGTCGCACCTGAGGTTAAGATGACTGTTATCGCCGGTATGGACGACACTCGTACCTATATCGACGAGGATAGCAAGAAGGTAATGTGGAGCGAGGACGATAAGCTTATGGTTATCGAGAACGAGGACACTTTCCGCAAGACATCTGATATCGTTATTGATGGTGAGGGTAAGGCTCAGTTCGCTGTATCTTTCCCTGAGACTGCTGGTGCAGTAACTTACAATGCTGTCTTCCCAGCATCTGCTGTTAATACTGGTGCTGATTTCACTGCTGAGGAGTTGGAGCTTCAGGTAAAGAGCACACAGTGGGCTACTGCTGAGTCTTTCGACCCTACTGCTGACTTGTTGGTTGCTAAGCAGCTTGAGTTCGATGCACAGCCTGAGGAGCTCAACATGCAGTTCAAGCGCCTTGTTGCTCTTGGCAAGATGACTCTTAAGGGCCTTGATGAGGGTAGCAAGGTTATGCAGGTAACATTCACTGCTGAGCCAGGTGTTGTTGTTGCTGGTCGTATGCTTGTTAATGCTACCACTGCAACTGTTTTGGAGTCAGACCATGCCTACACTTCATCTTCAATCACTGTAAACTACGAGGGTGCTACAGTTAATGATACTGAGAACTTCCCTGTATACTTCACATGTATTCCATTCGAGATGGAGGAGATGAACTGCTTCACAGTTCAGGTTATCTGCGATAATGCTGTTTACACTCGTGATGTAGAGATTCCTGAAGGTCGCTCTTTGAAGTTCACTGAGGGCAACTTGGGTACTTTCACTGTAAATATGGCAGAGGGTGAGAAGGTTGAGGTTGAGGCATCAACAACCGTAACTGATACTCTCACACGTGCTACTACAGGTATAACTGGCACAAACTATGCAAGTTGGAACGGTAAGACTGGTGAAAGTGGTGCGGTATATGCTGGTCAGAGTGCTGGCGGTAACGAGTCTATTCAGTTGCGTTCAAATAATAGCAACTCGGGTATTGTGACAACTGCTTCAGGTGGCTATGCTCGTAAGATTACCGTAACTTGGAATAGCAATACTTCTGATGGCCGTACATTGGATATTTATGGTTCTAACACGGCTTATACAGGTCCTACCCAGCTTTATAATACACCTGTGGGTACAAAGCTTGGCTCAATTGTAAAGGGCTCTGGTAAGGCAACTGAGTTGGAGATTACAGGCGACTATGCATATATCGGTATGCGTTCTAACTCTGGTGCAATGTATATCGAAGAGATTAAGATTGAGTGGCAGCAGGGTGGCGGCAACGGCGGTGGCGTCGAGATTGTTGTTCCATCATTCGACCTTGACAAGCGTCAGCTCTCATTCGACGTTGAGGGTGGCTCACAGGATATCGAGGTTGAGGCTTTGAATGGCTTCGACAACATCGTATCTGCTGAGGCCGATGCAGAGTGGCTTACTATCAAGAACGAGGGCTACACATTTACTGTAACAGCTGCCGAGAACGAGGGCTTTGCTCGTACTGCTAATATCACATTCTCTGCTGATGGTTGCGAGGATGTCGTAGTTGCCGTATCACAGGATGCAAATCCTAATGCAGCTATCGAGGCTACTGTAGCTGAGTTCTTGGCTGCTAAGGAGGACGATATCACTCTCTACCGCTTGCGTGGTACTATTACAAATGTTGCTGAGACAACATACGGTAACTTCGACCTTACTGACGAGACAGGTACAGTATATATCTATGGTCTTTGCAGCCCTACTGGTGCTACTAAGTATTGGACAGAATCAGGTGCACAGCTTGGTGACGATATCGAGATTATCACAGTTCGTTCTTCATACGGCAACACACCTCAGGGTATGAATGCAACATTCGTTGAGAAGCAGCGCCCAGGTACTATTGCTTTCTGGTCATTCGACAAGACTGATCTTACATTCGAGTGCGAGGGTGGAGAGGCAGAGATCAATGTTGCCGCTTACAACCTTAAGGATGAGGTAGTGTGGGATTTCGAGCATGGTACAATGTTCGATGCTTACTACGAGGACGGTATCGTATATGTTATCGCTTACGAGAACGATGAGACTGTAGCTTACGAGGATGTTCTCTATCTTGATTGCGGTGACTTGCATCAGGAGATTACTCTTACTTTGAAGGAGTATGTTGATCCCAACGACAAGCCTGTAGTTCAGGAGTACGATGGTACTATCTCGTTCGAATCAACAACACATCGTGTGTCACAGGATGCCAATTCACAGGTATGGAAGAATGATGATATTACCTTTACAAATGATAAAGCATCATCTTCAAATAATGTGGCAAACTATTCTAACCCCGCGCGCTTCTATCAGAACTCAAGTGTAACAATCGAGGCACCCGGTGTTATTAAGAAAATTACAATTGACTGTTCGAGTCTCGAGAATAAGTATATTACACCTTGGGGTG
The DNA here is from genome assembly GCA_017560425.1 of Alistipes sp. Lineage (GTDB taxonomy): Bacteria > Bacteroidota > Bacteroidia > Bacteroidales > Rikenellaceae > Alistipes. Next base: position 20,519 of record JAFZEX010000007.1, read on the forward strand.
GCACTGCAAATAACAAGATTGTGACTATTACACTCGACGGTTCAAGCAATACTTATACTATCTCTAAATTGAGCGCTCAGGCACGAGCATACTCAATAACTGTAACTTACGAGAAGTGATCCACGGGTAGTGGCACGGGAGGTGAGGTAATCACACCTCCCGCCACGGACCCTACCACGGGAACGGCAACCGAAAGTTGGTTGGAGTTGCCCGCAGAGCGTAAGGACGGAGCATATCCCAATGCCGTGGAGGTGAAGATATCGTCGGGTGGCGAGCGCAACTACACGCACTACTACGACACCGCAACCTACACGTCGCTATGGACAGCATATCCGCTATCGTCGAAGCACATGGGGTCGCTGAGTCGCCCAGGAAGCTGGTCGTACAACCCGAGCCTCTCGACAAGCGTTCAGGTGAACCTATGCAGTAGCAGCTACAACGACAACTACTCACGAGGACACCTAATACCAAATGCCTCGCGTAATGGCATCAAGGAGATGCAGACACAGACATTCTATGTCACCAACTCGGTGCCGCAGATCCAAGATAATTTCAACGGCGGCATTTGGCAGACACTCGAGGCAGCACTACAGAGCGAGGCAATGAGCGAGACGATATACATCGTAACGGGCGTAGCCTTCGCAAAGGAGGGCGAGACCAAGACGATAAAGTATACCACAGCCAAGGACGACACAAAACGGGTGCCTGTGCCTAACTACTTCTACAAGGTGGTGCTAAAGGTTAAGACCAACAGCAGTGGTGTGGTGACCTCGGCATCTACCGTCGGCTTTTGGTTCGAGCATAAGACCTACTCGACAACGACATATTCCAACTATGCCGTGTCGGTAGACCAAATCGAGGAGTGGACAGGCTTCGACTTCTTCCCCAACCTCCCCGATGTCGTGGAGGCCAGCGCCGAGCAAAACAGCTCGTGGACAACGTTCCAACAATTTTGAGACAAAAGACTAAGCTTCGGCTTAGTCTTTTTTTTGTTTTGTGGCGGCGGCTCGGCGCTCAAGAACAGCCCCCCTGCCCTCAGCGCCCCGCCCACAGCGACCACCCACGGCGATCCTGCGCAGCCTCCCCCCTCTCTGCACGGGTATTATAAATAATACCCGTGCAGAGAGGCGCAAAAATGGGACGAATAGAACGAATAGAACGAATGGGACGAATGGGACGAATGGGACGAATAGGACGAATAGGACGAATAGGACGAATAGGACGAATGGGACGAATGGGACGAATGGGACGAATGGGAAATCGCTATCAAGCGCCCCCCCCAAAAAAAAACATAGCCCCTGCCAATTGGCAGGGGCTATGGTCTATAATATCTCTCGCCTCAGCGAGTCACTCTTCTACATCTTACGCACGCAACGCACACGATTAGACTTAGTACGCTCGTGATAGCCATGCTCACCATTCTTCGTCTCAATCAAATCATACAAGTGTCCCAAGTGAACGAAATATTTAGCATCTCCGTTTTTTGTGTCTGTGTAGCGCTCATCGCCATTTCTAGAGCCGATAACCTTCGGAGGGTTGCTATTATTATCTGCTGTTGACTTAGTAGCTATATCGTATGTACCATTCTTCCAGCGAGGCATCTCGTAGAAACAACCAAGATTGGTATAGCCTGTCTCAGTGCGCGGAACAAAATTATAAGGCTCTGTCATCAAGCCACTCGTAACATAATCATACCCTCCATCTACCCTGGTAACCTTTGTTGCTCGTGCATACTCGGTATTATCAATATACATTGGGGTGGCAGATGTTGTAGTTATATACTTGAACGATGACCATGACCACTCCTTATACTCGTAATAGAAAATATTTTTAATGTATGCTGGCTGTGAGGTCCAGTAGTAGTTATCCTGAAACTCCTTGAAGGTGCCATAAGCCGTAATAATAAAATCCTCCAACTCATCGGCAGATGGGAGATACCAGACAAGATCCTCCTCCTTGATAGTGCCGTCTGCCTGTCGCTTATTTCGATTATAGCAATACTCCACAGCACCGCTTGCCCCCTCAGCCATTGTGAGGATCTTTACATTTTTGGCAATCTCTTTCGTGAACTCATGACCTGCGTGATTATGTACCTTGTCAGCACCATTAGTCTTTGCAAAACCATCGTGCTTCTCGATATAAAAATCATATGTGGGAAGCAGTGTGTTTTTAACAAATTCAGTCCAATCGTCGTTTGACTCGCTCAACTGGAATGACCTATATTTATATGACAGCTGCTTGCCATTCAAGCCCCATGGCATACCCTCATCTCGGGTTTGTCCATACGAGTCCTCGGCATCGTAGTTGTAGAGATACTCCTCGTACTGCTCGATGTAGTAGTCTTTGCCAGAATCAGCTCCTGTTACCTTATGCAAGCCGTGCTGCACAATCTTATAGTCCTTATCCACGCCAGCGTATGATACACGAACAATAGCGGTGCGAGATACAGTTGAGGTGTTCTCATCAACATATATCCATACCGTCTGATTATCACGTGTGAGGTTGTTCACAGTGACACTCGTGCTTGCCGAAAGCGTGTTGCTAAGAAGGTCGGTAGTGAAATACTTACGCTTACCCTTCGACGAGCCCTCAGTGGTGATGTGGTTCGCAGTGTTGCCACTTAGCTCCAAACGTATCCATGCGGGGATATTATTCGTTGTGCCTTTCTCGTCAAGAATCTGCACAGTCGCCGATGTGCCCGTAGGAACATCCTCGCCAACAAGGCGCAGACGCATAGGACGCACCTCGTAGTGGGCATCGAGCAACGACTCACGGCGCAAGTTGATAACAAGAGGTGTAGAGCGTTTAACGTTAACACGCCAGTCGATAGAGACACCATCTTCTTCTACAGACTGGTCTGTTGAAGCAGATATACCACGAATGGTGACGCTATTATCGTAGTGCGTGTTGCGGATAATGTTAAAGTCGTCGTAGTTGTTCTCGCCCAAGTAGATGTTATAGTCTACATCGTAGACATGGCCCTGGTGGTCGGTGTACTTACCAGTGATGGTCACATAGGTAGCCGCCTTACCATCAACCAACTTATTCTTATAGCGCTGGCGATACTTCTCACGCTCGTCAGCAGAGGCACTCTTAAGCTCGTCAGGCAACACATCGTTGATGCTCTTCGAGGGGCTGAGATAGCGCTCGGGGAGGTAGAAGTCGAACTTGGCGGTGGTAGCACCCTGCGCATAGTTGCCCATGCTAACCTCGCCCGAAGAGGCGATAACAGCAGTATCGTCGTTGGTCGATGAGTTGGCATCTACCGTAGCAGCGATGTTATTTACCTCGTAGCTCAAGAGGTCGAAGCGTGGTGCCTTGTTGCCCACAATCTCCTGGTCGGGCTTCACGCTGATGGTAAACGAGAACTTGGCATATACCGACTTAAGAGGAATCTCGAGGTTGTCGGTAGGCGTGCCACCAACCAAAGGCAGACCATCGGTATTATTGGCTGTCTGCGTAGGCTTGAGAATAAGCTCGATGCCGTCGGCATCCTGTGTGCTGATGGTGTTACCCAACGAGCCCATCATGGGGAAGCCATTTGCGGGGACATCATCGACGTTGGCATTAGCAGCAACAGCACACGTGGTGAAGTACTCCAACGACTTACCCACGCCCTCTTCTGCGGTTTGGGGGAAGTCGGCAGAGTCCTGCATATTTGCGAAGATGTACATCGCAAACTGCTTATCGGTGTAGTTGTTGAAGATAGCATCGTGGCGGTCTACGATAAATACGATGCTGCCGCCCAGCTCGAAGTCGTAGTACAAGCAGTTGCCAATCGCGCCATTCTCGATAGGGAACAGCGCCAAGCCCATAGATGTCACCTTAGGCTCGTCGCCCTCCTTCTTCGAGCGTGTTGCCACGTCGCAGTCGGAGTACTGAGCAACACGGCCAACAACCTGCAAATATTGTGATGCGTGCCCAGGTGTTGAGTTCACATCATCTATATCACTAAACGAGCACGCAGCCGCCATAATGAGGGCTGCACATGCTACCAATATATGTGTAAATCTCATATCTTATCCTTGTTTACTCAAATTCGTAATCCACCTTAATGTCGTCCCACTCGTCAGAGGTGATGATGCTGATAGATACTGCCGACGATGTGAATGTCATTTGCAGATAGTAGCGGCTGCCCTCCTTTAGTGGCTGCTTAAATGGGGTCTCGATGGTCTGCGTAAATACGTCGCTGCCTCCCTCCGAGATAAACTCGCCATTAGGGCGACGCTTCTTATACTTTACCGTCGTGGTCACCTCGAGGTCGTCATCCTCCTGAGGGATAAATATCATCGAGCTGTTGTTCTGCGCAGTGATAGGGCGAAGCGTAGCATCCTCGTTGTAGTTGATATATATACCCGAGCCACTATCTTCTGATATGATTTGGTAATAGGGGTTGGCACCCGTTGCTGGGGTGCGCTCCGACGCAATACGCCTATCCAAGTATATCTTAGCCTCCTGATAGTGGACATTCTTAAACTGTAGAGCGAGGTCTACGATGTCGATCGTAATCTTCTCCGTGATAACCGTATTTGCGTTGTTAGGGTCGTCGTAGCTATGCTCGTAGAAGTTCATCGCAACAACATCTACTGCCGATAGACGGTGGTAGAAGTCGAAATAGACGTATGGGCTACTGCTGAGGCTGGTATCCTCAAACATTGCTGTCATAACATCGCGATGCTCGGCGGTGTCGTTAAAGTCGGGAGCATAGGTCACATAGGGCGTTCCCTCGACATCTACGCCACTCGCATTTAGGCTTGATGGATAGTAGGCAAAGAAGGTGTACTTACCGCCTTGCCACTCCTTGACGGGCGAGTATGTATAGTTTCCGTTCGAGTGTGTTACCAGCTGTGGAACATTTTCAAAAACATTGGGCTTAGCCGTAACACGATAGGTGCTCCACTTGTTGTTGAAGTCGTAGGTGTAGCCATATACTCGAAAGTTTCGTTGAAGCACTGTGCCACCCACCAACGAGGCACGTGTGCTGACGCCCGCATCGAGATAGATGTATGGCTTTGTGGGCACAATTATCTGATCGTCAGGCGTTATGCCGCTCTTGCTACAGCCACACAATAGCATGGCAACGAGTAGAAATATGTAGTTTGCTCTCTTCATCTTCACTGCCATTATTTGATGATAACTGTTCCTCCCACCTGAGGTGTTCCCCAAGGGTCTACCTTTGTCTGAATGTAGTATACGGTGATATCTGTTACCTGTGATAGCACCACGTTGTAGGTGTACTCCTTGCCTGAGTCCCATGTTGTGGCTGGTAAGACAGTCTCCAATTCTGCTGCCTCCCAATCTGCGGCATTCTGTCGCTTTAGCTCATACTCGATCTTTAGTGCTATGTTGTTCGATGCGTCGATAGTCTGTGGTAGGAGCATCAGCTCGTTAAATGGCACAGATGCCACACCACCAAACACGTACGAGTCATCTTTTTTGCTAGCGCCGCCAATGTTATCGCTATCTGCAAGCGTGTTGTTCTCGTAGACCATTGCCAACTTCTCGTTGGTTGGTGCCCACGTGTCGGTTGTGCTTGAGTATGTGCCCGCCTTGCGAATGTTCGATAGCGTAACCTTTCTAATTCGCATCTGGTCGTTCTGGTGCTTTACGCCTTCACGCCACACATTGATGCTCACCTTCGAAAGTATATGCTTAAAAGTAAGTTCAACTTTCTTTGATGGGTCGAAGTTTGTGGCATTCGTGTCTATAGTGTTTGTTGCCACGAGGTAGTCTTGCGCCGATGGTGTGTCAGATAGTGTTAGCTGCACAGCGCCTGTTGATGGGTTGATGGTGTAGATTGTGCCCTCTTCGTCGTAGGGGTATGTCGCCACAAATGTGAAGCGGGTGTCGTCGAGCCAATATTTCGCAGGACTATATACCCACTCGCCGCCAACATTTTTCACCAACACGTTCTCCATGTAGGCGTAGTTGGTCTGCACGCTGTTGTTGATAAATGCCCACACGCCAAAGCCCTCGTCCTGGAGGTTGCTTTCGTCGGCACGTGTCACCGCTGCCTCGAGCGTGATAGGAATATCCTTTAGCTCAATCTGCGGATTCTCCTCGCCGTTCTCGCAGGCGGTGAGACATAGCGCACACAGAGCTATTATATATATAGGTATAAAACGTTTCATACTTTATAGTTTTTCGGGAGCGTGTTGCTCCTCTTAGGGGATATGGAGGGTTTCAATCCTCCATATCCAAGCTTATGCAGTCATGCTGCATAGAGTGTTGTTACTCGATAGTAGTTGCGCCAGTAGCGGGTGCCCAATCCTCAACAGCAGGATCAAAGAAGATCTGGTTGCTCTTAGCAATGATTGAGATTGTGTAAGTGATGTTCTTGTTCATCTCCCAGCTTGTAAGACCCATAGTGTTCAACTTGATAGCCGTTGGAGTGTACTGCTTAACGCTGATAGTTGTGCCATCCTGCTTCTGAGTAACAGTGTAAACTACCTCTACAGTTACATCGTCAGCAAGTATCTGTGGAAGAACGTACTGAGTCTTCTCATCGTATGCAACTACAGAGTCATCAGCGAGATTTACGTCAGATGTCCAAGTAAGAGGTGTTGTTGAACCTCCATTTGGAGTCCATACGTTGTTAGCTACTGACCATGTACCACGTGAAGCATCGTTTGTGCCAGCGTTTTCAAGAGTTACTGAACCTGTGTGGTGAGTGTTCAATGTAATCTTATCAACAACGATCTCGTAAGTAGTGTTTGCACCAGTTGCAGTCTCAGCTGGATATGCATTCTTAACCTGGAAGTTTACCTTTGCCAAAGCGTGGTGGAAGAGAGTAGGAACACCATCGAAACCATAAGTATTAACATTTGCGCTGAAACGTACAGCCTTGTCAGCATACATCAAATCTACATCAGCAACAGTGTAGTTGTCGTAGGTGTAAGTATCAGCACCATTGTAATCGTAAACGATCTCTGGCGCAACTGTTGTAGGGTAGTAAGCGATGAAGTCTACAGTACCATTGATTGGCCAATAGTATGGAGTAGCTGTTGTCCACTTGCTATCAGCATAAGCAATTGTCTCGTTAGTCATCATCTGAACCTCTGTGCCAGCAGCGTCGTGTGACCATGCGTTTACGCCGAATGTCTTAGTTGTGTCAAATGCACCCTCGGCACGTGTCTGTGCCACATAGTTTGCTACCTCGAACGAGATAGGAGTCTCGCACTTAGGCACGTAGACCTCGTTCTTCATACAGCCTGTGAGTGCTACACCCACCATTGCTGCCAACAAAAATAACTTTTTCATAGTGTTAATTGTTAGTGAGTTAAATAATTAATTGTTTATAAATTTTGGTTTGTTTAATGTTTTTACTTTATGAAATAGGGATTGTTACATTCTCGTCTACCCAGTCATCGACCTCGGGATTAAAACCACCACCACCATCACCGCCAGGAGGTGTGATAGGCACGGGCAACTCCCACACATCCTCGATGATCAACCAACGGCGCTCACGAGCATCTTCGGTGAGGAATGCCTTGGTCATGTCGATAGTCTTCTCGGCATACTCGCCCTCACGGGTCATGGCCTGGAACGTGATGTGGAGCTCACTTGGCACGTCGTCGATACGTCCGAAGGTGTTGAACACGCCACACAACACATCCTTGTTCTCGTCCTCGATACGCTCGTCGGTGCTCTTCTGCATCTCGATATATAGTGCCGACGACTCCTCCTCGTGGCGGGTGTTTGCGCCAATGGCATTTGTTGCCGAGAGTCCTGTGAGCACGGCAGTGGCACTTGAGGCATACTGCAAGTTCTTCACACGTATCTGTACGTAATAGGTGTCGATAATGGTGTTAGCGTCGAGCTCGAGGGTCTTCACGTCGCTATGTGCCTCGACATAGAGGTCGGCATCACGTGCCACAAACAGGTGGTCGGGCTCGTAGTAGATATGCTCGTTCTCGATGGCTCTGCCCCTAAGGCTGCGATACTTCGACTCGGGAATCTCCTCGGTATATGCGGTGATGTTGTCCCACTTCTGCTCGCCACGGATAAATGTTGATGGGGTGTCGAAGTTGTATGCCAACACTCGGTAGTGTCCCGGTGCTAGCATCACATTACCCATCATCACATCGTTGCCCTCCTCGTCAACGCTCTTCTCGGTGAGGAAGCCCTCCGAGAGGATGCGGCTGCCCGACTCGTTGTAGAACAGCACTCGCAACACGTCGGTGTGGAACTTGGGCACAGCAATCTTGTCGTTGTAGATGCCCGATGTTACGTTAGGAATATCGTTGTAGTTGATCTTGATATTCAACACGGCACGGTGGTCGGGCTCAACAAGAGTACGACGATGACAGCTCGTGACAAGCACAAGGGCGCAGAGCAGCATAACTATGATTCTCAGTCTTCTCATCTGCTGCCTCCCTTCTTGTTATAGCCAATGTTGAATGGTACTACGAGCGACACCTTGAGCTTTGTAGGGCCAAAGTAGCGTAGGCGACCATAACCCAACTTGTCGATATATAGCTCGCTGTAGTCGTCGGCAGGGAAGTAGTTGCGGTAGTCGGTTGTAAGATAGCCTACCGATAGCGCAAACTCAAGACTTATGCGCTTCTGCTTGCCCACACGCATGGCGTAGCCATAGGTTAGACCCGCCGACCAAAACTCGCCCTGGTGTGCAGGGTTGTAGTCCTTCTGAATGTCGTACATCGCCGACATTCCATATACGCCAAGGAAGTGGCCACCAAGCCTATCTACCTTGTTCACGTTGTTTCTAAACCAATAGCGACCCTCCACGCCGAGCTCAAGAAGCTGCAAGCAGTATTTGTTGCCGCTCTCCCACCAAGGGAATAGATACTCGACAGCCACCGAGAAATGACGTGATATAGGCACCTCCACCTCGGCATTTAGCACGGTGAGAGCGTCGTAAAGCATGTTGCTCTTTAGGGCAACAACCATTGTATCTCGCTTGATGATAGGTTCAATTCTTGCTGTTGGCATCTCGGCAACCTCCTCGGTTGGCTGCTCCTGAACAATGCTCTCGGCTACCTCGTCCGCCACCTTCTCCGCAACCTCGTCCGCCACCTTCTCCGCAACCTCGTCCGCCACCTTCTCGGCAACTTCGTCCGCCCCCTTCTCGGCAACCTCGTCAGCCCCCTTCTCGGCTACCTCTTGTGTTGGCTTCTCCTCGGCAACAACCTCAGTTGGCTTCTCCTCGCTAAGTTGAGAGCTCTTTGTTGGGGTAGCCTCTGCGATGTGTTCTGCCACCTCTTGCTGAGCTACACTCTCAATAGTTGCGGGTGTTACCTGCTTGCCGTTAGAGTAAATCTGATAGATTGCCGAATTACGCAGAGCGGGGTAGTACCTATTATATATATAGTCGTACTCGGGGTCACGCTCCAATCGCCATTTTCGAGTGCCAACAGATATTGTTTCGTTGTCGAGAATTGCGAGAATTCGAGCTTTGCTGTTGCTCGAAAGTTTTGTGTCGTTTACAATAAATTCTCTGAGCTCCGACCACGCCTCACCCTCGGCAGAAACTCGCAAACGAGAGCCCAACTCGGGATACTTTTCGTTCATGTATGCACGCATAGAATTTGCACGCTTGCGAGCAAGGGCGATGTTGTGTTCTAGAACACCTTCGGGCGAAGCCTTTGTGGTGATTACAATAGAGTCGATGCGCTCGCCATTTAGACCCTTAATTGTGCGATCGAGCTGCTCAAAGGCACTTTTGTTGTTGCGATAGTTGGGGTCGATGGCATAGCTGTCAAACCTAAAGTTGATCTTAAATGTCGTGTCTTGGCTATTGTCGCACGACAATGCATCACCACCCCTTGCTGTTGATAGCGAGGTGATTAGCATAAGTGCTGCCAATGCAACAATTCTGTATATTGCCTTTAACGACATAGTTTTATTAAGGTTCGATAACTCTCTTTAGAGTACAATTATGCACAAATTTATGTTTTTTTTTTTTTTTCTACAAGGTTTTTGGAAAATATTTTTAATAAAATTTAACTCTGCTAATCTCGCTGATTTTCAGTGTGTTTTTTTGTTGTCGTTTGTTGTTGTGTGTTATTGGAAAAATAGTCCAATTTCTTGAGGCCTTATCTTCGGTTATATGTAACAAATATTCCGTAAATTTGGTTATTGAGAATATTTAAAAATTGATGGGGGTATCTCAACTTATTTCGGTTGGATACCCCCATCAATTTGGGTTGTTTTACGCCCGTAGGCGCTATTGTTTAGTTTCCGTTATAGACAAACTTCTGTGATGTTCCGTCACTAAATGTTAGGTTAATTGTAAGCTTGTTATTTAGGTAAACAAGCGTTCCGTCAGTAGCTGTCTTGCTCACTTCTGCAACCATGATGCCGTCAGCATAGAATGTGCCATTGTTGCCCGCATTTGACTTTTTTTCTGCGAACACAAGGCTACAATTTTGTAGGTCGCCTACAACATAAGCATAATTCACTACGGTAAGCTCGTGGGCACCCTCGTTGATGTATAGCATTATCTGCGAACCATCGTCGTTACCTGCGGTGTACTGAACAAAGCCATATGAGCTATTGTGGTTACCCTTGATAAAGTCGCTAAGGATAATAGCGTCGCTGTCGTCGTCTGTCTCGCCACCGCCGTTATCGCCCGAATCACTGCCGTCGCCCGAATCACCGCCGTCGCCCGAGCCACCGCCATTCTCCAAGTCAGAGATATACTCGTAGCCCTTAGTGCCATTTACAGGACATACGGCAGTATTCACTACCTCGTAGTCGCCATTTGCGTTAGGTGCGCTTGCGATAACCAAGATCTCGAGGTTGTTTGTCGCCCATGCGCTGTTGAGAGGAATGGTGTAGCTTGCAGTAGCCTCCTCGCCCTCTGCTATTTCGCCAATCCAATCGCCCGAAATGTCGTATTTCGAGTAGCTTGTGACACTATAACGTAGTGCGTGGTTGTAGGTCTTCTGCTCCTCGGTAGCTGTGCCGTAGTTGCTATTTTGGTTAGGCGAGTATATGTCGTTCTCCAAAACCCATACTGCAACGTTGTACTCCTGTGCCTTTGCCGACTTGACGCTGAGGTTCACACGGATAGTGCTTCCCTCAACCTTCGAGTTAATGGCGATGCCTGCGTCAGCACCAAACTTTTTGCGGCTTGAGTTGAAGAATGCTGGCATGATCGAGCCTACGAAGTCCTCGCTTGAGCCGAAGGTAATCTGATTGCCGTAGAAGTTGCCAACAACGTAAGGATAGCCCGTTGGTGCGTAGAATTTATCCACCACGCTTGCTGCCTCAGAGTATGCTGGGTCTACGCCATTAGGGGCGAAGCCACCACCATGCACCTGCACCTCGTTGTAGTAGTTCTTCATGTCTGACTTAGCCAAGGCGTGAAGGGCATCTGATGCCTTAGGACAGTAGCCGCAGTTTACGCCTGTGTGGTCGATAATGAGCAGACGGTGGTTGAAGTCGGTGCGTGACGAGTCGTCGCCACCTACATCGCCACTGCCGTTGCCAGGCTCCTTGCCAGCGATAAAGTCGTAGGCACGGATATAGTCCTTATACTTCGACCAGTTAGCGTCGTTCTTATAGGTGTCTACTGCGCTCTGCGGAACGTAGATTGTACAGCCGATATACTTGTAGGTGCCGCTCGTATCCTGCAACAAGGCGTAGTCGCCAAGGGTTGGTGGGGTAGTTGCACGGATATACAATGTCTGAAGGTTGATACAGTTTGTAAACGCACCCATCTGAATCTCCTTAATGCCATTGCCGAGGTGCACCTCCTTGAGTTTCGACGATGCCAAGAATGCCGACTGACCAATGGTTGTTACGCTGTGTGGTAGATATATGGTGGTGAGGTAGCTGTTGTGGAATGCTGTCTGATTAACCACCTTAACGTCACCATCGAACAATATGCCATAGAGCGAGTAGCAAGTGCCATTAGCGCAAGCATTGCCGAAGCCGTTGGCTGTGTAGCTAATGTCGAAAGGCTGTGCTATGGTAAAGTTGTGCGCTGTGCCATTCGATGTGTTGTACCATATCTGATTGTTGCTTGGGAACATAAGCTCAACCTCCTCAGGGTCGGGCTCGGGCTCAGGCTCTACTGCTGGCTCAAACTCGAATGAGATCATTGGCTGAATGCAGTTGCGCTCGATGGTAATAGAATTTGTTGTTGCCTTAGTCATTGTCTTACCCTCGGTGCTCTCAATCTCGATTGCGATACCCTCCTCGAATGCCTGAGGAACAAGACCGATTAAGAATGCAGTAGGCTCGCTTGATAGCGCTACGCCCTCGCCGCAGTTGAGCACAACCTCGGTTGCGGGGGTGCCACCATTGACAAATGTGGCATTCTCGCCGTCGGTGCCAAACTGAATGCGACCCGATAGCTGCTCGTTGCGATTGCCTCGAAGACGAATGCTCTTGACGCTGCTCGCTGCGTCGTCGGTGATAAGGAGCTTAATCCAGCCATACACATTTCTGAGCTTCATCTCGCTTGTTTGGCTCCGTGCAACGAGTATGTTGCCATTTGTGCCGTAGCTGTTTGGGGCATAGGTCTGCTCGTTGCCAATTGTGGCAGTTACGCCTGTGCCACCCGAGTAGGTGTAGTCGGTGCCGTAGGGATACAACACAACGATGTTGCTGTTGATGGTTGAGCTTCCTGGCATTGCCACGGGAACAATAGTGCCCGACTTGTCGCCTGTCTCGCCCTGGAACTTCCACTGCGTCATTGTTGTGCCTTTGTAGAATACTGACACAAGGTCGCCCTTCTGCCATACGGTCTCGAGCGACTCGTTGAGTGCGATACGTGTCTCATTCTCCGCCTCGAAGCCCACCTCAATGGCGTAGCTCTCAAGGTTTGCCTCCTCTTCGGGGGTAGGGTGGTTGATGTCGATATTTACATCCTCGCTACATGCTGCAAACATCACCGCTGCAAGCATGAACATAAAGAGTCTTTTCATAGTAGCTGATGGTTGTTAGGTTTAGGGTTATTACCAATCCATAGGATCTTTCTCTTCTGGGTTCTCCAAATTGCTCATTGAAAAGCCCTGCTCTACGGTTGCCACAATAACCTCTACTTCTGGGGCAGAGTAGCCATTTTGTGTTTTGTTAAAAGTCATGATATTTAGGTGTTTTAGTTAATAATTCTCTCTTTGATGGAATAGTCCTCGAAAAATCAAACAAAGATATACAAAAAAATCCCAAATATGCAATACTTTCGCAATAATAATATCCTAACCTTAAGCCAACATCAGCCTCTGACGCTCAGAATCGTAGATGATTATCCCGTGCTCAATGCCATATGCTAAGCCACGCTTCATCGACGCAAGCACATTCTCCCTCACGCTGGCATAGCCAAGTAGGCGAGAGGCCTCGGTGATGATGCCCTCCTCGTCGATGGCAAACTGCTCTCGGAGTACCTGCATCATCGCTTGGGCTACCTCCTCGGGAGCTACGTCTAATGCCTCTCGCTCCGACTCGGTGCGGTAGATTGAGTAGCTGTCTCTCTGCTCGGCGCTTTGCCAAAAGAATATGTCGTCGTTACCACTTGTCACCAAGCCTAAGGCTTTGAACACGTCGCTTAGGTAGGCATCGATGCGTGTGCCGTTGCGGCCTATGCCGTAGTTGCTCAACAGACGCTTGATTAGCAGTCGGCGGCTAATGGGTGCCTCGGCCTTGATAATCGAGCGTATGTCCTTGGCGACTAAGCTTGTATACTCACCCTGCGAGAATAGTGCCGAGTCGGCAGTGCGCTGGGTGAGTTTGGCTGCAACATACCTCTTTGCATTAGTGTTGGGCACCTCGGCTACTTGCGGGGAGCTGGTGCTTGCTATTGTAGGTGTCTCGGCTTTTTCCTCGCTCTCATGGGGTTTTGCGTCGCTCGATGCTGCTCGCTCAATCTCTCGGATAATGCCATTAAGCACATGGTCGGGGGTGTCCCACCACTCCACAGACCATATGTTGTGAGTCTTCCAGCCGAGGTTGGCAAGCACCGTAGGTGCCGTAACATTGCGGTCGTGGGCAGAGGGCGATGCAAGGTAGTTATATCCGTCGCAAAGCAGACCCAACAGATAGACCTCGGGGTTGGCGGGGTTGATAATGCCGATGTCCACACGATACTCCGACGAGCCGATGTTGGTGTTCACGGCATAGCCTCTTTCCTTGAGTGCCGAAGCCACCGACTCGATAAAGGCATCTTTTGTCTTGGGCTTTGTGGCATGCTCGATGTGCATGAGTGCCACGCTGCCACGCTCGGCATACTCGAGGAACGACTTGAGATACTTAACGCCCTTGGCATTCGAACGATAGAGGTCGATATCCTCAGCCTTGAGCGAGGAGAATACCTTCATCTCGTAGCGAGCACGTGACACAGCTACGTTCAGGCGGCGCTCGCCACCATCACGGTTGAGTGGTCCGAAGTGCATAGTCACCTTGCCAAACTTATCTCGTCCGTAACCCACCGAGAAGAGTATCACATCACGCTCGTCGCCCTGCACGTTCTCGAGGTTTTTGATGAATATAGGCTCGTGCATCTGCGCTGCAACCATCTCGAGGTCAGGGTGTTTGCGTAGCATGTCGTTGAGCATGTCCTCGATAAGCGACTGCTGATTAACGTTGAACGTTACGATGCCGATGCTCTGCGATGCGCTCTCGGGGTTGCTGAGTCGTCTTTCGATCTCCTTCACCACAGCCTTCGCCTCCTCCTTGTTGTTGCTGCCCGTGCCACGCGCATATACGCCCTTCACGTAGTCGAACGACACCTTTGTCGCCATGTCGTCGTTCGATGGGAAGGTCATCAGTGAGTTCTTGTAGAAGTGGCGGTTGCTGAATGTGATAAGGCTCTCGTGCTTGCTGCGGTAGTGCCACAACAGGTGTCGCTCGGGCATAGATAGTGCCAAGCAATCCTCCAAGATGCTATCCAAATCCTCGCTCTCGGAGTGCTGCTCGCAGAAGTTGTCAGCCATGAAAAAGTTGGTTGGTGGTAGCTGGTGCTCGTCGCCCACAACCACGGCGCTCTTGCCTCGTGATATCGCCGCAATAGCCTCACATGTAGGCATCTGCGAAGCCTCGTCGAAGATGACTAAGTCGAACTGTGGCCAATTCTCGCCAAGGTATTGCGACACCGAAAGTGGGCTCATGAGCATTGCTGGACACATCCTCGAAATAAGGTCGGGTATGGTGTCGAATAACTTGCGAATAGATACACCACGACAACCATTGCGTATGCACTTCTGCAAGTAGCCCACGTCGGAGCTCTGCGATGCCTCCTTGCGAAGTGCTGGTAGCATTGCCGACATTCTTACGCTTAGCTCACGGCGTGTTATTGCCTCGAACTCCTTGCATAGCTTGCGGAAGCGCTTTATCTTATCCTCGAACAAGATAGATTGGAAGAAGCTAAGCTCCTTATCCATCGAAATGTAGAGGTTTGCACACTGCTTATATATGCTTTTGAGGTATGCCTTGGTTATGTCGTTAGGCTCGCTACGCTTGCTCTCGAAGAGCTCTGCAATGGCGCTTATGTTGTTGTCGTATAGCTGCTTACGAATAATGTTGTAACCCACCTTGCTTCGTAGGTTGCTAAGGTTTACACCCCAGCGGCTAAGTGCCGAACTTAGATACGTTAGCCAATCCTCCTCGCTTGTGTTGAGTGTGGCTGTGGCCGTCGCCTCCAGCTCCTCGACCTTTGCCATGAGGCGTGCGCTGGTTGCGTTGTGGCTGCTTAGCGTGGTGCTGTTTGATATGCCGTTTGTGAGCAAAGGCGTAATCTCGTGCCACATCTCGGCAAGTGGCGCAGATATGGAGTGAAGCCTGCTTAGACGGCTATGATATGTGTGCAACTGTTGAGGGTCGAGGTTACGTAGCTCTTGTCCGATGCGATACAAACTATCGAGGTGCGAGGTGCGCTCCTCTGACTCAATTTTGAGGTGTGCTATGCTGTCGAGCTTCGCCAATATCTCGGGTACCATGTCACTATCTATGCGGCTGCCATTTAGCGCATATGACGATAGTGTGTTTGTTATCTTTCTGCGCTCGAGATACTTAGCCAAGAACCACTTGTGTTCTGCCTCAATCCAGCGATGGCGCAAAGCCCTGTAATCAATGTCGAAAATATATTCGTGGAATATGCCAAGAATGGTGTTACGCTCGTTGTCGTGTTGCTCTCTGAGCTTAGCGAGCTCACCCAACACCTCGAGCAGCTTCTCGCTTAGGTTGGTCACAAGCGAGCTTGGTGTCGTGCCCTCGAGCATAACCTCGACAGCGGTGCTGAGTGCCACATGCTGCTCTCTTGATAGATCTCTGCGTGTGAGTCCCAACTCCGTAAATAGCCTATCACGACACACTTTGAGTAGCTCCACTTCGGGAGCGATGTCGTCGATAAGAGTCTGTATGTTGCCTCTAAGCTCGGGCGAGTACTCCAAAAGTCCTATTTCGCACAAGGCGTTGCCATGCTCCGCAACCATCTTGGCCACAGCCTCGTAGTTCTCTACAAGCTCGGTGTGCTCGTGCAGAAGCTCGGGTGTAAGTGCCTCGATGTAGTCGTTGGTAAATTTAACAGTTTGACTATCAGGTAGCTCAATCTCAGAGTAGCGCACAAAACAGTCGTAGATAGATAGCCCCGAGCCATATGCACGATGCAACCTCTCGACATGAGCATTTAGCTCTCGCTTTAGCTCGTCGAGGTGTGCTGCTGTCTTGGTAAATGAGTCATCACCAGCCTCATACATCACCTCGGTGGTCTTTCGTAGCTGGTCCATCACAAGGCTCTTCTTCGTCTTGTTGGAGTGTAGCTCAAGGCAGAATGGGCCGAGGCCGATGGCTGCAAGACGCTTCTGCACAACCTCCAACGCCGCCATCTTCTCGGCAACAAATAACACTCGCTTGCCATGGAATAGGGCGTTTGATATGATGTTGGTGATTGTCTGCGACTTACCCGTTCCTGGAGGGCCGTGCAGCACAAAACTCTTGCCCGAGGCAGCATCGTATATTGCTGATAACTGCGATGAGTCGGCACTAATTGGCAGGGCTATATCCTTCGATGTTATCTCCTCGTTTGAGTTGCTATTTTCGTCGGCAATATCCTCGTGAAGCACGCCCTCGACGAGGCTATTTACGAGTGGGTGCACCATCATCGACTCACGATTGGTGCGTAGGTCGTTCCAGATGACAAAGCGGTTGAAGTCGAAGATGCCAATGATAGACTCCTCGATAACGTCCCACTTCTCCTGCTCCATGACCGCCTTGCGTATGGCTGCAAGAATATACTTTATGTCGAGCCCCTTCTCGTTTTGAATTGCCTCCGTGACATCGGGAATGTCGATACCGTAGTTCTGCTTCAGTAGCTCGAAGAGGGTTTCGTTGATTAGCGCATCTTCGTCACGGCTCATTATGTAGTAGCCCTTGTTTGCCGACTTGCGCTCCAGGCGAATGGGGTAGAGCACTATCGGCGCAAAGAGAGGAAACGCCTTGCCCTGCTCAAACCACTTCAAAAATCCGAAGGCGATATACAGAGTGTTTGCTCCGCTCTCCTCGATGGCAAGGCGAGCAGAACGATAGAGGCTTGTTAGGGTCTTGCCGAGTGACTTCTCGTCGAGGTGTGAGCGTAGCGTGCTCGACGCAATCTCCTTGTTGAGTAGCTCTCTGATAGGGTCGTTCTCGCTGATGCGCTCGCCGAGATCCTTGCTGTTTACGGGAGTCTTCCAGTCGCTCGGACGCTCAACGATGTGTATCTCGTTGTTCTTGTTTAGTAGCTTTGCAATGTCGGCAAGCGACGACGACATGATGCGTAGCGTGTTATTTGTGAAGTGTACGTTGAGCAGGTTGTTGCGTGTGCTAAGGTCGAGCAGTCGGCGCTCCCATAGGTCGAAACGGCTAAACTCGTTGTCGTTGCTCGAGAAGGTATACACCTCGCTTATGTCGTTAGGTGCCGAGTGGCTAAGCTTCTCAGGCTCAGCGTTTACGACCTCGTATTCGTGGCCGTTGTATATGCGCTGCGGAATAGGCTGAACACCCATAAGGCGTGCTCGGGCAATGTCGAGCACAAACGAGAACTTCTCGATGCTCTTAATCTGGTCGTTTGCCGTGATTACCGCCTCGTTAAACGATACCTTGTCGCCCTCGTTGGCAGATGTTGTTTCAACTAATATAATCTCGTTGATACCCTCGGCAATGCGCTTGGTTATGACTGAAGGGTCGTCGTTCACGCTATCTATGAACATGTCCTGCACAAGCCAGCAGCCCACAAAGGCGTGGTCGTCCTGCATTATGAGGAGCGGATTAAGGCCCACAGCCTCCAGGCACGAGCACATGAGTAGCGCCATGTCGAGGCAGCAGCCACGCTTGCCCCTGCCTTCGCTGAGCAGCTCCTCGCATGTGCGAATTTTCTGACCATGCTTGGCGAGGGTTGATGTGGGGTAGCAGTATGTTATGTTTTGCTCGGCAATAGCCTCATATATCGCACCTACAATCATCTTGGGACGGTTGGGTACGTCGTGCAGATAGGCGCTAAGCTGGCTGCTTCCGGTCCATGTGTTGAGGAGCTCAGATGCTCGTTTGATGATAGGGTCGAGGGCTATGTGACGAGGTGTGACAAAGGCTGCCAAATATTGCGACATAAAGCTGTTGCCCCAATATTGAGAGTAGTCCAACACCTCTGCCTCCTCCCTCGCCTCGGCTAACAGCTCGTCATCCTTGGATAGCACCTGCACCGTTGTTGTTGCGCTAATCTTCTCGGTGAGGTTGCACAGAAAGGCGTTGTTAATCGATGGCTTGAGGTCTGTTGCTTGCCATGTTTGCCCCTCAGGCAATAGGGTTATATGCTCAGTTATGGTATCAGCAAATTCGGGATTAAAGCTTATCTTTATCTTCAATCCCTCGTAGTTGATGTCGGAGTTATTCTTAAGTGTTATGCTACGAATGATTGCCACATTATTTGCAACCAACGCATAACTTGCCAATGGAATCTGCTTAATACTCAGGGTTAGCATACTTAGATGGTAACTTTACTTTGTTTTATAATATTTAGCATGTGCTATGCAAATATAATAAATTATTTAAAACAAAGCGAGTAAAAGCCTAAGAATTTGTGGAATAAACTTGGCTGTGGTGGCTATAATTAGTAGATGGTAATGAGTAATCGGCAGTAGCAACGAAAATTATTACTAATTCCTAATTACTCATTACTTATTAATCCTCTTTCTCCTACTTTGTGCCCTCGTAGGTTACGGGGTATTCGCCGCACTTGAAGCTGAGGTTCATAGTTTTGTTGGTGATGGCGCCAACGAGGTTGGTGATGATATACTGCTCGAACTTGCCACCCATAGCGTAGGGGATTATGCCGTTGCCTGCCAAGACATAGTTGCCCACAACGCCCAGGCAATCAACGCCCTCGACAACCATGTCGAGCTTAAGGGGCATATTCTGAGAGAACTTCACCTTGTACATCACGAAGTTGAGCTTGCCGTCGATAATCTCGTAGTCTATCTTCACATCTTCCTGAGTATATGTAGTGCCGTCGTTCTGATCTACGATAAGGGTGCCGATGTAGCACTCGCTATCCTCGGGCTTTGTGGGTAGGGTGTTGTGCTCTCCATTCTCGCACGATGCAAAGAGCATTGCCGAGATGATTATGCTTAAGATGAGTTTTGTGATTTTCATAATGCGTAGTATTAAAGGTTAATGTTTAGGCGTATGCCACCATGTATTGGTGCTCCCTTCGAGAAGAACTCCTTGCCAACAGACTTAAAGTAGAATACGTCGTAATCGGTGTTGGTTAGGTTGCGTCCCCAAAGGGTTATTGTCAGCTCCTTGAGGCGCAGTGTTAGCTGTGCTCCAAAGGTCGAGTAGATAGGCTGGCGGAGGGTGTTTGCCTCGTTCCAATATATTGCGCCCGACGCTCGCCAATCTGCCGAGAGGGTTATGCCTCGAAGCGTTGGGTTGTCGATAGTCCAGTTATATGCCGCCATGAGCGATAGGGTGTTCTCGGGGGCGTAGGGTAGGCGGTTGCCAGCGTAGTTGGTTGTGCCGTCGTCGTAGTCACGGAAGCGTGCGTTGGTGTAGCCATAGTCGGCACGTAGGCTAAAACCCTCGTAGGAGTATGCCGCCGTGAGCTCTGTGCCAAAGCTACGTGCACGTGCTGCGTTCGACATCATGCGGCCTGTGCTGTTGCCCTTGGGGAGCACGGTCACCTGCTGGTCGAAGCACTCGATCCAAAAGAGCGATGCATCGAGCGTGAGTCCCGCCACGGGGCGTAGGTGTGTGCCTACCTCGAAGTTCCAACTTGTCTCGGGCTTATACTCGGTGGCTGTTGCCGAGTCGTAGGTGGTGGTGCCCACTGCCGAGTCGAGCTCTATGCCGAGGTCCGACATCATGTCGTTCATCATCTTCGACTGCAAGATATCCGAAAATATCTGTGTGTTGTAGCCGCCGCTCTTATATCCACGTGTGATTGTCGCATATATGTTGCCACGTGCATGGTTATACTCTGCGGCAATCTTGGGCAACACCTCGAAAAAGTGTTGCTTGCTACGACCCTTGAACTCGCTCCTAAGCTCTTTATAGTCCGTCATCGTGAGGTCGAAGCGGTAGGGTACGGTGGTGTGCGAGTTGTAGCGCATCGAGGTGTACTCGTAGTCGAAGCGTATGCCCGCAGTGAGCTTCCAACGACCGAGCTCCACTGCCGACTGATGATATAGTGCTGCACCCGTAGTAGGAATACGGAAGTCGCTCTCGATGACGAAGCTGTCTGTGCCAAACGACATGTTGTTGTCGGGGAATACGGTGTGTAGTCCGTTGTTTATGTTGCCGAGTATCAGCTCGTTGATGCCATCTTGCTTAAACGTCACGGGAGATGATATGTCGAGCCACTTGGCAAAGCCAAAGATGCCACATACCCATTGGTAGCGTGAGTTGGTGTCGGCATTGCGGATAACAATATCCTCGGTTATGCTGTGCTCACGCTGCATCTGCTTAAGCGTGAACATCGACTTGGGCGAGAAGTCCTGGTCGAGAGTCATCTCATCGTTGAGATACTGATAGCTCGTCGTAGACTGTAGGCGAATGTTGCGACCTATGTAGCGAGCCACAAAGCCCTCGCTTAGGCTCAAGCGCTCATATCCCGATGGGTCGTTGTACGCAATCGGCGAGTAGCTGTCGGTTGTGGGGTCGTAGGGGTGGTATGCATAGCCGCCCTCGCTGGTGTATCCCGCAGTGAGTATGTTGTCGAAGTTCCACCCTGCGTTATTAAGCCACTTAAGGCGTAGGCGCACCGAGGCGCTATTGCCCTTGTCGCATATGTTATTGGTAAGTGTGTTGCGGAAGTAGCCTCCCGAGTGGTTGAAGTTCGCAGCGAGCGATATGCCGAGCCTCTCGTATGGTCGATGGTAGTAGGCTGCCGATGCTCGGTACGACGTGAGTGTTGAGTACTCAGCCATGCCACGAAAGCCCTGCCACTCGAAGGGTGAGAGGGTCTGTATGTTCATCACGCCACCCGAGGTGTTGCGGCCATAGAGCGTGCCTTGAGGGCCACGTAGAAGCTCAACACGGCGAATGTCGTAGAAGTCGAAGTCATAGACATTCTTGTTCATCATCGGAATGTCGTCGATGGTGATGCCCAAGACGGGCTGGTCGATGCGTGAGCCGAAGCCTCGCACGTAGATAGATGATGTCATCGACGAGCCGTAGTCGGGCTGGTAGAAGTTGGGTGCTACGAGCGATATATCCTTCACCGATGCTATTCCCTGCATATCCATCTGTCGCATGTTGAGCGTGGTGGTGGCTACGTTCGTAACCTCACGCCTGTCGCTCTTTAGCGATGCGGTGATCTGCACCTCGTCGATATGGCGATGCAGCGTGTCGGCAGGCTCGTGGGCAGCAGCCGACAGCGACAAGAAGAGGGCAAGTATGGTAATATATCTTTTCACACTGCAAAAGTATACCATTTATAAATAAGAAACAACCCCCATAAATGAGGGTTGTTTGTGATAGTATGTCGTTAAAATCGACTACTTCTGAATAGGCATCTTGTCCAAGCGACGCTGGTGGCGGCCACCCTCGAACTCGGTCTCAAGCCAGATGTTAAGCATCTCGAGAGCCTCGTCGTTAGAGATGAAGCGTGCTGGCATGCACAATACGTTAGAGTTGTTGTGCTGACGTGAGAGCTTAGCAATCTCTGGAATCCAGCAAAGAGCAGCACGTACACTCTGGTGCTTGTTCAATGTCATAGAGATACCCTCGCCTGAGCCACAAAGTGCTACGCCACGCTCCAAGTCGCCATTGTCGATAGCCTCGCCAAGTGCGTGTGCAAAGTCTGGGTAGTCGCACGACTCCTCAGAGTGTGTGCCGAAATCCTTTACCTCGAAGCCCTTTGATGAGAGGTAGCCCACGAGGAACTCCTTAAGCTCGTATGCTGCGTGGTCGCAAGCAATACCAATTTTCTTTGTCATAGTGTTATAGTATTTTTAGGTTGTTAATTGTTATTTCAAATTGTCATACTGAGTATCAATAATGTCATTATCTATGTCATTCTGAGCGTAGCGAAGAATCTCTCGGTTGGTGCTAACTTTGAATGTTCGTACTCACTGCGAGATGTTTCGCTTTGCTCAACATGACATACGATGTCGATGACATGTTGTTTAGAACCAATTAGCTGCAAGGTCAACTCTGTGAGGATTTAACGTTGCTATTAATTGTTCTTTGCGTTCTCTGCGCCAACCCTTAAGCTCTTTTTCTCGAGAAATAGCATTTTTGATGTTATTATACTCTTCGAAGTAAAGTAGTATGTCGCACTTATAACGCTTGGTAAAACCGGGCACTTCGCCTAATTTGTGTTCGCTAATTCGTCGTTTAATGTCATTAGTTACGCCAATGTAAATAGTTGTTGCGCCTCTATTTCCGACGATGTACACCCAGTATTTATACATTATTTACTCCTTTGATGCACGCTTGCGGTCTACCTCGTTGAGCAAAATCTTACGCAAGCGGATAGACTTAGGTGTTACCTCTACATACTCGTCCTCACGGATATACTCCAGCGCCTCCTCCAACGAGAAGATTACAGGAGGTGCAATCGAGGTCTTCTCGTCAGAGCCCGATGCACGCATGTTGGTGAGCTGCTTAGCCTTAGTCACGTTCACGGTGATGTCGTTCGAGCGTGTGTGCTCGCCAATCACCTGACCGCAGTATACCTGCTCCATAGGCGATATGAAGAACTTGCCTCGGTCCTGAAGCTTGTCGATAGAGTAGGCGTAGGCTGTACCTGTCTCCGATGCGATGATAGCACCCACCGAGCGGCTCTCAATCTCACCCATCCATGGCTCGAAGTCCTTGAGGCGGTGTGTCATGATAGCCTCGCCCGCAGTGGCTGTGATCATCGTTGAGCGAAGACCGATGATGCCTCGTGAAGGGATTACAAACTCAAGACGTGTGCGCTCGTTTGCCGACTCCATGTTTACGAGCTGACCCTTACGACGTGTCGTAAGCTCGATGACTGTTCCTGCGCAGTCGTCAGGGCAGTCCACGGTCATCTCCTCAACAGGCTCGCACTTAACACCGTCAATCTCCTTTGTGATAACCTTTGGCTGACCCACCTGAAGCTCGTAGCCCTCACGGCGCATGGTCTCGATAAGCACAGAGAGGTGCAACACACCACGGCCATACACCACAAACGAGTCGGCATTCTGACCTGGCTCAACACGTAGTGCGAGGTTCTTCTCGAGCTCACGATCAAGACGCTCCTTGATGTGGCGTGATGTCACATACTTGCCATCCTTGCCAAAGAATGGTGAGTTGTTGATGGTGAACAACATAGACATTGTTGGCTCGTCAATAGCGATAGGTGGTAGTGGCTCAGGATCGGTGTAGTCGCAGATGGTGTCGCCAATCTCGAAGCCGTCGATTCCGACCAAGGCGCAAATCTCGCCACAATCTACTCTCTCGGCCTTAGCCTTGCCCAAGCCCTCGAATACCATGAGGTCCTTGATCTTGGTCTTTACGAGTGTGCCATCGCGCTT
This sequence comes from Alistipes sp., assembly GCA_017560425.1. Classification (GTDB taxonomy): domain Bacteria; phylum Bacteroidota; class Bacteroidia; order Bacteroidales; family Rikenellaceae; genus Alistipes. Next base: position 44,461 of record JAFZEX010000007.1, read on the forward strand.
TGCGAGTGTTACGTTCTGACCTGTTGTGAGCGAGCCACGGGTGATCTTGCCCACAGCAATACGACCCACATATGGCGAGTACTCGAGCGATGTTACGAGCATCTGAGGTGTTCCCTCCACGCTCTCGGGCTCAGGAATTTCGTCTATGATTGTGTCGAGAAGTGGGGTGATCGAGTCGGTCTTTTCGCCAAGAACGTGCGACATCCAGCCCTGCTTTGCTGAGCCGTAGATGGTCTTATAGTCGAGCTGCTCCTCAGTTGCGCCGAGCGTAAACATAAGGTCGAAAACCTGCTCATTAACAACGTCGGGGCGGCAGTTCTCCTTGTCCACCTTGTTGATTACAACGATAGGCTTCTTGCCCAAGGCGAGAGCCTTCTGAAGCACGAAGCGTGTCTGAGGCATGGTGCCCTCAAAGGCATCGACAAGCAAGATGACGCCGTCGCACATGTTGAGCACACGCTCTACCTCGCCACCAAAGTCGGCGTGACCCGGGGTGTCAATGATGTTAATCTTGTAGTCCTGGTATATTACCGACACGTTCTTCGATAGAATGGTGATGCCACGCTCACGCTCGATGTCGTTGTTATCCATGATAAGGTCGCCCGAAGAGTGCTCGTTCTCACGCAGAAGGTTACCCTGCATAATCATCTTATCAACGAGGGTTGTCTTGCCGTGGTCTACGTGGGCGATAATTGCAATATTGCGTAGTTTGCGCATACTTAGATATGATTTATAAACGTGGCAAAGATACGAAAAAAATGGTAAAGTGGTTTTCTCTTTTCAAAGAAAATTAACCTTACTCTCGCATCTGCTCATCTGCTGCCGAATTGCCAGGTAGATTATCAATCTAAATCTCGCTTTTTTTGTTGGATAATTGCGAAAAATGTGATAACTTTGTACTTTCGATAAGTGTGTATCGAGAATTATGGCAAATAAAACAAATAATAAACTATACGAGAATGTCTAAAAATGTGAATGCTCCGCAGTATGAGTCGCCCGAGCTAAGTGTTGTGGCGATTGCTGTTGAGGCGGGCTTCAGCCTATCTAATTCTACCCTCGAGAACATCGGTGGCGAGAAGGAGGAGATTGAGTGGTAATCTATAATTTTAAAACAATATGAAGAGAATAGTATGTAGCATGCTTTTGCTCGTTATGGCATTTGCATGTGCTGAGTTCGAGGAGCCAAACCTTCCCAAGGTTACTATCGATGCTCCCGATGTGCTCTATGCCGAGTTCGACGAGGAGGATACTCGCACCTACATCGAGGACGAGAAGTATCTGCGCTGGACTGCAGGTGACGAGATTTCGTTCTTCCCCGTGACCTACAACATGCGCTATCGCTTTACGGGCGAGTCAGGCTCTAATGGTGGTTCGTTCGAGAAGCTTACAACCGACCTTGTTACGGGCAACGAGCTCGATAACTGCTACGGTGTATATCCCTATCGCTCGACAACATCAATGACCGAGGTTGGTGTTATTAAGTTTGAGATGCCTGCCCAGCAGCTCTATGCCGAGAACTCATTCGGCCTTGGCGCAAATACCATGGTGGCAATCACAAGTAGCAAGTATGACAACATCCTTCGCTTCAAGAATGTGTGTGGCTATCTCAAGCTCAAGCTCTATGGCGAGGGTGTTATGGTTAAGAGCGTAGCGCTCGAGGGTAACAACGGCGAGAAGCTTGCGGGTGCGGCAACCATTCGTGCATTCTATGGTGGTGAGCCAACGGTTACTATGGCAGACAATGCTACTGCTACATTGACCATGGATTGTGGCGATGGCGTTGCGTTGGGCAAGGATAAGGCTGGCGCTACTCAGTTTTGGCTTGTTGTCCCTGCCACAACCTTCGAGAAGGGCTTCACTATCACCGTCACCGATACTGCTGGTAATGAGTTCGTAAAGTCTACAACTAAGAGTGTGGCTATCGAGCGCAACATGATCCAGCCAATGACCGAGTTAGAGGTGGTTATGGCAACAGCACCTAAGAAGCCTGCTAACAACGAGATTTGGTATACCACCACCGATGGCAAAAAGCTTGACTTGAGTGCCGATAGATTTGGCGCTACAATCACATCGCACGAGCAGCGTGACGATATGTGGGTTGTTACGTTTGGTAGCGACCTTACTATTCTCGGTAAGGAGAACTCTTACAACGGAGCATTCGAGAGCAAGAGCACTCTTAAGAGTGTGGTGTTGCCTGATGGTATCACCAAGCTCGGTATGTACTCGTTCTATCGTTGTACATCGCTCGAGTCTATTGTTCTGCCAGCTAACCTCAAAAATATCGGCTCGCAGTCGTTGGTATCAACCAAATTGACCACTATTAATATCCCTGCAAGCGTTACCGATATCTCTTATAAGGCATTCACGGGCACACCTTTTACTACCGTAAATGTGTTTGCAACAACACCTCCATCGCTCTACGACAAGAACGAGCTTCCTACGGGTGTTACTGTCTATGTTCCTGAGGCATCTATTAAGACCTACGAGCAGCACGCAGTGTGGGGCTACTTCCTAATCAAGGCGCTTCCTGATGAGTTGCTGAATGGCGGTGGCTCGGAGGGTGGCAACCCTGATAGCGGTGAGGGTGATAATGGTGGCGATGGCGGCTCAGATGATGGTGGCTCAGATGATGGAGGCAATGGCAACGAGGGTGGCGATCCCACTCCCGAGGAGCCTGTAACTCCTCCTGCAACTACAACCACCGAGTTGCGCTATACAACATCTGATGGTAACGCTATTACGCTTCGTACCTCACATCTCAATGCCTCTGTTGAATCGCACAAAAGGAGTGGTAACGAGTGGGTGGTGTCATTCAACGGTACGCTTACTGCACTTGGTGTTAGTGGTAGTAACAATGGAGCTTTCGAGAACTGCTCAACGCTAACAAGCATAACTATACCTGACAGCGTTACAGCAATGTATCGTTACACATTTTATGATTGTACGAACCTTCAGAGCATCGAGCTTTCTGATAATTTGCAGCTAATCGGCGAGATGTCGTTCTACAATTGTAGCTCGCTTACCGAGGTAACTATTCCTGCAAGTGTCAAAACTATCGAGGGCGCAGCATTCTACGATTGTTCGAGCCTAACAACCGTGACATGCTATGCTACAACACCTCCAGCGCTTGGCGACGATGTGGTCTTCCCTGCGGGCGTGACTATCCGTGTTCCTGATAGCGCTGTCGGTGCATATTTGCAGCACTCACTTTGGAAGGCATATACCATCGAAACAATCTCGGGCGAGGTGAATGACGATGCATTGATGTATGCGCCAAACGACCGTAGCTACATATCTTCGGACTACTCGGCAAATGGTAGTTATGTTGCATTGCAGACTGCATCGGAGGGTAATGGTATCGACATCGTGTTGATGGGCGATGGCTACTCTGATCGTCAGATTGCGTCGGGTCGCTACGAGGCAGATATGCGCAAGGCTATGGAGGCATTCTTCAGCAAGGAGCCTTACACATCGTTCCGTCACCTTTTTAATGTATATATGGTTAAGTGTGTGTCGAAGACCGAGGGTTGTTACTCTGATTATACATATGGCGACACGGCGCTCAACTGCTACATCAAGTCTGATGGTGTGTCGATTAGTGGCGATGGCTCTACTATTTATACATACGCACGTGAGATATTCGGCGAGCAGGCATATCCCGACAACAACGGCCCACGTACCGATGAGTCTACGCTTATTGTTATTATGAATAGCGATGCCTATGCTGGTGTATGTTATCAAACATCGCCAAAGTATAACACATCGAAGAACTATGGTAATGGTAATGCATTGACATACTTCTCGTTGTGTGGCGACGACGCTCTGTTTGCCAACCTCCTTATCCATGAGGCTGCGGGCCACGGCTTTGGTAAGCTTGGCGACGAGTATTTCTCATCGGGTAATGGCGCTATTACTAACTACTACTATTACGAGATTAAGGACTTCGAGCAGTGGGGTTGGTTCAAGAATGTTGATGCTACCGTTGGTGATGCTCTAACATCTGAGACAATCAAGTGGAAGCATTTCCTAAGTGACTCTCGCTATTCGGGCCTTGTGGGCATCTACGAGGGTGCATACTCTTTCGCTCAGAATGCCTACCGTCCATCAGATAACAGCATCATGCGCCACGTTAAGGAGAGCGACGGCAAGTTCAATGCCCCTTCGCGTGAGGCTATCTACTATCGTATCCATAAGCTCGCCTATGGCGACTCGTGGGTCTACAACTTCGAGGACTTCGCAACATGGGACGCAAAGAATAGATAAGCATCTGTCCAACATAAACGAAAAAGCACCCATCTGGGTGCTTTTTTGTTCGTGGATTTTTGCTATATTAGTTAATTATTAATTGTTGTTATGATGAATATTTCGTATATTTGTGAAATGAAACCATACGCTAAATACTAATATTATGAGAAACCTATCTATTATTGCGCTAGTCGTACTAGCTTTGACAGCTTGTAGTGAAGCGTCAAAAGTGAAAAATGATGCTGAAAAGGCAATGGTGCAGCTCTTTAAAGAGATGGCAAAGGTGCCTGAGAGTGTTAGAGTAGAAGAGATTGAATTAAAGTATAGTAATGACAGTCTTTGTATTTTTAATGCTAATTTTACGGCTAAAAATGGTTTTGGAAATGAGGTGACAACAAAGTATGAATATATCTATCTTGTCTCAAATGGTAGGGCATATGAGGTATATGAGAAGGTGGGTCATGATAACGTATTTGTTAGCTTAGAGGACTTTGATCGTGAGAAGAAGGGTAAAATATATGAAGAGTTGTCATATGATGATGCCATCAGATATCTTGCATCTGCAAAGATGATTGTTTCAGGTAGGGTTGTTGGTGATAAGGAAAGAAATGAGGTGAATATCCCACTAACTTTAAACACTGGACTATGGCAGAAATGCCAATTCACAAACTCTTTTAATGAGAAAACTGATGATTCATTTATAATTTTAACTGAAAAGGGAACGTTTTCAAACTCGGCAACTACCGCGTCTGACCTGACAGCCCTTTTGTTTGTGACGGATGAGCATATTACTCTTCGCCTTATTGAGTATAATTCATCAGTTGTAAAAGATGACGATACATATCTCCTAGTTGCTAAAGACTCTAACAATAATGTTCACTATTTTAAATTGCAGAACAATTATAGTGGTAATATGGTCTTTGATCGATATACAGGCGGTGGAGAGTTTGCTTTTAGAACACTTCTTGAGAAAGAGGGGGTTGTGATATGTGCGATGGAGGAGATAAATAGATATGGCGCTCCGAGTAAATATTATTTCAAATTGCATCTCGACGGCTATAATGAGGCGATAAAGAGATTATATATTGGTGTGGAGTATCACAGAGTCGATGCAGGAGATACCTTTACCCGTATTGCAATGAAGTATAATATTACTACAAAACAATTACAAATACTTAACCCTAACGTTGATCCAAGAAAAATGCAGATTGGTCAGATGATAAGGGTAAAGTAATGTCTATTGTGTATAAACTATACTAATTATAATAAATCTCGAAAGTTAATACAAACTTTCGAGATTTATTATTTTGATAAATAACGTTCGCTTACTTCTTCAAGAAGCATGTTTTGAGGACAATGCTGCTGCCATCGATTTTGCAGTCTACCTCCTCGTGGTTGTCGGTTAGGCGAATGCTCTTTACCTTGGTGCCTCGCTTGATTACCATCGACGAGCCCTTAACCTTCAAATCCTTGATGACAGTCACCGAGTCGCCATCGAGCAACTCAGCACCATTGCTATCTCGAGGTGTCTCGTCGTTAGCAGCCGCAGCACCATTCTCGCCATCAAACTCGTATGCGCAATCGGGGCATACGTATAGCGAACCATCGAAATAGACATACTCGCCACCACACTTGGGACACTTTGTAATCTCGCTCATAATATTTAGTTTTTATGTTAATATATTCTGCCATGGACATCTCTGATATGCCAATCCGTGCGCAAAGATAGCATAATTTTCGTTAGTCGCCAATAATTTGCGTCGTGCAGCCCGAGGCACAAACTTTGCACGGGTAGGGTAGTTAGTTATTTCTGTAGCAATGTTAAAGACTCGTAATGCATATTTGGCGCTGATATTCTGCAATGTGGTATGGGCGTGCGACTACCCCTTTTATAACCTCGTCTTAGGGCGATATATCTCGCCCATGGCTATGGTCACGGCATCGCTCATCATTGCTGCGCTCTTCTCGCTTGTGCCCTTGTTGTGGGAGAGGCCCGAGGGCATAGCACCCCAAGATAGAGCCAAAATATTGGGTGCAGCACTGCTCATGGGCGTGGCACGTAAGCTATGTATGATGTTCGGACTTGCCGACACCTCGCCCATCGACGGCTCGATAATCGGCACATCAACCCCGTTGTTGGTCTTGCTTCTCTCGGTTGCTGTGGGCGTAGACCGCTTCACGGTAAAGAGGGTGCTTGGCCTTGCACTCGGCATGGTGGGCACGCTGGCGATAATAATCTCGAGCAACAGTGGCGTGCATACACAGTCGAGCGTGTGGGGTAATGTGCTGATATTCATCTCGTCGTGCGTATCGGCATCCTATATGGTGCTTTGCAAGAGGCTTGTGAGCAAGTATCGTGTAACCACGGTGCTGCGCTGGATATATTGTGCCTCGGCATTTGTTGTTCTGCCCTTCGGTGTCGATGATGTGCTTGCCATCAACTTCTCGGTTATGGACACAAAGATACTCCTCGCCTCGCTCTTTGTGCTGTTTGTGCCCACCTATCTGCCAAACCTCCTGCTCAACTACTCGCTCCGTAGTGTTGCCCCCACCGCCTCGAGCATCTATGCCTATATCCAGCCCGTTGTGGCAGTAGCCCTAAGTGTTGTCATGCGGTTAGATAAACTTCACCCCGACACCTTCCTCTTCGCCCTCGTCATCTTCCTCGGTGTCGCCTTAGTCCTAATCTCCTACCGCCCCAACGCCAGGTAATGCGCCTATTTATGACCATCTAATACCTGGCTGTAATCTCGAGGATCTCCTCGCCGTATTTGTCGAATTTTGCTTTGCCGAAGCCTTTGATTGAGAGTAGCTCATCAGGGGTTTTGGGGACGAGGGCGGCTATCTCAAGTAGTGTGCTTTGGTGTATGATGGTATATGCGGGTAGGTTGTCACGCTTGTAGCGCTCGGTGCGCCACTCTTGTAGCTCCATGCGCAAATCCTCATTTATTGCCATGTCGGCATCTGCCTCTCTCTCGCTCTTCTCTATTTTTTCTGCCTTTGTTCGGCGCTTGATGCTTCTCTCCTCGAGCAGACATGCCGTTTTTATCTCACCATATCGCTCCACCGAGAAGTCGTCTTGGAGTATGGCTCTTAGCGTGCGTAGGCGAATGTCAAGCGTTATGCCAGCCTCGTTGCCCGCCTCCTTAATCTTCTTTTTCAACTGTTTGTTGTCTATCTCCAAGTTGCAGACCTTGCAGCAGTGCACAAACGCCCTCTCTATGGCTGGCATGAAGTACTCTGCCGCCTTGCTCAGGCGCTCGTTGAGGAATGCATCGTCAGCCATTCGTGCGGCCTCGATGCTGGTTAGTTGTTTCGAGAAGCTTGTGCACACCGTTTTGAACGACTCGAACTCGGAGAGTATCTCGTCGAGCTTTGCGTAGTCGGCGGGGTATAGCTTATCTACGCCCTCGGCGCAGCTCTTTGTGAGCCAGCGTAGGTTTTTGACTACGCTCGAGAAGTCGAACACCTCACGCAGAAGGTCGAAGCGGTGGTGAACCATCTCGGTGTTGAGCGACGCCTCCACCACGGAGTATGGAGTGCGGCTATTGTTGAACGACGATATATGCTGATCCTGGAATAGCGTTGAGGGGGCAATGGGCGATTCGAGGGTTATGCCCTCGAGCGTGCGACAGCGTGATAGTGCCACATATACCTGGCCAAATGCGAAGGCAGCCCCAGCATCGATAATCACATTGTCGAACGTTAGTCCCTGGCTCTTGTGTATTGTCACAGCCCACGCCACCCTCAGTGGCAGCTGCTTAAACCTACCGACAACGTTGGGCGTTATCTCCGATGTATCCTTGTCGATGACATACTGTATGTTATCCCACTCAACACTCTCCACCTCGATGCTGTTGCCGTCGCTATCCTCAACAGTCACGCTGTCCGACAATATCTCCGTTATACGACCCATCTTGCCGTTATAGAATCGTCCCTCGCTGTCGTTGCGTATAAACATCACCTTTGCACCCTCCTTTAGGTATAGCTTCTCGTCGGCGGGGTAGCTGTTTTCGGGGAACTCGCCCTCTATTGTTGCCTCGAAGAGCTCCATGGGTGTGGGTAGCGCCTCGAGCTCGCGGCTGTTTATGCCATCTGCCTGTATGTTGTGGGTTGTTAGACGTATTACATCGTCGCTGCTCTGCTTCGTGCCTACACGGGCGTTCAGACGGCGTAGAATGTCGGGCGTAATGCGGTTGTCACGCACGGCGTTGAGTATCTCGATAAACTCGGCATCACGCTGGCGGTGTACCTTCTGCAACTCGATAGTTACGTAGTCGAGACCCTTGAGTGCCTTCGAGCTAAAGAAGTATGGCGATGGGTATACCTGCGAGATATAGCCTCGCTCGTTCTCTCTTACCACGGGCGACAGCTGGTGAATGTCGCCAATCATAAGCAGCTGCACGCCACCAAAGGGGGCATTGCTGCGCCTATAACGACGCAGACACATATCTACGGCATCGAGCAGGTCGGCACGCACCATAGATATCTCGTCGATGATAAGCAGATCTAACGAGCGAATTATCTTTATGCGCTCCTTGCTCAGGCTGCGATATTTGTCGGGTAGCTGATACTCTGTTACCAGCTCCTTTACGTCGGGAAGGTATGGACACAATGGTAGCTGAAAGAAGGAGTGTATCGTTGTGCCACACGCATTTATTGCCGCAACACCCGTCGGAGCGAGCACCACAAAGCGCTTTGCCGTGGTCTGGGCTATGTATTTTAGAAAGGTTGTCTTTCCCGTGCCAGCCCTGCCGGTAAGGAACACCGACTTACCCGTCTGCTTAACATACTGCTCTGCCGTTATGAATATCTCGTCTTTCTGCATAGCTCTCTTGTTTTTTGCAAAGATAGGGGTTTTTGGCAAGAAGCGATACTATTCAACACTCTTTTTGTGGGTGTTATTTTATTATTGTGCTTGGAGCCGAGGAATAGGGTAGAGGGGCTTTTGGACGTGATTGGCTACTCCGCATCTTCGATGCTCCGCTTAACGCCCCTCCCGCACGGAACCTCGGCAGGGTGCAATTGAATTTTTGCGGGATTGGCTGCTTCGCATCCATGCGGATGCTCCGCTTAACGCCCCTCCCGCACGTAACCTCGGCAAAGTGCAAAAAGAAAACCGTATTCGATACGGTATATTTTGCTGTATTAGTGGCTATTTGTGAGCAAGCTCACATAGCCACTAATACAACGAAGAGCCTGTCTAACATTCAAAAAAAGTTAGACAGGCTTCTATTTATTATAAAATCAAACATTTCAGGATATTTGCGTTTTTTCGAGATTTTCGCATTAGGCGACTTGCACATGCGTAGCTGAATAGCCAGAATCGTTAT
>JAFZEX010000003.1 GCA_017560425.1 Alistipes sp.
GGAGAAGGGGATGACACAGCGAGAGTTGGCAGAGGCATTGGGTAAAAAAGAAGCAGAGGTCTCTCGTTGGATGCGAGGAACTCACAACTTTACCATCAGGACTCTTGCCAAAATCTCAAATGTTCTTGGGACACAAATCATTAATGTGTCAAACTAATCTAAGCAACCTGTCTAAATTTAGGCAGGTTGCTTCTGCTATTATATTATCAACATACTCACTTATACATCAAACGAGTATATCAACTACCCACCGAAGTTTTTTTTATGTTAAGACCAAGCCTAACCTCTTCTAACAACAAATTTGCACCTCGCTATGGTGAGTAGTGAGTTTAAAGAGTTTAGGGAGGTTCCTTAATTTCCTTAACTTCCACAAACTCACTACTAAATAAATTAGCCGCCATTGTCACTTTATTCGTTTGCTTGTTGCGCAATTCGGAAAATATTTTTACTTTTGCCATGATTTTACCATGAGTGCATCACTCATTACTCGCAAATAATTTTAACTAAATTTATATCACTATGAGAAAGTTTTTTAAGTATCTTATGAGTGCATTTGTGCTTATGGGTGCAGTAGCATGTAACCCTCAGGACGAGCCACAGGCTGAGAAGCGAATAGAGATTCGTGCTTCGTTCGAGGACTACACATCAACACGCATGACCCTCGAGGGCTACACACCTACATGGGAGGTTAATGATGTTATCAAGGTTAATGGCGTGACATTCACTGCAACAAGCGGTGGTACTGATGTATCGTTCGTACCTACTGAGACATTCGATGTTGAGAATGGCGCAGAGCTCTTCGCTACTTATGGCGATATGACTATCGCTACAGAGCAGGTTGCTCGCGAGGATAATATGCCAGCAGGCACACCAGCATATGCTAAAGGCCTTTACGCTGAACAGACTACCCTATCGTTCAAGAACCCTGCTGCATTGCTCAAGTTCACCACTAAGGTTGCGGGCGACATTAGCTTCACAGCCATTGGTGGCGAGCACCTTGCTGGCGCACTTAGCGTTGAGGGCGACGTTGTTACGGTTGAGGGCGAGGCATATGTTACGCTTAAGGGCTGCGAGAGCGGCAAGACCTACTACGTGGCAGTAGCACCAGCCCTACTTAGCGAGGGTTTGGAGATTACTTGCGGCACTGACATCTTAAAGAGTGGCGCTGAGGGTCAGAAGATTGAGAGCGGCAAGATTTATACGCTCGGCTATCTTGAGATGGGCACTGAGCCAGAGCCAGAACCAGACCCAACTCCTGATCCAGAACCAGAACCAGAGCCAGAACCAGAGCCAGAGCCAACACCTGAGACAAATACGGTATACCTTATTCCTAACTCAAATTGGACAACTGATGGCCCATGGTTTGCAGCATACACATGGGGCGAGGGCATTGATGCTGTTACTACTACAATGACCGACGAGGATGGCGACGGTGTTTACGAGTGCGAGGTTGATAAGAGCATGACAAGCATCATCTTCTGCCGTATGAATCCTGCAGCTCACATGTTTGCATGGGAGCAGGTTTGGAATCAGACAGAGGACCTCGCTATTAACGCCGCTCCTGCAAACTACTTCTACATCACTGACTGGGCTAAGGGCGAGTGGCACCAGCACAACAAGTGGGCTTTGGCTGGTAGCTTCAACTCATGGAACGACACAATCATGAACGAAACCTCAACTACAAACCTTTATGTTCTTGAGAACATGGCTCTTAAGGCTGGTGATAGCTTCAAGGTTAAGAAGCCTGAGTCATGGGGTGTTAATTATGGCTGTGGCATCAGCAACATTGAGGCTAACAAGTGGATTAAGGCATATAACAATGGTCAGGACGTGACTGTTGCTAAGAGTGGCACATACGACATCTACTTCGAGTTCAGCGCTATCGCTGAGCAGAGCAAGATCTACCTTGTAGAGGCTAATGGCGACCACACCGCAGCAACCGAGCAGACTGAGAATGGCACTTTGCAAGTGAGCAAGACCTCGTCGCAGACTGAGTCTTATGGCGTAGGTGTTTGGCAGTGGTAATAACCAACTCCACAAAAAAAAATCTCCGAATGGCAATCATTCGGAGATTTTTTTTTGTGGCTTTCTCTCTACATATATTCAAAATAAAGTGTTATCTTTGTAGTAAGAAGGAACTTACTAAAATCATAACTTAACTATGAAACGTCTATTTTTACTCTTTGCCGTTACTCTCATTGCAGTATGTGGCTCAACGTCTATTACCAAGGCGCAAGGTCCAAATCGTCAGGGCTGGTATGAAGATGTTACGCTTTATGGCGATATTGAGACTTTAACTATGACCACGTATTATGTCGAAGATAAATTTGGAGAACTTATTAATGGCGATGTTGAAGAGCATGTTGATTACTGTTTTAATACGGCTGGAGATGTAACAAAGTATACTAGATATGGATCAGACGGCTCATTGGTTTGGAGAAGAATTTCAAAATTCGACTCACAGGGGAGAATAACTGAGGAGGCTGGATACGAACCTGACGGCTCATTGTATGGCAAGTGGATTTCGAAATACAACTCTGCTGGATATAAAATTGAGGAGAGCGACTACGACACATCAGGCTCATTGCGTTTTAAGACAATTTTTAAATACGACGCACAAGGAGAGATGATTGAGGAGGCTCAATACGACTCAGACGGCGGAACGAGAGAGAAGATAATTTACAGCTATGACTCAGCAGGGAATAAGATTAAGAAGGCTACATACGACGCAGACAACTCGTTAGATATTTATACTACTTACACATACGATGCTAATGGAAACATGATTCAGGAAGCTATATACAGCGAATATGGTTCGTTGATTCAAAAGAGCATTTACAAATACTTAAATGGTGTTCTGATTGAGAAGACTACGTACGACGCAGATGGCGAGTTGAGTTACACATGGGCCTACGTACACGACTCACATGGAAATGTTATTGAGGAAATCATGTATAAGAGTGAGGCACTTTTACCTCAGTCTCGAATAGTATACGAAATTGCTTATCGCAAGTAGTAATCGCATCGTAAAGAGAATACAAGAGCAACCTATAAAAAATCTCCGAATGGCAATCATTCGGAGATTTTTTTGTGTGGCTATTTCTACCTTAGGAAGTTCTTAGCATTACGCTCGGCACGTGCCTCGACATCGTCGGGGAGCGAGGCGAAGAAGTCGAAACCCGTGAGCCTCTCGACCTCATCAACCGACATGGCGTAGTTGTAATACTTGTCGCTATATGCCCTATGTTCAAACCAAAAGCCGATAGCCCCAGCATCGACAACCTCGCCCGAGGCATTGCGCTCGACACGTAGCACTACCTTATAGAAGTAGTTAGGCACGGGAATAGGCTTAGTATCATCTTTTGCCGTGGTATATCGTATCTCGCAGCTCTCGCCCACAGGCTCAAACACCACTCCTGTAGCAACATACAACGGCTCACGCTCGGCATAGCGCTGCACAGCCGACTCGAGGTGCATCCACACGCCGCCATTAAAGCCATTCTGAATCTGTGGCACCGAGTTAGTGACATAGAATGTCTGCTCCTGCTCCTCACGGCGTGCATTGCGTGAGGCGTTGGGAATAAGGTGGCCTCGTGAGTAGTCGTCGTTGTAGCTTCGTGAGCATAGGTTCACCTGCTTCGAGGTGCTAAGCAGCGGGTTGTAGCTCCACGACGTTGGACGCTTCGTGTCGCCCATATCCTCGCTCGTAACCACATATGCCACCCACAGCGAGGCATAGCGTTCGGTGTCGTAGAGCGCCGTATAGTTGAGCCTGTCGCCGCACTTAATCTCGAGCTCCACAACATTTTCAAAGTCGCTCTTTGAAGGAAGCTCGATGCCACGACCATAGCTCTCGACATTGGCAACCTTAGTCTTAGGCTCAACAGCCTCAGCACCATCATTCGACACGGGCTCGACAACAGCGCTCTCGGGCATACGTGATAGAGATAGCCCCACGATAGTGATAACAACTATCGCAACGAGATATAGCAAAAGACGCTTCATAACCCCTACTTTTTAAACAACATCTGCGCAAACTCGCAAAGATATATTCGCCAATTTCGCCACTCGTGACCGCCCGTGCTCTCACGGTAGGTGTACTTGCAGCCGAGCCTATCCAACAGCTCACGATACTCCACATTCTCGTCGTAGAGGAAGTCGCCACTGCCGATAGCTATCCAATAGAGCTTAGGCTCATGCTCGAACTGGCGAAGAAGCCTCTGCTCCAACTTCTCATACATCTCCACCCCACTCTCACCACGGAAGATTGCTGCTGAGAACAAGCCTACATAATCAAACATCTCGGGATAGTGTTTCGATATCTGCATAGCATGGAAGCCACCCATCGACAAGCCGGCGATAGCTCGCTTCTCGGGCTTGGCAATGGTGCGGTAGGTGGCATCTACCCACTCGACAACATCCTTAAACATAGCCTCGAAGGTGCCGTCCATCGAGCCCGACATATATGGTCTGAACATGCCCTCCTCCGAATAGCCTGGTGCTGCCACATGCTTAGAGCAGCCATTGGTCATAACAACAATCATAGGCTCTGCCTTGCCGCTTGCAATGAGGTTATCCATAATCTCGACCACACGGCCCGTAGCCACCCATGCCTCCTCGTCGCCACCCATGCCATGGAGGAGGTAAAGCACAGGGTACTTGCCCTTGCCACGCTCGTAGCCCGCAGGGGTATATACCACCATGCGACGCTCATGGCCACTCATCGGCACCCACACACGGCTTAGCGTGCCATGCTTAACGCCCTGAGGTGCATACAAATCGCCACGCTCGCCCGCAACAATAAAGTAGCTCATGAGCGAGCCCACATCACGCATGACGTAGCTCGATGCTGGGTCTACGATATCAGCCATGCCGTCGATTGAGAAGCGATAGCAGTACAACTCCGAAGCAAGAGGCTCGGAACGATACTCCCACACGCCATCATCTGTGCGTTGCATCGCCACATTGCCACCAGAGACAAAGTCGCACTTGAGCACAACGCTCTTAGCCTCAGGGGCATACAGGCGCACAACAACAGAGCCATCATCGAGCACCTCGGGCGAGGTAACACCCTTTGCCTGCCATAGGTTTTGTTGTGCGCTAAGAGGGGTGAAAGTAACAAGCGCAACGAGCACGGATAGAAGTATGCGTAACTTATTCATCATTTTAGGATTTTAGATATATACAAAGGTACTTATTTTTTCCTATATTTGCATAGTTAATCGCACTACAAAGATGAAAATTGGCATAATTTCTGATACCCACAACACCTTTGATGAGCCACTCAAAGAGTTTTTAGCGCCTTGCGACGAGATATGGCATGCTGGCGACTTTGGCTCGTTGGAGCTTGCCGACGAGATTGCGGCGTTCAAGCCTCTTAGGGGCGTGTACGGAAATATCGATGGCGGAATTATCCGCCGTGTGTACAACGAATTCACGCTCTTCGAGGTGGAGGGTGTCAAGGTGCTGATGACGCACATAGGTGGCTACCCACGCCACTACTCGCCAAAGGCACGACAGCATATCTACACCTCACGACCCAAGCTATTTATTGCGGGCCACTCGCACATATTAAAGGTTATGTACGACAATGTATACGACCTGCTACACATAAACCCGGGTGCTGCGGGCAACTACGGCATCCACCATGTGCGCACCGCCATACGACTCGACATAGAGAATGGAGAGATCAAAAACCTCGAAATTGGCGAATGGAACAGATAAAAAGAGATGAAACGATTACTTTTTTGCTTGGTGCTTATGCTTAGCACCTTAGATGTTATGGCACAGAAAGTAGAGTGCCAGACATACCACTATGCAACAACTGATGGTCAGCAGCTCATGCTCGACCTCTACTCGCTCCCTGCCGACAATTCAGCACCACGCCCCTGCATGATCTTCGCCTTTGGCGGAGGCTTTGTCATGGGCGAGCGCAACCACGAGTACTATGCCCGATACTTCGACACGCTCGCTAAGTCGGGCATCGTCGTGGCAAGCATCGACTACCGCTTAGGGCTGAAAAATTCCCCTAAGGAGGGTGGCATAAAGACGATGATTGGCGCAATGCAGCATGCCGTGGATATTGCCGTGGAGGATATCTACGCTGCCACATGCTTTGTGCTGATGAATAGCCAAAGACTAAACATCGACCCCGAGAAGATTATGCTCAGCGGCTCGAGCGCCGGCGCAATTGCCTCGCTACAAGCCGAGTGGAACAGGTGCAACGGCGCAGATATTGCCAAGGTGCTGCCCGAGGAGTTTAGCTATGCCGCCGTGGTGGCGTGCGCAGGTGCTATATTCTCGACCGAGGGAAAGCCCAAGTTTAAGCATGAGCCAGCACCCATGCTCCTCTTTCATGGCACATCGGACGGCAACGTGCCATATAACCGCTCGTCGCTCTTCGGCATAGGCTTCTACGGCTCGAAGTATATCGCCAAGCAGCTCGACAAGATGAATGCCCCTTATTGGTTCTACTCGGCAGAGTATGCCGACCACAAGATTGCAGGCCTGCCACTATGGTATCAGTGCGACCTGATACTGCAATTTATCAACGACTACGTTGTGGAGGGCAGCCGCATGCAGATAACCAATGAGGTGGAGTATCTGCCCCGTGAGCGCCACCAAACCCACTTCCGCCCAAGGGAATACCTGCAAAATAACTATAAGCGCAGGCAGTAGAGGTGAGAGGTGA
>JAFZEX010000008.1 GCA_017560425.1 Alistipes sp.
AACGATTCTGGCTATTCAGCTACGCATGTGCAAGTCGCCTAATGCGAAAATCTCGAAAAAACGCAAATATCCTGAAATGTTTGATTTTATAATAAATAGAAGCCTGTCTAACTTTTTTTGAATGTTAGACAGGCTCATTTTACACAAATAGTGTTTATGGTTAAATATTGCCGATTGCATCGAGTATAGTTGTGAAGGTCTCTTCTGTGAATTTGCCACAAATGTCAATAACGGCAACCTCGGCGCCATCAGCTACGAATATGATGAAGTCCATCACATCGCCAACGCTCTTCTGATAGATGTTAACAACCGTACCATCTTTGTCGATATTCGCAATAGATTTAAGGTTGGCATCTGCCACCATTTTGTCAAAATGTTTGCTAACATCCTTTACATATCGAGCCTTCTCGGATTGAATAATAACGATATTCTCAATCACACTTGGGTCGATCTCGCCAGATGCTCCCGCCATAGCAAGCATCTCGCCGGTGAGGTTTACAACTGTAACATCCTCTACTGATGAGTATCTGTCAGCAAGTTCGTTGATCTCCGGAATAGATGCCATAGCACTAAATGGCAACAGCATCATAATCATCACAATAAATCTTTTCATATCTACTATTTTTTAAGTTAATAATTGTACTAATTTTTGCCTGGAGGACTAAGCTTTGATAGCTCACCCAATCGCTCATAGGGAATAGTTCCGGACATTGCTACAACGCCCAAACCACCACTTTTGCTGTGAGTGATGATTATCACCTCCTTAACGATATTACCCTGCTTTTGGATATAGACATCGTTGCGTCCACGTTCATCGTGCGACGTTACGAGATACCCCGCACCGACACTCTGAGCAATGGCAAGCGCTCGTTGCTCCAAGGTTTTAGCGTATGACGGATTGTTGCACGTAATCATATCTATATGGTCGAGCATCTTAAATGTAGCTCGTTGCTCCTTACTGGCAAACGTCTGCGCCATACCAAGCATCACACTACCAGCGCTAAAATACTCGACATCAGTCTGCTTCTCAGCCTCATTACCAAGCTGCTCCATAGCAGGAATTTTAGCCGAGGTGACAAGTGGTATTAATATGACTATCAATAAAATAAGTCGCTTCATATAAACTACAGATTTTCAAGTATTGATGTCGCCTCATTGAGCTTTATATCATTGCCAACCAGTCGCACCACCACGCCCTCACTCTCAGATATACTTACTATCAAATACTCTTGCAACTCCTTGCGCTTATTGTCTTTCTCACCCTTAAACACTTGGGTGACATGATATATCTTCACAAGCTCACCACTGCTATTAACCGCCATTAGAAGATTATATCCTTTGGCAATGGCTTCAATATCTGATTTTAATTCGCCTATTAGCTTAACATCTTCAACAGCAATCATCTGCATATACTCAACTCCCGCATTTGCTCCCATGCTCCTAAGCATATCACCAGAGAGCACCACCGTCGAACAATTCTTCATTGTTGAGTATTTGTCAACCAACGGAGCTATATGATCGGTTTGTGCCATTGCCACTGAGGGCAAACACAACATGATTAATAATATAAGTCGTTTCATATCACGCAATGTTTTAGAAGAATAGACCTACACCTGCAGAGAGCCTTTTAGCCTTAGGGCCTGTGCCACTCTTGAACATCTCTAAGAACGAGTAGTTAACAAAGCCATAGAGCTTACCATATCCTATACGTGCTGTTGCACCTATTTGCACTGGATTAACCGTAACCGTGCGTTCGATAGTGGTTATAGGCTTCTTATATCGCAGAAAATTATTCATTACTATGTCGAGGTTAGCACCGGCTGCTACGAAGAACTTCTTGCTAAAGTTCCAGTTAATAAGGAATGGCATATGTATATAATCTACACCCAGTTGCGACTTCTTAATATCGCCCTCAAGTTTCACTGGGCGCATCATGCCATCTGCATACTGCATAGAGTAAGGACCAGCAAAGGTATAACGCTCGCGGCCAAAACCAAATCCCATATTAAAACTCCACGTGCCTCTCTTATTGAGTGCAACATCCATCGACAACAGATTAATCGCAATATATGTTGATTTTCGATTTCCAAATTGGAGCATTGCAGCCTCCTCCTTCGAATACATCGAATAGTCGGTATTCACCAGGGTATTAACACCAACCTCAAATAAAGCGAGGTGGTCGGTGTTACGCTCCTCAAAAGCACTGAATGTTACGCGTGGATTCTCCTTATTATTAGCCGCTGAGCCACTATTACCAAACTCCAGATTCACACCCGCAATAGTAAGCGAGATATTGCCATCATCTGTGGTAATGCGATTCTGCCCATCACTACCAATATAGATAGTGTTTCTTTCAGCTGGATCTTGCTCCTGCGCCGATACCGCCACTACAGACAATATGGCTATAATTGAGATGAATAGTCGTTTCATATAAAGTTTTATTTTAGGTTAGTTCTTATTCTCTTCAAGTACTGGAATGTGCAGTCTTCGAATACCACTCATGGCCTGCTCCATATTGCTAGCCACCTCGCCTAATATTCTGTTAGTCTCGGCATGAGCAATAGCCCAATCATCAACTTGTTTGCCATCAACATAGCATATAAATTCCTTGCCCATACTTGGATAAGACTCAGTGCCATTATCCTTAAACAGTGTAGTGAGCAACATTACCACAGCAACCGATGCCGCTACGCCAACACCAATATGATAGCTCCACGCCCTCCAACGAGTCCTCTTTATGCTTGGAGCAACCTTTATCTCGACCTTTGCTGGTGTGGCCTCCCTAATCTCATTAAGCGACGTAAATAGCATCTTCATGCTCCGAAACTCATCGGGAAGCACCTCGCACTGCGAAAAATATTGCGACAACAGCTTCTCCTCCTCTAAAGAGGTGTTGCCGTCCAAGTATTTCTCAACAAGTATTTTAACTTCGTTAAACTCCATAATTCATAATTGCTATTATCTGTTCTCTCAATGCCTTGCGTGCTCGAGATAGATTCATTCTAACACTATTATCATCACACCCAGTAACCTCGGCAATCTCCTCAATTTCATACCCTTCAACATCGCGAAGATGAATTGCTATACGCTGCTTTTCGGGTAGTTGATTGATTAGCTTCAACGTCAGCGCCGCCATATCACTAATATCAGTGGCTGCATCGCCATTACTTGCCGTAGTGTGCCGTTCTAAACTCTCAAACTCTTGCTTACGAGTGCGCTCTCTACAGCGGTCTATTGCGAGGTTGTGCGCGATGCGACAAACATAGGCTCGTGGATAGTCGATCTTGATTATCTTTTCACGCATTAGCCACACCCTCTCGAATACATCTTGCGCGATATCCTCGGCTTCGGCATCACTAAGTGTAATGCTTCGAGCCAGTCGATACACCGTGTCACGCATTCGTGCAACAAGTTCAATATATTCTGTTTCGGTATTCAAGCCCTTTAGTTTTCTGTTGTTTGTCTATATAACGAATAACTACTACAAATGTAACATCGAATAGAGAATTTTCTTCTATTTTTCACAAAAAAAATGCGACACCC
Source organism: Alistipes sp. (assembly GCA_017560425.1). GTDB lineage: Bacteria > Bacteroidota > Bacteroidia > Bacteroidales > Rikenellaceae > Alistipes. The sequence goes on from JAFZEX010000008.1 coordinate 3,544, forward strand.
AAATTTCGAGTGTCGCTTCGCTCATACTAATATTGCTTAGAAGTTATACTGCGCCATAATGCTTAGACGATTTGCTGAATTAAGAATGTCGCTTACGTCACGTCGTGTACCATGTAGATACTCGAGCGCAAACGTGAGGTTTGGCGTGAGCTTGTAGAAAGCATTTGCAAAAAGGTAACTACCCCTCTTATACTGCTTCTCGCTCACATATCCATCACCCTTATCAAGGCCCACCTCAGAGTAGCCAGCAGCAACCCACAGACGCTTAGGCATAATATTTACCTGAGCTGCTGCCTGCCAGCCCCACATTGGAGGAGCCTGCAGCTGAGTAGCATTCTGGGGATTGTATGCAATATCATAAGGCGAGCCTGTAAGATCCTGAATATAAGGCGTTATACCCTCGCCATATACACCATTCATATAGATATCAACCCAACGAGTGATAGCCAAATGACCGCTAAGCTGTAAGCCCCAGCCCACCTTGGTAATATTCTCGCCGCTAAGATTATCATGTAGATACATATCACGGATTACACCCGATAGGCGCAAATGACTAACTCGCTCACGACCAAACTGATACTGCAAGTAGGCAATACCATCTGGCACTCGTTGCATGATTGACGAGAAGTTTTCGCCATAAGTAGCATTCACCACAGGGCGCTCGGCAGCAATACCGAAACCAAAGCCTCCACGTGTGCTATACTCGTAGCGTATCATCTCGTTGAACGAGAAGTTATAGGCATTAGGACCCTGAAAATCAATGGTTCGAGGTGCAGCATCAAGGTCACAAAAGGTGGTCACATCACGACCAATAGTCAAGCCCTTAAAGCTCACATACGCCGAGCGCAAACGGGGCAAGTAGGAGAACTCAGCACCACCACGGAAGTCCATGTCGCTAAACACCACCACACGACCAAGGGCATTACTATTCACAACGGCCTTAAGATAGAGGCGTGATGTCGATGCGTCCATCATAATGCGTTGGTCCGAGGCATAGTTCTTACTCATAGGGATGTCGTAAGGCACAAAGTCGATATTATCAACCGCACCACTAAAGTCGTAGCTTGTGCGCAAATTTACGAAGCCACCCACAGCAAGCGAGAAGCGATTGTCGGGCGAGGTGAAGATAAACTGAGGATTGCTCAGCTCACGATGACCAGCACGCTCCGTCTCAGCAAAATCTCGCACAGCTTGCTTATGTGCCTTATTGTGATGATGTTTATGGTCGCCACCTGAAGCAGGAGTGTAGACCGATGGCGAATACTTCTCGTCATCATTTGCGGTTTGCGCCATTGCTGATGTGGCAACAACCGATGCCGCAGCAGCAATTAAGAGTGTTTGTCTAAACAGTTTCATAATCGTCGATTTAGATGTTAAACATACGTTTCGCATCCTCTATCGCAACTTATATGCCAAACAAACAGGCCTCCTTATGACGTAGAAAATATCTACATATACAATAAAAAAAGCGGCCAAACGACCGCCTTACCTATTTCAACATTTGCTTTAGGTAGTAACCCGTATAGCTCTCTTCATTAGCCATAATATCCTGCGGCGTTCCCTCAGCAACAACCCTACCGCCATCACGACCACCCTCGGGCCCCATATCAACAATCCAATCAGCCACCTTAACCACATCAAGATTATGCTCGATAACGATTGCAGTATTACCACAATCCACCAAACGATTGATAACGTCGAGCAACTGACGAATATCCTCGAAGTGAAGACCCGTAGTTGGCTCGTCAAGAATATAGAGTGTTCGGCCGGTATCACGCTTAGCAAGCTCCGCAGCAAGCTTTATACGCTGCGACTCGCCACCCGATAGCGTAGTGCATGGCTGACCGAGTGTTAGATAACCGAGTCCAACTTGCTGAATAGCACGCAACTTCTGATATATCGACGGAATATTCTCAAAGAACTCAACAGCCATATTGATGGTCATATTCAACACATCGTTGATGCTCTTTCCCTTATACTTAACCTCGAGCGTCTCACGATTATAGCGATTGCCGCCACACGCCTTACACTTAACAAAGACATCGGGCAAGAAGTTCATCTCGATAGTCTGAAAACCTGCTCCTCGACACTCCTCGCAACGGCCACCTTTGACATTAAACGAGAATCTACCCGCCTTATAGCCACGAATAAGCGCATCAGGAGTCTCAGAGAAGAGCTTACGAATATCAGCAAAGACATTCGAATATGTTGCGGGGTTGCTGCGTGGCGTACGACCAATAGGCGACTGATCGACAACCACAAGCTTATCGATATGCTCAAGACCCTCGATTCTATCATAAGGCAACGGCTGATCGAATGAACGATAGAGATGACGAGCAAGAATTGGGCGCAGCGTGCCATTGATAAGCGACGACTTTCCCGAGCCCGACACACCTGTAACACAAACAAACTTACCCAAAGGAATACTTAGATCAACACCCTTAAGATTATTACCCTGAGCACCAAAGATACGCAAGAAATCACCGCTACCCTCACGCAAAGTTTCAGGCATTGGAATAACTCTACGGCGTGTTAGATAATCTGCCGTAAGCGTTTGACTATTACATATATCCTCAAAGCTACCTTGAGCCACAACTTTACCTCCTCGACGACCCGCCAGCGGACCCACATCGACAATATAGTCGGCTGCTCGCATCATATCTTCGTCATGCTCAACAACAATCACCGAGTTGCCCGCATCACGCAGACGCTTAAGACTCTCGATGAGTCGCTGATTATCTCGCTGATGTAGACCAATGCTTGGCTCATCGAGAATATAGAGCACATTAACAAGCTTAGAACCAATCTGCGTAGCAAGGCGAATACGCTGCGACTCACCGCCCGATATAGTGCGTGAAGCGCGTGACAGAGAGAGATAACCCAGGCCAACATCGACAAGAAAGCCGACACGCTCACGTATCTCCTTTATGAGGTCACGGGCGATAATTCGCTGTTTATCATCAAGTTCATTTTCGACACCTTCAATCCAATCACGAAACTCAAGGATAGACATTGCCGACACCCGAGTAATACTCTTATCGCCAATACGGAAGTTCTCGACATCAGCCTTTAGACGGCTACCATGACAACATGGACAGCTCTGCATCACAAAGAACTGATCACGCCACTTCTCACCCTTCTTCGACTCTTCATCGACATTGCGCATCATCCACTCGTTAAGACCCATCCACTGCATCATATCACGACCACCCGAAGCGCCATACGACGAAGCATGAAGCATAAGTGGCTCAGGATCACCATACAATATCGCATTCATGCCCTCGGCAGATATTGTCGAGATAGGATCTTGCAGCGTAAAGTCGTAGCGCTGACCAAGCGCCTCGAGCATAGCAAACAGCATATTGGCATGATACTTACCAAATGGCTCAATGCCTCCCTCGGCAAGCGACAACGAGCTGTCGGGCGCAATCTTATCCATATCGAACACAGCCCTCTCTCCCAGGCCATTACACTCAACACATGCACCTTTGGGTGAGTTAAATGAGAAGGTGTGAGGCTGCGGCTCCTCGAACGCCTCGCCCGTGGTTGGACACATCAAATGGCGAGAATAGTAGCGAGTACCCTCGGTATTATAGTCGTAGAGCATCATCGTACCCTTACCCTGGCGCATAGCCTCCGAAAGCGATGTTGCCATGCGCTCACGATGCTCCTCGCCAACAACAAGGCGATCGATGACCATATCAATAGTATGTATCTTATATCTATCGAGCTTCATGCCTGCCGAGAACTCAGTTATCTCGCCGTCGATACGTGCGTAGATATATCCTCGCTTCGCCATCTGCTCGAAAAGCTCACGATAGTGACCCTTACGACCCTTAACAATAGGGGCAAGAAATGCCACACGACGACCCCTAAAACCCTCAATCATAAGATCCAATATCTGCTCGTCGCTATATCGCACCATCTTCTCGCCCGTGATTGGCGAGTATGCCGTAGAGGCACGAGCAAACATCAGACGCAGGAAGTCGTTAATTTCGGTCACAGTACCCACCGTAGAGCGTGGATTCTTATTTGTCGTCTTCTGCTCGATAGCCACAACAGGACTTAGTCCCGTAATCTTATCGACATCAGGGCGCTCCATATTACCCACAAACTGACGAGCATATGCCGATAGCGTCTCCATATATCGGCGCTGACCCTCAGCATATATCGTATCGAACGCCAACGACGACTTGCCCGAGCCCGAGAGTCCGGTAATCACAACGAGAGAATCTCGAGGTATTACGACATCTATATTCTTGAGGTTGTGTACTCTTGCGCCTGTTATCTCAATAAGTTTCTTTTCCATAACGACAACTACAACAAGCCAGACAGCACTCCCTCAAGCGATATCCACCCCATAAGATCAACAAAGAATACTACGATGATAAATAGCGTAAACCAGCGCACAAACTTAACACCCCAGCTCATAGCCCAGTGCGATGCCATCACAGCACCAAGAATGTTACCCACACCATGCAACAAACCTGCCATCCACTCGACCTGACCATTATAGATAAACACCGCAAGAGCAAATGGCGTAGATAGGAATATCACAAAGCCCTTGATGACGTTGGCTGTGATAATATCGAGCTTCATGGTCCATATGGCAATGGCAAGAATTAAGAAGCCAAGACCGATATAGATGTAGCCACCATAAAAGCCAATAATAAAGAATACAAGATAGTGCCACCACCTGATTTTCAGGCCGTGACCACCTGTTACATGCTCATTATCTTTACCTAAAAGCAAGTAGATGAGAATTATGGCGAGCACCACCGAAAGACATATCTTAAAGACCGACTCACTAACCTCGGTAGCCACCATAGCACCAAAGATATTACCCACAATAGCAGGTATCGAGAGTAGCAACCCACTGCGAATGTGGAGCATACCCTTGCGAAGGAACGCCACTGTAGCCGACAGGTTTTGCAGCAGCACAGCAATACGATTAGTACCATTTGCCAAGCCAATAGGCATACCCATAGCCATAAATAGCGACATGGTAATAACCGAGCCACCACCACCAAGAGTATTGATTATGCCAACGATAACTCCCGAAACAAGGAGTAGAATTATTTCGTTTACGCTCATATTATATCATTATAAATTGATCAGCATCGGCGCTAACATTAAACTTATCTCTAAATGCATTAAGCTTATCTATATCAACTTCTACATTAGCTACACACTCATCACCACTACACTCCACGATACACCTACCATAGTAGTCGATGGCAGCTGAGTCACCTGAGTAGCTTAGCGTTGGTTCGTCACCCGTGCGATTGACACCAATGACATAGGCTTGGTTCTCGATGGCACGTGCCTTGAGCAGCGTCTGCCACACCTCACGTCGTGGCGTTGGCCATGCTGCAACATAAATTATTGCATCGTAGTCGCCACGCTGACGGCTCCACACAGGGAAGCGCAGATCGTAGCATACTGCAAGCAAATATCTAACACCTCGCCACTCAACAACTTTGCGCTCACGACCTGGTGTATAACTTTCGCTTTCGCCACCAACCGAGAACAAGTGCCACTTATCGTAATACTCCACCTCGCCCGTAGGTTTCACAAAGTACATACGGTTACGATACTCATCATCAACCCTCACAGCACACGACCCCACAATGGCAGCGTCGAGCTTTTTTGCCATTTGTAACATCCAATCAAGCGTTCTTCCATCATCAACAGCATCGCTCGGATTGGTTGCAAAACCTGTCTGAAACATCTCGCTAAGCACCACAACATCCGCCTTAACACCCTCAAGCATCGCCTCAATATCCATAAGGTTAGCATCGATGTTAAGCCACGCTATATTGCGCTGTATTAGTGCTATGCGACTACTCATATCATTTTGTTGCTACGTAAAACAAATCAAAACACTCGTTATCAACATCTTGAATGCGATAATCTTCCATCGTTATCGCATCAGTTAGTTGCGAGTTATCTGAATATAACTTTCTACGATTTATGCGATTAAGCACATCGTATGGAAGTTGCAACACAAAACGAGGCAACCACCACTGCATCTTCAAAATATCGAAGCGCATGATGCGATTTACCGACTCTCGGTTTTTCTCGTAGTATACCCACACACGCTCATTACCACCCACACCCATGCACTTTACAGAACTAAAGCCCGATAACAACGACTTTAGCTCCTCGGGGCGATACTCACGCACATGCCATGGGTTGCGTGTAAGCGACATTGGTCGATTAGGCGTTGTAACGATAAACTTTCCGCCAGGCTTAAGCACACGAAGCACCTCACTCACAAACTGCTTGTCGTTACGAATATGCTCGATAACCTGGAACGACACAACGCAATCGAACGACTCATCTTCAAATGGAAGTGGCGGCACCTTAGCCTCTATATACGAGGTATTTACAGGGAGATTATCAACAGCCGACGAGCGAAATTTATCGATAGTAACAAACTCCTCGGCACTCGCTGCAATTGTGCGGATGCCATAACCCGAGCCGGTGCCTATCTCGAGCACACGACCACTCACAAGCTTAGCCGCCTCGACATATGCAAGCACCGAGCGCTGATAGACAAAGTTATCAGTGCGGTCGGTAGATACTCGTTCTGCTGTTAGATTAACCATTACATTATTTCTTTAGTCGTATTCCGCTCTCTGTCTGCTCGATACGTCCCTGCTTGAGCAGCATACCCAACGCACGCTTAAAGACCTTCTTGCTCATTGACGTAACACGAGCTACCTCCTGAGGGTCGCTATGATCATTTACACCAAGCACACCTCCATGCTCCTTAAGAAGCGTCTCGAGGCGCACCACCGAAGTCTCAACCTCGGCAAGACCTGTCTGCTGAAGGCTAAGGTCGATACGCATATCCTCGGTAATCTTGCGCACCCAGCCACGATACTTATCACCAACACGCACGGGGCGGAACAACTGATTCTTGTAGAGCATACCCCAATGGCGGTTATCGATTACTGCACGATAGCCGATAGGAGTCTCGAAGGCAACGAGAATATCTACCTCGTCACCAACAGATACGGTTAGGGGATCCTCGTTTGTGATAAATGGCTTTATCTTGTTGGTTGCCACACATCTACCTGTACGCTCGTCGATGTACATATAGACCACCGTGAGCTGACCAGCAACCACAGCACCCTGCTGATTACGGTTAGGCAAGAAGAGATGCTTACCCGAGAGTCCCCAATCGAGAAATGCACCGTGAATACTCTTATCAACAACCTTCAAGGCTGCAACATGACCAGCGGTGATTAGTGGGGTCTCGGTAGATGCAACAAGTCTATCTTCAGAGTCGTGATATACAAATACTCGCACCTCGTCACCCTCCTTCATATCGAGTCGTGTGAAGCGGTTTGGGAGCAACACCTCATTCTGTTCTTCGTCGGTGAGATATACACCATAGTCCGATATTCGCCCTACCTTGAGGGTCTGTATTTCGCCTGTTCTCATAATATCGTTAAAATTATTAATGGCGCAAGATAGCAAAAAAAAGTGAATGACACAAATTGCGCATTCACTTTTAACTATTTAGTAATAGTTAGAGCCTATTATTTCGTACTCTTAACCTCGATCGCAAGACCCAAAAGATTGAGGCGCTCACTGAGTTTTGGTAGTTCCTCATCAAGGAATTTGCGTCGCTCAATCTCGCGAATATGTTCCTTGGCACCCTCTGCTACAAAGAAGCCGATGCCTCGACGGTTGAAGATAATGCCGTCGCCATCAAGACGCTCGTAGCTGCGCATAACAGTATTAGGGTTTACGCCCACCTCCTGAGCAAGCTCTCGCACCGACACTATGCGGCTACCCTCGGGCCACTCGTCCGAGAGTATTCGCATGGCTATCAGCTCATATATCTGTCGCCAAATAGGCTTATCATCTGAAAACTGCATCATAACTTAACTCTTTATTTGGTAGTTGCGCAAAATGAAGTAACCGCCAATCCACGCCACAAAGATAAGTAAAATATTTCCAATAAGTTTCGCACTCTCACGCCACTCCACAGCAATATACTTATTAATCAAAAGCTGCACCACCATAGCCAATAGTAGAGCTACGAGGTAGGTAAGAAATATTCGCTTCTTGCCCACAAGGTTTACAATGAGCAACACGCCATGTGTGGCAAGAATACCCATGTATGTTCGGGCATTATTAAAGAACACATCGAATGTCCAGGCAAACTCTGGCATAGGAGGATAGATGGCCTTAGCAATAGCCAACGCAGGAAAGTAGCATACCGCAACCAAGACAAAAGCCACAATAACCGAGTTAAGCAGGATAAAGGCATAATTAACCGCCGTTGATATAGGCAATGTGTTTGCCATAACAAAGCTATGGCGAGCCCTAAACCCCACGGTTGAAACATGCAAAATAACAGCCATCGACACCAATATCATCGTTACATATAGCCCTGCCACTACCACCGAACTCTTCGACAAATAGACATACAAAAGCGGAATGCCGAAGATTGCAAGCATAAGCGAAATATAGGTATTCTTATGCTCAACATAGTGCTTCTTAAAGAGCTGAAGTAGCTGGTTTATATAATCTCTCATAACTACCACTTCATTTGACGTTTACGTAATGCCACATAAGACAAAATATAGAAGAGTATTGGCATTAAGCTATAGATAACTTTTGCACAGAGCTCAATCTTATCAGAATCGACATACAAGAAGAAATACTGCTTATTAAACTCTGGGTCATAAAATAGCGTATTCTCTAGAATATTTCCCAGCATCACACAGAATACTATAAAACCAATAAAAGCTAAGAGATAAGCTACAAAGAGCCTACGTCGAGCAAGAAGGTTAATTAGTAAACAACATGACGACATCAGCATAATTGACAAATAGAATGGATAGTCGAAGTAATAATCCCTCAAAAGCGAGCCTATAATCTGAGCCAGCGAATAGTCACCATAATAAAACGGAGTACCGAGCGTAAGCGCCAACACACCCGTAACCATCGACATAAGTGGGAAGAACAGGGCAGAGTTAAGCACCATAAATACTATGCGCTCCTCGTTCGACACAGGAATGGTAACCTCCATTGTCTTTCTGCCTCGCTCACGAAGTGCTGTTGTAGCAAATAGCGCCGAGCCAAATGCCGTAAAGACATAGAATGCCACAACAGAATCCCTCACGGCATGATAATCGCGTGAAAGCACACCGAAAAGAAGTGGTATACCCACCATCATCAAGAGTGTCGTAAATACAAATCTACTATTTGAAACGTAGTAATAGCGAGTATACTGCGCCAATCTACTTAACGAAAAGCTTCTCATAACTATTTCGCATTAAATATTGCAGCAATAGCATTGCGATTTGCCGTTGTTGCGTTAAACAAAAGCTCGATACTTAGCACCGAATCCTCGTCATACTCATTGAGCATAACAGCCATATCGCCCTGCAACGTACGCTCCGAGTAAATCACCTTATCATCCTCCGTTGCCTTGCCAAACTTCAGGCGACGAGATATCTCGGCAGTAGTTGCATTAAGCGCCACACCCTGCTCGTCGAGCACCACGATGTTATCCAACAACTGCTCAATATCGGCAACCTGGTGTGTAGAGATTACCACCATGCGACTATCATCAACATAGCCAGCAAGCAGACGACGAAAGACACTCTTTGACGGAATATCAAGACCATTTGTTGGCTCATCTAAAAGTAGAGTTTGAACATTGCAAGCAAGTGCAAATGAGATATATGCCTTCTTGCGCTGACCCATCGACATCGAGTGAAGTTTCTCGTTAGGATTAACATGAAACTCCTCGCAGTAGTGGCGCATCTGCCCCATATCGAAGCGAGGATAGAATGGCGATGTCACTCGAGCAAACATCTCTAATGAAATATTTGGAAGATCAAACTCCTCAGGAATAATCATCAACTCCTTAAAAGTATCAACATCACGCTTCATCGGATCAACGCCATCAACACGCACTTCACCCTGTTGTGGTCGCATGATGCCACACATGAGCTTAAGGAGTGTAGTTTTACCAATACCATTACAGCCCAACAAGCCGTGAATATGACCTCTCTCGAGATTGAGTGAAATGTTAGATAACACAGGCCTTGCCGATGTATATCCGAATGATAACTTGTTTGTTGTAATCATAATAGATAGTGGTTTTAGTTGTTTCTATTTGGTGTATTAGTTTAGTAATACACTGCAAAGGTAGCGAATATTTCTATTCCTCCAAATTTTTGGCTCAATATTTTCAAAAATAATTTCACATTGCACGATATATCCAAAAAATCATTATCTTTGTTTTATGAACAACATTGTGCGTGAACATATACGTGAGCAGGTTGCAGCACTGCCCCACTCGCCAGGGGTCTACCAATTTGTCGATGCCAACAACACTATTATATATGTAGGCAAGGCAAAGTCGCTCAAAAAGCGAGTGTCGTCATACTTTGTCGAGAGCCGTGATCACTCGGCAAAGGTACGTGTGTTGGTGCGCCAAGTTGTAGACATCAGACATATTGTAGTGGATAGCGAGCAAGATGCGCTCCTGCTTGAGAACTCACTAATTAAAAAGCTACAACCCCGATACAATATACTATTAAAGGACGACAAGACCTACCCTTGGATTGTGCTCCGCAAAGAGGCATTTCCGCGAGTGCAGTCAACACGTGAGCTAAAGCATGATGGCTCGGAGTATTTTGGGCCATATGGTTCGATAGCAACACAGCGCTCCATACTCGAGTTTATTCGTGACATGGTGCCGCTACGCACCTGCAAGCTCAACCTCTCAGCATCAAGCATCGCATCACATAAGCATGATAAGTGTCTTCAGTATCACTTGGGCAACTGCAATGCTCCATGCATTGGCAACGAGAGCCAGGAGCAATACGACGAACACATTGCACGTGTGCGCTCAATACTCAAGGGTGACCTTCGCCCCGTGCGTGAGTGGCTAACCGCCGAGATGTGGCGCATGGCAGAATTGCTACGCTTTGAGGAGGCTGAGCGCTACAAGCAGAAGCAGATGTCGTTGGAGAAATACCAGGCAAAGTCGGTTATTGTAAACTCAAAGATTGTAGATACCGACGTATTCACTCTACTTACCGAGGACGACGACATTGCCTACTGCAACTTCCTGCGTATTCAGAATGGATCTATTACGGCAGTGCAGACCGTAAGGCTCACAACGGGCATTGATTCCACGCCCGAGGACATGCTTGCGCAGGCCATCGAGCATATTACACAATCGCTCAATATCACACTCGCAAAGGAGCTAATAACCAACCATATACCATCATCACTACCAATATTCGACGGCAAGGTTATTACTATTCCCAAGCGTGGTGACAAACAGAGCCTCATAGAGTTCTCGTTGCGCAGTGCACGAATATACCGTGCCGAGCGACTCAAAAACCTCGAGATAAAGAATCCCGAGCGCCACACCGACAGACTCATGGAGGCTATGCGTCGAGAGCTACACCTCGAGAAGCAACCACGACACATCGAGTGTTTTGACAACTCAAACCTTCAGGGCACAAACCCCGTTGCCTCGTGCGTAGTTTTTCGTGACGGCAAGCCCTCGAAAAAGGAGTATCGCCACTTCAATATCAAGACCGTGGAGGGCCCCGACGACTTTGCATCGATGCGTGAGATTATCTATCGTCGATATTCTCGCCTGATTAGCGAGGGTAGCGAGCTTCCCGACCTCATAATTGTTGATGGCGGCAAGGGACAGCTATCGAGCGCCTACGCCATACTTAAGGAGCTTGGCATCGAGAAACAAGTACCTATTGTAGGTCTTGCAAAACGCATTGAGGAGATATTCTATCCCAATGACCCAATGCCCTACTACCTAAGTCGTACGGGCGAGCCACTTAAAGTAGTGTGTCATATTCGTGACGAGGCTCACCGCTTCGGCATCACATTCCATAGACAGAAGCGAAGCATCAACTTCATCAACAGCGAACTTGAACAAATCAAGGGCATTGGCAAGCAGACCATATCGACGCTACTGCGCCACTTCAAAACCGTATCGGCAATTCGCAAAGCATCGATCGAGGAGTTGGCAAATATCATTGGTCAAGCCAAAGCAAAGAGTGTTTACGACTACTTTAACACAAAATAAGGAGGGCGCACCCTCCTTATTTTAGTAGTTATCAGCCATAGGCTCGAAGAAGCGTTGCTCATGTTCGCACGATGGACAGATCTTTGGTGCCATCTTCGCCTTGACGATATAGCCACAGTTGCGACACTGCCACACAATCTCACCCTCACGACGAAAGAAATCGCCATCAGTTAAACGACTGAGCAGCTTGAGATAACGTCGCTCGTGCTCCTTCTCAACTTCAGCCACATGTCGGAATGTTAGCGCAACCTTCTGAAAGCCCTCGGCGAGAGCCACCTCTGCAAATGAAGCATACAATATCTCCCACTCCTCATGCTCACCATCGGCAGCTGCCACAAGATTTTGCGCCGTCGTGCCAATAATTCCCGCTGGATATGAGGCATTATGAATTGTTGCCATGCCTCCCTCAAGATACTTAAAGAAGCGCTTGGCATGCTCCTTCTCCTGGTCGGCTGTCATGGCAAATACTGCAGCTATCTGCTCGTAGCCATCCTTCTTGGCTTGCGATGCAAAGTAATCGTAGCGATTACGCGCCTGGCTCTCGCCAGCAAAGGCTTTCAACAAATTCTCCTCGGTAAGAGTTCCTTTAAGTGTATTTTTCATGGTTTTATAGGTTTTAAGTCTACGTTTACGCTTACAAATTGCGCACCAAATCATAATGATTTGGGAGTTATTAGAAAAATACCTATCTTTGTCGGATAAATGGAAAACGAATAATTATAAAACATAAATCACATGGCAGACGAGAAAATTATATTTTCGATGGTTGGTGTGAGCAAGGTGCTTAACAACAACAAGAAAATTTTGAACAACATCTACCTTTCGTTCTTCTATGGCGCCAAGATCGGTATCATCGGTCTTAACGGTTCGGGTAAGTCTACCCTCATGAAGATCATCGCAGGTATCGACAAGAGCTTTCAGGGCGAGGTGGTATTCTCTCCTGGCTACAGCGTAGGTTATCTTGAGCAGGAGCCACAGCTCGACCCAACAAAGACCGTTAAGGAGATTGTTGAGGAGGGTGCAGCATCAACAGTAGCACTTCTCAAGGAGTACGAGGAGATTAACATGAAGCTCTGCGAGCCAATGTCTGACGACGAGATGGCACGCCTCATCGAGCGCCAGGGCGAGCTCTACGAGAAGATCGACCAGGTAAACGGCTGGGAGCTTGATAGCGTATTGGAGCGTGCGATGGACGCTTTGCGCTGTCCAGACCCCGATCAGAACGTCAGCGTCTTGTCGGGTGGTGAGCGTCGCCGAGTAGCACTATGCCGTTTGTTGTTGCAGCAGCCTGACGTATTGCTTCTCGATGAGCCTACCAACCACCTCGATGCTGAGAGTATCGACTGGTTGGAGCAGCACCTCCAGCAGTACAAGGGTACAGTAATCGCCGTTACGCACGACCGTTACTTCCTCGACAACGTAGCTGGCTGGATTCTTGAGCTCGACCGTGGCGAGGGTATTCCATGGAAGGGCAACTACTCTGGTTGGTTGGAGCAGAAGACTCAGCGCATGGCTATGGAGGAGAAGCAGGAGAGCAAGCGTCGCAAGACCCTCGAGAGAGAGTTGGAGTGGGTGCGCATGTCACCATCAGGCCGTCACGCCAAGTCGAAGGCTCGTCTTTCAGCCTACGACAAGCTTATGAACGAGGACACAAAGGAGCGTGAGGAGAAGCTCGAGATCTACATCCCTAACGGTCCACGTTTGGGTGATGTGGTTATCGAGGCTCATGGCGTATCTAAGGCATATGGCGATCGTGTACTCTACGAGAATCTTGAGTTCTCACTTCCACCAGCAGGTATCGTGGGTGTTATCGGTGCTAACGGTACCGGTAAGACTACCCTATTCCGCATGATTATGGGTCTTGAGGAGCCATCAGCAGGTAGCTTCCGTGTAGGCCCTACTGTGAAGCTTGCATATGTCGATCAGCAGCACAAGTCAATCGACCCAGAGAAGACCGTATACGAAGTAATCTCGCAGAACTCTGACCTTATTCAGCTTGGCAACCGCCAGGTGCCAGCACGTGCCTACGTAGGTCGTTTCAACTTCAACGGCGCTGACCAGGAGAAGAAGTGTGGTGTATTGTCGGGTGGTGAGCGTAACCGTCTTCACCTTGCTCTCGCACTCAAGGAGCAGGGCAACGTACTCTTGCTCGATGAGCCTACCAACGATATCGACGTTAATACATTGCGTGCGTTGGAGGAGGGTCTCGAGAACTTCGCTGGCTGTGCAGTAGTTATCTCGCACGACCGTTGGTTCTTGGATCGTATCGCTACTCACATCCTCTCATTCGAGGGCGACTCTAAGGTTGTCTTCTACGAGGGTTCATACTCAGAGTACGAGGCTTGGAAGAAGGCCCAGGGCGAGGATACAACACCTAAGCGAGTTAAGTATAAGAAGCTATTGGCAGAGCAGTAGACTATTTGAACGATTATGGCACAAAAACCATCTATACCAAAGGGTACACGTGACTTCTCACCTGAAGAGATGATGCGTCGCACCTATATATTTGATACTATCAAGAGCGTATTCCGCCTATTTGGCTACGCACCTCTCGAGACCCCATCAATGGAGAATCTCTCTACACTATTGGGCAAGTATGGCGACGAGGGCGACAAGCTCTTGTTCAAGATTCTCAACTCGGGCGACTACGGCGCAAAGCTCTCAGAGGAGGAGCTACGCCAGGCGTCAAAGATTTCAGAGAAGGGTCTTCGCTACGACCTCACTGTGCCTTTTGCACGCTACGTCGTACAGCACCAGAACGAGATTGTATTCCCATTCAAGCGTTATCAGATTCAGCCCGTGTGGCGTGCTGACCGCCCTCAGAAGGGTCGCTATCGTGAGTTCTACCAGTGCGACGTAGATGTCATCGGCTCAACATCGCTCCTCTCGGAGGTTGAATTGGTTGATATCGTGAGCCGTGTATTCTCAAAGCTCGGCATCTCGGTGACACTCAAGATGAACAACCGTAAGATATTGTTCGGTATCGCTGAGTCTATCGGCCATGCCGACAAGATGATTGACATCACCGTGGCTATCGACAAGCTTGACAAGATTGGCTTGGACAACGTAAAGGCAGAGCTTCGTGAGCGTGGCATCGACAACGAGGCTATTGCTAAGCTTCAACCAATACTTGAGCTTAGCGGCACTAATGCCGAGAAGTTGGAGAAGTTGGCAAGCGTGATTGGGGCATCAGAAACAGGCGTTAAGGGCATCGAGGAGATGCGTACAATATTCTCAAATATCGAGGCTCTTGGCATCAACCTCACTCCCGAGCTCGACCTATCGTTGGCACGTGGTTTGAACTACTATACAGGTGCAATCTTCGAGGTGAAGGCTAACGACTTCCAGATTGGCTCAATCTCGGGCGGTGGTCGCTACGACGACCTTACAGGCATCTTCGGCATGCCAGGAATGTCGGGCGTAGGCATCTCGTTTGGTGCTGATCGCATCTACGATGTTATGCTCGGTCTTAACCTCTTCCCCGAGGAGCTTGCTTGCTCAACAAAGGTATTCTTCGTAAACCTTGGCGAGAATGAGCAGCTTGCATCTATGCGACTTATCTCTGAGCTACGCAACAAGGGTATCTCTGCCGAGATCTACCCTGAGAGCGCAAAGATGAAGAAGCAGATGGAGTACGCCAACCGCCGTGGCATTCCTTATGTTGTTATCATCGGCTCAAACGAGCTTGAGCGCAAGGTGGCAACACTCAAGGACATGCGCTCGGGCGAGCAGCGTGAGCTAAGCTTCGAGGAGCTTGTAGCAACACTATAATAGCTCAACCATAAACAAAATAGCGGAGATAATGTCAAAATTTTCTCCGCTATTCGTTATATATAGCCAACAGTTTTTAAGCATGAAACACCTACTATTTACCCTTTTATCTCTTGTTGCATTTATCGGCAGTGCATCAGCGCAACTTACTGAGCAACAACAGATACAAAAGCTAAACTTGGCGTATCAACACATCCGCAACCACTATGTAGATGACATATTGCTCGAGCCGTTGGTTGATGAAGCTATTAGAGCAACACTCCATGAACTCGACCCACACTCACAATATCTCACACGTGAGGAGATGGAGAGGTTTAGAGCAAGGCTCAATGGCGAGTTTGCAGGTGTCGGCATTCGTTATATCGTACATAACGACACGCTTGTTGTCCGCTCGGTTTTACCCAACTCACCTGCAAGCCGTGTGGGCATCATGCCTAACGACCGCATAGTTTCTATCAACAACAACAATGTGGTAGGCATCGATATTGAAGAGGCACAAAAGCTATTGCAAGGTGCAGCCGACAGCAAGCTATCCATCGATATTGTGCGTCGCAAGGAGCACAAACCACTAAATATCAGCATCAAACGTGACTACATCGAAAGCAAAGGTGTAAGTGCTTCGTATCGCATTGGCGACGTGGGCTACATAGCAATCTCCACCTTCACAAAGCCACTAAGCAACGAAGTATATTCAGCATACAAGGCATTGGGCGACATCAAAAGCCTTGTGATTGATCTTCGTGATAATGGCGGAGGCTCGCTAACCGCCGGCATCGATCTTTCGTCGATGTTCCTCACCAAAGGCGACCTTATAGCCTCTACTGATGGCAAGATAGGAAGCAACACTTACCACAAAAAACAGGATCGCATAACAATAACTACCCCACTTGTAGTTATAATAAATGAGGGCAGCGCCTCGGCAAGCGAGATATTTGCAGGAGCTATCCAGGATCACGACCGAGGAGTTCTTGTTGGTCGCACAAGCTTTGGCAAGGCACTCGTGCAGCGAATCTATGACCTCAAAGATGGCTCGGGACTCATCCTCACCATTGCACGTGCCAAGACTCCTTCGGGTCGCATTATTCAACGACCATACGAAATGGGCAAGGGCGAAGAGTACAGAAAAGATGAAGCACGATATATGCATCCCGACTCGATACAACACGACAACGACGTAACATTTTACACATTGCACAGCGGTCGCAAAGTATATGGCGGAGGTGGCATAACCCCCGACATCTACATTGCACCCGACAGCATTACTCTATCACAAGCCATCGTCGAGGCACACAACTCAGCAATGTTTGAGCACGCCATAATCGACTATTTAGACACTACAAATATCGACATACTAAAGAGGGAACACCATACTATTGAGGATTTTAGCAAAGATTACACACTCGATAATAAGTTATTAAACATCTTCAATAGATACATTGGCGAAGCGGAACTCACCGACATCGACAATCGATTTATCGCAACCATGCTTAAGTCACTAATTGCCGAGCACCTATACGGAAGCGACGCACGCTATTATATATATAGTATCGACTTCGACAACACACTTGGGCAAGCCATCGCTATTGCCAACGACGAGGAGCTGATGCACCAAACGCTAACAGCGCATTAGAATTAGAGTCGAAATATTTTGCCAATTAGGAAATAATCACTATCTTCGTTTAACAAAACTACTAACCAAACTTAAATAACTATGGCATACGATAATCATCGTCGTTATGAGCACGAGGATAGCGAGGAGCAGATCTACTCGAAGGTTGTTCGTGCTGGCAAGCGCACCTACTTCTTCGACGTTAAGGCAACACGTGGCGACGACTATTTTATCACAATCACCGAATCTCGCAAGTTGCAGAACAACGACGGCAGCGTGAGCTATACCCGCAACAAGATGCACCTCTACAAGGAGGATTTCGCAAAGTTTAGCGAGGGACTAAACGAGATTGTTGATTATATCAAAGAGCATAAGCCCGATTATTTCGAGCACAAAGAGTAATAATTTTGCCCATAGGCATGGATAAGAGCGTAGTTTTAGGATTTAGTGGCGGCATAGATAGCTGCACCGCAGCACAACACCTTCACAACGAGGGCTATCGTGTCGTAGCACTCACCATCAACACCACTAACGACCCTAAGCTCCTCGAAACAGCCAAGACCAAAGCTCAAGAGATAGGCATAGAGTGGCAAGCATACGATGCTACCGAGCGC
This sequence comes from Alistipes sp., assembly GCA_017560425.1. Classification (GTDB taxonomy): domain Bacteria; phylum Bacteroidota; class Bacteroidia; order Bacteroidales; family Rikenellaceae; genus Alistipes. Next base: position 21,635 of record JAFZEX010000008.1, read on the forward strand.
TTTAAGCGAGATATTATCGACTACTTCACATCGAGCTATGCAAATGGCTCTACACCAGCGCCATGCACGCTATGCAACACTCGCATTAAGTGGCCTATACTATGCGAAGTTGCCGACTCGCTTGGCATCTACCACATTGCCACGGGGCACTATCTCGACATTGTCGAAAGCAACAATCACCTCTACATCGCACGAGCTCTCGACAGCAGCAAAGACCAATCCTACTACCTTTGGGGCGTGGACGAAGAGACGCTTCGTCGCATGCTCACACCAATGCGCCAAGTACTCAAAAGCGACATTCGTGAGAACTTCGCAAACAAGAAGGAGAGCATGGGAATATGCTTTCTCAATGGTAGGCACTACACCGAATTTCTCAGCTCGCAGGGCATCACTCTTCTATCGGGTGACATAGTAAACAGCTCTTCAGAAATCGTCGGACAGCACAATGGCATTGCCCGCTATACCATTGGTCAGCGTCGTGGCGTGGGCATACCCGAAGGAATGCGAGTTGTAGGGCTTGACGCAATTAATAACAGACTGATTGTCGGAGATAATAGCGAGTTATATAAACAAAAACTTTATATTCGCGAGTGTCGCATAACCAACCCCGAGGAACTACTTTCAGCCGACGACATCACAATAATGATTCGTGGCATTGGCCGCAACCCCGAACGCCACGTGAAGGTTGAACACCACAACGATGGTTACTGCGTAACGTGCGACGATCCGGCTTGGGCACCAGCCATAGGCCAACCTCTTGTATTTTATCGTAATAATTTAGTTATTGGCGGCGGCATAATTTGCAGTTTTGAATAAATGTCGTAAATTTGCCGCACGAAAAAAAATAACTAATGGAATTATGGTAAAAAAACTATACGACTGGGTACTTTCATGGAGTGGAAGCCGTTGGGGCTGGATCGCTCTATTTGTTATCGCCCTCTTTGAGGCAAGCTGGTTTCCACTACCACCCGATATTTTGCTTATAGCCCTCTGCTTGGGCGCAACAAAAAAGTCGTTTCACTTTGCATCTTTGTGCCTTGTGGGCTCAATCTTGGGTGCAATGCTCGGCTATGCAATTGGTCACTTCTTATGGATCGCCCCTGATGGCGAGCCTACTGGCGTGGCTACCTTCTTCTACGACCATGTATTCTCTGTCGAGAGTTTCAACAATGTGGGTAACCTATACGACAAGTACAACTTTTGGATTGTATTTACCGCTGGTTTCACACCACTACCATTTAAGCTATTCACCATTGCGGGCGGCATGTTCGACATCAATTTCTTGATGTTCGTCATAGCATCGATCGTATCACGTGGCTTGCGTTTCTTCCTTATTGGTGGTCTTATATGGAAATTTGGAGCACCCATCAAGGTCTTTATCGACAAGTATTTCAACCTATTAGCATCGCTCTTCACCCTAATGCTCATCGGCTTTACAGCATTGGCACTATGGCTATTTGGCAGTGGCGAGGAGAGCACCGAGGAGGTAGCAAGCTCAACAACTGAGGTTGTAGCACCCATCGAGGAGAAGACAACAAATAGCAACGATATCGAGATTATTGAGCCATGCGACACTTTGCGTTAATAGGTAAAAAGCTCGGACACTCATTCTCGGCAAACTTCTTCAACTCGAAATTCAAGATTGAGGAGATAGATGCCGACTACCAGCTACTCGAGATTGAGAAAATCGAGGATATTAAAGAGGTCTTAAAATCTACACCTCTTGATGGCTTCAATGTCACTATTCCATACAAGGAGTCGATCATTCCTTACCTCGACTCGCTTGATGATGCAGCACGTGAGGTGGGCGCAGTTAATTGTGTGGAAATCAAAGATGGCAAGCTAATTGGTCACAACACCGACATTGCGGGTGTAGAGGCTTCGCTCCACTGGCTCGATGTTACCCCCGAGCATAAAGCTCTCGTACTTGGAACAGGCGGCGCATCAAAGGCCGTGCAGTACATTTTGCGCAAATATGGCGTAATCCACCTGGTTGTATCTCGTGAGAAGGGCCGTGGCGACATTACCTATGAGGAGCTAACGCCAGAAATTCTTTCATCATACACCGTAATCATTAACACCACCCCACTTGGCATGTCGCCCGATGTGGAGAGCTGCCCTAAGCTTAGCTACGAGCACATAAACCCCAGCCACCGCATTTTCGACCTCGTCTACAACCCAGCCGAGACAAAGCTTATTAAGCTTGCCGAGGAGCGTGGCGCAACGACAATGGGCGGTATGCTCATGCTACAAACACAAGCTATCGCATCGTGGCATATTTGGCGCAAGTGCCTCGGTATGTAAAGAGATTTTTCCCTAAGCTATCTCTCCCCCAGCAGCCTGCGAGCCTCATCATAGTCTTCGGGTCGCACCATTAGGCGTGTGGGGAAGGCGCCAATAGAGTAGACCGACGAGAGATACTCGCCATGAAGCACACAAAATATTCCGGCACAATCCAAAATCGACTTTGAGATCTCTGCCATCATAGGGTTATCGAAAGCCTGAACGAGAACCAAACTCTCTGATGATGTTGAAGTTGTAGTCATAGTATCAGGTTTTGTGTAAAGGTAATACATTTTTTCTTAAAAATAGTCATTCAAAGACTAATTTTTTATAAAAAATTATCGTTATATTTGTACGATTAATTTAACAAAGCAAATATTCTGCCATGCGCCCATTCGTACACTTACACGTACATAGCCAATACTCGTTGCTCGACGGTCAGGCAAGCATCACAAAGCTTGTCGATAAGGCCATCGATGACGGCATGCCAGGCATTGCCCTCACCGACCATGGCAACATGTTTGGTGTCAAGGAGTTTTTCAACTATGTAAAGAAGAAGAACGGCGCACGCAAGGATAAGATTAAGGCGCTACAAGGACTCATTGATCGCCTCGAGAATGGCACAGCTTCGGCAGAGGAGATGGGCGAGGACAGTTCAGCCGCCCTTGCTAAGGCACGTGCCGACTTGGACAAAACACCAAAGCAGGACTTCAAGGGCATCATCGGCTGCGAGGTATATGTGGCACACCGCCGACTCCACAACAAGGAGGGCAAAGAGGATCAGGGTGGTTACCACCTCATTCTCCTTGCTAAGAACATGCAGGGCTACAAGAACCTAATCAAGATCGTATCAAAGGCTTATACCGAGGGCTTCTACATGCGTCCTCGTACCGATCGTGTCGAGTTGGAGAAGTATCACGAGGGCTTGATTTGCTGCTCGGCATGTCTTGGTGGCGAAATCCCACGCCTTATTCGCAGCGGCCGTTTCGACGATGCTGCGGCAGCCATCGAGTGGCATCGCTCGATATTTGGCGACGACTACTACCTTGAGCTTCAGCTACATAAGGCTACCGTTGAGCGTGCCAACCACGAGACATGGGTTGAGCAGGAGCGTGTCAATGACTTCCTCATAGATTATTCGCATAAGCATGGCGTTAAGCTAGTGTGCACCAACGATGTACACTTTGTTGATGAGGAGCACGCCGAGGCTCATGACCGCCTTATCTGTCTTGGTACAGCCAAAGACCTCGACGACCCACGCCGTATGCTCTACTCGAAGCAGGAGTGGATGAAGACCACAGCAGAGATGAATGCCATCTTTGACTTTGTCCCCGAGTCGTTGGACAACACCGTGGAGGTGTGCAACAAGGTCGAGAGCTACTCTATCGACCACTCGCCAATCATGCCTACGTTTGCCATTCCCGAGGAGTTTGGCACCGAGGAGGGCTATCGCCAGAAATATAGCGAGAAAGATATTTTTGACGAGTTTACTCAGGACGAGAACGGCAATGTCGTGATGTCGGATGACGACGCAAAGAAAAAGATTGAAAAACTTGGAGGTTACGACAAGTTATATCGAATAAAGCTTGAGGCAGACTACCTCGCAAAACTCGCCATGGACGGCGCACATAAGCGCTATGGTGAGATACTTGACGAGGAGACCGAAACACGCCTTAAGTTCGAGCTTCACATCATGAAGACCATGGGTTTCCCTGGCTACTTCCTTATCGTGCAGGACTTCATTCGTGCCGCACGTGAGGAGCTCGACGTATCGGTAGGTCCTGGCCGTGGCTCTGCTGCGGGCTCTGCCGTGGCTTACTGCCTCGGTATCACGCAGATCGACCCTATCAAGTACGACCTTCTGTTCGAGCGTTTCCTTAACCCCGACCGTATCTCGTTGCCCGATATCGATATCGACTTTGATGATGATGGTCGTGGACGTGTGCTCAACTGGGTAACACAGAAATATGGCAAGGAGAAGGTGGCACACATCATCACCTATGGCACCATGGCTACAAAGATGGCGCTTAAGGATGTTGCACGTGTACAGAAGCTTCCTTTGGCACAAGCCAACCAGCTTTGCAAGTGGGTTCCCGACCGCATCACCGACCCTAACGACAAGGATAAGCAGCTCAAGATCAACCTCAAGAATGCCATCATGGCAGTTCCAGAGCTTAAGGCTGCCGAGGAGTCGTCAGACCCAATCATGCACGACACGATTAAGTATGCTAAGATGCTTGAGGGTAATGTTCGTGGCACGGGCGTACATGCTTGTGGCACAATCATTTGCCGTGACGACATCACCGATTGGGTACCTGTGAGCACCGCCGTCGATAAGGAGACGGGCGAGAATATGCTCGTTACGCAGTATGAGGGTTCAGTGATTGAGGATACCGGACTCATCAAGATGGACTTCCTTGGTTTGAAGACCTTGTCAATTATCAAGGATGCCGTTGAGAATGTACGTATTACACACGGCGTAGTCATCGACCCCGACACAATACCTATCGACGATAAGAAGACTTACGATCTATACTGCAAGGGCGGAACCATCGGAACATTCCAGTTTGAGTCACCAGGCATGCAGAAGTATCTCCGTGAGCTTCAGCCATCTACCTTCGAGGATCTCATTGCGATGAACGCATTGTATCGTCCAGGTCCGATGGATTATATTCCTGATTTTATCGACCGCAAGCACGGCCGTAAGCCTATTGAGTACGATATTCCTATCATGGAGCGCTACTTGAAGGACACCTATGGCATTACCGTATATCAGGAGCAGGTCATGCTCCTCTCTCGCCTACTCGGCAACTTTACCCGAGGCGAGTCTGATACTCTGCGTAAGGCGATGGGTAAGAAGATTAAGTCGAAGCTTGACGAGCTCAAGCCCAAGTTTATCGCTGGCGGTAAGTCGAATGGTCATGACGAAAAGGTGCTCGAGAAGATTTGGGCTGACTGGGAGAAGTTTGCATCGTACGCCTTCAACAAGTCGCACGCCACATGCTACTCGTGGGTAGCATACCAAACAGCATATATCAAGGCGCACTACCCTTCTGAGTATATGGCAACGGTACTCAGTCGTAACCTCAATGATATTAAGCAGGTTACAGCCTACATGACCGAGTGCAAGAACATGGGTATCTCGGTATTGGGCCCCGACATCAACGAGTCATTGCTCAAGTTCTCAACAAACAAGCAGGGTGACATTCGCTTTGGCTTGGCAGCAATCAAGGGTGTTGGCGAGGCAGCCTCAGAGTCGATAATCCGTGAGCGTCAGGAGAATGGCCCTTACAAGGACATCTACAACTTCATGGAGCGTGTAAACTTCTCGGTGGTAAACCGCAAGTGCTTGGAGAGCATCGCCTATGCTGGTGGCTTCGACTCGCTTATCGACTTTAACCGCTCTCGCTTCTTTGCCGAGGATGCGTCGGGCGTGCAGTATATCGAGTCGCTCATTCGCTATGGTCAGCGTATGCAGCAGGAGAAGCAGAACTCGCAGCAGAGCCTATTTGCCATGGACACATCTATGGGCGGCAACATCCAGCCACCACGTGTGCCCCAGGTTGAAGATTGGAATCCGCTAACTATATTAAATAAGGAGCGTGAGGTGATCGGACTATACATGTCGTCGCACCCTCTCGATAGGTTTGGCTTCATCTTGCGCCGAGCATGCCAGCACGACCTCATGTCACTCCAGGATCTCAACCCACTCAAGGACACCGAGGTTGCCTTGGCGGGTGTTGTGACGAGCGTAACGCCGCTTGCCACAAAAGATGGACGCCCTTATGCACGATTTGTGCTCGAGGATTATAACACCGAGCACGAGTTTATGCTCTATAGCAAGGACTATGAGCGCTTTAGCTCGCTTATTCAGATAAACAACTTCTTGTTTATCCGTGGACGTGTGCAGGTGCGACCCTACCGCCAGCCCGAGGAGCTGGAGTATAAGATACTCTCTATTCAGCATCTTGCCGACATTGCCGATGGCATCACAAATATTCGTATCGAGCTAGACATCAACGAGGTATGTCCATCGTTTACAAACATGATACTCGAGCAGGCGGCAGCGAATAGTGGCAAGGCGACACTACAATTTATTATTATTGATCACAAGGAGGATGTGAAGATCAAGCTCAGCTCAAAGAAGTATCGAGTGGCACCATCCGCCGAGTTTATCAACTTTTTGGACAGTAACGACATCAACTATTTTATAAACATTTAAAACCTTACAATTATGGCATTGAAGATTAACAATGAGAATTTTGAGGAGATCAAGGCTCAGGGCCTTCCTACAGTTATCGATTTCTGGGCAACATGGTGCGGTCCTTGCCGCATGGTAGCTCCTATCATCGACGAGCTCGCTGAGGAGTACGATGGCAAGGTGCTTATCGGCAAGTGCGATGTTGAGGAGGGCGACGATGTTGCTGCTCAGTTCATGATTCGCAACGTTCCTACAATCGTTTTCCTTAAGGACGGCAAGCAGGTAGACAAGCACGTAGGTGCAGCTACTAAGGAGCAGCTAAAGGCTAAGATCGAGGCTATGCTCTAATCTAAGCTTTAACTAAAGATAAAAGGTGCTAACCGTGTGTGTTAGCACCTTTTATTATTCCTTGTTATCATCTCCACGTTTACCTCTCGAAACATCGACAAGCTTGCCACCTTGGGCAATAACTCTATGCGCTTTAATAAAGATATATCCCACATGTATTGCCCCCAACAAAACCACAACGGCCGACACAATATATATAGTGGAGAATATAGGTAGGTCGCCGATAAAATCCTCAATCGTACGCTCCTGGTACTTAAAGGTCATCATCACATAGGCGACGATATTATTCATGATATGCAACAAGATAGGTGCAAATATCGAGCCTTTCAAAATATAGATGTAGCTAAGCACAATGCCAACCAAAAATGCCTCCAAAGCAACGGCAACATTGCCATGCATCACACCAAACAAGAGTGCCGAGGCAAGTGCAGAGAACAGTGGCGAGAGCGTAGCCGAGAAGACCGAGAATATCTCACCACGAAACAGCACCTCCTCGAATATTGGAGCAAGGATCACAACACACAACATACTGATAAGTCCCGTGGGCACATTCGTTTTAACCTCGGGAAGTAGGCGCATGAGTGGTGCAATAAGCACCGACAACACTACAATAAGCAGCAAGCCCCAAAGGAGTGTTGCCGGATTGAAGCCCGCAAAGCGCACCATAATTCGCTCCTTGCCATGCGCCACAAAGCGATTGTAGAGACAAACACCAGCGAGCATGAGCGACATGGTTAGCACATAGCTTGCAGTAAATCGAATCTCGTTATCGATGATTTGAAAGAGTGGCATTAATGCCGACGAAAGCAGATTTGCAGCAATTCCGATGACTGCAACGGCAATAATATCACGTGCTACGACAACTATTTTCCTCATAATCATTGTTCTAATTTTACACCTACAATCATTTATGATTGTCTAATAGTGGACAAAAATCAAACAAAGATAGCTTTTTTATCTATATTATCATCGCAATTTCGCAGAAATTTATTAAATTTGCACGATATATATTTAGCACGAAAAGAGTCAAAGAGATAATATGGCAAAAGTTATTGCTTTAGCAAACCAAAAAGGAGGCGTAGGAAAAACCACTACTGCCATCAACCTCGCAGCATCGGTTGCCCTACTTGGTAAAAAGGTGTTGTTGATCGATGCCGACCCACAGGCAAATGCCACATCGGGCCTCGGCTTCGACATCAACCTTGACGGCATCTACGAGTGCATCGTGGGCGAGAAACGTGCCGAGGAGGTTATCCAGCACTGCGAAGATGTAAAAAAACTATGGCTACTACCATCATCAATCAACCTTGTGGCAGCCGACACCGAGCTACCATCGATGGACAATGCCCACCACATAATGAAGCGAATCGTAGATAGCGTTCGTGATAGCTACGACTATATCTTCATCGACTGCTCGCCATCGCTCGGCTTCACAACCGTGAATATCCTCACAGCCGCCGACTCGGTTCTTGTTCCCGTGCAGTGTGAGTATCTCGCCCTCGAGGGACTTAGCAAGCTACTAAACACCATCAAGATGGTTAAGGGTCGCCTAAACCCCGAGCTTCAGATCGAGGGCTTTGTGCTTACGATGTATATGCGCAACCGCCTAAACAACCAGGTTGTGAGCGAGGTGCGTGACCACTTTGGCGACATGGCATACGAAACAATCATTCAGCGCAACATACGTCTTGGCGAGGCACCATCACACGGCAAGCCCGTGATGCTCTACGACGCAGCAGCAACAGGATCGGTAAACTACCTTAACCTTGCACGAGAGTTTTTGAAGCGCAACCGTAAAAAGTAATCCACTATGGCAAAGACACAGAATAAGCGAGGCCTGGGACGTGGCCTCGACGCAATATTTGGCGACCTAAACCCAGCACAGCAATCGAAGCCCATGACAGAGATGGCAGAGGTTGCCATTGCTGACATTGAGCCTAATCCCCTTCAGCCACGTACCGAGTTTAACGAGGAGTCGCTCGAGGAGCTTTCGCAGTCAATAGCACAGCTTGGCGTAATTCAGCCAATCACACTTAAGCGTCGTGCCGATGGTAAGTATACAATCATCAGCGGTGAGCGTCGTTGGCGTGCTTCGCAGCGTGCAGGTCTTGAGACACTCCCAGCCTACATTCGTGAGGTTGATGATGAGAATCTCCACGCCATGGCTTTGGTTGAGAATATCCAGCGTCAGGATCTCAACTCTATCGAGATTGCGCTCGGCATGCAACGCCTCATAGATGAGTGCGGACTTACGCAGGAGGCTATGGCAGAGAAGCTCGGCAAGAAGCGCTCGACAGTATCTAACTACATGCGCCTTCTATCGCTCCCATCAGAGGTACAGCTTGCACTAAAGGAAGGCATTATCACCATGGGCCATGCCAAGGCAATAGCTGCACTTAGCGAGGAGGATCAGATCAAGGCTCTCAAGAAGTGCATCAAGAAGTCGCTATCTGTACGCCAGATGGAGCTTCTTGCCCGCAAGATAAATGAGGCTCCCAAGGCAGGCACATCTGCCGACGACGAGGAGTATCCCGAGACATACTCACACCTTGTTGATGAGCTCGAGCGCATCTTCAACGACAACATATCAATTAAGCGCACAAAGAGCGGTAGCTGCAAGATCACTATCGAGTGCGCCAACGACAACGAGATTGACCGCATAATCAAGCGCTTAGCAAGTATAAAATAAATCGATACTTGAGTGCGTTATAGAGTATAATGAAGATACAACGAGTCATATCAGCCATTGCAATTATCGTAGCAAGCCTCATGTTTGCTACCACCGATAGCTATGCCCAGGAGTACAACCGCCTGAGCCAACGAGGCAATATCCGACAGATTAATCAGGGTGGCCTTGTGCCCATCGACTCTGCTGCGCTTAAGCGTGAGCAGCAGCGTGCCATAGCACGACGTGATTCGGCATACGTTCACATTCTCGACTCATTAGGCGCAATCAGCGACCCTCGCTACAGAGGTTATAGCGCAGCAGCAAAAGACTCTGTGCGCAAGGTTGTTGCAGCTCGTCTTCATCGTGACTCAGCCATTTTGAGCAAGGGCGACAGCATCGCACCCGACGGACGACGCATTCGCATAAACAAAAATGGCACAGAGCGCACACCATTCATCAGCGACTCAATGTCGCTTTCACGCATGTGCTGGTTGTCACTACCGTTGCCTGGCTTCGGACAGATCTACAACAAGCAGTATTGGAAGCTCGGCATATTGTACCCCACAGTAGCCGGAACAACCACACTATTTGCTCTCGAACACAAAAAATACAAGCCTCTAAAGGCGGAGTATGATCAATACCTCATTGATCACGGATATATGCGTACGCCTGAGCTCGACGCATTGCAGACAAAGATGATCAGACACAACACCATGCAGCAGATATATGCAGGCCTCGCCATCGCATCATACATCTACTTCATTGGTGATGCAGCGGTAAACTACTCGACAAACGAGGTGTCGTCAGTCAAGAAGGCAACTACCCTATCGGCAATATGCCCAGGTGCTGGTCAGATATACAACAAGAGCTATTGGCGTGTTCCGATTGTTATTGGCGGCATGGCATCAACAATCTACACCATCGACTGGAACAACCGTGGTTATCAGCGCTTTAAGACCGCCTATGCGCTACGTGTCGATTACGAGAAAGACCCTCTTAAGTATCCACAAGGCTCTCCCGACGAGTTCCGAGGAGCATACTCTTCGACATTCCTCAAAAACCTCAAGGATAGCTATCGTCGAAATCGAGATATGTGTATCTTGCTTACGGCGGGTGTTTATATTCTCCAAATCATCGATGCACACGTAGATGCACACCTCAAGGACTTCGATATTTCGGACGACTTGGCAATGGACCTCGAGCCATATTTTGGCACAACGTCAGTGCTATCGAAGCCTACGTTTGGAGTAAACCTCAGCGTGAAATTCTAGTTATTATGAAAACTACTATACTCAAACCGATTGTTGCGACTCTGCTTCTTGCAATTACCACTCTAAGCGCAACCGAAGCATCAGCCAACAACACAGACCCACGACGCAGACAGCGTCACCAAACAGCCGCCGAGGCCAACGAGCAGAGCGATAGCACAAAGACCGTAGAGGCTCCAAAGACATCGAAGAGCATCATCAACGGCGATGAAGTTATCGAAGAGAATGCAACGCAAGTAGATGGCTCAACACTAAAGCCAACACGTCAAAACACGCCTCAGCAGCTCGACTCTGTGCTTGCACTATGGAAGACATCAAGCACCATGGAGGCATACGACAACTATTTCAACAACTACCTCGCTACCACAAAGCGAATTTCTAACGAACTAAATACCACAAACATAGACTCGATATATATAGCACGACTTGAGGCCCTCATGTCACCTATTCCATTGGAGTACAATTGGGAGGTGAAGGAGGCTATCGAGCGCTTCACACACCCAAGCTATGCCAAGGTGATGAGCCTCGCCTACTTCTACTTTCCAATGATCGAGGAGGAGCTAATTCGTGCAGGACTACCTATCGAGCTACGCACTCTCGCAGTAATCGAGTCGGGCCTTAACCCTATCGCCACATCTAAGGCTGGCGCACGAGGCATTTGGCAGTTTATGCCATCAACAGGCAAGGAGTTTGGTTTGGAGATAAACTCACTCGTAGACGAGCGTTGCGACCCACGCCTATCAACACAGGCGGCCTGCCGTCTTTTCAAGACAGTGTACCCAATGTACAACGATTGGACCTTAACACTTGCTTCATATAACACAGGCCCAGGTAATGTAAATAAGGCTATTGTGCGTGCAGGCGGCAACCCAAAGAGCTACAAGGGTTCGTTTTGGGATGTATACGAATATCTCCCCGAGGAGACCCGCAAGTATGTACCATTCTACATGGGTGCAACATATGCTTTTGCCTATCACAAAGCGCACGGCGTAGAGGTACCAGCACCGCCAATGCCCATCGCCGTGGACACAATCATGATCGACCGTCCTATGCATCTTCAGCAGATATCTTCGACCATCAACATCTCGCTCGATCTTCTCAAGATGCTCAACCCTCAATACCTAATGCAGATTATCCCTGCAACATCTAAGAAATACGCCTTGACGCTCCCTGTTGAGTGCATCTGCGAATATCTCGAGCACGAGAAGGAGATACACGCCAAAGACTCTATGTATCTTAAGGAGTATGTCATTCATGCCAACCTTGAGAAGAAGCGTAAGGAGGTGCCACAGATGCAGAAGAGCACCACAACCACAACTAAGTCATCAACAGCAGCAGCTAAGTATCACACCGTAGAGGCGGGCGAAACTTTGGGTGCTATTGCTAAAAAGTATAATGTTACAACAAAGCAGCTTATCGAGTGGAATAAGCTCGAAAACCCTGATGCGTTAAGCATTGGTCAGAAGTTGCGTGTGTCAGCCACCACAACAACAAAGAGCACAACAACCACAACCAAGACAGGCTCAACAACCAAGTACCACACCGTGGTCGAGGGAGATACGCTTGGCGCAATAGCCATTAAGTACAACACCAATGTTAAGCAGCTCGTCGAGTGGAATAAGCTCGAAAACCCCGATGCGCTTAAACTTGGACAGAAGCTACGTGTATCTAAATAACTATGAATTACGATATTCTTGATACTACAACCACCATCGTCGCCCCCGCTACTGCCGAGGGCGGCGCTGTTATGGTGGTACGCCTAAGCGGCAACAATGCTATTGATATTGCCGACAAGATGTTTCGTGGTCGCAAGCCACTATCAAGCGCTAAGGGCTATACGCTACACTATGGTCGCATTGTCGATACTGCCGAGAACACCATCGACGATGTTGTTGTAGCATTGTTCCGTGCTCCACACTCATACACAGGCGAGAATAGCGTAGAGATATCGCTTCATGGCTCACGACATATTGTAAACACTGTGCTAAAGTTGGCCATCGAGCATGGTGCACGCATGGCTACTGCGGGCGAATTTACTCGTCGTGCATTCCTCAATGGCAAGATGGACCTTAGCCGTGCCGAGGCTGTTGCCGATGTTATCGCCTCCGACTCACAGTGGTCACACAACATCGCATCGACACAGATGCGTGGCGACTACTCTACTCGCCTAAACTCACTTCGTGACGAGCTGCTGCGCCTATGCTCACTCCTCGAGCTCGAGCTCGATTTCTCGGAGGAAGATGTGGAGTTTGCTGACCGCAGCGAACTAAAAAACATCCTTGATAAGGTAGAGCAACAGATCAACTATTTGTGTTCATCTTTCACATTAGGAAACGCCATCAAAAACGGTGTTAATGTGGCAATTATCGGCGAACCAAACGTAGGCAAGAGCACACTCCTTAATCGCCTTGTTGGCGACGACTGCGCCATGGTATCCGACATTGCCGGTACCACCCGTGACACCATCGAGGCAACCACCGTCATCGACGGCATATGCTTCCGCTTTGTCGATACTGCAGGCCTTCGCACCACAGATAACATACTCGAGCAGATGGGCATAGAGCGCACATATCGAGCTATTAACAAGGCCCATATCGTGCTTCACATCACAACGGCAGACAACCCCGACTTTAGCAACTACCCCACCGAGGCAACCCCTCAGACATATATACGTGTTATTAACAAGATCGATCAGACACAACCTGCTGAGTGCAACGACGATGTTTTGCACATCTCAGCAAAGAGGGACATGGGCATAGATAAGCTTAGAGAGCGCATGCGCTCTGTTGTCGATACAGCCTCTATCGACTCATGCAACGTTGTTGTTTCCAACATGCGCCACTACGAGGCACTAACCTTAGCACACGAGGCACTCAGCGACGCACAGCACGCCCTCGACCTAAACCTATCGGGCGATCTCATCTCCGAGGACATCCGCCGCATAATCCACCACCTCGGCGAAATCACCGGCGACATCACCTCCGACGACATCCTCCAATCCATCTTCTCCAAATTCTGCATCGGAAAGTAAACGCCGTATATCATTGATTATCATAAGTTATCAAAGGTGCTCATTTTGAGCACCTTTGCTTTTTTTATGATAAAACCAACTTATCACCAATCATACTTATTTTATCATTTTTTTCGGCGTTATTTCGGCGTCGATGTCAGATGTCATTTTGATAAATGCTCCCGTCTCCCAAATGATGTG
>JAFZEX010000009.1 GCA_017560425.1 Alistipes sp.
AAACTCCTTAAACTCCCTAAGCTCCCTATCCTTGCGCTAAAGCTCGATGAGGCTTGAGGACCTTGAGACCTTAGGACCTTAGGACCATTAAGATGGTCACGGACAAATGTCCTAAAGGTCCTATTGGTCTTAATCCTCTACTAATTAATAACTGCTGATAGCGCCCTCCCTAAACTCCTTAAACTCCTTAAACTCCTTAAACTCTCTAAACTCCCTACCTTTCCTAATCACATTGTTCATTAACCAAAAATATTTTTGCACTATTCGCATTTTTTTACTACCTTTGATACGTTATATATACACGTATAATCGTCTAAGCAATGAGAGTGAAAAATATTGAGCAGAGAGTCGCTCGTTTGGCGACATTGGTGAATGGTTGGACAAAGCAGGGTGGCGTGCCACGCATCGAGCGTGACTTGGCACTCGACGAGCTACGCAGGCTCTACGACGCACTACTCGACCTAAGCGATGCCGAGGGTGAGGTGGAGGCTGCCGACAAGCAGGCCGACGACCCCGAGCAACTGCCCATCATCGAGCCTGAGCACGAGCCTGAGTCTGAGCCCGAGGTGGTGGCAGAGTCTGTTGCTGTGAGCGAGCCTGTGGAGGAGAAGGTGTCTGAGGCAGCATCGGTGCACGACCCTCTTGCCGACTTCGACGATGCGCTCGATATTGATGCTCTGCTCGGACTAAGCGACGAGGAGAAGCCTCAGGCGGTTGCTGAGGTGGAGTCTACTCCTGAGCCAGCTCCTGTTGCTGAGGAGATGGTTGCCCCAGAGCCTGAGCCCACAGTTGAACCACAGTCCGAGCCCGCCCCCGAGCCAAAGGTGGCGCGAGGTGGTGGCTTGTTCGACATCGAGGATATTCCCGTGCGTCAGAAGTCGAGCCGCAAGATGATTTCGCTCTACAACACCCCCACAACACCCGTTGCACCCCCAACGCCTGAGCCTAAGGCAGAGCCTGCACCAGCGCCCGTTGCACCTACGCCAAGCGTAGCGCCTACACCTCAGCCTACACCTCAGCCCGCACCACAGCCACAGAGCGTGGAGCCTCAGCGAGTAGCCGATGTGTTGGGTAGTGGTCGCAAGGTGCTCGGCGACGTGTCGCATAACGAGATTGTGCCAACGCCACCTATGTCGAAGATTGCGGATTTGCGCAAGGCGATAGGCATCAACGACAAGTTTATCATGCTTCGTGACCTCTTTGCGGGTGACGAGGCGCAGTATAACGCAACAATAGATGCGCTCAACAGCTTTGCGAGCCTCGATGAGTGTATGATTTACATCGTCGAGAACTTCGCATGGAACCCCGACTCGGAGGGTGCAAAGCTAATCGTGTCGCTAATCGAACGTAAACTATCGTAACAATGGCAAAACTATATGTAGTCCCCACGCCTATTGGCAACCTCGAAGATATTACGCTACGTGCTATCAACGTGCTTAAGGAGGTAGATTTTATCCTTGCTGAGGATACCCGCACAACGTCGCACCTGTTGCGCCACTTGGGTATCGAGAAGCCTATGCACTCGCACCATAAGTTTAACGAGCATGCTACCGTGGCACGTGTTGCCGAGAGCATCGCCTCGGGACGCAACGTGGCATTGGTCTCTGATGCCGGCACTCCAGGTATCTCTGACCCTGGCTTCCTGCTTGTGCGCAAGTGTGTCGAGGAGGGCATCGATGTTGAGACCCTGCCTGGCGCTACTGCCCTTATCCCTGCCGTGGTGCAGAGTGGCTTTCCATGCGATAAGTTCGCCTTCGAGGGCTTCCTTCCCCAGAAGAAGGGGCGCATGAAGCGCATTCAGGAGCTTGCCGAGGAGGAGCGCACACTCGTGTTCTACGAGTCGCCATACCGTGTTGTCAAGTGTCTCGAGCAGTTTGCCGAGGTTATGGGCATGGAGCGCCGTGTGGCAGTTGTGCGTGAGATTACCAAGAAGTTCGAAGAGACCGTGCGAGGCACTCTCGAGGAGGTTATCGCCCACTTCAAGGAGCACGAGCCCAAGGGCGAGTTTGTGATTGTTGTCGAGGGCTACGATGCTAAGCCCAAGCGCAAAGATCGTGACGAGGATAACGAAGAGGAGTAATAAAAAGTAAAAAGTCAGAGGTGAAAGGTCAAAAGTGCGGTGTGCTTCGCACAAGTTTAATTAGTAATTAATAAATTCCTTACTTTTCACTTTTCACTTTTCACTTTTCA